>NZ_ABFU01000060.3 GCF_000171615.1 Bacillus coahuilensis m4-4 | reverse complement strand
TAACACGTATTTCTTTAGTTTCTATCACTTCCTCTTTATCCTTTAATAGGCTTTTTTCCTTGTAGTTCTCTGTCTTCCTCTACAGCTTTGTTTAGTTCGTTGATATACTCACGGGTTTCTACTTCTACTTCTTGTCTTGTGAACTTGTGTTTGTTCGCATTCGCCTTTAAATGAGTAGAATCTGTAAAAAGAACTCGTCCTCCTACCATATTGTGATTCATTGCTAGAAGAACAATTTCATCAAAGATTTCTTGAAAAACGTTTGTATCTTTAAAGCGTTTTTGACGATTCCAACTGATTGTTGAATGATGTGGTATAGGATCTTGAAACTTTAATCCTAAGAACCATCGATAGGCCATATTCATCCGAATTTCTTGTTCTAGTTTTCTTTCTGAACGAATGCCGTATAAGTATCCTATAAACATCATTTTAAAAAGAATAAGAGGGTCTGAAGGACGACCTTTTTCTTCACTATAATAAGGCCTAACTTTCTCAATAATAAAGGAGAAGTCAATGTATTTATCTATCTTTCGAAGAAGATGGTCCGAAGGAACCATATCATCAATGGAAACAAATTCATATTCATTTTGCGTAAATTCTCTTGGTTTTAGCATAGTTAATCCCCGCCAATCAATATATTATATATCTCTATTTTAACATATTAACGCGGTGATTTGTTAAAATATTTATACATTATTAAAGGCTGTCGAGATTTTCTCGACAGCCTGAGGAGCCATTCGGCTCCTTTTTTATAATTTGACTGGTGTCAAAGGAGAGTTCCCTTCTACTACCCTCTCAATATTCTTCAAGCATAGTTGAATCATTTTCGTTCGAGTGTCTATCGAGGCACTTCCCACATGAGGTAAAGCCACAACATTTTTCAGCTGTAAAAGAGGGTGATGACTTCTAATTGGTTCCTCTCTAAACACATCAAGTCCTGCTCCGGCTATCCTTTTATCTGATAGAGCTTTTACTAAATCCTCTTCTACTACCACTTTCCCTCTACCTGCATTAATAAAATAGGCTGTTGGCTTCATTTGTTTAAAAGCCTCATAGTTAAAAATATCTGCGGTCTCTTTTGTTAAAGGCGCTAAGCACACAACAAAATCAGACGTTCTAAGTAACTCCTCAAAGGATACATATGTTGCCCCTAAAGCTTTTTCTGCTTCTAAGCGCCGATTCCGATTATGGTATATAACCTCCATCTGAAAGCCCTTCGCTCTACTTGCTACAGCTTGTCCGATTGCTCCCATCCCGAAAATTCCAACTGTCTTATGGTGCACATCACCACCGGCTAAAAAGAACGGCGACCAGCTTCTCCATTGGTCTTCCTTTACTAATTCCATCCCTTCTCCCATTCTTCTTGCCGTAGCTAAAAGTAGAGCAAACGTTAAATCGGCCGTCGTTTCTGTTAACACATCAGGAGTATTGGTGACGACGATACTTAAATCTGTTGCTGCCCCTACATCAATATTATCGTATCCAACTGCTAAGTTAGACACAATTTTCAATCTAGGAGCAGCAGCTAATAATTCTCTATCAATGCGGTCAGATAATACAGTTAATAATGCGTCTGCTTCTTTTATTTGTGCTAGTAGTTGTTCTCTAGGCATGGGGATATGATCTGACTCCCACATGACTACCTCGATGGACGAGGGTAGAACGTTTATAAATCTTTCTGGTAATTTTCTAGTGATGACTATCTTCAATTGTATCCACTCCTTCTACAGTAGAAGGATACCATATTTATTTATTAGAAGTAGACAGCCAATCAATTCTTGGGATATTCCTTGAATAGACAGGCACTTGAACTATATCAAAAAAGCTACCTAAAAATCGTTCAAAGTCTCCTGAGAATTTCAAATATCTTTCTAACTTATCTGAAATTTCGTGACGATGGTGATCCGTTTTAGACGTATAATACTCTTCCACCACTTCAAAGAAATGAAGAGGAAATAGTAATCGTGCATACGTCAACCTCCACGTAAATGATGACAGTGGGGTAATGGTTTGATAATCTTGTACAAATTTCTGAATATCAGGAATGTACGTGCGATTTCTAGTTAAGTATTGGGCTCTCATCCAGTCAGCAATGTCTCGGCTTGCATGATCGAATACCCAATCAAATGGAAACCGAATCCAATATTCCTTCCCCCATGAATGATTGGAAAAACGTGCATGACAAACCGTTCCAGCATCTTCTCTCTCAGGCTCACCTTCAATTTCTGTGTCAACTAAATACTGTATAGCATTCTCAGCAAGGCCAAGATAATAAGGGAACGCATCGGCAACTAGTCGATCGAATTCTTCAGTTGGACCGCTATGAACAATAGAAGCACAAGCATTTTCTAACTGATTCACTCTTTTCTCCCATAATTCATGCCACTTGCCAATTCGCGATGTAAATTCCACTTTATCTTGAATCGCTCGGCCCCTGAAATGGAACTTTGCTAGCTTTCTTCCTATTTGTTTATCCTTGGGCCGTAATCGTTTTTTGTTTTGAAGCAACACATAATCTTGGTCATCCTTTGTAATGAGAAACTTATTGTCTATGCTCTGAACAAATGATGAGACGTAAAGATCACCTGAGGTCTTTAGATGATCTGTCATTTTATATAATTCAACCAAATATTCCTGTGACGTGTTGGTCACATTCACAATGGTATATAATAGCCCATCCTTACCATGATAGCGTGGATATTGGGAATCCTTAATAGAAGACACCATTTCTACTCCAAAATATTTACTTATTATATCTTCCAAACCCTTCCCTCCTCTACTCTCTTATCAGTTAAATGTATGCAACCACAAGTAAAATTAGAAATGTATTGTATGTTCTAGTTAATATATTGACATCATAGGGAATAATATAAAGATAGGCAGGATTTGACTAGGGCTATCCCGTATAAGTTAAAGACAACTAATCAAATATAGAAAGAGAAGTGATTGCAGTATGTCAAATATGAATCAGCCACCTAATATGAATGTATCAGAAGAAACAGCGCGCAGATGGCTTCATGAAAGAGGAGTAGAAATTTCGGATATTGCTGAATTAGTCTTGTTTCTTCAAAAAAAATATCACCCTAATCTAACATTAGATGAATGTGCACAAAATGTAGAAAGGGTATTAACAAAGCGAGAAGTACAAAATACGATTTTAACAGGGATTGAATTAGATCGTTTAGCAGAGAAGAAAATGCTAGAAGAGCCTCTTCAGTCTATTGTAGAAACAGATGAAGGGCTTTATGGTGTAGATGAGGTGCTCGCCTTCTCCATCGTCAATATATATGGTTCTATCGGTTTTACAAACTTCGGGTACATTGATAAAGAAAAACCAGGAATTCTTCAGAAATTAAATGATAAATCTTCCGGGGAATGTCACACATTTTTAGATGATATAGTTGGCGCTATTGCAGCTGCAGCCTCTTCTAGGCTTGCTCATCGCAGAGCTCATGTAGAATAAATAAAGGTTAGGGGCCTTGGTCACCACCCTACTAGTACAGAGAGAAACAGAATAAAGTGTCCTTACCCTTTCTGGGTGAATAGGTTGGTTACGGTTCACTATAAAAAAGTGGGAGTCGATTTTCGACTCCCACTTTCTTATACATCCCACTCTTCTAAAGATTCTATAACGCAAGTAGGTTGTACGTCTTTGTCTTTTAGAATTTCTGGTGTTGTTACACCAGTATGAACGAGCAGCGTGTCCATACCAGAGCGGATTCCTGCCATAATATCTGTATCATAATTATCGCCTACCATGATAACATCTTCTTTAGGAATTCCTAACACATTTAGCGCTTGTTCCATAATAATGGGTTCTGGTTTCCCTATAAAGATTGGCTGGGTTTGAGTGGAAACCGTTATAACAGATGTTAACGATCCATTACCCGGTAGTAAGCCTCTTTCAGTTGGAATCGCAATATCACCATTGGTTGAGATAAACGTTGCCCCGTTTCGCACACCAAGACATCCAAGCGCTAGCTTTTCATAGGAAATCGAACGATCTATGCCAACTACCACGTAGTCGGGGTTATCATTCACCATCGTTAATCCTGCTTCTGTTACAGCGGATTGAATTCCTTCTTCTCCGATTATATACACAGAAGCATCCTGTTTTTGACTAGCAATATAATTGGCTGTAGCCATACTAGTGGTAAATACTTGTTCTTCTGTAGCATCTATGCCAAATTTCTTTAATTTATCTGCAACTTGTCCAGGTCTTCTTGAAGAATTATTGGTGACGAAAAGATAGGGAATATTAGCTGCCTTTAGTCTGCCAACAAACTCGCCAGCTTCCTTAATTACTTCGCTTCCTCTATACATCGTTCCATCTAGATCAATTAAATAGCCCTTGTACTTTTTCATGTTACCAACTTCCTTTTCCTATTATTTTTATATTCTTATGATGCCTAGCTAGCACAATAAATAAAACGCTTTCAACTAGTGAAAGCGCCACGATTAATTTTTAAAAGCAGATACAGGTCCCAATTCATTTGTTAAATATGTACGTGTATGGGTTGAAAAAGATTCTAGCACTTCTTGACTTGATTGAAATGATTCAACCACCATTTTTGTATCCACATCCGTATAATCCTGTATTAATTTTTTTCGGTAAAGAATTAATCCCTTCAGGATGATAGCATCTTCACTTGGAATGACCCGTTCATCCTCTAAAATGTCAACGATGTCTTCATAACTTCCAGGATCACGCATAATAAATCCATCAATCATACTATTGCCAATATCTAACATGGATTCGATAATCATATGAGCAAATCGTTCAGCAGCTGCTATCTCAATTGGTGTTTCAAGCTCTCTTAGATTCATTAATTGCTCGATTTGTCCATCTAAATAGACGAGGATGCCTTCTATTTTTTCTCGATCTACAAAATACATGATGACGACTCCTTTCATGCTCTACATTCTATTGTATCACATTAAAACTTCCTAATCTCACCTGTTTTATATTCCATGTTCTACCTCATACTAGTAGTAGAGGTGATAATCGTGTCAGAAAATGACCGCAATAATGAAGAATACAGCGACTTCTCTAATGTGGAAGCCATGAAAAATTTCATCGTACCTGAACAGTTACCAGAAGGTCCATACGGATCACCTAGGGGCAAATATACACCAGTAGAGAATAAATCGACTCCATGGAAACCTGGTCAACGTTACTATAGCGCTTTTAATTATGAAAATAAGAACTTACATCAAGACTTGGAAAGGCATATTTCTCCATCCCATCCAACACATGATGATCCTCATCAAAATGAAGAAAAGCCATACGGAAAATAGAGTTTACGGTGCATGGAGATTGAACGATAAATTTTACTTGCTCGTCAATCTCCTTACCTACCTTTTAGCTACGCCTTCTACTTTTTTTATCACAAAATATGCACAACCAAAGTTGCAATACTCAAGAAGATAATCATTCACCGTACTAATTTTTGTATCAAATGTCGACTTTTGATTTTGATCCTCATAGAAGCCCTTTAACCGAAGCTGCCCATAACCCCAATCACCTACTATGTAATCGTACTTTCCTAATATATCACTATAACGCTCTTTAAGAGCATCCTCATTAAATCCATCTCTGAACTCTTTTACGATTTCATATTTCAATCGTCCGATTTCGATCATGACGTTTCACCCTCTTTACTATGCTTATTTCCATTATACCGAATTCACCAAGAATTACTAAACAGAATTATTCTCCTACTGGTCATTCTATAAGTGAGGAGGTGTTTCACATGTGGAAGTCTTTTGGATTAGTCTTGCTCCTTTTAATAGGTCTAGCAGGATGTGCTGAGCCATTTGCTTTTGATAATGACGATGACTTCTTACCTGAAGAGGGAGATACAGTCAACATAAGTAACCGCAACGACCTTTTAAACAGTAATAGCTCTGACGATGTAAAAAAGAATGGAGCCAATTTTGGATTTGTTAGGCATCAAAAAAGCCCTATTGAAGGCGACACGGTAGACTATGACACCATGTATAGCTTAGACCGAGAAGAAATTGCCGATTCAATAGGTAAAATGGCCATTACTCTTCCAAGAGTACAAGATATATCTACCCTTGTTACAGATGAAGAAGTATTAATATCCTACAAGACAGATGCAACAGGCGAGAAAGAACGATTTGAAGTCGCTGACCAAGTGAAGAAAACTGCATTATCGATTGTACCAAGATGGTTCCATGTGTATGTGACGGATGATGATATGCTGAGAAGAAACATTGAAAACATATCACAAATGAATTCGACGATGAGTGGAGTAAACGAAGAGATTGACGATGTGGTCTATATGATGATGACGAGTTCTCCTCAAGGAGAAAACGTGGACTACACAGAGAATCCAAATGGTGAAATGATGAATGAGAAAAATGGAATGAGTGAAGATGATGTCCATAGCTTAGACCATATGAAAAATGATCAGCATCCTGAGAGACATGATTTTACGAAAGAAATGGCGGATTAAAATAGAGGACCCTCTAAATTGGGTCCTCTATTTTCATTAGCTGATGTTACCTTGTGCTTCAAGTTCACCAAGCTCCTGTCTTTTCTTCGCAGCAGCATTTACTTGCTCATCCGCATGGTAAGAAGAACGGACTAGAGGTCCTGCTTCACAATGACTAAATCCTTTCGTCATCGCGATTTCACGCAGTTCACCAAATTCGTCCGGAGAGTAGTATTTTTGTACTTTCAAGTGTTTTTTAGAAGGCTGTAAATATTGGCCAATTGCCATAATATCTACGTTATGTGCACGAAGATCATCCATCGTTTGAATAATCTCTTCCTTCGTTTCACCTAGACCCACCATAATACTTGATTTGGTTGGAATCTCAGGGTACAACTCCTTCGCTCTGCTTAAAAATTCTAGAGAGCGTTGATATTTAGCACGTGCTCGCACCCTTGGAGTTAAACGTTCAACGGTTTCAATATTATGGTTTAAAATATCAGGCTTTGCATCCATCAACATTTTTACGTTGTCATACACTCCTCCCATATCAGAAGGAAGCACTTCGATCGTTGTAAATGGATTTTTACGACGGATAGCTCGTACCGTTTCAGCAAAAACATACGCTCCACCGTCTTTTAAATCATCACGAGCAACAGCTGTTACAACTACGTGCTTTAAGTTCATAAGCTGAACAGAATCTGCTACACGTTCTGGCTCGGCTAAATCAAGTTCATTAGGTAAACCCGTTTTAACTGCACAAAAACGGCAAGCGCGTGTACAGACGTCCCCTAAGATCATGAATGTAGCAGTTCTTCTAGTTCCCCAACATTCATGAATATTAGGGCATTTCGCTTCTTCACAAACCGTATGAAGATTATTTTCTCTCATTAGTTTTTTTAAACCGGTATAGTTTTCATTTGTGTTTAGCTTTATTTTTAACCATTCTGGCTTACGTAAATGTTCGTCTCTTTTGCTCATCTTCTCATCTCCATTTCGTAAAAGTCAGTGACCTAGAAGCAAAGAGGTTGCATCTCTTATGTACACTTAATAAAGGGTTTACATTTAAAAACTTTATCATACTAAATTAGAGCTTACAAGCATTCTATACTCCCTTCCATTTATTGTGATTAATGAAATACTCTCGCTGATGCACAATAAAGTTGAAGAGGGCAACGTGTAAAGGAGGTTACACCTTGAAACAGTTCAAAGTACTGACCGTTTTATTTTTACTGCTTACATTGAAACCATTTAACATTACTGCAGCAGAAGAAATGAGCGATCAACAACGAAACCAAAAAAGAATGGAATTATTTCAGAAGATGGAGGCTGCTACTCAAGTACCTTGGTATTATTTCGCAGCCATTGATCAGTATGACCGGGCTTTCCGATTTTCTCGTAAGGAAGTGGAAAACCCTACCTCCATTATTTCAATCTATTACACACAAGAAGAATGGGCTGGACAGTTAAATCCTAGCACTGATGATACGAATGAAAAAACCATTCAGTTTTTTAATGGTATAGGAAAAGATGGGGACGGAGATGGCCTAGCTGATAGAAGGAATGATGAAGATGTGTTAATGGCAATGGCCCATCACATTTTATCCTATGGTATAGATGAAGACAACTTTAGAATAGCCATGTGGGAGCATTATCACCGGGATAAAACGGTTGGAATCGTCTTAGGTAAGGCAAAAATTTATAAAACGTATGGTCATATTAATCTTGATGAGAAAGCATTTCCTCTTCCGCTTCGCTTTAATTATAGTTACAAAAACACTTGGGGAGATGCAAGAGGTTGGGGTGGTCGAAGAATCCATGAAGGTACAGACATTTTCGCTAACTACGGAGTTCCGGTCCGTTCAACCTGTTATGGGATAGTAGAAATGAAGGGCTGGAATCGATACGGTGGTTGGCGTGTAGGAATAAGAGATATTAATAACACGTATCATTATTACGCTCACTTAAGTGGTTTTTCTGAAGGATTGGCAGTGGGGCAAGTAGTCAAGCCTGGTGAACTTATAGGTGGTGTTGGTAGTACGGGTTACGGGCCACCTGGTACTTCTGGGAAATTCCCACCTCACTTGCACTATGGAATGTATAAGGATAATGGCGCAACAGAATGGTCGTTTGATCCTTATCCGCATTTACGAGCCTGGGAAAGACAAGAAAGAAACAAAAAATAAAAAAACAAGAGGCAGCACCCGAATTCTGCCTCTGTTTCTTATTTATTTTGATTTACGAACCGCATGAAATATGCTAGCTCCTAAACCTCCCCAAATCACAACCACTCCAACAATCATCATGACAATTGCACTAGCTTCCATTAGGATACCTCCTTCTTTTTCACAACCATAGCGTCGACTTGATTACGCCATTTTAAATTTGCGAAAAGGACCCCAAATAATATAGCGCCTAATGCTACTGACCAACCGAAATTGAATAAGAAATCGACTTCATATCCGCCGTAGCCTTCAACGATACGTTGTTTAATTTTTCCGTACATCATATAACCTAAAACAACCGGTGTTAATAGTCCTAAAGAAACCTTCCACCATAGTCCAAGCTTAATGTCTGAGACTTCATTTGCATATTGTTGAAGAGGTGTAAGTTGTTTGGCAATCCAAGCAAAGAATATAACCTCCACTAATCCAACAAGAGCAATACCAAATTGGTTAATCCATTCGTCTGCAACATCCAAGAAGTTTAATCCACCTTGAGTAGCAAATAATACAGAGATAATAGCGGATAATCCTCCTCCGAATAGTACAGCCTTACTTCTTGATACATTAAACTTATCTTGAATTCCAGCAACAAATGTTTCCACAATAGATATTAATGAAGATAATCCAGCAAGCACTAAACATGCGAAGAACAGTACGCCGAACACTTCATTTAAAATTGGGAATTGGTTAATAATCTCAGGGAAGACCGCAAACGCTAAGATAACCCCTGTGAAGCTGTAAGTTTCTCCAAGCTCTGAAAAGGCAATTCCGTTTTGAGCAGCTAAGAATCCTAAAGCAGCAAATACCCCAAAGCCTGCCAATAATTCAACCGAAGAGTTTGCAAATCCCGTAATAAAGGCATTGTTTGTGATATCTGATTTTTTAGGTAGATAGCTTGCATACGTAATCATAATGGCAAAGGCAATAGATAACGAGAAGAAAATCTGACCGTACGCAGCAACCCATACGGATGGATCCGCAATCAAATCCCAATTAGGAGAGAAGAAAGCATTCAGTCCATCCATCGCTCCGTCAAGAGTAACGGCTCTTACAACTATAATTAAGAATAAGACCACTAATAAAGGAATCATGATTTTATTTGCAAGTTCAATCCCTTTTTTAACCCCTGCAAATAACACACCTAGTGTAACAGCCCACACAATTAATAGGGGAATAAATACGCCTGGTACTATGCTACCTACTGCACCAGCCTCTCCAGTTTGCAAATAATTTCCTACTAGGAAGCTAACTGTATCATCTCCCTCATTCCATTTAAGAGAAATAGAGAAATACGCGTAAGCCATTGCCCAAGCAATAATGACTGCATAGTAAGTCGAGATAACGAATGAAATGGCTACTTGCCACCACCCAATCCATTCACTTCCTTTACTTGCACGTGCGTAAGATAAAGGTGCCGAGCCGCGATACTTGTGACCAATGGTGAATTCAAGAATAAGTAACGGAATACCCGCTGTTAATAAGGCAAATAAGTACGGTATAAAAAATGCTCCTCCACCATTTTCGTACGCTACTCCAGGGAACCTCCAAATATTCCCTAAGCCAACTGCTGATCCTACGGCAGCTAGGATAAAGCCTGCACGTGTCCCCCACTGAGGTCTGTTTTCCATGTTCATTCCTCCTTTTAATCTTTCTAGTAACGAAACAACAGTTTTAATATTCTGATTATTAAATATAATCTGTAAGTTAGTATACCTATGAATAGGACAAAAGTCAAAGTATTATTTCGGAAAATTTTAATAGTTTTGAAAACTATTGTTTACCTCGCTAGATCGACTGTAAGATCAGTGTTTTATGAGCTTTTTTTATTTATGATTGCGAGAGATACTATACTAGTAAAAATTATTGATTTAATAGAATTATCGGGTGATTTTAGAGGTTAGGAGTGCCTTTCATTGATAAAATCCCTTTGTGAAACATCGGGGTGGATTTTCGTAAAATGGCTTCGCTAGGAGCTTTTGACTTCGAGGTGTGAAGGTGACATCTCTTGTAGACCACTTCTTTTTTCGGGTTTGGATCGGGTGAGTACGTGCATATGGCCTAGCTTGTCTGCATTTTCTTTTTTTTAGGTGCTTGGGTGGCGCGCTCATGGCCTCGCGTGTCTCTTCTTCCCTTTTTCTCAGGCTTGGGTGGCGCGCTCATGGCCTCGCGTGTCTCTTCTTCCTTTTTTTCGGGCTTGGGTGGCGCGCTTGACTACACGCGTGCCGCTTCTCCCCTTTTTCTCGGGCTTGGGTGGCGCGCTCGCCTACACGCGTGCCTCTTCTTCCTTTTTCTTGGCTTGGGTGGCGCGCTCCTCCCGCGTGCCGCTTCTCCCCTTTTTCTCGGGCTTGGGTGGCGCTCTAACTAAAAAGAGCAGGTGTTCTCAGGATAACGACGATCCTAAAAACACCTACTCTTTATCCCTAATTAATTCGTTTCATGTCTTGGGGCTACAATGGCAAAGACTCCAACAAGTACTAGTACTGTAAGTAGTCCTAGCCAAGTAATTGATGTTAGACCCATGACTAAATATCCAACAGATGCCATAACCGCTCCAATCACTGCATACGGAAGTTGGGTCAGGACATGATCAATATGATTACTTCCAGCCCCTGTGGAAGATAAGATGGTTGTATCTGAGATTGGTGAACAATGATCACCAAAAACCGCTCCAGCTAAAACAGCAGCTAATGCTGGAAGGAATAGGTTCACATCCGTTGCTACAACAATCTCTCCAGCAATCGGTAATAAAATTCCAAATGAGCCCCATGAGGTTCCAGTGGAAAACGCCATAACTCCGGCTACAAGAAATAATAAGAATGGTAACAGAGCTAACGAAAGATTGGATTCTCTCACTATGTCCGCTAAAAATTCTCCTGTCCCTAAATCACCAATTAATGACACAATCATCCAAGCCAAAATTAGGATATAGATAGCAGGAAGCATAGACTTGATTCCCTCTAGTAAACCGACAGTTAGAACCTTTGCTCCTAGTTGATCTCTCACTACTTGAATCATAATCATAACCAAGCCAACCGCAACCCCAATGATTCCACCGTATAGGAGTGCAGCAGAAGGATCCGTATTCTCTAAAATGGAAAGGATGGCCCACTCTCCTGCTCCTTGGTATCCCGTCCAAATAATAGAACCTACCGTTCCAACCATTAGCGCCAAAATGGGTACTATTAAATCTTTTACAGAACCATTTTTACTCTCAGGTAGTTCATTTGAAAGCTCGCCTGGTATTTCTTTTTCTTGGTCATAAAGCTCACCACTCACAATAGCACGTTCTTCATGAATCTTCATTTGTCCTAAATTTACATTACGAAAGGCAACAACTAACACAATACCGATTGATGCCCATACATATAAATTCATAGGAATTATGCTTAGGAAGCTAGAGAATGCACTTACATTTGATAATCCTTGTTCTGCAATAATGGAAGCAATAATTGCAATGATAAATGCCCCCCAGCTAGATACAGGAGACACTACGCAAATCGGTGCAGACGTCGAATCAATAATATAGGCAAGCTTTGCACGAGAAACTTTATGACGATCTGTAATGGGTCTAGCTACTTGACCCACTGCTAACGCATTAAAGTAATCATCGATAAAAATAATAACACCTAAGATTGCAGCTAAAACTTGAGCACCAACACGAGTTTTACTCGCTTCATCGCCCAATCTCCAAATGCACGGCTCCCCCCGGAAATAGAGATAAAAGCCGTCAATACACCAAGTAGAAGCAAGAATAGAATAATGTACACATTCCATGTGTTTAGCTCTCCACTATCAACAAAGATTCCTGCAAATGCACTCCAAACGATAGCAAAAACTCTCCAATATTCAATTGGGATAGTATTAGGCCAGCTGCTACAATTCCAGCACCTAAAGATAATAAAACTTTTCTTGTGATAATCGCCATTCCAATGGCAATAAGGGGTGGTAATAGTGATAAAAATGTGGTTTCCATAGTTTCCTCCTTGTAGTAGACAGGGAGAGACATGAAAGCAAGATCGAAGAATACAAAAAAGCCGCATTGATAGAGATGCTATCAATACCGCTAGAAGTGGTATATTAACAATTCTCCATCACGATCTGTAGCTCCCCATTATAAGGATTCCCTTACAATGACAGTGTTACCCTTTTTCAAGATAACCCCAGTCTTACTAGTTTGACAATCTAATAAAACTTCGGCAAATAATCCTTTCTACTATGTTCTCAGTTGTCATCCTCACATAGTATACTCTTCTTATCTGCGCCTCTACCCCACCGGATTTTGATGTGGTTACTATTAAGTTATGAATATAGTACCATAATAGTAACAGGTTTATATATTTTTCACAAGAGGTTCCTACTAAATTCCCTTTCATCTTTTACTGAAGAGGTATTTCAAAACTAGCATCGCTTTCTCCTCCACCATTATAGAATTGGGGAACACTTCCTTTAATTACGGTCATAGCTACTGGAATCTCCTGCTGCACGGTCGTTGTTTCCGTTGCAAAAGGGATGATAATCTGAACGTTCACTTCAATATGAATAAATATTTTTACAAACGCATTGTTAATGCCAAATGGTTCGATCATACCGACAGCATTGGATTGAACATCCCCAATCGCATTAAATCGGATAGGAACTTTTGGGCCAAGGTTTCCGAGTAATGCGTTATTGGTCGCTTGACCTAATGGCACTGAGTATACAATTCCATCTGCATTGACCGTTTCTTCTGTATCAATCTCTACATCAGACAAATGCTCCAGTGATTTAATTTCTCCTCTTTCAGCTGCAGCTAAATTTAATTGAACGAGATTGGTTGTCTGGGCAGCCATTCGATTGATCAGCTCTGTATTAAAATTGATCGTGCTTCCGTCTGATGTTTCTACTACTTCAAATAATTCAGCCTGGTTAATATCACTGTTCACATTTTTATTAATTGCTTTACTTATCACGAGTGTAGCAATCTTATTTGTTTGTGTTTTTGCATAGCTAACCAATGTAGGCTTGATGCCTTCATTAATTAACCAAACGCCAAATGCAGTTGAAAATAAAAAAAAAACAAAGCTTAATAAAAACACATAGCGAAATGGTAAAGGACCCAGTCGCCTTCTTTTCATCTTCATCATAAAAAATTCCTCCCCGTACATGTGTATGCTTGTTTGGAGAGGAATACGTATCTTTTATTTATTCTGAGATTGTTGCAAGACAATCCGTAATCACTAAATCGAGCTGGTTACACAAATTAATCTCGTACGGTTCAACGGGATGATTATCTTCTGAAATAATGCGAATGATAGGTCGATCATTAAGACCCTTATTTTGCCCAGATACAATTCCTCGACGATTATCATTTAACTGTACAGTCACACCCGTAGGATAAATCGCCACAGACTTTCTAAACGCTTCTACAGCCCTAGTATCAAATAAAGTGCCTGCACCAGAATACAATATTTCTAACGCTTCATGAGGTAACATCGCATTACGGTATACTCGATTGGACGTAACCGCATCAAAGACATCAGCTACTGCAATAATTTTAGCAAATGGATGAATTTCCTCTTCTCTTATTCCTCGTGGATAACCTGAACCATCTATCCTCTCATGATGCTGAAAAGCGCAATGGGCGACCGCAAGATCGATGGTATGTAGCTTTCTTAATATATTATAGCCGTCTTCCGAATGCTTTTTAATTAATTTGGAATTCATCTTCTGTTAACCTTCCAGGCTTAAATAATACCTCTTCGGGAATTAACATTTTTCCAACATCGTGTAAGATAGCCCCAATACCTAAAGATTCTAACTGCTTTGTTGACAACCCTAATTCCATTCCTATTGCTAAAGAATATAACGTTACGTTAAATGAATGCTGAAAAATGTAAGTGTCATAGGTTACAACATCGCTTAAAACCGTTTGAATATCATGATTATCTTTGATTTCTCCTAGAATAGATTGAACTAGATTTTTATAGAGCTTCGAATTATTTTCAAATATTAATGAATTGGAAGATAGGGAATTCGCATCTAATTGTAGGAAACTTTCTTCAATTGTTCTAATAGAGCTAATGCGAAGCTCACTAGGAATCGGTTCTTGTATTTCAATCCCTTGTGAAAGCTCATCTTTTATGTAAATATAACGAATACCCATTTCTTCTAATCGTTGTGCCATTTTATTGGTTAACACGATATCCTCTTTAATTAAAATTCGACCTTTGGAATTATATACCGTGCTACCTAATACCATACCTTGTTTAATTGACCGAGTAGAAATAAGCCTCATCCGTAATCTCCTATATCCCACCAAATTCCGACAAAGGTGTCTAATACTTTTATTATAAGTTTCCAGTATGTTTCATATCAAGACCTTTTCATGAATGTTAATTATTTTGTCTTTGATAATATTCGGTTTTTGACAGAAAAAAAGAGGTTACGCTCGCAACCTCTCTTTCTGCTAAACCATCTTTACAAGAGCTTCTCTTCCAATGGTTCCAGCCGTGATCCCTAATTTTTCTGCTTCAACAGTTACCGATTCAAGAGGTGCATCCAGCAGTTGTTGAATCGTCTTCACTCCTACTGCTCTTCCTGATATAATTCCTCGATCTGAAAGCTTCTCATTTAACAAACCTACATCTAAAGCACCACACATGATATAGCCCTTTTCATTTGTCACAACTAAAAGATTTGTCTTGGGTAGGGCCACCGTTACAGCTGTAAACGTATGACCTTCAATTTCAACAGGGTATAGTTCAACCACGAAAACCCCCTCCCTTTCATCCTATCTGTATGAAAACGGAAGGGGTTTTGTGTCATTATTTTAATGATTCTTCCAACACATCTCGTAAAAATTCTGGCATATAATAATGCTTTTTCGCTCGTTGTAATTCTGGAAAGAAATGACCAAACGTAAACATATCAATCGTACCTAATCTGTACGTTTTATTTGGTTCAATTTCCTTTCCTTTTACGTACACTTGGTTTATGGATGAGCCAAACTCAACATGATGGAACAACATTGTGCCGAACACTTTCCCTCTAAATCCTAGCCCCTTCAATTCATAATAGGTCCAATCTGAATTTAGACTTTGCTTTAATACTTCCTTCAATTCATTTCCCTTTAGTTCAATAACACATGGATTAATAGGGTGGGGAAGAAGTTGATGAAGGTCATAGCGTGTTACCATCCCCTCTTCCAAGTCACCCATCAGTAATCCTGCGTTGATCATGGTACAATCTGCATTGGTCCATTCATGTATAGATTGGCATAATATCTGCCCGAGTGGAGAAGTATCGAACCAATTACTTTTAAGTGGATGAGTTAAAGTCGTTACCTGTCGACTAAGCTTTTCTCGCCCCGCATATAAATAGTGATGAACGTAGACCTGATCTCCCTCTTCCTCTGGTAGATCTTGCGTATGGATGAGTTCAGCCCTTTTAGATAAAATCTTATGATCATCACTAATTTCGATTTCCATATGACCTATAAAATATCCATATTTCCCCGCAGCTCCTAGCAACGTACCATTCACGTCTTTGCCTTGCTTTAATACATGATGAGTATGCCCACCTAAAATCAGATCGACTTGACTATACTCAGACCCTATCCACTCATCATCAGCTAAACCTAAATGAGATAATAATACGAGCCCATCATACTGGCCTTTTAAGCGTTGCAGTTCAATTTCCACTTCTTCCATTGGAGGAGTAACTCTCCATCCAAGCTTTTCATAGAAATGTTCATAATAGGCCGTAACCCCTATTACAGCTAATCTAAATCCCGTTTTAGATTCAAGAATAATATGAGGCACCGTCCACTTTGGGCGATCCCCATGCAATTCAAACAGATTAGACACTACGACAGGGAAGTTAGCAGCACGATACATGGAAGATAATTCATCATAAGAAAACGTGATTCCTTCGTTATTGCCAATCGTAACCGCGTCATATCCAATTTCATTCATCAATTGGATATTCCCTTTTCCTCCTGTACCTTCTGTTAAAGGATGAAACCGGTCTGCGTGATCGCCTATGTCAAACATGAAAACTGTTTCGTTATGAACCGAGTGGTCTTTTTTCTTTTCATGTAGATATCTTTTAATCTTAGGCCATTGTTCAAAATGGCTATGTAGGTCGTTTGTGTGATAAATATGTATGGTCTCTTTCATCCACATTTCCCCCAGTGTTCAATTATCCAACGAGCCCTTGGTAGATTAACTGTGCTCCAACTAAAATAAGAATAATGCGAAGAACCATAACGAGTGAGTCCGATTGAAGTCTACTATTTAAGTAAGCACCAAGCTTTGCTCCAAGCCAAGCCCCTGGAATTAAAGCCAAAGCGTATAACCAATCAACATTTCCGAACGCAATATGCGTAACAGAACTAACAATGGCAGACAAGAAGATCATAAACATACTCGTTGCCACTGCCACATGTGGTGGAAATAAGAACAATAATATCATAGCAGGCACCATTAGGGAGCCTCCACCAATCCCAAATAGACCCGAAGTAAGTCCAACAATAAATGCACTTGCTATCGCTATAACTGGTTGTATATGATATTCATATGTATTACCATCAGCATCTTGGAATGAACGCTTTTTCCCTTTTTGTGCAAAAGGAAAAGGTTTTAATTTATTTCGTACCATTAAAATAATTGAAATAAAAATCATAAAGAATCCAAAATAAAGAGTAAAGCTATCCATATCTAGTCCTTTATTAATCCACGCTCCAACGATTCCACCAGGCCCGCTACCAGCAAAAAATAAAAGACCACTCTTATAATCCACTGTTCCTCTCTTCAAATACGACAGCGTTGAAGAAAGTCCTGTAAAAATCATGATAACGAGAGAAGTTCCAACAGCAATCTGAGGTGTCATTTCTCCAGTGAAGAAAGACATTCCTCCAAAAAACAATAAAGCGGGTACAATAATAACTCCGCCTCCAAGACCTGCTAAAGCACCTAATGCCCCAGCAAAAAGTCCAATAAACACTAATACAATCCATTCCATTCTGCCATCTCCTAGCGGTTAAAATAAGTCTAATTGCCTTGGTGCCAAATTGTGATACTCTATCCTTAGAATATCCATCATCATCTTCGCGTTATCTGCTGCATCTCCGCCAGAATTATTGTTAAACAAAAGATACACATGTTCACTCTCTTGTTGAAGCTGAGTGACAAAATCTTTCCACGCGTTTAATTCATGGTGATTGTAGCGATATAAGTACCTTACATCTCTCCAGTTCTTCTGACCAGACGCATTCCAGCCGTGCTGGTTTCTTCCATGAAACCTTACTAATGTGGATGTTCCATGAGTTGCCTTTATGATAATAGGGACAGAACCAGAGCCTGCTTGTGGTTCATCACAAATACTGTGAATCCATTGTTCCTTTTCCATAAAGGCTAACGTTTTAGTGTAGTATTCCTGCTCGAACCAGGATTGATGTCTAAATTCTAAAGCACATGAAATATTGCCCATTTGGCTTTTACAAAACCGTAAATACTCTACGTTTTCCTTAGAGCAGCGGAACCATGGAGGAAACTGAAAAAGGACCATAGCAAGTTTGCCTGTAGTCAAATATGGTGTAAGTGATTGCTTAAACTCATGAAACATTTCCTCTTTTGATTTAAAAGGAATTTCTCCCCTCTCATGACCTGTCATCCCTTGATACGCCTTCACAACGAATTGAAAATCTGCTGGCGTATCCTTCACCCATTTCTCACTGTTACGCAAGGGCTGAACCGCATAAAATGAAGCATCTACCTCCACAATTGGAAAGTGTGTTGCATATTCCTTTAGCTTGTCTTTCGGTTTTATGTGAGAGGCATATAAGGAATCTTGATCTCCCCAGCCGGTCACACCTATATAAATCATGCTCCCACCTACTTTACACGTTTATTGTATCATAAGTTCTGCCTTATTCTCATGGGGGAAGAGTTGGTGGTAAGGAGTTTTTTCCATTTAGTGTACGGTACTAATCATTGACTGAGATATTATTCTCTTCCGGTGGGCTCTTTCTCTCACTTGGTGGGCGGGGTTTCTCTTTGGGTGGGCTTCCTTGGACTCACTTTGGGCGGTTTACCCTTTGCATATCTTGGACTGAGCTATTATTCTCTTCCAGTGGGCGCTTTCTCTCACTTGGTGGGCGGGGTTTTTCTTTGGGTGGGCTTCCTTGGACTTACTTTGGGCGGTTTACCCTTTGCATATCTTGGACTGAGCTATTATTCTCTTCCAGTGGGCGCTTTCTCTCACTTGGTGGGCGGGGCTTCCGTTATTGAGGGCGACTTGATATCCACTATTCATCCGGTCGATACCATATTACTACCTGATTCCTCTCTTCTTAACCAACAAAAAAACTGCCCGAAAAAATTTTCAGGCAGTTCCGTAATTTTATCTATTATCCAATAGACCCTTCCATCTCGAACTTAATCAGACGGTTCATTTCAACGGCATATTCCATTGGAAGCTCTTTTGTAAATGGCTCGATGAAGCCCATTACGATCATTTCTGTTGCTTCTTCTTCAGAGATACCACGGCTCATGAGATAGAATAATTGTTCTTCAGATACTTTTGATACCTTCGCTTCGTGCTCAAGTGAGATGTTATCATTTAAGATCTCATTGTAAGGGATTGTATCTGACGTCGATTGGTTATCCATGATAAGCGTATCGCACTCGATGTTAGAACGTGCGCCATCTGCTTTACGTCCAAAGTGAACGATACCACGGTATGTTACTTTACCACCTTGTTTAGAGATGGATTTTGATACGATGGTAGAAGATGTGTTTGGAGCTAAGTGAATCATTTTCGCTCCTGCGTCTTGGTGTTGACCTTTTCCAGCAAGTGCAATGGAAAGTGTCATACCACGAGCGCCTTCACCTTTTAAAACAACCGCAGGGTATTTCATTGTCAGTTTAGAACCGATGTTCCCATCAATCCATTCCATTGTTGCGTTTTCTTCACACACAGCACGCTTCGTTACTAGGTTGTAAACATTATTCGCCCAGTTTTGAATCGTTGTGTAACGGCAGTATGCATCTTTTTTAATGATAATTTCAACAACCGCTGAGTGAAGGGAGTTGGTCGTATAGACAGGTGCTGTACATCCTTCTACATAGTGTACGTGCGCCCCTTCATCTACGATAATTAACGTACGTTCGAACTGACCCATATTCTCAGAGTTAATACGGAAATACGCTTGTAGAGGTGTTTCTACTTTTATACCCTTTGGTACGTAAATGAAAGACCCACCAGACCAAACTGCCGAGTTAAGAGCTGAGAATTTGTTATCCGTTGGAGGAATAACTTTTGCCCAGTGCTCACGGAATAACTCTTCATTTTCTTTAAGAGCAGAATCTGTGTCTTTAAAGACGATACCCATCTCTTCTAGGTCTTCTTGCATGTTGTGGTAGACTACTTCAGATTCGTACTGAGCAGATACCCCTGCAAGATATTTTTGCTCAGCTTCAGGGATACCAAGCTTATCAAATGTTTGCTTGATTTCTTCTGGAACTTCATCCCAAGAGCGCTCAGATTTTTCAGATGGTTTAACATAGTACGTAATCTCATCGAAATTAAGTGAGTTTAAATCCCCCCCCCACTGTGGCATTGGCATATTGTAAAAGTGCTCAAGAGATTTTAAACGGAAGTCTAACATCCACTGAGGCTCTTCTTTCATACGAGAGATTTCTTCAACAATTTCACGAGTTAGTCCACGTTCTGAACGGAAGATCGATACGTCGCGATCGCTAAAGCCATACTTATAATCTCCTATTTCAGGCATTTTCTTTTGCCATGTCATAACTCCTCCATTCCTAGGCTCATTCGCCAATATTTTCTTCGTTCACGCCTTTTTCCATGGCCTTCCAAGGAAGGGTTGCACATTTAATACGTGCAGGAAATTTGGCTACTCCTTGAAGTGCTTCAATATCTCCAAGATCAACTTCTTCGCTTAGTTCTTTTCCTTGCATCATATCAGAAAAAATGGAAGATAGTTTTAAAGCTGTATCTATATCTTTCCCTTTTACCACTTGTGTCATCATGGATGCAGAAGCCATGGAAATGGAACAACCTTCTCCGTCAAACTTTGCATCTTGCACTACGCCGTCCTCTACTTTTAACGTAAGATGAATACGGTCTCCACAAGTTGGATTATTCATATCAATAGTCAAGCTGCTATCATCCAACGATCCTTTGTTTCGAGGGTTCTTGTAGTGGTCCATAATGACTTGGCGATAAAGGGTATCTAAATTATTAAAAGACATCGCTAAAGTACTCCTTTGTTTTGACAAGTCCTTCTACCAGTTTATCAATATCTTCCTCCGTGTTATACAGGTAGAAGCTGGCACGAGCAGTTGCAGAAACCTTTAGCCACTTCATTAATGGTTGCGCACAGTGATGACCTGCACGAACCGCAATTCCATCTGCATCTAGTACCGTTGCCACATCGTGAGGATGCACATCATCGATATTAAAGGTAACTAGACCTGCACGTTCACTTGGATTTTTAGGTCCGTATATGGTCATGCCTTCAATTTGTGACATTCTATCTAGCGCATAAGCAGCTAATTTATGTTCATGCTTCTCTATATGTTCCAGTCCAATCTCTTCTAGGAAATCAATCGCAGCTCCGAGACCAATCGCTCCTGCAATTATAGGAGTTCCACCTTCAAACTTCCAAGGAAGCTCCTTCCAAGTCGACTCTTGTAATCCGACGAAATCAATCATTTCTCCACCGAATTCGATTGGTTCCATTCGATCTAAGAGTTCTTTCCTCCCATATAATGCGCCAATCCCTGTTGGTCCACACATTTTATGACCAGAAAGAGCAAAAAAATCACAGTCTAAATCTTGCACATCTACTTTCATATGAGGAGAAGATTGCGCACCATCTACGACCATGATCGCACCCTTTTCATGAGCGATTTGAGCGATTTCTTTAATAGGATTCATGGTACCAAGTACATTAGATACTTGCATAACCGAAACAATTTTTGTGTTCTGCGTAACGGTAGAACGTACATCCTCTAATGCAATCGTACCGTCTTCTTGCAGAGGAATATACTTTAAAGTGGCACGAGTTAATTTCGCTACTTGTTGCCAAGGTATGATATTACTATGATGCTCCATGTACGTAATAACAATTTCGTCACCTTCACGAACATTCGCCAGTCCATAGCTTTGTGCTACCAAATTAAGCGCAGTGGTCGTTCCGCGAGTAAAAATAATTTCTTCCGTACGTTTTGCATTAATGAACGTTCGTACCTTTTCGCGAGCGCCTTCGTACCCATCTGTTGCTCTTGTACCTAAAGTATGAACACCTCGGTGTACGTTCGAATTGTACTCTCGGTAGTAACGCTCTAAAGCCTCAATCACTTGGATAGGCTTTTGCGAAGTAGCTGCACTGTCCAAATACACAAGAGGTGAACCATTCACCTCTTGATTTAAGATCGGAAACATTTTGCGTACTTCTTGAACGTTCATTATCGTACTTTCCTTTCAATAACCTCGACTAATTGCTTTTTAACTCCCTCGATTGGAAGCTCTTTTACAACTGGTGCAAGGAAACCGTGAATGACTAGACGCTCTGCTTCAGTTTGTGAAATTCCTCGGCTCATTAAATAGTACAGCTGAAGTGGGTCTACACGACCAACAGATGCAGCGTGACCTGCTGTTACATCATCTTCATCAATTAGAAGAATAGGGTTCGCGTCTCCACGAGCTTTTTCACTAAGCATTAACACGCGAGATTCTTGCTCTGCATTCGATTTAGAAGCACCGTGCTCAATTTTTCCAATCCCGTTGAAAATCGAGCTTGCTTCATCTTTCATCACTCCGTGCTTTAAAATGTACCCTTCAGAATTTTTACCAAAGTGAACAACTTTTGTTGTGAAATTTTGTTTTTGATTTCCACGACCAACTACAACCGTTTTTGTATCTCCAAACGAACCGTCACCCATCAAGTTCGTCACGTTCTCAGAGACTGTGTTACCATCATTCATTAAACCTAGTGCCCACTCGATTTTTGCATCTCGTCCAGCAATTCCACGACGGTTCACATACGTAGTGTATCCCTTTGCTAACGTATCAACAGCACCGTAGGCAACCTTCGCATTGTTACCAGCAATAACTTCAGTAATGATGTTCGCTACACCATTTTCTACTTCTGTAGTAGATATATAGTTTTCTACATACGTGACAGAGCTGTTATCCTCTGCAACCACTAAAACGTGATTAAATAGTGTCGTTTTTTCATTATCTAGTAAATAAATCGCTTGGATTGGCTCTTCAATGATTACATTTTTAGGAACATATAAGAATGCCCCACCGTTCATCAAAGCCGCATGTAAAGCCGTTAGCTTATGCTCATCAACTTTTACACAGTCTTTCATGAAGTATTGAGCTACTAGTTCGCTGTGGTTTTTAGCTGCTGTTAAAATATCTGTGAAAATGACTCCTTTAGAAGCTAAATCTTCTGATAAAGAAACATAAGCTGGTGTGTTATTGCGTTGAATGTATACGTTTTTAGTATCTTCTGTATTAACAAGAGCTTTGACTTCTTCTGGAAGTTCATTTAGTGAAGAGAATACTGTACTTTCCACTGCATGTTGTTCAAAAGAAGTAAAATTCCAGTTATCAATTTTTGTTTTATCTGGTTTAGGCATAGGAAGGTCTAGTGCTTTCTCAAACGCTTCCTTACGTAGAGTAGTTAACCAAGCTGCTTCTCCAGAGTTAGTGGAGAATGTGTTTACGTACTCTACATCTACCGATAGTTTCGTTTCCACAGTCATATTCCTCCTCCTAACAATTACGCTTCTTGGCCAACAGTTTCGTCTTCAATACCTAATTCTTGTTTAATCCACTCGTATCCTTCTGCTTCTAAACGCTGTGCAAGCTCAGGTCCGCCTGTTTTCACAATACGACCTTGCATCATAACGTGAACAACATCAGGAGTGATATAGTTAAGTAGACGTTGGTAGTGAGTAATCATTAGGCAACCAAAATCAGATCCACGCATTTCGTTAATCCCTTTAGAAACAACTTTAAGTGCATCAATATCAAGACCAGAATCAATCTCATCTAAGATAGCAATTTTAGGTTGAATCATCATTAATTGAAGGATTTCATTACGCTTCTTTTCCCCACCGGAGAAACCTTCGTTTAAGTAACGCTGAGCCATGTCAGGGTCCATTTCTAATAGATCCATTTTGTTATCCATTTCACGGATAAATTTCATGAGAGAGATTTCTTCTCCTTCTTCGCGACGAGAATTAATTGCAGAACGCAAGAAGTCCGCATTTGTTACCCCTGAAATTTCACTTGGATATTGCATAGCTAAGAAAAGACCTGCACGAGCGCGCTCATCTACTTCCATTTCGAGTACATCATTACCGTCTAATTCAATTGAACCACTTGTTACTTCATATTTAGGATGACCCATGATAGCAGAAGATAAAGTAGATTTACCTGTACCGTTTGGACCCATGATTGCGTGAATTTCTCCACCTTTTACTTCAAGATTAACACCCTTTAGGATTTCTTTGCCTTCGATCTCTACATGAAGATCTTGAATCTTTAACGTTGAACCAGCCATTAATACTACCTCCAAAACATTATGTTATTTAGAATTATTCTAAAGTTATTCTTATTATAATCTATATAAGAATTATTCTCAATTTATTCTCATTACAATCTTATAACAAACAGATTCCTTTATCAACTTTTCTATCTTTATTTTCACTACCGTGATAGTAAAAACAAGGCTTAGTCCACTTCACTTACCTATTTTGGCTTTCTAGATATTTTTCATCCTTCTTTATTCAATATAAACTTAAATCCTCTTCACATTATTTACGACGATCTCTAATTAATCTAACGTATGTGATGGCCCTTCTCTGTGACTCTCCTTGACTTTAAATAAAATAAAAAACCGACTCAAGCGTTTGAGCCGGTTTCTTCTATTATAATTCACTAAGCATTTCCATGTGCTATCCTGTCCATCGCCGCAACCATACGTCTGGATTTACGATACTCTTCTTCTCGCTTTTTTTCGATTCGCATCCTTACTTCATGTTTTCGGTTGTAAACTTCATACCCTACTCCATGTGCTCCGAACATCGCTTTTTCCATCTCACTCGTATAGTTTAGATCTAACTGGCTAATAATGAACCATTCCTTTCGGTTTTTGGATACTCATTTATTTTACTACCCCAATGTAAATAGAACAAAACGTTATAAACAGGATTATCCTCTATATTCCTTGTTACTCTCCTATTACATCGCACTATTAGCATTCGTTCGTAAAATACAATCAAAATCCAGCCGAATCCTTCAGTTCATTCATTCCTTTAAATCTTGATAAGCTTCTTGGACAAGGGTTACACTTTGACTCATCGCTGCTCCCCCACCGAAAGCAGCGGTCACCCCAACAGCTTCTAATACTTCATCTTCCGTACATCCTTGATCTACGCACCCTTTTGTGTGATAAATAATGCAGTATTCATCTTGAGAAAATATCGCAATCCCTAACGCAATAAGATGTTTTTCTTTCTTTGAAAGCTTACCCTCTTTAAAACATTCGCCTGTAAAGTCATTATATTTTTTTGCGAGCTCTGGCATTTTTTCAGAAAATACCCCTAACCCTGCCTTATAATCTTGAAGCGCTTCTTCTGTTAAGTTTCTAGGCTCTTGTGTCACACACACCCACTCCTTTTAGCATAAAATCTTTCAACGATAGTATGAGCAAAGTGAGGGAGAAGTATGTTAAAAAGAAGTCAGCTATTCAATTTTAACTCCTTAGTTCGTTGAATGAATTTAATATGTAGACATTCTTTAACATGAAGGGTATAAATTGTTTTCGAAAAAAAGACAATGGCCAAAATAGCCACTGCCTACTTATTCCATATTATTCTTTTACAGGGACTACAGACCCGCTCCACTCTGCAAGAATGAATTCTTGGATTTCTTCAGAGCGTAAAACTTCCACTAACGCTTTCACCGCTTCACTTTCTTCGTCACCATTGTTAACCGCGATAATGTTCACGTATGGAGACTCACTATCTTCAAGAGCAATAGAATCTTCCATAGGGTTTAAGCCTGCATCAATTGCGTAGTTAGAGTTAATCAGTACAGCGTCGCCTTCTTCATTTTCGTATAGCTGTGGAAGAAGTGCTGCTTCATATTCATAATCAAACACTAAATTTTTCGGATTTTCTGCGATATCTTCAATTGTAGCTGCTGTTTTCTCCACACCTTCATTAAGAGTAATCAGACCTTTTGCTTCTAGCATTGTTAAAATTCGTCCATGGTCTGCAACAGAGTTACTCATAAGGATAACCGCTCCGTCTGGAAGTTCTTCTAATGATGAAAACTTTTTAGAGTACACTCCAATTGGCTCTACGTGAATGCCACCAGCATTCACAAAGTCATAGCCATGATCAGCAATTTGACTTTCTAAATAAGGAACGTGTTGAAAATAGTTTGCGTCCAAATCACCATTTTCTAAATCTTGATTTGGTAAAACGTAGTCTTGATATGTTTCAATTTGTAGCTCGAAACCTTTTTCTTCAAATAACGGCTTTGCTTCTTCTAAGATTTCAGCGTGTGGTACATTAGATGCCCCTACAACTAATACATTATCTTCTGAATCTCCTCCATTACCACATGCTCCTAAAACGAATACACTTGATGCTAACGCTAAACCAGATACGAATTTTTTCATTCTTTTCCTCTCCTATCGTTTGTCTAATTTTCTAGTTATAAGATCTCCAATTGCTTGGAGGATAAAAACAATAATCAATATGACAATCGTCGCCATCAACGTTACATCATCACGACCACGTTGGAATCCATCTAAAAATGCAAGATTTCCTAGTCCTCCGGCACCGATAACCCCAGCCATTGCTGTATATCCAACTAAAGCAATCGCTGTTACAGTAATACCTGAAATGAGTGCAGGCATTGATTCTGGGATGAGAACCTTACGAATAATCGTCCAAGTTGTTGCTCCCATACTACGCGCTGCCTCAATAACCCCTTTATCAATTTCGCGTAGTGCGATTTCCACCATTCGAGCATAAAATGGTGCCGCTCCAATAATAAGAGCTGGTAATGCCGCATTCGCACCGCGAATGGTATCTAATAGAAATTTGGTAAAAGGTATTAATAAAACGATTAGAATAATAAATGGTATGGAACGAAATATGTTCACAACCGCACTCGTAATCGCATAAAACACTTTATTCTGCCAAAGGTTACCTGGAGCAGTTAAAAATAATAGGAGTCCCAGTAAAATACCGATAACAAAGGTGATACCAACAGACATCCCTGTCATGTAAAGAGTTTCTAAAGTGGCTTCCCACATCTTATCCCAATTAACATGAGGAAAAATCGCTTCAATCATGCTGAATCACCTCCACTCCAAGAGATTGCTCCTGTAAGTAAGCGATGCTTTTCGTTGTTTCTTCCTCTGAACCTTCTATATGAATGAGTAACGTTCCTATGGCACCTTTTTGAGTGTGGGTGATATTTCCTTGTAAAATATTCACATCAATCTCAAATTTTCGAATGAACCGTGAAATATAAGGTTGCTCCGTTGCATCTTCTAAGAAAGACACTCGAAGGATAGTACCATTCGGATAACTTTCAAGTACTTGATGAATAGAGGCCTCTGTTTCTTCTCCCTCTGTAAGCTGTTGAACGAATCGTTTTGTAATGGGTTCTTTCGGATTTCTGAAGACGTCTAACACTTCACCAAGTTCTACTACTTGACCACTTTCCATCACGGCTACACGGTGGCAAATCTTTTTAATCACATGCATTTCGTGTGTAATAAGTACAATCGTAAGACCAAATTTTTTGTTGATATCTACTAATAAGTCTAAAATACTGTCTGTTGTTTCTGGATCTAAAGCAGAAGTTGCCTCATCACATAGTAATACTTTTGGTTGGTTAGCTAACGCTCTTGCAATACCAACACGCTGTTTTTGACCACCACTTAATTGGGAAGGGTACGATTCTTCACGTCCCTCTAATCCGACAAGCTTAATTAATTCATCCACTCTCTTGTATCGTTCTTCCTTTTCAACACCTGCAATTTCTAATGGAAATGCAATGTTATCACGAACCGTTCTTGACCATAAAAGATTGAAATGTTGAAAGATCATCGAGATATCTTGTCTAGCCTGTCTTAACTGTTTTCCTTTAATCTTCGAAACGATTTGTCCATTGACATCGACCGTTCCATCGGATGGAACCTCTAATCCGTTAAGCATACGAATTAGTGTACTTTTACCTGCACCACTATATCCAATCACTCCAAAGATTTCACCTTCTGGAATGGAAAGATTCACATCATTAACGGCTGTAAGTGGCCCTGACTTGGATTGAAATATTTTTTTAACATGGGATAGGGTAATCACGTTACCACCTCTTTCAAAAATTCTATCTATTCACTACTGTTCCCAAAAATACAAAAATGCCTTTCTGCAGAAGAGCAGAAAGGCATAAAATAGTAATCTACCTTTCTCTCATCTTTCAAAGCATATAGCTTTGAGTGAATTGGCACCATTTCAATCTTAGATTGACGGTTGCCGGGCTTCGCAGGGCACTTCCCTCCACCTCTCGTAATAAGAGAACAATACTTTATTCAATTAAATCGATAACACGATTAAGCAGTAAATATCACTGAATTGGATTTTACATGGTCTAAATTAAGATGTCAACCTTTTTTCTGTTGTTATTTTTTTTATTTTTACATAGAACGAAAAGGGACTCTAGTAATAATAGATGACGAAAAGCCCCTTCGCATTTCACAGAAGAGTGTTTCATCCACTTGCGTAATGGCAATGTAGCATAAAAGATCTCTTCTAGATCCAGTGCTTCCCCCGTAATTTGAACATCTGCTTGATTTGCTTCAGCTATTAATTTTTGCTCATCTTTGCTAATGTATAACGTTACAACCTCTTTCCCTTCCATTCTCACAATTAAAGGCTGAATAGGTAGCAATTCAACAAGAAACTCTTTCTGTTTAACACTTTCGATAAAACTTTCTCCGAACGTTTTTAGCATACGCGTTCACCTCATCCTCTTTGTTACTAACGTATTAGAGATAAACGGTCTGATTCCTTTAGAAAGCGTTCGACGAAGTTCTCTTATACTTGTTTTAATTTGTCAAATAAAAACGGAACACTGTTAAATGCATAAACTTTATCTACAAGTTTCCCTTCTTGTTCAATGATAAGACAAGGGACACTTTGTACCTGAAAGTGTTCAGCTAAATCCTCCATATAATTAAGGTTACCCTTTTGAATTTGAAGATGAGGTAACGTTTTGGCGACCACTTCAAGCATTTTGGAAGCCATCTGACATGTGCCACACATCGTTGTATAAAAATAAATAATATTTAAATCATTCGATTGTATATTTTCCACTAATGTTTTTTTATCTACTTCAATTAATGCACTCAATTTGTTCACCTTCTAAATAAATTCTGCATGAACATCAATGTTGGCTCCTAATAAAATGGACGCTAAATGCTGTACGGGAGAAGATGCAACCTGTTTGTATGATTTATCTATATATAAGTGCTCTGCTTCTGGAAATTCTTGAATGAACAGCTTCCTTAATTTTTCTCCAGCAGGGTCAGCATCTACCATAATATAAACATCTTTTCCGTAAAGCTCCTCAATTAACTCATCAAGCTTAGACAGACTGATGGTCCCATTCGTACATAGTATTTGGATAGGTTCTTTTATAATTTGTTGCACTTTTCGTTTATCCGTTGTGCCTTCCACAATAATAACTTTCTCCATATATGCTTCCATCCATATCACCTTGTAACTTTTTTTTATTCAATCTATGCCAAGCATTCTTAAACATGCTAGTGTTGTTCATATTTTCTCGTTTTTCTAACCTTTTTTGCAAAGCATAAACCTTCGATCATGACAAGAAAAGCTGTTCCGATTTGGAACAGCTTTTCTTTAGCACCAACCGCCTTCGTCGCAATCTGTATACCTTGGCTCTGCATCATCAGGTGCCATAAAATGCTGGAAGACTCTTGTGGCTTCTTGCTCATAGTTTGGTTGCAGCTCAACCTGAAATCCATTGGGAAGCTCAACATGACCAATTAGCTGATTGTCTAGATAAAGGTCAACACCAGTATCTTTTAATCGTCCTACAATACGTTCAGTAATATCTAACTTTTGATGTTTTAACATAGTTACACCTCTTTTTATCGTCTCACTTACTTCTATTGTTCCCAAAAAGTCAGAGTCATGAAAAGGAATTATTGGAAACAAAAAAACACCTCCATCATGTGAGGTGTTTTATGTTCATTATGCTTCGTTAATCATTGTTTCATATTGCTCTGGAGTCATTAACTCGTCCAGATCACTTTCGTTCGTAGGTTCAACTACGACCATCCATGCTTTTTCATATGGAGACTCGTTAACAAATTCAGGATTATCATTAAGGTCTTCGTTTACTTCTACGACCTTACCAGAAATCGGTGCATATAATTCTGAAACGGTTTTAACCGATTCAACGCTTCCAAACGGCTCGTCCGCTTTTAATTCATCTCCAACCTCAGGTAGCTCTACGAAAACAATATCTCCAAGCTCAGATTGTGCAAAATGTGTAATTCCTACACGAAATTTGCCATCTTCTGTTTTTACCCATTCATGTTCTTTAGAATAACGTAAGTCTTTCGGTGTACTCATCATAATCCCTCCATAGCAATATTCATAGATATCATCCCATAATAATTCAACGAAAATCAAGAAAACCCTTCTAGTTTTTCCAACTATTTTCGAATAGTTCCTCTTTAAATCCGATTGTCACTTTTTGTCCGTCTGTGACAATCGGTCGCTTAATAAGCATACCATCTGATGATAATAAGGATAATTGTTCGTCTTCAGACATTTCTGACAGTCGATCCTTTAATCCTAATTCTCTGTATTTTTGACCAGATGTATTAAAAAACTTTTTCAATTCCATTCCACTATTTTGATAAATTTTTGTTTAGTTCAGCTTTAGATGGTGGATTTTCTACGATATGTATGGAGTTGACTTCTACCCCTCTCTCATCTAACCATTTGGAAGCCTTTCGGCATGTGCCGCATTTTGGGTATTGATACATTGTCACTGGCATTTTACATACACTCCTAACAAGTTTCTTCAACAGTTTTAACGAGATCTTTAATTAAGTCTAACGCATCCTCAAGCTGAAGTGAATAGTACCGTTGAGTTCCTTTTTGATCTATACTAACTAATTGTTGATCTCTCAAGATTTTTAAATGATGAGAGATTGCTGGCCTAGATAAGGTAAGGTTTTCGGTAATTTCATTAACGGAAAGTGGCTGCTTTTCTGCTAATAGTAATATAATATCTTGCCTATACGGATCGCTCAAGGCTTGAAAAAGCGGTATACATGAACGAAACGTCTCAATTGCTTGTTGCCCCATCGTATACCTTCCTTTCTATTTACGATAAGAAAAACCCTAAGAACTTTCATCCTATTTAAAAAAGATGAGAGGACCACTAAATTTATCATCAGTATATATTTGTTAAACTACTCTCATTATACTCAAATTTGTGAACAACAGACAATTTTAATTGGTTGTAAAACATAGATAGCCACCCACAAAAGTGGATGGCTAAGGAATAGACGTGCGTTATTTAAAGTACATACTTTTCAGCTTCTACGATTTTTTCAGAAGCCTCACGTTTTAATGCAATAACATTTACTGGGTTGAAGCGAGTGAGTTTACGCAGTGCGGATAGCATTAGACGTAAAGTGTCTCCATCTTCAGCAGCGATTAACGTTTCCTTCGCATCGCTTTCAATTTCACCAAATGCTTCTTGACAGAAAATTTGCGTGTATAGAACCTTTTGACGAGCTTTATCCATCCCATCTTTCGCGATGGCTTTTTCAGTACGAAGAACGGCTGATTCCATAGCATATGCATTGGATACGATATCAGCAATATTCACAAGAATTTCTTGCTCTTGCTCTAGCTTTTTACCGAACTTCTGAGCGGCTAATCCAGCTGCTAGAAGGCCAATCTTCTTCGCATTACGTACTAATACTTTCTCTTGCGCTAGTGGCTCATCACCAATTTCCTCAGGCATCATCATCATAAGCTCTTCCTGTAACGTTTGAGCTTTTTGAAGAAGTGGTAGTTCACCTTTCATCGCTTTACGTAAGAAAGTACCAGGAACCAGTAATCGGTTAATTTCATTTGTCCCCTCAAAGATACGGTTAATTCTAGAATCACGGTACATTCGTTCAATTTCGTATTCCTGCATGAATCCATAACCACCGTGTAATTGAACACCTTCATCCACAACATAGTCTAAAACTTCAGTGGCAAAGAATTTATTTAACGAGCACTCAATGGCATATTCTGCGATTGATTTTGCTACTTCTTTTCCATCTCGAACTTCTTCATCAGTTAAGCGACTCATTCTTTCTTCAAATAAGCCTACTGTACGGTAAACAGAGCTCTCTGAAGCATATAGCTTAGCAGCCATTGTGGAAAGCTTCTCTTTTGTTAAGTTAAAGCTTGAGATTGGAGTTTTGAATTGCTGACGTTGATTCGTGTATTCAGCCGTAACTTCTAGTGCACGTTTTGTCGCTCCAACCGCACCTACTCCTAATTTGTAACGACCGATATTTAGAATGTTAAAGGCAATAACGTGACCTTTTCCTGCATCACCTAAAAGGTTTTCTACTGGGACTTCAGCATCTTCTAAAATTAATGTACGAGTTGAAGAGCTTTTGATCCCCATTTTCTTTTCTTCTGGTCCAACTGATACGCCAGGGAATTCACGTTCTACGATAAATGCAGAGAATTGCTCTCCATCAATTTTAGCGTATACAACGAATACGTCTGCAAAGCCAGCATTTGTAATCCATTGCTTTTCACCATTTAATACATAGTGAGTGCCCTCAGCATTTAATTTAGCCGTTGTTTTGGCACCTAACGCATCAGAACCGGATCCTGGCTCAGTTAAGGCATAAGCAGCTAATTTTTCACCTGTAGCAAGCGCAGGTAAATAGTTATTTTTTTGATTGTCATTTCCAAATAATACTATAGGTAAAGAACCAATTCCTACGTGGGCACCATGCGTGATAGAGAATCCACCAGCACGTGACATTTTTTCTGCAATAAGAGCAGAGCTTACTTTATCAAGACCAATTCCTCCGAATTCTTCCGGTACGTCAGCCCCTAAAAGACCAAGCTCTCCAGCCTCTTTTAACAGCCTTACAGAATGCTCAAATTCATGGTTTTCTAAGTTTTCTACTACAGGTAGTACTTCTTTCACAACATAATCTTCTGTTGTTTTGGCAATCATTTTATGTTCATCAGTGTAATCTTCAGGTGTAAATACTTGATCATACGTTACATCTTCAATAAGGAAGCTTCCGCCTTTAACTAACTTTTGTGTTTCGTTTGACATGATTCATTTCCCCCTAATTCGATTTAGTAAATGGCGAGGGCAAAGCCCCCAAACCGATTATGAAATTAATTCAAATACCCCAGCAGCTCCCATACCGCCACCAATACACATCGTGACGATACCGAATTGCTCATTACGACGCTTCATTTCATGGATTAAGGACAGAGTTAATTTTGCGCCCGTACAACCAAGTGGATGACCTAATGCAATGGCACCGCCATTGACATTGACTCTTTCTTCATCAAGTCCAAGATGACGGATGACTTGAAGAGATTGAGAAGCAAATGCTTCATTCAACTCAAATAGTCCAATGTCATTGAGCTCTAGGCCTGCCATTTTTAATGCTCTAGGAATGGCTTCGACAGGACCGATTCCCATGACTTCAGGGCGTACACCCGCAACCGCAAAAGAGCGAAACTTGACTAGAGATTGCAGTCCTAAGGAATCTGCTTTTTCACGATCCATGACCATAACAGCTGCCGCTCCGTCACTTGTTTGGGAAGAGTTTCCGGCAGTGACAGAACCTCTTGCAGCAAATGCAGGTCGAAGCTTACCTAAGACATCGATAGTTGTGCCAGGGCGTACCCCTTCATCCGTATCGAATGTAAACTGCTTTTCTACTAATCTATTCTTGCTGTTAACAGAGCGAGCTGTTACTTCTACTGGTACGATTTCATCTTTAAACTTTCCTTCTTGTATCGCTCTTGCTGCTTTTTCATGACTGCGTACCGCGAAAGCATCTTGGTCTTCACGAGACACACCGTATTCATTCGCCACTTGCTCTGCAGTATGACCCATGCTCATATAATATTGTGGAGCCGACTCTGCTAGTGTGGAGTTCGGACGAACCACGTGACCCATCATGGGAACCAAACTCATACTTTCTACGCCACCTGCAATCGCTGTATTGGAATGTCCAAGCATAATTTTTTCTGCAGCATATGCAATGGATTGTAATCCTGAAGAACAGTAACGATTAACCGTGATGGCTGGAACGTTATGAGGCAACCCAGCTAATCCACCGATATTTCTCGCTACATTAAGTCCTTGCTCAGCTTCTGGCATCGCACAGCCTATAATTAAATCATCAATATTTCCTTCATAATTTCCAGCTCGCTTCAATGTTTCTTTTACAACTAATGCACCTAAATCATCTGGGCGTACGTTCGCTAATGAACCCTTTTTTGATTTGCCTACTGGTGTTCTAGCACCAGCGACGATAACCGCTTCACGCATGAAGTTTCTCCCCCTTTTTCTCGTTTGTATTAGTTACGTAATGGTTTTCCTTTTACCAGCATGTGCTGCATACGTTGCTGTGACTTTGGTTCTGCTACTAGTTGTAGGAACGCTTCTCGTTCAAGGTTTAGTAAGTACTCTTCATCTACTTCTGTACCATAAGGAACTTTACCGCCTGAAATTACATAGGCAAGCTTCTGAGCAATTTTCAAATCATGCTCTGAAATGTAACCACCTGTTACCATTGACTGTGCCGCTAATAATAACGCAGCGTAACCAGGCTCCCCTACTACTGGAATCTTCTTACGAACTGGTGGTTTATAGCCTGCTGCATGAAGGGATAATACTACTTGCTTTGCATCATAAATAAGATGATCTGGGTTTGCACTTACACCGTCCACCTTGCTTAAGAATCCATTTTCTCTTGCTTCTTCACCCGATGTGGATACTTTTGCCATTGCAATGTTTTCAAATACACGATTCGCTACTTTTTGGAGATCAAATTCTACTCCTTGTGGGATGGTATTTAGAAGCTTCATATAAAGCTCTTTATTTCCTCCCCCACCAGGAATTAGTCCAACTCCAGCTTCTACAAGACCCATATACGTTTCATATGATGCTTGGATACGATCAGCCGGGAGACATACTTCAGCTCCTCCACCTAAAGTCATCCCGAACGGTGCAGCAACGACTGGTATATTGGAATATTTAATTTTCATCATAGCTTGTTGGAATTGTTTCACAACTAAGTCTAATTCAAATACATTGTCATCCTGAGCTTCCATGAGAATAAGAGCTAAGTTGGCACCAACACAGAAGTTCTTCGCTTGATTACCGATGACAAGGCCTTTATAATTCTTCTCAACTTCATCTATCGCTTGATAAATCATGCCCGTAATGTCTGGTCCGATGGCATTATTTTGTGAATGGAATTCTAATAGAGCAACCCCGTCCCCAATATCTATTAAACTAGCTCCTGTATTCTTCTTAATTACTTTTCCTTGTTTCTTTAAGAGCTTTAGGTCTATGATCTTTTCATTCTTCTCTACTTTAACGTATTCGCCATTATGGAAATATACTGCTTCTCCATTCTCATCTTCTTGATAGAAAGACTCTTTGCCGCTCTCAAGAAGTTCAGTAACCCACGCCGGAACTTCTTTTCCTTCAGACTTCATCTTCTCTACTGACTTTGCTACTCCAATTGCATCCCAAATTTCAAATGGTCCATATTCCCAACCGAATCCCCATTTCATCGCTTGGTCAATGTCTACTACGGTCTCTGCAATCGTACCAAGAAGATCAGCAGAATATAAAAGCACAGGAGAAATGATACTCCACAAAAGCGAACCTGCACGATCATCGCTATATACGAGTGTTTTTAATTTATTTTTTGAGCCTTTTTGCTGTTTAGCCATTTCAAGACTAGCAGCTTTTAGCTTTTTACGCTCTGAGTATTCTAGCGTGTCAGGATTTAATTCTAGGATTTCTTTTCCTTGCTTTAAGTAAAATCCTTGCCCAGATTTGCTCCCTAACCAACCGTTCTCTAACATGGATTTCATAAATGCTGGCGTTTCAAACGCCGCTTTCTCCACGCCATCTACTTGGTTATATACATTATTTGCAACATGGATAAAAGTATCTAATCCTACTACATCTAATGTTCTAAATGTAGCACTTTTCGGTCTTCCAATTAGTGGTCCTGTAACGGAATCCACTTCTCCTACACTGTAACCGCCTTTAAGCATTTCTTGAACTGAAACAAGCAGCCCGTAAGTACCAATTCTATTCGCAATAAAGTTAGGTGTGTCTTTGGCCATGACCACCCCTTTACCTAAAACGTTCTCTCCAAATTCCTTCATAAAGGAAACGACTTCACTATCTGTATGTTGAGTTGGGATAACTTCTAGTAATTTTAAATAGCGAGGTGGATTAAAAAAGTGTGTTCCAAGAAAATGCTTCTGAAAATCTTCTGATCTTCCCTCTGCCATTGCTTCAACAGAAATTCCAGACGTATTTGAACTGATGATGGTTTCAGGTTTTCGATATTTTTCAACCTGTTCATATACTTTCTTTTTAATTTCCAAATTTTCAACAACGACTTCAATAATCCAATCCACTTCACTAAGCTTGTCTAAGTCATCTTCAAGATTTCCAGCACTTATCAACTGCAAGTTCTTTTTAGAAGCTAGTGGTGCAGGTTTTTGCTTCAATAGCTTTTTTAAAGCGTTTTCAGAAATGCGATTTCGAACAACTTTGTCTTCTAATGTGAACCCTTTTTCTTCTTCTTCTTTTGTTAATTCTCTTGGTACAATATCCAGTACAATTGAAGCGATCCCTACATTGGCAAGATGTGCCGCAATACCAGAACCCATAACTCCAGACCCTAATATGGCTGCCTTCTTAATTTGTCTGACCACGTCTATTTCCCCCTTTGACGTACTTTTGAATGAATACTCATTCATTATTGCTCCAAAAAAAATCCCCTTGAATGAGTTTTACTATCTTTACTATATGATATTTCAGAAAAAATGGCAATCCATAAAGAGTGAAAAAGGGAAATTTTCTAAAAATAATAAAGTAGCCTTATTCCGGGAAAGGTAGGAACGGAGGTGGTAATGAATGAAACGCATGAAAAATCCTTCTAAAGCAGCGGTTAGTGCATCTAGCGTAAAGGGAGATGCTGGACCAACTGTTGAGCGTGATGGTGGGGGTAAAGTCAACAGCCAGAATAATCAGTACAAAAAACAGTAAGAAACGTAAACCCAATAGCATCTTCCTCACCCGAACATTACATACATGACGAGTGGTATGGAATGGTGTTCTTTACGTATCAAAATCGCTTAGTCAATTACCAGAGGGAAGAGAAATTTATTTCTACTGGCATTCATGTTTCCGAACAGATCCTTAGTTCAATCGTTTTTATTCCAATGAAAAAGCCAAATCATCGAAGATTTGGCTTTTGACTTTATCTTTTAATAACACCCTTTAATACGAAGGCAACATTGGCAGGACGCTCAGCAAGTCGTCTCATAAAGTACCCGTACCAATCGTTTCCATAGGGAACATATACTCTCATCTTATATCCTTCGTTTTTTAGCTCTATTTGACGCTCCACACGAATTCCATATAGCATCTGAAATTCAAATTGATCATTCGGAATGTTATGTTCCTTCACTAATTCTTTTGTATATTCAATCATTTGATCATCATGCGTGGCTATAGCGGTATAGTGACCGTTTAATAAATGCATTTTAATGATTTTCTTAAAGTTTTCATCCACATCCGATTTATTCGGAAAAGCGACTTCAGGAGATTCCTTATAGGCTCCCTTCACTAGTCGAAGGTTAGGAGCATATGCATCTAAATCCTTCATATCCTCTTCTGTCCGATACAAATAAGCTTGAATAACTGTTCCAATGTTATCATATTCACGTTTCAATTGTTTAAAGATTTCAAGTGTTTTTCCACAACGAGAATAATCTTCCATATCAATCGTTACAAAAACGCCTTCTTCTTTTGCTGCTTCTAAAATACGTTTCATGTTATCTAATACGATATCATCGGATATATCTAAACCCATACTTGTCATTTTCAGTGATAGCTGAGAATTCAATTTATTGCGACCAATAGATCGAATAGCTTCAATACACTGATCTGCCATTTCATTTGCCTCTTGCTCATTGTCAACAAATTCACCTAAATAGTCTATAGTAACGACTAAACCTTTTTGGTTAAGTTCTTGAATAACTCTTGTAGCTTGATCAATAGATTCACCAGCAACAAATCGGCTTGCACCAAACCGAAGTCCATAGCGCTTAGCTGTTTTCGTTAGGGCACGATTTTTTGAAAGGAATAAAAAGAAATTACGCATTGCTTGTTCCATGTTAAATACCCCCAGGTACAAAATAAAATGAAAACGCTTTCTTAGTGTGTAAAAAAAATTCACACGTTCATGCGAAGACACCTTATTTTATCATTATTCTTACTATTTGAATATACTTTTTCTTACGACTTTAAACATTTATATACGAATTCGTATAGATAAAATATTATTTGGGATGATAGACATGAACACTAAAAGGAGGAAAACTGTATGCAAACGAATCAACAAAATCAAATGCAGAATCAACAGCAAATGTACCAACAGGCTCCCCCGGTATTAACCACTAAAGATGCTTTATATATGAATGATATGCTCGCTTGGAATTTGTTGGCGATGAAAAAGGCTCATTTCTTGGCTGAACATTGTCAAGATCAGACCGTAAAGCAAGAAATTGAACAATGCGGAATGATGCATCAAAAACATTATCAACAAATATTGCACCATTTAGGTCAAGGAGTAAATCAACAGTCTAATCAAACTTTACAGTAAGGAGGAACATTCTATGAACAATCAAAATAAAGATCGGCAACCCAAAAACTCAAGTACCAGAATCTCCTCAAATGAACGATCGTGATTTTATTACAGATACGTTAGCCATGGAGAAATATATGACAGCGGGATATTGTACATTTTTAAACGAGGCAAGTCACGAAGGGTTATACCAGGATGTGTTACAAATCTTCACAGAAAGTCAAAATGCCCAACGACGTTTGTATGAATGCATGTTTCAAAAAGGCTGGTATCAATTAGAACAAGCAGATCAGCAGGCGTTGCAGCAATCTTTCACACAACACCAAGAATATCAAACTCAATTTCCTTATCAAAATATGCAATAACTAGAAGAGCCTATGTGCTCTTTTTTCATTGGGCATAGTAAGGTTAATGCCAGTATCTTTTTATTATTTTTGTCCAACTCATCTGCAAGAATGGTCGGTAACGGTTTTGACATGTATCTTTTAAACAAGATTTTTCGTTTATGAAAAAGAATCACTAAACTTTTCGTATCATTTTTGGGAACCCATTCTACCTCTTCAATCTCATTCCAGTTAAACATAAAGCCATTAATTATCAGTCCATTTTCTCGTACTTCTACAACGTATTTAAATAATAATAAATAAGGCAAAGCCGCTAATGTAAAACCTAAATAAAATGGGTGAATCCAAATGTTATAAATCCATAAAATTAAGGTCCCAATGATAACAACATGTAAAAATATCACAACGAAAAAGTTGCTTCGATGTGTAAGTGTTTTTAATTGAACAGGTAAACCGACACTTGAAAAGCTTACGACTTGGTCTTGTGGATAGTGAAGTTCACCAAGCTTATGTCTTTTATAAAAAGAATGAATCATTTCCCCGTAAAGATAGACAATCGTCGCCATGACGACTGTGGCAAATACAATGTGTACATACAACAGCAAACTATACTCCCTCCCTTTCTAAATGTTGTCTATAGGCTAATAGGACCTAATATAGCATATCATATATTGTGAAGAAACGGGGAGGATTGTCATAATTTGTCTAAATATCCCGTTTGACAGCATTTATTTTGCCATTTTTAATCTAAACAGGATAAACTAGTGAAGATTATTGATTTTAACTGGAGGATGGAATAGGATGCAAAGTATTAAAAACAATGAAACGTACGAATCTTTTATAGAAAGCTCTGAGCCAGTCATCATTAAATTTTTCGCTGATTGGTGTCCAGATTGTAAGCGAATGGACATGTTTATTGGTGAGATTATGGACGAATACAACCAATACAAATGGTATGAATTAAATAAGGATGAACTTCCTGAAATCGCAGATAAAAATGAAGTAATGGGCATTCCAAGTTTACTGGTCTACCAAGATGGTAAAAAAATTGCCCATCTACACAGTGCAAATGCTAAAACTCCAGAGCAAGTCTCAGAATTTTTAACTGAACTGAATAAGTAATGAAACGGAGCCGCTTTTGCAGCTCCTTTTTTAGCTCTGTTCCACAACTTCATTAATTTTTGCAAGATGGCTATGTTTTCAGTAGGGGGAGCTAGCTCGAGTCTCTTCTTCACAGTTTCCCGTGGGTGGGTGGCGCGCTATTGCCAGCGCGTGTCTCATTCCCCCATTATTTTCGTTCATGGTGCTCGCGCTACCTACTACGCGTGTCTCTTCATCACATTTTTGCGGATTTGGGTGGCGCGCTACTGCTACCACGTGTCTCATCCTCCATTTTTTTCGTTCATGGTACTCGCGCTACCGCGTGTCTCATTTTCGCTTTTTTCCGGGGGTGGGTGGCGCGCTACTGCCACCGCGTGTCCCATCCCCCATTTTTTTTCGTTCATGGTACTCGCGCTACCCCCTACGCGTGTCTCTTCTTCGATTTTTTCCGGGGTTGGGTATCGCGCTACTGCCACCGCGTGGCTCTTCCCTCATTTTTTACGTACATAGGACGCGCGCTACTGCCAAAACGATTTCCATCAGCCTTTATTAGCACACTTTGGAAAACTCACCAGCATTCAATACATTAAAAAATACTTCTACCAATATACTCAACAAAGAAAGTGCTCTTCCAATTTCAATAGATCATCACCATAGCTGAAAATAAAAATAGATCAATTATTTACCTTACCAAAGTTTTTTAAGTAGTATGACTTCACTTATAAACGGGTATTGTAAAAGAGGATGAAATGTACAAGGCTTTAAACTTGCAACTATATATTATATTTTGTAAAATTCAATTGTACACAACTTAAAAGTTGAAGGGAGATTTTCTAATGGACGCATTATACACAGCAAAAGCCACCACTCACGGTGGACGCCAAGGAAAAATTCAATCTGAGGATGGAGTTCTAAATTTATCACTTTCCATGCCTAAAGGTTTAGGTGGAGCTGGTGGAGAAGGAACAAACCCAGAGCAATTATTTGCAGCAGGTTATTCTGCATGCTTTGATTCTGCTTTAAACCTTGTAGCAAGACAAGCAAAAAAGCAAATTGAAAGCGAAGTAACAGCAGCCGTATCCATTGGAAAAGACACAGACGGTGGGTTTAAACTAGCAGTCGAGCTAATTGTTAACCTTAAAGGAGTAAGTCAGGAAGAAGCAGAGGAATTAGTGAAAACGGCTCACACAGTATGTCCATACTCTAAAGCGACATCTGGAAACATCGACGTATCCTTACAGGCAAAAGCAGTATAAAGAGTAAAAAGAGGAAGCGGTTCAGCCGCTTCCTCTTTTCTATTTATCATCTCTAGTTACTTGAGTGAGTTTATATAAGTGAATAATGACAGTTTTCACAACTGCATAAGTTGGAATCACAAAGATAATTCCTAAGAACCCTACTAAATTCCCTGCAAATAAAATTAACACAATGATGGTCAATGGGTGAATATCTAGAGTTTTCCCCATCACTTGAGGGGAGATAATATTCCCTTCAATCTGTTGGGCTATGATCATAATGATGGCAACATAAACGACCATAATTGGATCCTGGAAAAGCGCCACTAGCAAGGCAGGAACAACCGCGATAAAAGGACCTATGAAAGGAATGACATTGGTCAGCATTCCGAATAAGGCAAGTACTAATGAGTAATCCAAACCAATAATTAAGTACCCAATTAAGAGTAGGGTGCCGACACATACACTAACCAAGACTTGTCCTTGAATATAAGAAGAAATGGTTTTGTCCATTGCTCCAAGTACACCTTTCACATCCTCTCTTTTATGAGCGGGGAAAAAGAGGGCGATAAAGTTCCCTAAGCGATTACCATCCTTTAACATATAGAACAAAATAAATGGAACAAGGACCAGTACGAAGACGGTGCTAAAGATATTGGTAAGTATGGACACAAAGTCACTAGCAAACCCAGTAAAAAATGACTGTGCTCTCTCAGCAGCCTTATCAAATGAAACCATATCTCTCACAGATTCAGGTAAGTACTCCCAGTTATCTTGAACATATGTGACAGATTCCTCTACTGCCTCCTGCATTTTAGGAAAGTTTTTAACAAAACGGTCAATTTGATCATTTACAACGGGGCCGATTAACTTAAAGATTCCGTAGAATGCTAGGATAATGGCAATGTAAGCTACGATAATGGCAATTCCCTTAGGAACTTTTTGCTTTTCAAGAAATCTTACGAGTGGTCGACACAAGTAAAATAATATTCCTGCTAAAATAAACGGCAAGAAAATGGTTTTGAGTAAAACCACTATCGGTGTAAAGATAAAGCTAACTTGATGTAATAAAAATATTGCAATCAGCAATAAGATAAGCGCAACGAGTGCTTTAAACCAATTCCTATCCAATAAAGACAATACCATCACTCACTATTCCATGAAATATTTTCCTCTATTATAGCAGATTCTCCTCTCATACACCCAATCAAACCCTAAAGTTTACGAGAATGTTATTGTGGTAATAGATTAATACAACTAGAAATGATAAAGGAGAGAGTTCCAATGAAGAAAAGAAATCTACTGCTTTCTATGACGTTAAGTACAGGGTTATTATTAGGTGCATGTGCCGAGGAAGAAGCAGAACAAAACGAAGTGGATATGAGTGAAGAAACGGAAGAATATAGTGAAGATGTTGAAACAAAAGTTGAAGGTGAACTAAACGAAGCAGAAGAAGAACTTGATGAAACATTAGACGAAGAAAATTCAGATGAAGAATCTTCACAATAAATAGGGAACATACAAAAGACTCAAGTCTATTCACTTAAGACTTGAGTCTTTTTCCATTCTTATCTTTCTGACGATAATCATTTGGTGTGACGCCAGCAAACTTTTTAAACACCTTCCGAAAGTATTTATCATCCACATACCCAACTTTTTCAGCTATTTCATACACCTTCAAGTTGGTACGATCTAGAAGTTCCATCGCTTTTTTCATGCGTAAGTCCACTAAATAATCTGTAATTGTTAAATGAAAATGTTCTTTAAACTTTCTTGATATATATTCTCTACTGATATAAAAAGTATCGGCTATATCCTGGAGTTTAATATCTTCATGATAGTATTCCTTTAAATATTCCTCTACTTTTCTCATCGTAATGGTGATAGTTTGGTCCTTGTAATCTTCGGCTACTACTTCGCCCTTCGGTTGTTGCAATTGAACCGCTGAAACGGCTTTGGTTAAGACTTCATGCAGAAGATCTGGATCTATTGGCTTTAATAAATAATCAAAGCTTCCATGCTGGACTGCTTTTCGCATATACTCATACTGATCGAAGCCTGTGAGAACAATACGTATACTTGGGCATTCGGTCTCGTTTAACCACTCTAATAGTTTTCCTCCACCCATTACAGGCATTTTCATATCGGTTATAATAATTTCAGGAGAAGATGTTTCAATGATTTGGACCGCTTGTTGACCATTCTCCGCCTCTACAATTTCTGTAATTTGAAGTTCTTCCCATCTACCCAATAAACGGATTCCTTCCCTAACATGCAATTCATCATCCACTAATAAGAGCTTCACAGTGACTCCTCCTCTATCGATATAGGTACGATTATATTCACCGTGATACCTCCAGTTGTATTTTGTTCCACTTTAAACTCGGCATCTATCCCATAATAAATTTTAATACGATCATAAATGTTTTTTAAACCTATCCCATTTTCTTGTTCCGTAGCATTATAAGAATGGAGGGAAACCATAAGATTTTCGATCTCTTGCTCATTCATACCCTTACCATTATCCTGAATGGAAATCCACTTTTTATTCTCCCATTTTTTACAAGAAATCGTTAGATGACCCTTTCGCTCATCCTGCTCTAATCCATGTTTAAAATAATTTTCAATAATAGGCTGAATGGTCATTTTCGGTACTTGAGACAGCAAAATATCATCATCTACTGAAATATCAAACGTAAAACGATCTTTAAATCGCTGTTTCTGTAAATGTAAATAGGCCTTTGAATGCTCGAGTTCTTCCCGTAACGTGACAAAGTCCTCTATATTGTTCATACTGTATCTCATTATTTTACTTAAGGACATAAGAAGCTGATACGTTTCCTGATCCCCTTGCTTTAATGAGGAAGTTCCAATAGATTGAAGGGCATTATTTAAAAAATGAGGATTTACCTGAGATTGCAATACTTTAAGCTGGTTCGTCTTATTACGAAGCTCAAGTAAATACTCCCTCACAAACAATTCGTCAATGGTTTCAACCATTGAAGTAAAGTGATGTCCAAGCTCTCCAAACTCATCATCTCCAAGAGACAGGAAATCAACTTTAAATTCTCCCTTTTCCACTCGTTTCATATTTTGTATGAGCACCTTGATTGGAGCTGTCATTTTAAAAGAGATAAATAATGTACCCACTTCAACAATTAAAAGAGAGAAAAACAAGATTAATAGATTAATATACGAAATTTCTCTAGCATCCTTATGTAGTTCATAATAAGGAATTCTCTTGATCAAAATCCATTCATCTGACGCTACTTTAAATGTCTCATACACCATGATCCCTTTAAACTCCTCGTCAGACCAATGTATATGATTCTCTTCTTGCTCTAATATTGTGTCTAACCAATCCACACTCTCTACGTCATCAACTGAGGTAGTAATCATCTGCCCATCAGTAGTCAGGAGGTAATAGTCTTCAGTATCTTCATTATATAAGCGCTCAACAATGATCATTAATTCTTTTAATGTGATATCAATACTAACGATTCCTAAAAATTGGTTGGAAGGGACGTCCATTAACCGTTGATGAAAACTTAGTACGGGAGTTTTCACATTCTTATCAATCGTCGAACGGTTATTGTAGCTGTAGATGGGGTGAGTAGGTTCTATAATGGTTTGCAATCCTGTTGCCAATTTTAAGCGCAAGTAGTAAGGTTGCTTCGTTAATTCTTCTAACTTTCCTCTACTACTTAACTTGTAATTGTAGATGGAATAAGAATCTTGACCGTTTTCAATATATAAATGGATTTGCTCAATCTCATCACGTGAATAGTATAAATTGTCTAACGAACGATCAATTTCAAGCTGACTTTTATCAATATTTTTTTCCACACCCAGCGTCAGTACATTAGCAAAATCCCTTAGCGTATACAACTGGAATGGAATACTGGTAATGGTCTCTAAATAATGCTGAATGTCCTCTGCCCCCTTCTGTACAAGAGTTTCACTACTCTGTATAAAAGAGTTTGTCACCGAATTCTTTGTGTAAAAGTAGGTAATGGTCATCGACATACCGAGAGGAATAATCGTAAATACGATTAAATAGAAAATCATCTTTCTTCTGATGCTTGATTTCATTATATGGCTCCCGTCCATCTATACTGCTTTTAGTATAGTACAAACATAATAAGAAAAGAAGGCTAGCTTCCTAGCCTTCCCACCTACTATTCTTTCTTCAAGCTATTCCAAGAATCTTGAAGAGATTGTAGGAACTCCTCTTTATCCTTTTCTCCGCCAATATACGCTTGCATATTCGCACCAAATTCATTTACTACCCCATCTGGAAACTTAAACCAGTTCCAAGAAAGCGTGTTACCTGCCTCAGAGTAAGCAATTATGTCATCGGCCATTGCCCCTAAACCTTCTGCTTCAATCGTAGAGAATGCAGGGATAAATTTGAATTCTTCCACAACGTAACGTTTCCCAGTTTCAGATGAAACCATCCAGTTCAAGAATTTTTTTGTCTTCTTCTTTATCAGCAGAGTTCTTGTTTACTACCCAGTTATTTGGTACACCCACTGCTAGCTTATCATTTGAAGCATCATCGCTTATTGGAATAGGCAAGAAGCCCATATTCATTTCAGGATTAATTTCTTCAATCATCCCTTGAGTCCAGTTACCTTGTTGCATCATCGCAGTTTGACCAGCTGCAAATTGAGTAACTTGAGTGTTATAGTCTGTTGTTAACGGATTGTCATTACCGTACTTAATCGTTAAATCAAATAGATTCATAAAGTTTTCAAACTTTTCATTTCCAGGAATTTCTGCAGACCCATCATTTAATCCTGCGATAAATTCATCTGGATTATCTTGATGAGCAAAAGGAATGTTTAGTAAATGAATTCCTAGCACCCACCATTCCCCATACCCAACAGAGAACGGAGTAATTTCGTTACTTTCAAGCGTTTTAGCTACTTCTTCTAGTTCAGAAAGTGTTTTTGGAAGTTCTGTAATTCCAGCTTGTTCGAATAGATCTTTATTGTAGATGAACCCATATCCTTCTAGGTTTAGTGGCTGACCATATACTTTTCCGTCAACTGTCATAGGCTCTAATGCTGATTCATATGCATCTGCAACCCATGGTTGATCTGATAAGTCTTCAAGTTTATCTAACCAAGTTTGTGCTTCTTGGAATCCACCGTTATTAAAGATATCCGGCTCATTTCCAGAAGCAAACTGAGTTTTCAAAGCAGCACCATAGTCTGCTCCTCCACCAACTGTTTGGATGTTAAACTTAACATTTGGATTTTCTTTCGTATATTCTTCAGCTAATGCTTTTAGTTGTTCTGCAATTTCTACTTTAAATTGGAAGATATCGATGGTTACCTCTTCTCCCGATCCTTCCGTTCCTTCATTTTCGGTGCCTTCATTTGAGTTTTCAGTCGATGTACCTGATGAACAAGCAGCTAAGACAAGCATGAAAGATAATAATAGCGCTAATAAAGAAAGCCCTTTCATTTTCATTGGAACTACCCCCTAATTTAGTTTGTTTCCACTTTTATTGTAAACGATTTCATTGTTGTGACGTAGGTGACAATATTGAACAATGAGGTGGAAAATATTGATGTATTGGTTCTATTGTACTAAAACTTCAAGAGCTCTTTAGAGAGAGTTTGAATTTTATAGAGTACTAGATGCCCTACTGCACACTAATTCTGCCGTCCAGCAGGGCACATCTTCTATTTAATTGAGCCGCTCACAATTCCTTTAATAATATGCTTTTGCATAAAGAAGAAGAAAATTAACAGCGGAATGATACCAAGCATTAACGCGGCAAGCGCTAGATCCCATTGCTTTGTGTACTCTCCAAAGAAGAAGAATGTAGCTAGTGGAATCGTCCGTAGATTTGGATCCTGTAACACAAGTAACGGTAGTAGGAAGTCATTCCAAATCCATAAGCTATTCAATATGATGATCGTAACGGTAATGGGCTTAAGTAATGGAAAAACAATTCTCCAGAACACGCCAAATCTTGAACATCCATCAATAATCGCCGCTTCTTCAAGTTCAATAGGAATTCCTTTTATAAACCCATGATAAAGGAAGATAGCTAATCCTGAACCAAACCCCAAATACATAATCACAATCCCAGGAATACTATTTAAAAGACCTAGTTTACTAGTAAAAGAGACTAATGGAATCATGATACTTTGAAATGGAATAACCATCGCTGCGACGAACATTAAAAAGATGATTTGACTCCATTTATTTTTTGTACGTACTAGCATATAGGCAGCCATTGAACAAAATATAACGATGACAAGGTTACTAACAAGTGTAATAATCAAACTATTTGTAAATACCTTCAAATAGTTCATCTTTTCCCACGCCTCTACATAGTTCGAAAATTGGAGGACTGTCGGAAGTGCTGATGTATTTAAAAGAATTTCAGCAAATGTCTTTAAGGAGTTTGATACTACATAATAGAACGGGACAAGGAAGATAATCGCGATGAAAAAAGCCAAAATCTCCAATCCAAATGTTTTAATCGTATATTTCCCTTCCATTATGCTTCAACCTCCTTGCTCTTTGTATACATCACTTGAATTGTAGTAATGGTCGCAACCACAATAAAGAAGATTAAGGCTTTTGCTTCACCTAGTCCATATCGATTGTTAACAAAGGCTTCTGTGTAAATATTTAAAGCAAGCATTTCTGTTGATTTAAACGGTCCGCCACCAGTTAAGCTTAAGTTCACATCAAATATTTTAAAGGACCAAGAAATGGTCAAGAATAAACAAATCGTAAAGGCAGGGGCAACAAGTGGAAGTGTAATATTCTTTAAAACTTGCCAGCTATTCGCTCCGTCCATCCTCGCCGCTTCAATCAATTCCTGCGGTACGTTCTGTAACGCAGCAATATAGATAATCATAATATATCCAGCACCTTGCCACACACTCACAATCACAATTCCCCAAAATGCCGTATTGGCGTCACCAAGCCAAGAAAGATTGAAGAAATCGATTCCAGTCAAGTTTCCAATCGAAACAAAGCCTTTTGTAAAAATAAATTGCCATATAAATCCTAGTAAAAGTCCCCCAATTAAATTGGGAAGAAAGAATGCCGTTCTAAATACATTGCGTAGCTTTAGTCCTCTTGTCACAAGAAGGGCTAAAGAAAACCCCACAAAATTCGTCAGAAGAATGGCAACGATTGTGTACTTTGTTGTAATCCAAAACGAGGTTAAAAACTGCTTATCCTCTGTGAATAGAGTAATAAAATTGTCTAACCCAACCCATTGAACATTTCCTGTAACACCATTCCAATCTGTAAAGGCATAATATATCCCTGATAAGAACGGTATTAACACGATGAAAGAAAACGCTAATAAGGCAGGTCCAACAAATGCTAGAAATAAAAGAATGTTTTTTCCTCTTTTTCCACCCATAGTGAACACCTCCGATACGTTCATTTTAATTAAAACGCTTTCATTTTAAGATAGACGATATTAGTCGGTAGGGTGGAAAATATTGACCAATCTTATTTTTCCTGTGTATATTATTGAGAATAGTTATCAATAATAAAGGAGAAGGTCACCTACGACCTTCTCCAACTTTGTGAGAACAAGCTTATAACAGTTCTCCAGGTTCAAATGTTTTACAATCCGTTTCTTCACTAGTATGAGCCTTATCGCCTTTATGACTCACGACGAAGATTTGAGAAGCGCCACACTTCTTGCCACCTTCGTTATGCACACAGTTCATAACCTCACATAATACATCTAATGCCATTCTCCATACACCTCCTTCTCTTTTAGGATGAACAACCGGATGCTTGTTCATACTCTAGAAAGAGAAGTTCTGGTTAGGAAGATTAACGCCCGCGGTTTGATCCTCGGTTCGAAGACCTGGAAGATTTATTGGATTGCCCAGTACTTCTAGAACTTCCTCCAGTTGAGCGCCCTCTAGTAGAAGCAGCCCCTCTATTATTATGCTTCCGCTCTTTATTTTTTTTAATTGTGATCTTCTCTGCGCTGCTTTCTCTCTTCATTTTGATCCTTACCCTTTGACGGGGTTGGTGACTCAAGCTCTACTTCCACGATCTTACGCGGAATGCTCCTTTTTATTCCTTCTTCTAAAGATTGCAGGGCTTGCTTGTCCTTTAACGCTGAAAACGTAATCGCCATCCCTGTTTCACCTGCACGTCCCGTTCGTCCAATACGATGAATATAACTTTCCACATCTTGAGGAATGTCATAGTTGTACACATGGGTAACCCCTTCAACATCCAGTCCCCTCGCTGCCACATCCGTTGCAATTAACAGCTGTATCTTGGCATCTCTAAAGCGTTTCATCACATTTTCTCGCTTCGCCTGAGATAGATCCCCATGAAGCTCATCTACAAGAAACCCTTTTGCCTTTAGTTCCATATGCAGCTTCGACACTCTTCTAATCGTTCTGCAAAAGATAATCCCCATAAAAGGCTGCGTCTCTTTAATCACTTCCACTAAAGCTTGTAGCTTTTTTCGATCTGTTGTCTCCACCACAAACTGCTCAATTTCTTCAACTAATCGTTCCTTATCTTTTACCTGCACGGTGTAAGGCTGTTGCTGATAGCGTTTTGCTAATGTTCGTACGTCTTTTGAGATTGTTGCTGAAAACAGAGCCGTTTGACGTGTAGGTGGCGTCGCTTCAATAATCTGCTCCACCTCTGGTAGAAATCCAATATGAAGCATCTGATCTGCTTCATCTAAAATCAGCATATCAAGTTCTGATAGGTCAATGGTTCCTCGTCGCATATGGTCAAGAAGACGTCCTGGCGTCGCCACCACTATGTGAATATTTCGCGTTTCAAGCTTGTGTAACTGCTTTTCCACATCTTGTCCACCGTATACCGCTAAAACGTTAACTTCTGGAAACTCAAGCTCTACTAACTTTTTGAGTTCATCTGTTACCTGAATGGCAAGCTCTCTCGTTGGTGCGACAATCAATCCTTGTACTGCGATTTTTTCAAGATCTACTTTTTCAAGCATCGGTAAAATAAATGCGAGCGTCTTACCCGATCCCGTCTTCGCCTGGGCGATCACGTCTCTCCCTTCAACCATTAATGGAATCACTTCTGTTTGTATGGGAGTAGGCTCCGTAATTCCTTGCTGCTCTAATGCTCGTTCACTTTTTATATGTAAACCTAACTGGTTAAATGTTTGCATGCTTCATGCTCCTTACCGTTTCATTGTAAGTCTTCATTATACGGGTTCCGCTGTGGAAGAACAAATAGAATTGAAATTAGTCGCGGAAGGGGTGGTGGTAGGTGGAACTGGAGTACTTTACTTGTGGAGAATTTTCAATAGTCTTTTCATTGTGTAACGAGAAGGTACATTTAAAAAATTCCTAATTTCTACATTTGTAAAAGTGGGGCTAACTAATAAAGAATAATCAGAAATGTTTTGATGAATGAGGGATTTCTGGGGGGCGAGAGCAGGTAGGGCACGTACTATTTGGAGAGTACAGTGTAAAAAAATACTGGCAATCATGACAAATTACTCCGTGTGAAATGGTTTGTTGTGAAATATCATGACGTTCATATATATTCAAGATTTGTGGCGTATGGTGTTGACCAAATAGTTTTGCTAAATGATTGGTCTCACTGTCCATTAGAACCTCGTTTGACACACTAGTCGTTAGATCCTCAAAAAAAATATTAAATCTGGATGAGCGCATCAGTTTGCTTCTAATAAAATTTCTATCACCTTTCACTTCTTTTATAAAACATTTAGGATTTGTAAGAACGACAATACTATAGATAGGAATATTAACCATCTTATTTAGACGTAACCAATGTTGAAGTTTTTGATGTTGATTCATTACCTGCTGAATTGGACAATTATATATTTCTCTCGTGCTTTCTCGATCTTCTATCAACTGCTGAAATTCAAAATACAAAAATTAAAATCCCCAATTACATTTTTCACTTCAATAATTAGTAAAAATCTATTTGTTAGTAGAAGTGTATCCATTTGGAAAAATGCATCATTTAATCTTAACCTAATATTGTGGAGTACATAGCAGCTTTCATCCTGTATTAATCTAAGATAATAATCAAATGCTAGTTGACCTCTGTAACCCGCTGCTAACTTACCACGTTCAATAATCATTTCCTCCCTTTTTTTGGGTAATGAACTAGTCGGGCAATGGCTGCATCATATTGTCTTAATGAAATGGGTTTAACTAATTCTTTATAATGGATAAAATTCCCCTTTCTATTATCAATTTTTAGTACCTACCACTACTAAAGTTCTTCAAATGTCGTCTATTCCCTTTATTGTTTATTTTTTTATAAGATATTTTAGATTATTAAATATTAGTCTTAAGAGTTTTGGCTAAGGGCGGCGACTACTTCCTTGTGGGCGGTTTTCAAGGTGGAGTGGGCGTTTCTCTCCTCTTACTGGGCGCCTTCACTTTTATACCGGGCGTTAATTGTTCTCTTTTTTCGACTATGGGCGGGGACTTCTTCTTTGTGGGCGGTTTTCTCTGTCGCGTGGGCGTTTCTCTTCTCTTACTGGGCGCTATCCCTTTTACATGGGGCGTTGATTGTTCTCTTTTTTCGACCATGGGCGGGGACTTCTTCTTTGTGGGCGGCTTTCTCTGTCGGGCGGGCGCTTCTCCCCTCTTACTGGGCGCCCTCACTTTTATACCGGGCGTTAATTGTTCTCTTTTTTCGACTATGGGCGGGGACTTCTTCTTCGTGGGCGGTTTTCTCTGTCGGGCGGGCGGTTTCCCTCTTTCTGGGCGCTATCCCTTCTACTTGGGGCGATGAATGATCTCCTTCTTCTAGCATGGGCGGCCACTTCTTCTTCGTGGGCGGTTTTCTCGATCGCGTGGGCGCTTCTCCAATCTTACTGGGCGCTATCCCTTTTCATTGGGCGATGATTGTACTCCTTCTTCTTCGTGGGTACTTTTCTCAACCGAGTGGGCGGTTTTCTCAATCGAGCAGGCGCTCTCGATGGTGATACATGATATATAATTGTGACTCAAAAATCAAAACCCCCGCATCACTCTGCGGGGGCCTTCTCATTATGCTTTTCGTTCAACAGTTCTCGATCGTTGCCTAGCTGGTCCACCAAGGTCTCGGCAGCACGACGATAGAAATTGCTCATGTTCACAAGGGATAATACAAGCAGAACCGATTGCAGGTGGTCTATATCTTGATCCGAATCACCTTGTAGCCCAGTATTTTCAGATCCAGCACCTAGCTCCTTCACTCGCTCTTCATGCAAATTTAGGTCATTTTTAAACTTCTCTACGTTTTGAGAGAACAATTGGAGGTATTGTTCATATAGAGACGGGAGGGATAGGTCACTTGCTGCAGCTTTTTCATTTACTTCTAAAAGAGTCTCTTTGATATCTTGGATAGAAAGCGTTCCTTTTAGCTGATAGATCAGGCTGATCAAGATGAGGTGATCCTTTGAATATTTTTTATTGGTGATCGGGTAGAACAGTTTGCCTTTGGCATAGTTATTGATCATGGTTTTGGTGAGGATTTTGTCATTGTCGTTTCGTTTGCTTCCTTCGTAACTTTTCTCAAAAAGTTGGATGACTTGGTCCATGTAAAGGTCGATGTCTGGAATGTCCTCTAGATGTAGATGTTGGTCCCACTCCATTTGATCAAATTTAGATTTCATTTGGGGCACACCCTCCGCACAGTTATTTGCTTTATTTTATCACACAAAATAGTTGACTACATATAAAATTGCTAATATTATTATAAGTAGTTATTAAAACTACTTATTAAATTGTGGAGGTATACATGATATGAATACGTATATTCGTGAGCCTATTAATGCGCTTACTCATTTGATTGGAGCCATTTTTGCTTTCATAGGGTTAATTGCCATGGTGATTAAAGCTTCTTTAACAACTGGGAATGTGCTAGCTATTACGTCGGTAATATTATTCGGAGTGAGTATGATTCTTTTATACGCGGCTTCTACAACGTACCATATGGTCGTGGCTAAGGATAAGACGATTGCTTTTTTGAGAAGAATTGATCATTCTATGATTTATGTGTTGATTGCTGGGACGTATGCTCCTTTTTGCATGGTTAGCTTGCAGGGGACAATTGGATGGGTGTTATTTGCGATCATTCATGGATTAGCGGTAGCAGGTATTGTATTCAAGCTTTTATGGTTCCACTCTCCTCGATGGATTTCAACGATTATCTATATTGCAATGGGATGGATTGTGGTTTTGTTTATTTATCCTTTAGCTCAAACGATGGAATCGACTGGGATTGCGCTTTTAGTGACTGGAGGAGTTTTATATACAATTGGTGGCGTGATTTATGGTTTAAAGCCAGATTTTTTAAAATTTAAAGTCATGGGATTTCATGAGATTTTTCATATATTCATTTTATTAGGTAGCTTGTTTCATTTCTTGTGTGTGTTTCACTATGTTTTGTAGATCTTAGTCTTTTAGAGAAAGAAGCAGTCTGGTATTATACTATGCTACAGTTATTCATCACTGATAAAGGAGAGTAGATATGGTTTCCAATATAAAAGCCATCGTCTTTGATGTGTACGGCACACTATTTGATGTTCATTCGATTGTAATAAAATGCGAAGAAGAGTTTGGGGATAAAGGCCAAGAGGTTAGCTTGATTTGGCGACAAAAGCAAGTAGAATATAGCTTTCTCCGAGAGTTAATGGGACGCTATCAGCCATTTTCCAAAATTACCTTTGATGCACTAAAGTATGCCGTGAGTTCAGTAGGAATACAGCCTAAAGAAGAACAGCTTCTCCAGTTAATGGCAGAATATCAGCACCTTACTCCTTACAAGGAAGTGGAAACAGTTCTCTCTTCCTTAAAGGGCAAACAGCTAGCTGTTTTTTCGAATGGATCTAGAGATATGCTAGAACCCTTATTAAATAACTCTGGGCTCCAATCGTATTTTTCCTCCATCCTTTCAGTGGATGATCGAAAAGCATTCAAACCAACGCCCACGAGCTATACGGCCGTACTAGAAGAACTTCAAGTCGAACGAAAAGAGGTTCTGTTCCTCTCATCAAATGGCTGGGATATCTCCGGGGCAAAGAGCTTTGGATTTCAAACGGCTTGGGTGAATCGAAAAGGTTCGCCACGAGAGCAATTAGATTTGCAGCCTGATGTAGAAATAGAAGATTTATCGGAGTTAGTCAACCTTTTATAACGATTTGCATGCCCCGCACATTGACGGGGATTTTTTTATGTTGAAAACGGTTCTATTTTCTTTACAGTAAATCCATTGACGCTTGAAGGATTGTCACGTAAAATAACCAAGATGACCAATGAGTTCATTTTGTGACTCGTTAGTTCAACGTCACGTTATATTGAGAGAGGTGAATACCATCCAAGAGAAAAAAATAGAAATTATAGATGCAGCTATGAGGTTTTTTTCAACAAAGGGCTACCATGAGACATCGATGCAGGATATTGCAGAGCAATGTAGTATTTCAAAAGGCTCTTTATATAAGCTATTTCCTTCAAAAGATCAGTTATTTCTTTCCGTCATGACACATTATAATCACCTGTTACTACAACAAGCAAAAAGTATTTCCGCTGATTATGCGTTATCTAAACGAGAAAAACTAGTGAAGCATATGTCCATTCAATTTCAGCAGATGCTGAAGCAGAAGGATTTTATGATCCTGTTCTTTAAGCATGTAACTGGAAAAGAAAAAGAAAAAATTCAGCCTCAAATGAAGCAAGTAAAGTCCGAGGTACTGAGCTGGCAAAAAGATGTTCTACTAGAAGCCTATGGTGAAGAAATTAAGCCTTATATTTGGGATATGATTGTCCTTTTACAAGGAACGTTCAAAGAGTATATGTATATTGCCCATGAAACAGGTTTGACCTACGATACCGATCAACTAGCTAGGTTATTTGTTCACCATCTAGATGGGATCGTAGAACAACTAGAGAGATTTCAACCCGCTTTTCAATTACCTACACATGTAATCGAGCAATATGTGGGGAGTTCGACTACGAAAGACTTTTCAAAACAAACATTAGAATACGAATTACAGGAATTAAAAGAAAAAGTGGATGCTTTAGGGAATGATGAAATCCTTTCCTCTTTCAACATGCTTCAAGAAGAATTAGATTCAACATCTCCACGACGCTTTTTAATCGAAGCCTTACTCCATTATTTAAAACGAGAAAGCTCACTTGAAAGTCATATTACTACCATTCAAACCGTAGTGTTTCACTACATACAATAGGAGGTTTTAACGTTATGGAGCATTTAGATCAACGGACAAAAGTGTCTATTATGATTGCTGTGATGGGGGCTATGTTTTTTGCGGCAGTCAATATGACCATCGTCGGTACAGCATTGCCTAAGATTGTTGGGCAAATCGGTGGTATGGAATATTTTGATTGGGTCTTTACGATTTACATGTTAACGTCAACGATTACCGCGATGCTAGTTGGAAAGTTATCGGATATTTATGGACGTAAAATCTTCATCTTAATCGGTATCGGTATTTTTATGATTGGTGCCTTCATGAGTGGTACATCAGATACGATTATTCAATTAATTTTATATCGTGGGTTCCAAGGTTTTGGTGCAGGGATGATTATGAGTTCTGCCTTTACAACCGTGGGAGATTTGTTTAGTCCACGTGAGCGTGGCCGTTGGCAGGGATTAATGGGCGCTACGTTTGGACTTTCCAGTTTATTCGGGCCTACACTTGGTGGATATATTGTGGATAACTATGCTTGGAACTGGGTCTTCTGGTTGTTCCTACCACTCGGCTTCATAGCATTTGCTTTAATCTTCAAATTGTATCCTAGCCATAATCGTCCTGAAGAACGAGAGCCAGTTGATTATTTAGGTTCGCTAGCTTTAAGCGCCATGATTATTACTCTGTTATTAGGCTTTAGCTGGGCAGGAGGAAGGTATGAATGGGCTTCTTTTGAAATTATCGGATTATTTTCATTAAGCGTCCTTTCCCTCCTTACGTTCATATGGGTAGAGTTAAAAGTGGCAAAGAGCCCTGTTTTACCGCTTCACTTATTTAAGAACAGCGTATTTACGGTGTCAAATATTGCAGGCTTCTTCTTAGGTATGGGGATGTTTGGCGCGATTATGTACGTACCATTTTACGTTCAGGGTGTGTTGGGTCGATCTGCAACTGTTTCAGGCTTAATTGAGATGGTGATGACGATTTCCATGGTAGCAGCAAGTATTATTATTGGAAACTTAATTACGAAGACAGGTAAGTACAAGGCTTTTTCACTAGTAGGATTTGTTGTTATGGCAGCAGGGTTGTATTTGAATTCTACACTTGAAGTAAATTCACCTCTGTGGCAGATTATTTTTCAACTAGTCATTGTGGGAATTGGTTTAGGTATGAACATGCCTGTGTTTAATATTACAGTTCAAAATGCAGTGAGTCATAAATATTTAGGAGTCGCTACTTCTGCGATGCAGACATTCCGTCAAATTGGTGGGACCATAGGTGTAGCCATCTTTGGTGCTGTTATGGGGAATTTAATGGAAGAGCGTTTAGCCCAAAGTGAATTACCTACACCTCCTGCCGATTCACCACAAGGAGATACCGTTGCCATGCTTCAAGATCCGCAAGCTTTGATGGATCCAGATCAATTAGAGACAATTCGTGGTACAGTTCCGGCTGAAATGACGGGCATGTTCGACCAATTAATCCTAACTTTAAAAGAAGCATTGAACTTTGGCTTAAATGGTGTATTTATTGTGGGGGCTTGTGTCGTTATACTTGGGTTTATTACAACCTTCTTCTTAAAAGAAATTCCACTTCGCACATCCAATCATGATGAGGAAAAAGAAGGAACTCCGGTGAAAGCGACCGTTCAAGCAGAAGCAAAATAAGAAAGCTACCTCACTTCGGACAGAAGTGAGGTTTTTCTATTCTCCAGTGTGTTCAACCATGTTTGAAATTTTTTAAAGGGTGAAAACATGGAATAGACATAAATAAGGAGTGAGCAAGTTTGAATACAAACTTTGAGAAAGTGTATATAAACGGAGAATGGCAGAAAGGAACAGGTGAGGGGACCATTGATGTTCAAAATCCTTTTACACAGGAATCCATCCTTTCTATTAGCGCTGCATCAAAGGAAGATGTCAAAAATGCTTATGAAGTAGCGAAACTAGCACAGAAGGACTGGAAGAACACATTACCCCAAAAGAAGCAGGAGATTTTATATAAAGCCATCGACATTGTCGAGTCAGAAAGAGATGTAATAGTAGAATGGATGATAAAAGAAACTGGCAGTACATTTATGAAATCAATGGGTGAAGTGGATGTATCCCTTAACATTATGAGAGAGGCTGCTACGTATCCTTTTAGAATGGAAGGAAAAGTTCTTCCAAGTATCACTGAGGGGAAAGAAAATCGGGTATATCGTGATCCACTAGGAGTAGTCGGAGTTATCAGTCCTTGGAATTTCCCATTCCATTTAGCGGTGCGTTCTATCATAACCGCTCTTGCAACTGGAAATGCTGTGGTCGTAAAACCGTCCACTAAATCACCTGTTACGGGTGGATTAATCTTTGCAAGTATTTTTGAAGAGGCAGGCCTACCAAAGGGATTGTTAAATGTTGTAGTTGGGAAAAGTTCAGAAATTGGGGATGAAGTGATTGTGAACCCAATTCCACGATTGATTTCCTTTACAGGGTCTACGGATGTAGGGCAACATATTGGAGAGCTTGCTGGAAAACACCTTAAGAAAACGGCTCTTGAGCTTGGGGGCAATAACGTATTTATCGTATTAGAGGATGCTGATATTGAACAAGCAGTTGAATCTGCATTATTTGGCAAGTTTTATCATCAAGGTCAAATTTGTATGAGCATCAACCGCTTTATGATAGATGAAAAGATTGCAAATGATTTTACAGAAGCATTTCTAAAAAGAGTGAAGGAGCTGGAGTTTGGTGATCCTTCAGCTAAAACGACTCATATTGGACCACTTATTTCTAGAGATCAAGTTGACCGTATCCTTGACCTAGTAGAGGAAAGTACAAAAGAAGGAGCAACCCTCCTGCACGGTGGACAAGCTGAAGGTAATGTACTAGAACCAACCATCTTAACGGATGTAAAACAAAGTATGAGCATTGTTCAAAACGAAATTTTTGGTCCAGTAGCGGCCATAATGACCTTCCAATCAGAGGATGAGGTATTGTCATTAGCAAACGAACTTCCTTATGGACTCAGCGGTGCGATTCATTCCAGAGACCTGGACCGCGCAATGCGCATTGCACGTGAAGTGGAGACTGGAATGATTCACATCAATGATCAGCCGGTGAATGATGAGCCACATATGCCTTTTGGTGGAGAAAAGAAATCAGGTCTTGGTCGATTTAACGGGGAATGGGCTCTAGAGGAATTTACGACAGTGAAGTGGGTATCCATTCAACGAGACAAACGTGATTATTCACCGTTTATCCAATAATAATGACGAAAGATTAAAAAGAGAAATCCTACTTTCTGTTAGGGTTTCTCTTTTCTATGAACAATTTCTCTAGAATTTCCCATTTATATTTGAGTAAAATTCATACTCTAATCCATTCATTTGTAGTATATTTAGAGAGTCGAAATAAATGAGCGAGGTACTGCACATGTGGAAAACAAAAATGTTTGGATTCTGTTGATCGGTGAATTTGTTGCAGGAATAGGATTATGGTTAGGGATCATTGGAAATCTTGAGTTTCTCCAAGCGAAGGTGCCATCGGATTTTCTTAAATCTGTCATTTTAGGTGTAGGGCTGTTGGCTGGAATAGTAGTAGGGCCAATGGCTGGAAGAATGACAGACCAGCTATCTAAAAAGAAGGTCATGTTAGTATCAGGTTTTGTTCGGTCAATGAGTGTTTTGTTTATGCTGGTAGCCATTCAACAAGATTCAGTATGGTGGATGCTAGCCTTTTTAATTACCATTCAAGTTTCAGCTGCTTTTTATTTCCCTGCTTTACAGGCAGCTATACCGTTAGTCGTTAAAGAAAAGGAATTGCTTCAAATGAATGGAGTTCATATGAACGTTTCTACTCTTTCACGTGTCATCGGTACAGCTATCGCTGGTATATTTCTAGTCATCATGAGCTTATCCCAGCTGTATATTCTTTCTCTACTAGCCTACCTAGGTCTGTTTCTCTTAACATTTCTATTAAAAATAGATGAAGAAATAGTTGAAAAACGACTACGAAAGAACGAGAAAAGAGCGGGTTTAAAGAAGTCTTCCCCATTATTAAAGGCCGACCGATTGTTCTTATGACCTTAATTATGACATTAGTTCCATTGTTGTTTATTGGTGGATTTAATTTAATGGTTATAAGCATTAGTGAACTGCAAGACAGTTCAGCTATAAAAGGATGGATCTATACAGCAGAGGGAATTGCATTTATGATAGGTGCCTTCTTTGTGAAGAAAATTAGCGGAAAACGTTCGCCTTATCAGATTCTCTTTTTCTTTTCATTCTTAATAGGTATTGCCCAAATCATGTTAGTATTTGCAGACCAACCCATTTTATCCGTTGTTGCCTTTACGTTGTTCGGATTTTCTGTCGGCTGCTTCTTTCCTACTGCTGCAACCATATTTCAAACGCGAATGCCTAAAGAATATCACGGTCGATTCTTCTCCTTCCGTAATATGTTAGACCGTATTATTTTCCAAGTAGTGTTACTCATGACTGGTATGCTTTTGGACCTCGTTGGACTACAGATGATGGGAGTGATCATTGGTTCACTTTCCGTCCTGATTACTGTCTTCTTCTATACGAGAAATAAAATGCAACAGCCTTTAGAACTTGAACAAAGAGTAAGTTAAACCAGATGAGAAATCATCTGGTTTTTTTCCTTTATTCTATGTTCGATTGAAACGTAATTGGCATACCATTTGGCGCCTTCATAGAATACATTCTCTCTCCGTGCTGTTCAAAAGGACCTTGAAGTTCTAAGCCTTTCCCTTCCAAGCTGCTAGCAAACTCATCAGCGTTCTCTACAATCAGTTGGATCATCGTCATAGGAGGCATATTTTCTCCCGCTTTCCAAAACTCTAACCAGCTATGATCGGCTTTAAATATTCCACCGTTGTAGCCCTCTTGGTTTTCATACGTGTTTTCAAGGCCTAACTGATTTTGAAAGAAGTCTACCATTTCATCACATTGATTGCTCACGGTTACGTATCGAAAGCCTATAATTTTCATATTCCATCTCCTTTCACTATTCTTTATTCCACTATATCGAATATTTCAGAAGAATAAAATGGTTAGCCATCTTACATTTATATTTGTAAAACCCGGGTACTATATAAGAGTATTAAATATAGTAAAGGGAGGAATTATTGTGGCTACTTTTACCCTACGTGACCGTATACCAAATTTCACATTACCTTCAACAACTGGAGAAACATTTAACTTTGAGGAACACCAAAATCAACACTCGGAATGGCATCTCATTATCTTCTTTAGAGGAGCTTGGTGCCCGGTTTGTGTACAAGACTTAACTAGTTTAGAAGAAAGCAAAAGCTTCTTCGAAGGGAAAAATGTCAACATTATCACCATTTCAACAGATAAACTTGAAGGCCTAAAGAACATGGCCGAAGAAAACAATCTAACTTTTCCTATCTTAGCTGATGAAAAATTAGAAGCTTTAAAGGCATTTGATGTCTTCTATCACGATGAGGAAGCACCATATGAAGATCACGGAGCACACGGTGAACCTGCCTATTTCCTTGTAAACGAAAAAGGAGAATTACTGTATCAACAAAAACAAACAAGTCCCTTTGGACGCCCAACTACAACGGAGCTTCGCAAAATCGTTCAATACATTCAAAAGCAAATGAAGTAAAAAGAATAACCGTACGGGTCATGACCCGCACGGTTTCTCTTACTCTATGACAATCCGCGGATTATTGCTGTACATATACAGAGACAGAGCCTCCGTTAACATAAAAGTTCCCCCAGCCATCCTGGTTAATGACTACCTGATCAGAGCGGTTCCCTGTCATGTCTTTCCATGTCTCCCCTGCATTTTGTTTCCCAACATACATCCACTTGTTTCCACCAGGTCCATCTGTAATCAGTGTAGCTAATCCTGATTTCTGACGTAAGCTAACTCCCTCAAGAGTCCATCCTATAATGTCCCAGTGATTTAAGTAATCATGCTGAGAACCCTTTGCATAGAAAGAATACGTATACTTTTATTATATTTTACACAAATTTCATATATCATTGTCTTACTGGCTTAATCGAATCCCCTATGACTACGGTATCAGGCACTAATTGAATACTAGGTTTAGACTTCAAGAAAGAAAATAGCACACAACCTATGATCACGATGATGCTGCCTACTGCTTGCATAACCGTCATCTTTTCTCCTAGGAAGAGAAAGGCTAACATTGCTGTAAAAATGGGGTTAAAGTTTAGAAATAATCCAGACGTACTTGGACCTAGATGTTTGACTCCCACATTCCAAAGAACCATGCAAAAGACCGTTGATATAAGACCCGTATACAAAATAGCTTGTAAAAAAGGTACATCTATCGTTACAATATGAAAGCGATTGACTGCAAAAGGGATCATCACCACGAGACCAAAAATCCCAGAATACAAGATGGACATCATAGGACTAACCATTTTCATAGCCCATTTACTGCAAACAGAATAAATCCCCCACATCAAAACCGCAGCTACCATAAATATATCCCCTGGATTAAACTGAAGGGACAAAATAGTTTGTAGATCTCCTTTTGAAAGCACAAGCAATACACCTACTAAGGATAACAGCATAGAAAAAAACTGCAAACTATTCATTTTCTCTTTTAAGAAGAGATACGAGCATGCCGCAATGGAGAACATATTCAATGTAGAAATTAAGCCAACGTTTGTTGCAGATGTCTGCTCAAGAGCCATAAACTGTAATGCTTGAAATAGTGCTACGCCTGTTATTCCCATGAGGAAAAGTGGCAGGATGGCTTTCATTGGCGGCCACAGCTTTTTTTCCTTCCACCATACAACAGGAATCAAGCTTATGACCGCAATCGCCCATCTTAACACAGTTAGCGTAACAGGGTCTCCATAATGAACAAGTGTTTTTCCGACAATAAAATTTCCACCCCAGAGAAAGCTGGTTAATAAAAGTAATCCATAATACTTCATATGAGTTAACTCCTGCGATTTAATGTATATATATTTTACCATTCTCCTATAAAAACTGAATGATCATTTGTATAATGAATTAAAAACGAAATTTCATAAGGTAAAAAAGTTTATATTCTTACTAATATTTTGATAGTGAATATTTTTGCTCCATTATTCTGAATAATATTCATAGGAGGAAGACTCATGGAATCGATTGTAAATAGAGTGCTAGACCCCATTGATCTCCACATTTTAGATTTACTTCAAAAGGATGGGCAGATAAGCAATTTAGAAATCTCAAAACGCGTTCAGTTATCGGCTCCAGCAGTTCATGGGCGAATTAAAAGATTGGAATCTGATGGGTACATTCATAAACAGGTGGCCATATTAAATCATGAAAAGCTTGGATTTGATCTCCTAAGTTTTGTCTTTATCAGTACCAACCTTCATGAAGCGGAAAAACTTAAAACGTTAGAAAGCACTCTCCATTCAATGAAGGAGATTATGGAGTGTCACTGTTTAACCGGGGAATACGATTACTTGTTAAAAGTGGCGTGTAAGGACCGTAAAGGATTGGAGTCCTTTATTCGGAGATTAAATGAAATGGCGGTTACCAAGATTCAAACGAGCTTGGCGCTGAGAGAGGTTAAGTATTCAACTGTACTACCGATACGGGTATAAGAAAAGATGGGGTGTGAACAATTATACAGTGTTTCATCCTTTACGCATTAATATGTGTTCGTTCCCTAAGGTTTCAATAATTTTTGATCATCGGAGAATGTTGTACTGTAATGTGTTTTTGTATCATTCAAATTAATAAAATAACAATGTATTAAACGATACGATTGTTATTGATTAAATAGAGTTCGACTGATGACAAATAAAAAAAGAAGAACAGGTTGTCCTATAAGAATCTGTTCTCCTTTCTGTTTACCTAAATTAGCTATTCGACACGTCGTCACCAAATGCAAGACCTAATTCAGCTACAACCGATTTTTTAATACAGCAGATGGATTGTGCTACAGATGCAACGGTTCTATTTGCTTCAAGTACTTGTTCAGTATTAAAGGATCCAGAATAACTATCTACAAATAATCTTACTTTAGCTGCTTCAGCTGATAGTAAATCGGCTGCGGCTAATTCTGTTAAAATCGCAGATAGAATAACTCCACCTCTTAAAAGCTCTTCTAAATCTAATCCTCCCTTAGGTTGTATTTCCATTACCCCTTCTAATAACTCTCTTGCTTCGACTAATTGTTTCTTTTCCATTTCGATGATCTCTCCTTTCGTATTTTCACTTTATCCTATGAGAGACATGCTAAAGTGGAACAGATACTTGTACCATTTTAATGAAATGTGTAATAGTACTAGAAAACAGTAAAAAGAGGTACCCACTAATTTATAGGGGTACCTCTTTAGTTATATTGTCAAATCCATTAATTTTGAGTATTCCACCAAGTTATGTATGGTGGAGACGGTGGGAGTCGAACCCACGTCCAGAAACACCTCAACTTAAGCTTCTACGAGTGTAGTCGATATATTAGAGTTTCGCTGTATCATCTGCCTATCGACCGGCGTCCGAACAGCTAGTCTGGTTCTTCTCTTCCTTTGTCCTCAGACGGTGAACTCCGGCGTATCCCACTAAAGTTGAGCCCCGGTCAATTCCACATGGGCGATGGAAAGGCGGAGCCGCTAGCTAGCTTACGCTGCTAAAGCGAAATTGTTTTGTTTGCCAGTTATAATTCTTGACGTTGATGACGAAGACGATCCCTCCGACTCGCAACTTAAGCCCTAGTCATCCCTGTCGAATCCGTAACGTCCCCAAGTTAGGAAAAGCATACTGAACGTGTTAGGTTCAAGCAACTTGTACGTTCGGAAGCTCTAAAAGATAGGAGCTTAAGAAGTTGCCGCATCTCTTGCGACTGACACTAGTATAGCATAAATCCGTAATGTTTCAAATGGAAATACCTTGAAACTATTGTTGACGATCCTTGAATGCTCGCTCAATTTGACGATTGGCCTCTTTCTTTTTAAGAGATTCACGCTTATCATAGTTCTTTTTACCACGAGCGAGACCTAATAAAACCTTGGCATAGCCATCTTTTATATAGAGCTTCAGTGGTACAAGTGAATAGCCTTTTTCCTTTGTAAGGCCAATCAGCTTGTTGATTTGTTTTTTATGAAGAAGTAACTTTCGTGTACGAATAGGATCATGATTGTAACGATTCCCTTGTTCATACGCATTGATGTGCATGTTGTACACAAACACTTCGCCATTTTGGATTTTCGCGAAGCTTTCTTTTAAATTCACTCGGGATTGACGGACCGATTTAATTTCCGTTCCTTGAAGCACAATTCCTGCTTCATACGTCTCTTCTATAAAGTAATCGTGATTTGCTTTTCTGTTTTGAGCAATAACATTTCCTGTACCCTTTGGCATTGTAACATCCCCCTTCTTGCTGGGCATTCTATTATTGTATGATAACACTCGTTTTATAAGCAAGTAAAAGGACAAAGAAAGGTTAAAAGGAAAGAACCCTTTTAACCTTCACTCCTTACTTCTTCTTTTTACGCTTCGCTTTTGGTGCATTATCGTAAAATCGTTTCTTCTTTTTCTTCTTTGGAGGTTGTGTGGACCATTCATCATTCGTTTGGAGACGTTCCCCGCTCTCTTTAGACGCTCCGCGATTATTCCCACGGTCTCTCTCTCGGTCACGATCAGATGATCCTTTTTTGCGTGGACGACCTCTGTCAGCTACGAATGTGCGCTTCTCGCCTCTTGGTGGACGATTCACCGTTTTCATGCCAACAATTTCAAAATCGATTGCTCGTTCATCTTTGTTCACATTCACAACTCGTACCGTAATCTCGTCTCCAATACGGAATACTTGACCCGTACGTTCTCCAATCATCGCCATATGGCGCTCATCAAAGCGGTAATAATCGTCCGTCATATAACTCACGTGAACAAGACCTTCAATCGTATTGGATAGCTCTACAAACATTCCAAAATTCGTGACAGAGCTAATAATCCCATCAAATTCCTCGCCAATTTTATCTAGCATATACTCTGCTTTTTTCAGGTCATCTGTTTCACGTTCTGCATCTACGGCACGACGCTCCATTTTAGATGTATGTTCAGCAATGGCAGGAGTTAACTCTCTCCACTTAGCTTGAGTCGTCTCATCCACTTTTCCTTCAATTAAATACGTTCTAATTAAGCGGTGAACGATTAAATCAGGGTATCGTCTAATGGGTGATGTGAAATGAGTATAAAACTCTGTTGAAAGACCAAAGTGACCTAGGCTATCAGGGTCATACTTTGCTTGTTGCATACTGCGCAGCATAACTGTGGAAACGACCATCTCCTCTGGCTTTCCCTCTACCGCTTCAATGATTTCTTGAAGGGCACGAGGATGGATACTATTGGCTTTCCCTTTTACCACCAATCCAAAGTTTGTGATGAATTCAAAGAAACGCTGGAGCTTTTCTTCTTTTGGATCTTCATGGATACGATAAATAAACGGTACATTCATCCAGTGGAAGTGCTCAGCTACGGTTTCATTTGCCACGAGCATAAACTCTTCAATGAGCTTCTCTGCAACTGAACGTTCACGTAGAACCACATCAGTAGGATGACCATCTTCATTTACTAGTACCTTTGATTCTTTAAAGTCAAAATCAATAGCACCGCGGTCCATACGTTTTTGACGTAAAATGGCCGCTAGCTTTTCCATTTCTTCGAACATCGGAACGAGTGGTTCATAGCGTTCACGTAAAGCTTCGTCTTTGTCTACTAAGATTTTATTTACATCCGAGTAGGTCATACGCTCATTTGTTTTGATAACACTTTGGTAAATATCGTGCTTGACCACTTCACCATTTGCATTAATCTCCATATCACAAGATAACGTTAAACGGTCTACGTGGGGATTTAACGAACAGATACCGTTTGATAAACGGTGTGGAATCATCGGTATCACTCGGTCTACTAAGTAAACACTCGTGCCTCTTTCTCCAGCCTCTACATCAATAGGAGAATCTTCTGTCACATAATAGGTAACATCTGCGATATGTACGCTTAATTTATGATGACCGTTCTCTAATGTCACAACAGACACTGCATCATCTAAATCCTTTGCATCGGCTCCGTCAATCGTCACAATCACATCGTCTCGGCAATCACGACGATTTCCGATTTCAGATGGATCGATTTCAGAAGGGGTATCATTTGCTTGCTCCATAACAGCCTGAGGAAAATCAACCGTAATACCGTGCTTGTGAATAACAGAAAGGATATCTACACCTGGGTCATTCTTATGACCAAGGATGTCCATAACTTCTCCTTCTGCACTTTTGCGCCCTTCTGGATAGGTCGTAATCTTGACCACAACCTTATGTCCTTCAATGGCTCCATTGTTTGCTGCTTTCGGAATAAAAATATCGCTAGCAAATTTCTTATCATCTGGAATCACAAACCCAAAGTGCTTGCTTTCTGTATAGGTTCCAACAATTTGAGTGACGCCTCGCTCAATAATCCGCACAACGGTCCCTTCTCGTCTAGAACCAGAGCTTTCAGAGGATACACGTACCAATACGGTATCACCGTTCATACTATTATTTGTTTCACTAGGAGGAATAAAGATGTCATCCATTCCTGGTTCATCCGTGATGACAAAAGCAAAGCCTTTCGCATGGGCAGATAGTCTTCCTCGTACTAGATTCATTTTTTCAGGCAGACCATAACGATTACTTCTGGTTCGAATAATAAGACCTTTTTCTTCCATATAGACTAATGCCTTCACAAATTCCTTAAAGGTCTCTGACCCTTGAATTCCAAAGGCTTCTTCTAATTCTTGAACCGTTAGTGGCTTATAGGCCTCATCTTTCATATAGCTCAGCACCCGATCCACATGCTGCTTCATTATTTCGTCCATCTTAATCCCTCCTATAAAACCAATGGCAACGCTTTATTATACTTTCCAATCTAAGCTTTCTAAAAAGCTATACACATCTTCATGTAGCTGTTCTTTCTCTTTATCAAGAGTAATGACATGGCCAGATTCCTCATACCACTTGATGTGTTTGTTGGTTGATTCAACTTCGTTATATATAATAGTAGCAGAATCTGTATTAATCATATGGTCATGACGAGCTTGTACAACAAAAGTTGGTGTGTAGATCATATCCACCTCACCCCGAACCTCAGCAATCAATTCTTGTAAAGCTTTCAATGTTCCCATTGGAGTTTTCTTAAATTCTTCGATTTCTTTTTCAATTGTATCAGCGTCTTTGCCTTCGAATTTTTTGAAATCTCGTGCATACTCGACGACACCTTGATACATGACTTCTTCACTTTTTATATACATTGGTGCACACATTGGAACAATACCCTTAACATTTTCAGTGTAACCTAATTTCAAGGAAAATACCCCACCTAGAGATAGACCAGCAACAGCAATCTCTTCATATCCCAACTCTTTTAAGTGACGATACCCGTTCATGACATCTTCCCACCAGTCTTCTGGTCCTGTATGAACTAACTCTTCTGGCGGCACACCATGCCCTTTATAATGAGGGGCATGAGACGTATACCCTTTCTTCTCTAAAAATCGTCCTAGCATCCTAACGTCTGCAGAATTCCCTGTAAATCCATGTAGGAGTAAGACCGCTCGGGGCCCGGATTCAAATGTAAATGGTTTTGGTAAAACAGTTTTCATGGTGCTAACTTCTCCTTTAGTATCTAGTCTTACTTACTATTGTAAACAAACTATGTAAGGAAATTCTATTATAAAGGCTTCTTAGTAAAATAAAAAAGGTTGTCCGAACGAATCGCCTCTCTCCTCCCTACTTTGGGTATGAACCCAAATGATGGATGCTGGTATGAGAGTCAAATCCCTTTGGACAACCTATTTTCTATAGATTAGCTAAAGTATGCAACAGCAATCGTTAAGATAAAGAACAGCACTGAAAGTACAACCGTCACACGGTGAAGTACTAAATCAATTCCTCTTGCTTTTTGCTTACCAAAAAGCTGTTCAGCACCTCCAGAAATCGCTCCTGAAAGACCTGCACTTTTACCTGATTGAAGAAGAACCACTCCAATTAAACCAATAGATACAATGATAAGTAGTACAACTGATAATGTATACACTAGATCCACCTCCTGATAGCGAACAATCCATTAGATATATTTTACCATAGGTAGGTAACCGTCACAATAGACTGAATCATTTATTATAAGCCGAAGTACTCTTCAAGTGTGACCCCTGCTTCGTATACTTTTTGGGCTAAATCCTTACCAACATATCGTAAATGCCATGGCTCGTATTTGTACCCTGTTATATCCTCTTTTCCTTCCAGATAACGGATAATAAAGCCATATTCCCACGCGTGATTAGCTACCCAGTCTCCTTCAACGGTTTCACCGAAGACATCACCGATCGCATACCCTGCACTTCTACTAGTGACATCCATAGCAAGACCGGTTTGGTGTTCACTTTGCCCTGGTCGTGCACTGAATTTATTTGCAGCTTCTTCCCCGTGTTCAGCAGCATACGCCTCAAATAAATAGTCCTGTGTTTCAAATGACCGGTACCCTGATGCAGCTAAAAGCTCGATACCATCTGCTTTTGCACCTTCAAACATCTCTTCTAGTGCAGTAGCGGCTTCTTGTCTTAAAAGCTTTTTCGGAAGATCTTCTTCAAATGGGAACGGTACAGTCGGCTCGACTAAATCTGCTGGAATATAGTCATCTGGCAGGTGGAACTCTTTATTAATCACGGCTTCCACACTATCATAATTAGCAGCAATCGTGTTACCACCCTCTTTTTCACTCTCTGGATATTCAAATTGAACACCAGTTATCTTCCATTTGTCCTCTATCACTTCGAAAGTAGTTTGGATTGTGTACGTTCCATCCATGTCTGTCGTATTCGTTTGAGAGGCTACATACTCTGTATTAGATAGAGGCTCAAGATCCATTTCTTTTGTAGTATCCATATATAACGGGGGATCCATTGGTATGAGAGTTAACTTTGAATCCGTTTCGTTAAAATAATCTTGTATAAAAGTAGCCACGAACTCAGAAGAGGCATACTTCTCTAGTTCCTTAACTACATCCTCTTTATTCTGCTCATCTTCTGTTTTCACTACTTCATTATTGTAAAATCCATTCACAATCTGCTGGACGTTAGGCTGAGCCTCTACCATCGTATCCTCTTGTTTAGGAGTTTCTGTTTTGGTTATGGGCTCTTTCGTTTCTTCGTTGTTTGGTTCTTTCTGAGAATTAGACGCACATGCCGATAACACTAGCATGCTAGCCACTACGGCTACTAACCAGTTCTTCATGTTAACACTCCTCGCCCTTAGGCAATTTTTTGTTGGGTTTATTCTACCTATTAGAGCATAAACCCTTTTAGTAGGTTTGACAATGATTCATTTGGTGGGGGGCTTTAAGGGGCTAGGTCTTGTGGGTCGCTTTTTTCTCCTCTACTGCTCCTTCCCACTACCTCCCTGCGTCTCGACTCCTAAATCCGACTGCCCCTGCGCCTTCACCCCAAAAAAAATACAAAAAAAGACGACCTCCCAAAAGAGATCGTCTCATCTTATAAGTTATTACTTTTTAAGGTTATAGAATGTTTTCGCACCAAGATACTCCGCTGTGTCAGCTAATTGATCTTCGATACGTAGTAATTGGTTGTATTTCGCAACGCGGTCTGTACGAGATGGTGCACCTGTTTTGATTTGACCAGCGTTTGTTGCCACTGCGATGTCAGCGATTGTGCTATCTTCCGTTTCACCAGAACGGTGAGAGATAACTGCAGTGTAACCAGCGCGTTTTGCCATTTCAATTGCATCAAATGTTTCAGTTAATGTACCGATTTGGTTTACTTTGATAAGGATTGAATTTCCAATACCTTGCTCGATACCTTGAGCTAATTTGCTTGTATTTGTTACGAATAGGTCGTCCCCAACAAGTTGAACTTTTCCGCCAATACGGTCAGTTAATAGTTTGAAACCTTCCCAGTCGTTTTCATCTAAACCATCTTCAATTGAAACGATAGGATATTTGTTGCACATTTCTTCGTACCAGTCTACCATTTCAGCAGATGAGCGAACTACACCTTCACCAGAAAGGTGGTATTTACCGTCTTCTTTGTTATAAATTTCAGAAGCAGCAACGTCCATTGCAAGTAGTACTTCTTCACCTGGCTTGTAACCAGCTTTTTCGATTGCTTCAATAATTGTGGAAAGAGCTTCTTCGTTAGAACCTAGGTTTGGAGCAAATCCACCTTCGTCACCAACAGCTGTATTAAGACCTTTGTCTTTAAGAACTGCTTTAAGGGCGTGGAAAATTTCAGCACCCATACGTAGAGCTTCTTTGAATGTTGGAGCACCAACAGGCATAACCATGAATTCTTGGATATCAACGTTGTTATCCGCGTGCTCACCACCGTTAACGATGTTCATCATTGGTACTGGAAGTTGTTTCGTGTTGAATCCACCAAGGTATTGGTATAGTGGAATTTCAAGGTAATCAGCTGCTGCACGCGCTACTGCCATAGACACACCAAGGATTGCGTTCGCACCTAGTTTCCCTTTGTTTTCTGTACCGTCAAGCTCGATCATCGCTTTGTCGATTCCTACTTGATCAATTACATCGAAACCGATGATTTCTTCAGCGATTACAGTGTTTACGTTTTCTACCGCTTTTTCTACACCTTTACCAAGGTAGCGACCTTTGTCACCATCACGTAGTTCTACGGCTTCGTACTCACCAGTAGATGCTCCAGAAGGAACAAGTGCGCGTCCGAATGCGCCAGATTGAGTGTAAACTTCTACTTCTACAGTTGGGTTACCACGAGAATCTAATACTTCGCGTGCATATACTTCAGTAATGATTGGCATATTGGTTTCTCTCCTTTTAAATTGGCTTTGCTGCCATTATTATCTTACAATTTTTATTAAAACATACGGAAGTGTTAGCTAGAGTTAGGCGGTACCTATCCTAACAGCTCTAGCTGACTACTTATTTTTTAAGTAATGAAGTCCCTGTCATTTCTGCAGGTTGGTCTACATTTAAAAGATCAAGCATGGTTGGTGCAAGGTCTCCAAGAATTCCACCGTCACGAAGCTCTACTCCCTCTTTTGTTACGATAACAGGTACAGGGTTGGTTGTATGAGCCGTCATTGGGTCACCTGCTAATGTAATGACTTCATCAGCATTTCCGTGGTCAGCTGTAATAATCGCTGTTCCACCTTTTTCTATGATCAAGTCAACGATTTTACCTAAGCACTCGTCAACCGTTTCAATGGCTTTGATGGTCGGCTCAAGCATACCTGAGTGACCTACCATATCTGGGTTAGCGAAGTTTAAAATAATGGCATCATGGTTGTCTGCTTGAATTTCAGCTAGTAACGCGTCCGTTACTTCATAAGCGCTCATTTCAGGCTTTAAATCATAGGTTGCCACTTTAGGTGAATCGATTAGAATGCGCTTTTCACCTGGGAACTCTTCTTCACGTCCACCGCTCATAAAGAAGGTAACGTGAGGATACTTTTCTGTTTCAGCAATTCGTAGCTGCTTTAAGTTGTTTTGAGCTAGAACTTCACCTAGAGTGTTATCTAAGTTCATTGGCTTAAATGCTACATAGCCGTCAACCGTTTCACTAAAGTGAGTTAAGCAAACGAAGTGAAGGTTTTCAGGATGCCCTTCCCCACGATCGAACGAACGGAAGTCTTTGTTTGTGAACGTGTTAGAAATTTGAATCGCACGGTCTGGACGGAAGTTATAGAAAATTACGCTGTCGTTGGTTGAGATCGTTGCTACAGGTTCACCGTTTTCTTTTACAATGACTGAAGGGACAACGAACTCATCGTAAATTCCATTTTCATAAGAGTCTTTCACTACATCTAATGCAGATGTGTAGCTTGGACCCTCTCCGTATACCATTACGCGGTATGATTTTTCCACGCGGTCCCAGCGTTTATCGCGGTCCATAGAGTAATAGCGACCAGAAATTGAAGCAAATTCTCCTACACCAATTTCCTTCATCATTTCTTCTGCTTCTGTGATAAAACGTTCTGCAGATTTAGGTGATACGTCACGTCCATCAAGGAATCCATGTACATACACTTGATCAATGCCCTCTTCTTTCGCTAAGCGAAGAAGTGCGTACATATGGTTGATATGACTGTGTACTCCACCATCAGATAAAAGTCCAATGATGTGAAGGGCGGTGCCGCTTTCCTTTGCATGATTCATAGCATTTAGGAAGGTATCATTTTGAGCAAATTCACCTTCACGGATGGCCACGTTTACACGTGTCAAGCTTTGGTAAACAATTCGGCCAGCACCTATGTTTAAGTGACCTACTTCTGAGTTACCCATTTGACCTTCTGGAAGTCCAACGGCTTCACCGCTTGCTGTAAGCTCACTGTGAGGATATTGATTCCATAAACGATCAAAGTTTGGCTTGTTGGCTTGTGCTACTGCATTTCCTTTTTGTTCTTCACGGAATGCAAAGCCATCAAGAATAATTAAAGCTGTTGGAGACTTACTCATGAGAACCTGCCTCCAAAAGCTGTAGGAAAGATTGAGCTTCTAAGCTTGCTCCTCCTACTAGGGCACCATCAATATCAGATTCTGCCATATATTCTTTGATGTTACCAGGCTTCACGCTTCCACCGTATTGAATACGGATGGCTTCTGCTGCATCAGTAGAGAATACAGATGCTACAACTTGACGAATATGAGAACATACTTCGTTAGCGTCAGCTGCCGTTGAGGATTTACCTGTTCCAATTGCCCAGATCGGCTCATATGCGATAACCGTTTCTTTTACTTGCTCTTCAGTAAGACCAGCAAGGGCTTTTTTCACTTGGTTTTCAACGATGGCTTTTGTTTCATTTGCTTCACGCTCTTCTAAAGATTCACCAACGCATACGATTGGTACAAGGTTATGCTTGAATGCAGCAAGAGTCTTTTTATTGACGCTCTCATCTGTTTCATTGAACATTTCTCGGCGTTCTGAGTGACCAAGAATAACATATTTTACACCTAAATCTGCTAATGCAACTGGACTATTTTCACCAGTGAACGCACCGCTTTCTTCAAAGTGCATGTTTTGAGCACCAATTTCAACTGGGTACTCTTTCGTTACTTCTACTAGGTCTTTTAAGAATAATGCTGGTGAGCAAATCACAGATTCGATTTTTTCAGAAGATGGAACTAGTCCACTAACTTCCTCAGCGAATGCTTTTGCTTCTGCCATTGTTTTATGCATTTTCCAGTTACCTGCGATAATTGGTTTACGCATTTTGCTCATCCTTTCGTTTTTCAAATCGGATTATTTATCGTTTAGGGCTACTACTCCTGGAAGCTCTTTTCCTTCCATAAATTCAAGAGAAGCTCCTCCACCTGTTGAAATGTGGCTCATTTTTTCTGCTAAACCAAATTTCTCAACAGCAGCAGCAGAGTCCCCACCACCGATTACAGAGTATGTATCTGTTGAATCAGCAAGTGCTTCAGCAACACCTTTTGTACCTTTTGCGTAAGATTCTAGTTCAAATACACCCATAGGTCCGTTCCAAATGACAAGCTTAGATTCTTTAATTACACCTGCGTATAATTCAGTTGTTTTCGGACCGATATCTAATGCTTCCCAATCCGCTGGAATTTCTTCAATGGATACCACTTTTTGATTAGCAGAATCAGAGAAATCATCTGCAACTATTACATCAACTGGCATATAAAACTTTACGCCTTTTTCTTCTGCTTTTGCCATAAATTGTTTAGCTAAATCAATTTTATCTTCTTCTAGTAGAGATTTACCAACCTCGTGGCCTTGAGCTTTAACGAATGTATAAGCAAGACCTCCACCGATAATTAAGTTATCTACTTTATCTAAAAGATTATCGATTACACCGATTTTGTCTTTTACTTTTGCTCCACCAATAATGGCAGTGAATGGACGTTCTGGATTAGAAAGAGCTTTACCAAGTACATCAAGTTCTTTCTCCATTAAAAGTCCTGCAACCGCTGGAATGTGTTTAGCAATACCTTCTGTCGAAGCGTGCGCACGGTGAGCTGCACCAAATGCATCGTTTACATATACGTCTGCTAAGACAGCAAAGTTTTTTGCAAGTTCTGGATCATTCTTTGTTTCACCTGGGTAGAAGCGTACGTTCTCAAGTAGAAGAATGTCGCCATCTTCCATCTTGCTTACTTCTGCAAGGACCGCATCTCCGTAAGCTTCATCCACTTTTTTCACATCTTTGTTCATTAATTCAGAAAGACGTGCTGCCACTGGAGTTAAGCGTAGTTCTTCTACAACCTCTCCTTTTGGACGGCCTAGGTGGCTAGCTAAGATTACTTTTGCCCCTTGGTCTGCAAGGTGCTGAATTGTAGGAATGGCTGCACGAATACGAGTTTCGTCTGTGATGCTTCCGTCTTTCATAGGTACGTTAAAGTCTACACGACAGAAAACGCGTTTTCCTTTTACATCCACATCTTTAATGCTTTGCTTGTTCATTGCAAAAGGCCTCCTTTAGTGTGTGAGCACTTTGCTCTTTTAGAAAACAGAAAGAGGAGAGGGGATTTGTACCCCGCTCCCCTTACAATCCTCATTATAGATGCATGCTGATGCATTATCCAACGATATCTATCGAAGGATTTCTTCTAGGATTAAAGTCCTTTAGAAGCGATATAATCAACAAGGTCAACTACACGGTTAGAGTAACCAGTTTCGTTGTCATACCAAGAAAGTACTTTTACCATGTTGTCTTCTAGAGTCATAGTAGATAGAGCATCAACTGTAGAAGATGCAGTGCTACCATTGTAGTCAGTAGATACTAATGGCTCTTCGCTGTATGCAAGGATACCTTTAAGTTCACCTTCAGCTGCTTCTTTGAATGCTGCGTTTACTTCTTCAACTGTTACGTTTTTGTCTAGCTCAGCAACTAAGTCAACAACAGAAACGTTCGCAGTTGGAACACGCATAGCCATACCGTTTAATTTACCTTTAAGTTCAGGTAATACTAGAGAAACGGCTTTCGCTGCACCAGTAGAAGTTGGGATAATATTTTCTGCCGCAGCACGAGCACGACGGTAGTCTTTATGTGGTAAATCTAAAATTTGTTGGTCATTTGTATAGGAGTGAACTGTTGTCATCATACCGCGTTTTAATCCGAACTTGTCGTTAAGAATTTTCGCGAATGGAGCTAAACAGTTTGTCGTACAAGATGCATTTGAAAGAACGTGGTGATTAGCTGCATCGTATTTGTCTTCGTTAACACCCATAACGATTGTGATATCTTCTTCGTTTGCAGGAGCAGAAATGATAACTTTCTTCGCACCAGCTTCTAAATGTTTCGCAGCATCTGCACGCTTAGTGAAACGACCAGTAGATTCTACTACTACTTCTACACCAAGATCTCCCCAACCAAGTTGAGCAGGGTCACGCTCTGCAAGAACTTTTACGCGTTGGTCGCCAACTACTAGGTAGTCACCGTCAACTTTAACTTCTTGTTTAAGAGTTCCGTGAACTGTATCGTATTGAAGTAAGTGAGCAAGCATGTTAGCATCTGTTAAATCATTAACTGCTACTACCTCTACATTTGAATTTTCTAGAGCTGCACGGAATACGTTACGTCCGATACGTCCAAAACCATTGATACCAATTTTTACTGCCATGTTAAACTTCCTCCTTTTAATCGTTAAGGCTGTTATATATTTCAAAAGGGTAATTTACCCTTTTAAAAGCGTGGTTGCGGCTCCTTCATCTGTGATGAGAATGGTATTAGTAGGAGCTTGTTTCATATAGGCTGTGATTGCTTTCGCTTTTGATTCTCCTCCAGCTACAGCAAGTACAACAGGTATTTGGGATAGATCATCAAGTTGTAGTCCAACTGTTGGAACTTTATGGACGACTTCACCTTGTTCGTTAAAATAGTACCCAAATGCCTCACCTACGGCTTGAAGTCGATGGATTTTCTCCATATCTTCTTCCTTCGTTTTTCTTCTTTCTGCCATGGTCACCGCATCACCGATTCCATGTAACACCATATTAGCTGATTTCAGTAGCGTAAGAATTTCATGAATGTCCGGTTCTTTCATCAGAGATTTGTATACCTCTTTGCTAACTTGATCCGGAACATACAAAGCTTTAAACCTAGCTCCTGATTTGACAGCCATCTTGCTACAAATCGTATTGGCTTGATTTTGAACATCTTCCCCAATACCTCCTCTAGCCGGTAAAAAGAGAATATCTTCTACTGGTAGATCATTTGATAAATGATCTGCCACCGATGCCATCGAGGAACCACCAGTAACGGCGATGATATTTTTTCCTAATAAGTGCTGTTTCATACTTGCTGCAGTTGCTCTTCCTAATTCTTCTTTCACCCAGGGGGCAAGATCGCTATTACCAGGTACAACGACTACTTTATGTATACCAAGTTTCGTCTGAAGTTTTTGCTCCATTACGTTTATACCCGATATTTCACGCATCATACCTTCCATTTCATGTAAGAGCTTCACACCATCGTTCGATAATGTCATCCCGGAGGTTTTAACATGTAACAAGTTTTGCGATTTCAGGAAATCTACTTCACTTCGTAAAACGCGTTCAGTTAAGCCAACTTGCTGAGATAGTGTTCGTCTTCCAACGGGTTCTGTCATTTTAATGGTTCGAAGAATATGGTAACGCTTCTGCATAATTTCAAGCAGGTCGGGTAATAATTGCTTTTGTATATCAATGACTGTTTTCATTTTAAAGCTCCTCTTTGACCATTGGGGCTTTTCGTGTCCCACTAAGACATTTTAAGTCCCACTAAGGCTAAAAAAATAAGTACCCTGCTGCTTACATGTACATCATAACAGGGTTAAAAATGAATTTCAACTTATCCGCGAGCTTGTAAACGTTTACTTAACGAAAAATAATCAATGTTCCCAAATTGAACAATTTCTCCCCTATATTCTACCACCGGAATCATTAATCCATACTTCTCTGTTAATTGATCCTGTTCGTCTATATTGATTTCTTCGACGGTTAGATCGAAATCTTCTTCTATTAATAGCAAGACATCCTTTGCCTCCACACATAAACCACATCCAGGTCTCGTGTAAAACAATAGCTTGTCCATTCCGTCCACCACCTTTTAGATAGAAACAAACCCCTTGCTTCTCATTGTAAGCAAGAGGTTTGCTGACGCCCTCGGAGGGGATCGAACCCCCATTTCAAGAACCGGAATCTTACGTGTTATCCATTACACCACGAGGGCAAGAAAGTCTCATATAAAATAATATTATAGTTGAGATAGGATAATTTAGCAATACACCTTGTTTATTTTCAAACATTTTGGGTATCATGGTAAAAGGTTTTACATACTGTCATATAGTATAATAGTCAAAAAAGAATCATATCCTTTGACCTTTATTGACCTTTTGGTGTATGATGCAATTACATACTAAATAAGGCAGGTTATCCTGCTAATATTAAGGAGGAAATAAGAATGAACTTAATTCCTACAGTCATTGAACAGACAAACCGCGGCGAACGCGCATACGACATTTATTCTCGTCTACTTAAAGACCGCATCATTATGCTGGGTAGCGCAATCGACGACAATGTGGCAAACAGCATTGTTGCTCAACTTCTATTCCTAGAAACAGAAAACCCAGAGAAAGACATTTCTCTATACATCAATTCCCCAGGTGGAAGTATTACTGCGGGTATGGCGATCTACGACACAATGCAATACATTAAGCCTAAAGTACAAACCATCTGTATTGGAATGGCAGCTTCGATGGGTGCATTCCTACTGGCAGCTGGTGAGCCTGGTAAACGTTTTGCGTTACCAAACTCTGAAGTTATGATTCACCAACCACTTGGAGGAGCACAAGGTCAAGCAACTGAAATTGAAATTGCGGCCAAACGTATTCTTTTCCTACGTGAAAAATTAAATACAATTCTTTCTGAACGCACAGGTCAACCTCTTGACGTAATTGCTCAAGATACAGACCGTGATAACTTCATGACAGCAGAACGTGCTCTTGAGTACGGCTTAATTGATAAAATTATTACTCGTCATGATATTGATAAGAAATAAGAAGAATTGAAGTAGAAGCATCGCCTATTGGCGGTGTTTCTTTTTTTGGATTCGCTAGGTATTGGAGAGAAGTGGGGAATTTTAGAGGGTCTCGATTGGAGGGCCAGGCTATGAAATTTGATAGTGGACTGACACTTTAGGGGGAGGCAGCGAGAGTCCCTTGTTCTGGCTTCGTGGCATTGGCGCGAGTCTCTTTCTCTTCTATTTTTGTTGTTTCGGCACGCGCATGCGCTTTCGCGTGTCCCATATTCTAAAAAACCCCTCACTCGGACTCGCGCTGGCATTGGCGCGAGTCTCTTTCTCTTCTATTTTTGTTGCTTCGGCACGCGCGAGCGCTTTCGCGTGTCTCATATTCTAATAAACCCCTCACTCGGACTCGCTCGGGCTTCAGCTAGACTCACCTCACTACATAATTTGGGTCAGTATTCTTAAGAAGAATCCCACTAAAAAAGGAACTCATCAGCCATGTTCATCACTTAGAGAAAATAAAAAACACTCGCATCCAATCGATGCGAGTGCAGATTAATCTTCTTGAACGAATTTAGTTAAGGCTTCAACCGCTTCATTTTCATCATGACCGTCAGCTTGAAGAAGTACAGTTGCTCCAGAACCAATTGCTAGACTCATTAGTCCCATAATACTTTTAGCGTTTACTTTTTACCGTCTTTTCTAAGAAAATTTCTGACGAAAAGCGATTAGCCTCTTGTACAAACAGAGCAGCTGGTCTAGCTTGAAGACCTGATTTAAGCGATACTTCAACGTGTTTTTCTACCATGATCATCTCTCCCCTATATTCATGTTATTTAATTGATATTGAATCACCAGAACGCAGTTGATCAGCAATTTGATCAATTTTACGTAAACGGTGGTTTATCCCAGATTTACTTACAGCTCCGCTTGTAACCATTTCGCCTAATTCTTTGAGAGTAACATCCTGGTAGGCAACTCGCAGCTCTGCGATTTCTCTTAATTTGTCAGGTAAAATCTTTAATCCTACTGTGCTTTCTATATAGCGTATATTTTCAACTTGGCGCAAAGCTGCACCAATGGTTTTATTTAAGTTCGCAGTTTCACAATTAACAAGTCGATTGACCGAATTTCTCATATCACGGATGATTCGGACATCCTCAAATCGTAATAGGGCATTATGTGCACCTATAACATTTAAAAACTCTGTAATTTTTCTGCTTCTTTTAAATAGGTGATGTACCCTTTTTTTCTCTCAAGTGTTTTACTATTCAAGTTGAAGAAATTCATTAAATCTGATAGCGCTTGATTATGCTCTTCATATAACGAAAATACTTCAAGGTGATAAGAAGAAGTTTCCGGGTTGTTAACCGATCCACCTGCTAAAAATGCACCGCGCAGGTAACTTCTCTTGCAACATTTTTTGGATATTAAGCTGGTTGATATATCATGAACGAACGTAAATCCGTCCTCTAAAATATTTAAACTTTCTAGAATTTCTTTGGCGTTATTTTTTAATCGAACAATGTAGACATTGTTCTTCTTGAGCCTCATTTTCTTTCGAACTAATAGTTCCACTTCTGCAACATATAACTTTTTAATTAACGTATAGATTCGTCTTGCAATGGCTGCATTTTCTGTTTGAATATTGACGACAAGAATTCGATTAGAGAAGGATAATGATCCATTCATTCGTATAAGTGCTGATAGTTCTGACTTTGCACAGCAATCTTTAATCTCTAAATTCGTCAATTCTTTCTTAGTCTCAGATGCAAATGACACGCCAGTTCACCTCCCTAAACAAACGCTTGCACTACTTCAGTCGTAAGTATTTTATTCTATAGTATTCTTTCTCTCTAAAAATGAGTATAGAATTTTGGCAACTGTTTCAGTATCATGCCGGATAATACCTGTTTCATAGCTAATAATTTTCTCTTGAACTACCTCTAGTCCCATTTTTTCTAATTGCTGAATATCAAATATGACAGGCTTTGCTAATTCCTTTTCGTATTTCAGCTGTAGATTTTCTGGAACTTCTTCATTATTGACTAAAATGGTATCAATAAAAGGAAGATGAATATGTCTGTATATGGCTTGCACATGATCACTTGCTGTATAATCTAGTGTTTCACCAGCCTGAGTCATGATGTTACAAATATAAACTTTCTGCGCTGATGCCTTTGACACTTCCTTACCGATTTCAGGAACAAGAAGATTTGGCAATATACTTGTGAATAAACTACCGGGACCAATTACGATTAAGTCTGCTTCACGGATACTTTTGATGGTTTCAGGTAGCGGTTTGACATCACTTGGCGTTAAATATACCGTATCTATTTCTTTCCCAACCGTTGGGATAACCGACTCTCCTGCTACCTCAGAACCATCCGTCATTTTAGCATGCAAGACAACGCTTTGGTTAGCAGCTGGCAGCACTTGCCCTTTTACGTTTAAAACTCGACTCATTTCTTGAATGGCGTGAACAAAATCGCCTGAAATACTTGTTAAGGCGGCAATAATTAAGTTCCCTAACGAATGACCAGAAAGTTCATTCTCGGTATTAAATCGATGTTGAAACATTTGCTCCACTAATGGCTCAACTTCAGATAGAGCCGCCAAGACATTTCTAACATCACCAGGAGGAGGAATATCTAAATCATTCCGTAGTCTACCAGAACTTCCACCATCATCTGCGACCGTTACAATGGCTGTTAAGTTGACAGAATACTTTTTTAACCCTCTCAATAAAACGGGTAATCCCGTTCCTCCCCCAATGACGACTATATTAGGAAGAGTAGGATCATGCATGGGCACGATCCTTTCTTTTTTCAATATCTCGGTGATTGACAACCGTTTGGAAATCCTTAGCGAAGTGCTTACTCAGATGCTCTGCAAGGGCAACAGAACGATGTTGACCGCCAGTACAGCCAATGGCGATAACGAGCTGACGTTTTCCTTCACGCTTATAATGCGGGAGCATAAATTGCAATAGGTCTGTAACTTTTTCTAGGAATTTATGAGTATCGTTCCACTTGAAGACGTAGTTTGATACTTCATGATCCTTTCCTGTAAGGGGACGTAGGTTTTCAATATAATGAGGATTCGGTAAGAATCTAACATCAAAAACTAAATCGGCATCAATAGGAAGACCGTGCTTAAAGCCAAAGGATAAAACATTCACCGTAAAGACAGATTGGTTATCCGCAGAAAATTCACCAATAATCTTTTCTCGTAGTTCTCTCGGTTTGAGTTCACTTGTATTGTAGATTAGTTGAGCTCTTCCTTTTAACTCTTCTAATAATTCCCGCTCTTGTTCGATTCCTTTTAGCGGTAGGCCTGACGGGGCTAATGGATGGGAACGACGCGTTTCTTTGTAGCGTCTCACTAGAGCTGCATCATCTGCATCTAAATATAGAATTTGAGGGCTAATCCAAGTCGTTTCAGATAAATCGTCTAGCGCTTTCACTAGGTGATCAAAGAATTCTCTTCCTCTTAAATCCATCACAAGAGCCACACGATTCATTTTACTTCCAGATTCTTTCATTAGCTCTAAAAACTTAGGAAGAAGTGTTGGAGGCAAATTATCCACACAGAAAAATCCTAAATCTTCAAAGCTTTGCATGGCAACCGTTTTACCTGCCCCAGACATTCCTGTTATAATCACTAGCTGCACATCTGCTACTGATCCTGTACTCATACCCTTAACCCCCTATAATGTTATTGTGGATCGAGTCGATACGATAATAATTGAAAATCTTTTGTGTACGTAAAGGTTCCGTATAGGATATTTTGACCTTTTAGCATGTAATCTAATATATGCTGGTCACCTTCTGCCATAGGAAGTGAAAGGATATCTTCTGACTGATGCCATTTTAGAATACCTTCTTCCGTTTCCTTCAGATGGGTTCCGTCTCCTTCTTCGGCGAAAAACGTAAACATCATCCACTCATCAACGACCGAATCATCTTCTTTAATTATAAAGGTAAAAACACCTTTTAGCTGTGGAGATTTTATATAAATTCCTGTTTCTTCTCGAAATTCACGTATAACGGCATCACGGACAGATTCTCCTGGCTCCATCTTTCCTCCAGGAGCTACCCACCAGCCTCTTCGTGGTTTTTGAAGTAAGAGAACCTCATCTCCTCTTTTATATAAACAGTTGGCTATTCTTTGCATGTAGTTCACCTCAGAAAGACAGTTTGAATGCCAGTTTCATTCACTTTATTATACTATCTTTCCCCTTTTCCTACAATGTACTAGCTTTTATCCATGTCAAGGTAAACAGGCTATCCGACAACGACCACTTCTATTGTCAAAAAAAAGAGCACAAGCAAATGCTTGTGCTAAACGGGATATATTACTTAAAGGGGGTCAATTTCTTACTATTATCATACCCCATCAATATTGCACTCTTGTTACAGAGTGATTAAAAGGGAATTACGTTTTACCCCGCGTTATTTTACAAAATTCGACGTTATTTCATTACTTTACTTTTAATGAATCCATTAGTTCTTCCACATAGTGCTGAACAGACTGGGCAGCAATACTACCATCACCTGTCGCTGTTACGATTTGACGTAACGTTTTCTCGCGAACATCACCTGCAGCGAAGATACCTTCTACTCTTGTTTCCATGCGGTCATTTGTTTCAATGTACCCCATGTCATTAGTAATTCCTAGATTTTCAAATGGCTTTGTTAAAGGTACCATTCCAATATAGATAAAGGTTCCATCTGTTTTAAATTCTTTTTCCGTTCCGTCTTCTGTTGAAACAAGAGTTACACTACCAACTTTTCCGCCTTCCTCATGAATCTCTTTTACTGTATGATTCCAAATGAAATCAATCTTTTCGTTATCAAAGGCACGGTCTTGAAGAATCTTTTGAGCACGTAGTTCCTCGCGGCGGTGAACAATGGTTACTTTGTTAGCAAATCGAGTAAGGTATACTCCCTCCTCAACAGCAGAGTCTCCTCCACCAACAACCACTAAGTCTTTGCCTTTAAAGAAAGCTCCATCACACACAGCACAATATGAAACTCCACGTCCTCCTAATTCTTTTCACCAGGAACGCCTAATTTCTTGTACTCCGCTCCAGTTGATAAAATAATGGAACGTGTACGGTATTCTTTAGAACCCGCTTTAATGGTTTTGTACTCTTTTCCGTCAATAATTTCTTTCACGTCACCGTAAGCATACTCTGCTCCAAATTTCTTTGCATGCTCAAACATTTTATTAGAAAGGTCTGGACCTAAAATATGGTCATATCCTGGGTAGTTCTCTACATCTTCTGTATTCGCCATTTGTCCCCCAGGAATACCTCTTTCGATCATTAATGTGGATAGATTTGCACGAGATGTATATACAGCTGCTGTCATACCTGCAGGACCAGCCCCTATAATAACAACATCATAAATTTTTTCTTCTGTCATGTGAAACACTCCTTTGCCTGTCATGTACTTTGAATAATCCCGGCAAAGTACATTCAACATTATATTTTCTTTTCCTCTAAGGAACTATTCCTCAATAGGAGGATGATTTGATTACTTTAATAGTATAAAAAATAAGCATATCCGTCTAAAGATATGCTTATTATCCCATTTAAAAGGAATTATAAAAGATACTGCTTCACTACTTTTAAATATTTACTAACCGTAGCACTTGACATATGATATTTCTCAGCCATTCCTTTTTGAGTGGTAGGCTCAGAACGCAACTCTAACCAAACAAGCTCTGTAGCTGCTGCTAGTGCTCGAGGATTTTGAAGCGCATCTCCTTCTGCTAGTGCATTTTTGCCTATTGTAAACCATAAAAGAAACAATCCAGCACTAACACTGTCTACAGTGTCGTAATGCCTGTATAAATGCAGGGCTGTTTCATGCAGACGCTTTACTTTTTTCTCAGGTTCTATTTGAGTTGCTCTGTTCCCTTGTAGAATCTCAGCAAGGTAAAGTTTTTCAAGAACCGTGAAGCTTTGAATATCATAAAACTTTGGCTGCTTTAAAATTTCCTCTCTTTTTTTAGACACACTCATAAGAAACAACGCAAACAATCTTTCTTCTTCTTGGTCACTAGAAAGTTTTTTCATCACGGAAGGGATATGCTCCTCAAACCCTTTAAAAGAAGAAGGTTCTTTCCAAGGCTCCTGCCCTTCTTTTTCTGGGCTTTCTAGAACAACTTTTTTCCAAGCAGCTTCCGCTGTTTGCTTATTCCCTGAATAGTATGCAGCTTTTGAAAGCCAATAATGAAAGCTAGCATCTCCTTCAAAGCCTTGCTTTTGAAGATTCTTTAACCAACCATATGCTTTTGTATGATGTTCAATTAACGCAAAGGTTGCCCCTAATTTAAATCGATGCTCTGACGTCATTGGCCGAACCTTCTCTAGGCCTTCAACTAGCTTTGCAAGCTCTGTTTCTTCTTTTCTATAATAGTGGAAGACAGCTAAATTACATAGAGCATGAAGATTACCTGGATTTTCTCTAAAACTTCTTTTAATAATTCTCCAGCCTGCTCCATTTCGCCTAGATAAAAATGCGCCAATGCTAAATTATTGTAAGCTGACCAAAACTCTGGGTAATCAACGATGACATCGGAAAGCATTTCAATCGCTAGATGGTATTGCCCATTTTCTAATAGCTTTCTCGCTTCCTCTTGCTTGACCATAAGTTCATCCTGCTCGTACAATAGTTCCATCGCTTCTTCGTCATCGAGCTCTAACAGGTCTAGTAAGTCTTCCACTTCTTCTAAATAATCACCGTTCGGTTCTAAGTCGAGATAGCTCTTAGCATGCTGATATGCCTCTTTAAATGATCCAAGGTGCGCATAGTTATTCGCTAAGAAATAATGACATTCCAGCATATAAGGGTCTAGGCTATCCAGTACTTTCACTAATAAATCCACAGACTCTTGATAACACCCTAAATCAGTTAATACGATCGCTAATTGACACAAGATAATTGGCTCAAGAGGCTCAAGTTCTCTTGCACGTTCTAAATATTTTTTTGCCTTCTTTAAGTCCTTTCGGTTGTAGGCTGTTATTCCTTTATGGAAATAATATTCTCCAGTTGGAACAAAGGAAAGCAGTTTTCCTTTTTCCTTCATATTTGTACTTTTTTTCATCAACTAAAAGTCCTCCAAGACTGACTTAACTAATGTGTAGTATAACACAACCATAACAAGACAAAAAGAAAGGAAGAGATTATTGTGTTGGAACTTAGTGGAATCCAGCCAGTCGCTTTATCCTACTTCTTTTATCCTAATTCTCTCTATTGTAATCCTCTCCTATTTCACGTTTCATTTGTCTTCTCACTCCCGTTTCTTTTCTTAAGCGCTCTCCTTTTTCATCTATCTAACTGTGCAAGACATAGTAGTGAAACCATCCATAACAAAACAAAAAAGCTGCCCAGCACAAAAGCTAGACAACTATTCATTAGTTATTATGCCTTTCTTGCAACACACCTAACACCTCTTGAAGAGGCACCTTCTGCTCCTGAAGTAACACTAGTAAATGGAACAGAAGATCCGCTGATTCCCACTTTAACTCTTCACGGTCTCGATTCTTTGCAGCAATGATGACCTCGGCTGCCTCTTCCCCAACCTTTTTCAGGATCTTGTCTACCCCTTTTTCGAATAAGTAAGTAGTATACGCTCCCTCAGGCATTGTTTCCTCACGGCTTTTAATAACGTTTTGTAAAGTTGATAAAATAGAAAAGGCTTCATTTTCTTCAGAAACACGATTTTCTATACTATTCTCATAAATTTTCTCATCAAAACAGCTTCTGGCTCCCGTATGACAGGCTGGACCATTCGGCTCTACTAACACAACCAGTGCATCCCGATCACAGTCTTTTTTGATTTCAACCACTCGCTGGGTATTCCCGCTTGTTGCTCCTTTATGCCAAAGCTCATTTCTTGAGCGACTGTAGAACCACGTCTCACCCGATTCCATCGTTTTCTCTAGCGATTCTTCAGACATATAGGCTAAGGTTAACACTTCCCTCGTACGAACATCCTGGACTACGGCAGGAACGAGTCCTTTTTCATCAAACACAACCTCTTTGTTCATCGAACTCTGACCCCTTCCTCTTGTAAATATGATTTCACTTCGGCCACACTTGTTTCCTTATAGTGAAAAATACTTGCAGCAAGAGCAGCATCAGCTTTTGCATGTATGAATACATCCTTAAAATCTTCCTTTTACCGGCTCCTCCGGAAGCGATAACGGGAACGGATACATGTTCAGCTACCTCTTTCGTCAACTCCAAGTGAAATCCACTTTTCTCTCCATCACGGTCCATACTAGTTAAGAGAATTTCTCCTGCTCCGAGACGTACAGCTTCTTTTGCCCACTCTAGAACAGACCATTCTGTTGGGGTTCGTCCTCCGTGCGTATATACTCTCCATGTACCTAACTGTTCATCATATTTCGCATCAATGGCCACAACGATACACTGTGTCCCAAAAAACGCGGCTCCTTCTTTTATGAGATCTGGTCGATTGACAGCCGCTGTATTGACAGAAACCTTATCCGCACCCGCTCGAAGAATCCTTTTCATGTCCTCTAATGTATAGATTCCTCCCCCTACTGTAAAAGGGATAGCTAATGTAGAAGCCACTTCTTTCACCACTTCAACCATCGTTTTACGCCCTTCATGAGAGGCAGAGATATCTAAAAAAACTAGTTCATCTGCTCCTTGTTCATCGTAAAAGGCAGCCATTTCCACAGGATCACCGGCATCTCGCAAAGAAACAAATTGCACTCCTTTCACAACACGACCATCTTTTACATCTAGGCAAGGGATAATTCGTTTGGTTAGCATGCGCCCACCTCTTCTAATGCCTCTTTAAGCGAGAATTGTTTTGTGTAGAGGGCTTTCCCTACGATGCTTCCTACAACACCAAAGGATTTCTGGGCTTTTAGAGTATGTAAATCTTTTAAAGAACTTACTCCACCTGAAGCAATGACAGACTTTCCTGTTGCCTCTGCAAGCTTCGTAACCGCTTCAACATTCGGTCCTGATAACATACCATCGGTTGCAATATCAGTAAAAATAAACGTTTCCGCCCCTATATCTGCTAATTCTTTTCCTAATTGGATAGCAGAGATTGAACTCGTTTCAAGCCAGCCGTGTGTGGCTACCATTCCATCCTTCGCATCTAGTCCAATGACGATCCGAGAGCCGAATTCCTTCACCCATTCTTTGACTAACTCAGGGGTTGAAACCGCTACACTACCAAGGATGACTCTAGTAACACCAGCGTTCAAATACATTTCAATATCTTCTTTGGTTCGAATTCCTCCCCCGACCTGAACGTTAACAGAGAGTTCCTTCGCAACTTTTATGACACTTTGAACATTGACTCCTTTTCCCTCTTTTGCTCCGTCTAGGTCTACCATATGAATCCATTCGGCCCCCTCTTTGACGAAACTAGCTGCCATGTCAAAGATAGAATCTCCATACACCGTCTCTTGATTGTAGTCACCTTGAATAAGTCGGACACATTTCCCTCCTCTCATATCAATAGCTGGAAAAATAGTAAATGACATTTATCTCAATCCCTTCTGGGCGATAGTAGTAAAGTTCTGTAACAGCTGTATTCCTAACTTTCCGCTTTTCTCTGGATGGAATTGCATGCCCATAACATTCTCTCTTCCAACAACTGCAGGCACCCTAACACCATACGTCGCAGATGCAATCAAATCTTCTTTTTTCATTCCATTAACATAAAAGGAGTGAACAAAATACACGTAGTCTTCCTGTACATTAATGGTTAGCGGAGATAGTTGTTGAAAGTCTAAGCGGTTCCATCCCATATGAGGTACCTTCAGTATTTCTCCTTGAAGCTCCATTTGAGGAATTCTTTCAACACTACCTTGTAAAAGACCAAGTCCCTTTGACTCTTCGTTTTCCTTGCTATGTTCAAATAATAATTGCATTCCTAAACAGATACCAAGTAGTGGAGTTCCTTCTTTTACACGATCTGTAATAAAACCATCTAGTCCTAACTCTTTTAATCGCTTCATTGCATCTGGGAATGCTCCTACACCTGGAAGAATAAGTCCATCTACTTGCTGCAGTTCTTCAATTGAATCAGATATTAAATAAGGAACCTCTAAACGCTGCAAGGCGCTGCTAACGGAAAACAGGTTTCCCATTCCATAATCAATGATGCCAATCACTTACAACATTCCTTTCGTAGATGGTATTCCTTTAACGCGGGGATCAATCGTTGTCGCTTCATCAAGAGCTCTCCCTAACGCTTTAAAAATCGCTTCGATCATGTGATGTGTATTATGACCGTAATGAACAATAACGTGCAAATTCATACGTGCCTCTAAAGCTAGCTTCCAAAGAAACTCATGAACGAGTTCAGTATCAAACGTTCCTACTTTTTCTTTCGGAAAATCTGCTCTAAACTCTAAGTGTGGGCGATTACTTAAATCCACCACAACTTGCGCTAGCGCTTCATCCATGGGTACAAATGAATTTCCGTATCTCTTAATCCCTTTTTTATCTCCTAAAGCGTCTTTCAAAGTCTGTCCAATGCAAATGCCAATATCCTCGGTCGTATGGTGGTCGTCCACTTCTATATCTCCCTCTGCCTGCATAGTTAAATTGAACTGACCATGCTTAGAGAATAGATCGAGCATGTGGGTTAAAAAGGGAACCCCTGTTTCTAATTCTGTAGAACCTTCCCCGTCTATCGTAAATGAAAGCTTTATATTGGTTTCATTTGTTTTACGCTCTATACTTGATTGTCTGACAACCATTCCATCCATGTTACTCTCCGTCCTCTCTAAATCTACTCTCTACCGCTCTTGCATGGGCTTCAAGACCTTCAAGACGTGCAAAAGCCGCAATTTTTTGATAGTGATCCTTTAATGCTTTTTCGCTATATTGAATGATACTAGACTTTTTAACAAAATCATCTACGTTTAACGGACTTGAAAATCGTGCCGTTCCATTCGTCGGAAGTACATGATTGGGCCCTGCGAAATAATCGCCGACAGGCTCTGAACTATAGCGTCCAATAAAGATGGCGCCAGCATTCCTCACCTTCATCGCCACGGAAAACGCATCCTCTGTCATGACTTCCAAATGCTCCGGAGCAAGCTCATCTATGACGTCTACTCCCTCTTCTATAGAAGTGACAACATAAATGGCCCCGTGGTCCCTAATCGCTTTTCTTGCGATACTCTCTCTTGGCAAGCGAGTTAACTGACTTTCTACTTCCTCCTGTACTCTAAAAGCAAGTTTTTCAGATGTTGTAACGAGAATACTGCACGCACGTGTATCATGTTCTGCTTGAGAGAGAAGATCCGCCGCTACCTCGCTCGCCACTGCGGTATCATCAGCTAAAACAACAATCTCACTTGGTCCAGCTATCATATCAATATCCACATCCCCGTAAACCGCTCGCTTTGCAAGAGCTACATATATATTCCCTGGGCCAGTAATTTTATCTACGGGTTCTATAGTTTCTGTTCCGTAAGCGAGAGCACCTATCCCCTGGGCTCCCCCTACTTTATAAATTTCTGTCACACCAGCTATTTTAGCCGCTACTAGCACACCATCTGGTAGATCACCGTTTTCATTTGGAGGTGAAACCATTACAATCCGTTTTACACCTGCTACTTTAGCGGGTATAACATTCATAAATACGGAAGAAGGATAGGCAGCCGTCCCACCAGGAACATACACACCAACGGATTCAATTGGCTGTATTTTTTGCCCAAGAACACTTCCATCAGGTGTCGTTTTAAACCAGGATTGTCGCTTTTGTTCTTCATGGAAGCTTGTTATATTTCTTGCAGCTTCTTCTAATATGTCACGTAGCTCTGGATCAAACGTGTCATACGCCTGATCTAGTTCTTCTCCTGTTACGATTAAACGGGATAAACGGACACCATCAAAACGTTCAGTGTAATCAAGCAAGGCTTCATCCTTACGCTCTTTTACACCTTGTAGAATCTCTTCCACCACTCTTTGCTGCTCATCCGTTCCACTTTCAACTGTGCGCTTAAGTGAAAGGGCCTGTTTACTTTTAATGATCTTCATGTCCGTCATCCCCTTTAAATAATGGCTCGAATTCTCTCGACCATGCTGCTTATTTCTTTCGCCTTCGTACGATAACTCACTCGGTTTACGATTAGCCTAGAGGTGACCGTTTTAATTTTTTCATACTCCACTAGCCCATTTTCTTTTAACGTGTTTCCTGTGGATACAATATCCACAATGCGGTCCGCTAAACCAATTAATGGAGCCAACTCAATGCTTCCATTCAGCTTAATAATCTCTACTTGCTCACCCTTTTCCCTGTAAAAGGAGGAGGTAACCGATGGATATTTAGTCGCAATTCTCGGTGCCACCTCATTCATAGGTGTGTTCGGTAAGCCGGCGACCGCTAAGTAGCATTCACTAATCCCTAAATCTAAAAGCTCATACACATCACGTTCTTCCTCAAGCATGACATCTTTGCCTGCAATCCCAAGATCTGCAACTCCGTGCTCTACATATGTCGCAACATCCATAGGCTTTGCTAATATAAAACGCAAATCCTCATGTGCTACCTCTACAATTAATTTTCGTGAATTGTCTAATTCATCTGGTAATTGGTAATCTGCTTTTCGAAGAAGCTCAGCTGCTTCCTCAAAGATTCTTCCCTTCGGCATGGCGATTGTCAGCATTTCTTACTTCTCCCTCCTCACATGTCCAATCAACGGAATCACTTCATCAAACGTTTCACTATACGCATCAATATCTGTCACCCCTTTAATATCTTGGAGAGTGACACATTGCCCTTTCATCCGCTTCTCATATGCAAGAGTAGCTGCTTCTCCCAATCGTTCTTGACTAAATAAAACGAGAACGCTAGATTCTTTCTCTAGTTCTTCTGTAGCTTCTACTAAATAATCAAGACGAATGCCAAATCCAGTTGCACTTGCATTTTTCCCGAATTTCTGAAGCAATTGATTGTATCTCCCACCACTTCCAACTGGAAATCCAATTCCATCAACGTATACTTCAAATAATATACCCGTGTAATAACTAACGTGGCTAACCAACCCTAAATCAAATGTAATGTTCTCACTATATCCATAGGCAAGTAATATTTGATAGAGTGAAAGTAAATCTTGTAACTCTTCTTCACCCGTTTGTCCTTTAAGCTCATCTACTAGCTGTGATAACTCGTCAGCTGTACCTTTAAAAGTTAACAGCTTAGATAAACGTTTCTTGTCTATTGTTGAAATGGATAAGGATTCTACATGTTCCTCAAATCCTACAAAATTATGTTCATATAAGTAGTGAAGAATATGTTCGCATCTTTCTTCCGTTCCAACAATTTCTCTCACTAATTCCTTTACAAAGCCTATATGTCCAATCGCCACAGTGAAATTCTTCACGCCAGCTTGCTCTAACGCTTGATTTAAAAGAGAAATAACTTCTGCGTCTGCACTAATGGTTTGATCTCCTATATATTCAATTCCTAGCTGCTCAAATTCTGCCGGCCGCCCGCCTTCACGCTGCTGTGCACGGTACACATTGGCGCTATATGCCAGACGTCTTGGAATCTTTTCTTTTAATAATTTTGACGCTGCAACTCTTGCAATCGGAGCTGTCATATCAGGTCGTAACACCAATGTATGACCTTCTGTATCTAAAAGCTTAAACATTTGCTCTTCGGGAACGGTCGAAACTTCCCCCACCGTTTCAAAGTACTCCAGTGCAGGTGTTTCTAAAAATTCATATCCATAGCTCTCTACAACTCGTTCAATGGAACGCTTTAATTTATTCTTTTTCAAGTACACACTCGGAAAGGTGTCTCTCATCCCAAGTGGCTTCTCAAACATAAACAGCTTTGTCATGACGGTCTCCTTCCCATACAAAACGTATTTTTTACTTTAGTTCGCTAATATGCTAATAAAATAAAGTTTAACAAGGATTTTATTTACAGTCAACTATTAGGTGGTCCTTGTATCTCTCCTTCCAGAGAAAGGTTTCTCATTAGGTAGACCAATCCCAAAACATACTGTACGTAAAAAAAGCCCAGCAAATACGCTAGACTTTTCACTTCCCATATATTTCATCATCCTGCCATCTTGCAGCAAGCTCTTCTTTTGTATAAATGATCCTCATTGGATTTCCTCCGACAAATGCTCCTGCTGGAACATCTTTATGAACCAGGGTCCCAGCTGACACAATGGCCCCGTCTCCAATAGTCACACCAGGCAAAATGGTGGTGTTGGCCCCAATCATAACCTCACTACCTATCTTGACTTCTCCTAGTCGGTATTCTCGAATCAAATATTCATGAGCTAAAATAGTGGTATTGTATCCAATCACCGTATTCGTTCCTACAGATATCTTTTCAGGAAACATCACATCTAGCATAACCATCAGAGCAAATGAAGTTTTGTCTCCAACCTTCATCCCCAACAATGTGCGGTACAACCAATTTTTCACGTTCAAAAAAGGAGTATATCTTGCCGTTTGAATCACAATAAAATTTTTCACTACTTTTAAAAAAGGCACGGTTTTGTACACGTGCCATAACGAGTTCGCTCCTTTGACGGGATGGCGTTCTGTTTTTCTCATATTATCTCACCTCTAAAATACGCAACAGATCCTTCATTTCTTCTAGCATATAATCTGGGTGAAATTGCATTAAATGCTCTCTACCTTTGGTCGACCAGGCAACGGCGGCCGTTTTTGTTCCTGCATTTTGACCAGCTTCAATATCATGATGGTTATCTCCAATCATAATACTTTCGATAGGCTCAGAACCTAATGCTTGAAGTGCTTTAAAAACGGGTTCTGGATCTGGCTTTGCTTTCGTCACATCATCGTAACCGATGATTACATCAAAATACTGATCAAGACCGGTTAACTTTAACCCTTTTACAACCGAATCATGTAGCTTTGTTGATACAATAGCCATTTTATATCCTTGACTATGAAGCGCCACGACGGTTTCTTTGACTCCAACAAACTCTTTCACAAGCTCATCGTGATGCTCTAAATTATACTCACGATAATGAGCAATCATTTCGTCTACCTTTTCAGAATTCAACTCGCCAAAGCTTTCGTCAAGAGGCGGACCCATAAAAGGTAACACCGTCTCTCTTGTATATTGTCCTGGATAATAGTGCTCTAATGTATGAAGAAAAGATGATATGATTAGTTCGTTTGTATCAATAAGTGTTCCATCTAAATCAAATAATACAGTGTTAATCGTCATTGTTGTAAAACTTCTTCCCTTCTTTTTGTAACTTCTACACGGTTCCAAATAAAAGCAATGATCATAGTTAGGAGAATCGCTGTTATGATTCTAAAAAGGAGCAAGGGAATGACGGGTATGCCAAGCGGGATAAATATTAACGTATCTTCCACTACAGCATGACACGCAATTAAAAAGATAAAGGCTAAAGTAACATCCTTTTTACTAACCCCATCTTCTTTAACTGCTTGAATCATAACACCAGCACCATAAGCAAGGCCCATCGTTAACCCAGCCACCATGGTAGTGGATGTGTTTTCTTTCATCCCAAGCATTCTCATCACCGGAGCCATCCAGCGTGAAAACGTAGCAATATACCCACGGTCCTTTAAGATTTGATTCATCACCATAAGCGGAATGACAATCATCGCTAATTGCGCTACTCCAAATCCAGCTTTTGTAAGTCCTTCCACAAATATAGCTCCAAAGCCTATTAATTCTTCGGCAGGAGGCGGAGCCATGCCGTACTTAGCTATCTCACTCCCTCCACTCCACACCAGGTTAATGAGAATCGCAGAGATTACGGCTAAACCGATACGAATGAGTAAAATCACCCAGATTTTTAAGCCAATCCCAGCAGCAACAGAAGACTCCACTAAAAGGTTATGACAAAAAGACAGCATAACGGCTAGGATAAATACTTCTTTTACTGTAAATTCAAACGATAATATGGCCCCAATCGCAGCATATAAGTTTAAGAAGTTTCCAAACACTAAAGGAATGGCAGCATCCCCCGGTAATCCTAACACACTCATCAACGGTTCAATCCTTTTGATGACCCAAGTAAGTAGGGGCGTATAGTGTAAAAGAGTGACAATCAATGTAATAGGAAAAATAATTCTTCCTAACTTCCATGTCGTCTGTAACCCTACTTGTAGCCCCTTCTTTAGTGTTTCGACCATGTTTACACTCCCCCTGATGCTAGACACTAATGTCTGTATACTGCGCTTTCGCTTTCATCCCAAATCGACGGTAAATCACAATAGCCACAGCAACCAACACCAGCACAATGGAAATCACCTGAGCGATACGCAATGTTTCTGTTAGCATTAAGCTATCAGTTCGTAGTCCTTCAATGAAGTATCTACCGACGGAGTACCAAATAACATAGGATAAGAAAATTTCACCGCGCTTTGGATTTACTTTACGGAGAAGTAACAAGAGAACAAGACCAAGAATATTCCAAAGAGATTCGTATAAAAATGTAGGATGATAATACACGCCATTGATATTCATTTGATCTATAATAAATTCAGGAAGGTATAATCCTTCTAAAAACTCTCGTGTAACAGGACCCCCATGGGCTTCTTGGTTCATAAAGTTCCCCCAGCGACCAATCGCCTGACCTACTAAAAGACTCGGTGCAGCGATATCCGCTAAAACCCAAAAAGAGACTTTTTTCAATTTCGCGAATACGATCGTGGTGATAACGGCCCCAATTAATGCTCCGTGAATAGCTATACCACCATTCCAAATCTTAATAATATCTCCAGGATTTTGAGCATAATAGTCCCACTCAAACACCACATAGTAAATTCTAGCTGAGATAATGGCGATAGGTATGGCATACAGCAACAAATCTGAGAATATATCTGGGTCTAACCCAAGACGTTTTGACTCTCGTATCGCAAGCATTAATGCTAATACAATTCCAACACCAATGATGACTCCATACCAATGTATTTGAATGGGTCCAAGTTCTAGTGCAATCGGATTTATTGGTTTCACTCACATTCCCTACTTTCTAGTATCTTTTTCTTATTTTAAAGGATCTATTGAATCTTCCCTTACTTTTGTCTCATCTGTAATGGCGCCTGCCAGTCTTTCTTGGAATTGCTCGGCTGCATTCACACCCATGCGTTTTAGGCGGAAATTCATGGCTGCCACTTCAATAATGACAGCTAAATTTCGACCAGGACGAACTGGCACCGTTAATTTAGGTAAATCGGTATCAATAATTCGCATCTTTTCTTCTTCAATACCTAGTCGGTCATATTGCTTTTGCTTATCCCAAATCTCTAGATTGATCACTAATGTAATACGTTTGTAGCTACGGACTGCCCCTGCGCCAAATAAAGTCATAACATTAATGATACCTAGCCCTCTGATTTCAAGTAGATGCTCGATTAATTCAGGTGAACTTCCTACTAATACATCCTCGTCTTCCTGACGAATCTCTACACAGTCATCTGCAACTAGACGGTGGCCACGCTTTACAAGTTCAAGAGCTGTTTCACTTTTACCAACCCCACTTTGACCAATAATCAAAACACCCACACCATATATGTCAACTAGAACACCATGAACAGCCGTAGTAGGGGCTAACTTACTTTCTAAGTAATTCGTTAACCTTGACGAAAATCGAGTAGTTTTACTACTTGTTCTCATCACTGGTACGGAATGTTTCTCAGACGCTTCAATGAGTTCTTCTGGAACCTCAAGGCCACGAGAAATACAAATACCAGGGGTCTCATCTGTACAAAGCTTCTCCATACGCACTTCTTTTTCTAGTGGACTTAGCTTTTCCAAAAAGCTTAATTCCGTTTTTCCTAGTAATTGAATACGCTCACTTGGGTAATAGTCAAAGAATCCGGCAATCTCTAGACCCGGTCGAGAGATATCTGTCGTTGTAATCGGACGGTGCAACCCTTCCTCTCCACTAATTAGTTCTAAATTAAAATGCTCTAACAAATCCTGTGTTCGGACCTTAACCATCTCGGTCACTCCTTTATGTACGTTCAATAAAATGCTCTTATATTCCTTATGCTCATCTATTGTAGCATTTATTCTACTAGCGAAACTACTATTCACTTTTATACGGCAAAAAATTTACAATTTAATAAGAATAACATCGGGGGATTTATTTTATATGTGTGTAGGTGCTTGGTGGAAATGTGGTGAATACTACTTCGTTTGGCTGGACAGAGCTTCCATGGCGCGGGGTTGATGAGGATTTAGAATGGGGTGAGCATTGCGTTCGCTGCACGGGGATTTTTGGGATTGGGAATGAGGTAGTATGCAACCTTCCTCGCTGCGCGCGGGGCTCTTGACGACCCGAAACGAGCTCTTCTGCACCGAGCCCTTGTTACTCCGCTCAAATAACCTCTAACAGTCCATAAAGAAAAAGCCCTATGATCTCCTATACAAAAAAACACCATCCCATCTGGAATGGTGTCCTCCTTAATCTCGCTTTTTATTCCGAATGATGAAATTTTGAATAATTATGTTCGCAATGGATAATATGACTGCAGCTAAAAGCGCCATTCCAAAGCTACTGATTTCAAATGAACTTCCTACAATCGCATCTGTTAACAGAAGGGTGATAGCATTAATGACAAACAGGAAAAGCCCTAAGCTTAATATCGTAACAGGTAATGTGAAAATAATAAGAATCGGCCGAACGATCCCGTTTAATAATGAAAGGACAAAACTTGCAAGAATTGCAGCGGTAAAGCCTTCAATTTCAAATCCTTCTAAATAGCCATCTAAGGCTAAAAAAAGTATGGCATTGACGAAAATACTGATTAACCAATTCAACTAGTGTATCCCCCTAACCCGATTTCTTATTTATTCCCCATTTTTCTGAACTGTAACCGATCCTGTTTTCGCATCCGCAAGAATGTAGGTTGGTGTTTCAGCAAGACCCTTTTTTGAAAACTGGATCTGCTTTTGAACCATTTCATTCACGTTTTCTAGAACGGACACATCTGGTAGTTCTAAATGAAGGGCACCCAAATTTGATTTTAATTCCCCTTCTAGAGTAGCTTCTTTGGGTACAGATACAAACACATTACCAGTAACAGTTTTGGCATGCACTGTTTTTGTCTGATAATCCTTTAAAATAACTTCAATATTACCATTAAGAGACTGCGTATCTACCTTATAAAACTCCCCAGATAAAAGAATTTTACCATTAATGTTCTCTGCATCAATTTCCATTACTTTCGCTTCATGGACTATGATCTCACCATTTGCTGTTTCTGCTTCTAATTTACCTATACGAAGATGGTCTAATTGAATCTTGCCGTTTGCTGTTTTACACTCTATCTTTTTGGCTTCTAAGCTATTTCCACTAAATCCACCATTGAAAAGACGAACCTTTACTCGATTCATGAGCTTTCTAGGAACATACACTGTTACATCTGTTTTCATCCACTTAAATTGTGTACTGAATCTAAGGTTACCGTCCTCAATGGAGTAGTCCGTATACTTTAAAAAAGTAGTACGAGCTTCTTGTTCCTCTTCCGTACGATATACCTTTACCGCACATTCAATTCGAACATCCCCGTGATCCCAAGGTGTGATTTTGACATTTCCATAGGTTATATCAAACTCTAAATTATCCACGTCTATATCACTATGGTGAAAAACATGGGACAAGGAAACATGTTTTCCAAATTGAAAATCAAAGTCAAAATCTTTAATTTTGGTCATTGCTTTTTCTATAAACTCTACTAGCTTTTCCTTAGTGGAAGAGAAAGAATGTCCTTTTGACCCTGTGTGCTGTTGTTCATCTTTCACAACGGTGACGAGTTCTTTTAACATGTCTTCTTCTTTTTGATTGGCCTTCTTTTCTTCTTTATCCAATGTTTCTAATAGAAGTAAGGCTTCTTGAGAAGAGAGTGTTCCATTTTCCACCATCTCTAAAATCTTTTTTCGTTCTTCTTGCATGGTACGGCCTCCTTCTAGTCCTTTTCAATAGACATGCCCATTGTTTCTAGATAGGGAAGACAGCCTCTCCTGTAATCAGTGAGGCCCCTAGTTCTTCAAGAGTACTGAAACGTGCTTTTATAACAGAACTTTAATTCCTTTATACACGTTCCAAATCGTGATCACAAGGCCTAGAAGGGCTGCAAGAGCAATCCCAACAATGAAGAATACAGGAATAGATTCCCCGCCCGTTCCTGCTAAAATACTAATGTCACCAATGACTCCAATAATAATGAAAACAACCCCTAAGAATGGAATCAGATGAGATACAAGTGCACCCGTAGCATGTCGCTTAACCTTTTTATCCTGTGAAATTAACAATACAATTAATGGAAAAATAAATCCTGCAAAGAAAATACTAAAATAGCAAAGACTCGAAATTACTTTATTACTCTCCATCATTCATCACTCCTTTCTATTATTTACGACTTACCATAAAAACGTTTCATATTTCTAGTGTATAACGAAGAAAGATTTTCTTTCCATATTCTCACCATAATTTTAAAAATCTTTTACATGAAAAATCATACCCCCAGGTACAGTAGTTCCTGAGGGTATGAGTATCTTATTAGTGATGGGTAATTTCTTTACGCTCTTCAAGTTGTTGAAGACGCTTTTTCATGCGCTCACGATCTCGTTCTAGGATGGGCTTTAAGTACTTACCAGTATAGGAACCTGTCGTTTCAGCTACCACTTCTGGCGTACCCTTGGCAACAATTTGTCCACCTTTATCTCCACCTTCTGGCCCTAGGTCTAAGAGATAATCTGCTGCCTTAATGACATCCAGATTATGCTCAATCACAAGAACCGTATCACCATTCTCAACTAAACGCTGTAAAACAATCAGCAGGCGAGAAATATCATCTACATGAAGTCCTGTTGTTGGCTCATCTAGAATATAAAGCGAACGTCCAGTTGACCTTCTGTGTAGTTCAGATGCAAGCTTCACACGCTGAGCCTCTCCTCCTGACAGAGTGGTGGCAGGCTGACCTAGCGTAATGTATCCTAATCCAACATCAACAATCGTTTGGAGTTTACGATGTATTTTCGGAATGTTTTCAAAGAAAACAACGGCATCTTCTACGGTCATTTCTAGAATGTCTGCAATATTTTTTCCTTTATAAAGGACTTCTAGGGTTTCACGGTTATAACGCTTCCCGTGGCATATTTCACATGGAACATATACGTCTGGTAGGAAGTGCATTTCAATTTTAATAATTCCGTCACCACGACACGCCTCACAGCGTCCCCCCTTCACGTTAAAGGAGAAACGACCTTTCTTGTAGCCTCGAACCTTCGCTTCATTTGTTGTCGCGAATACATCACGAATATCATCAAACACTCCTGTGTACGTTGCTGGATTGGAACGTGGTGTTCGTCCAATCGGAGACTGATCTATATCAATGACTTTGTCTAAATATTCGATCCCTTTAATTTCTTTATGCTCGCCTGGTTTAGTCTTTGCTTTGTGAAGCTTGCTTGCCAGGGTTTTATGAAGCACTTCATTGACTAAAGTACTTTTACCAGAGCCTGATACACCCGTAACAGCAATAAACATACCTAACGGAATTTTCGCTTTGACGTTTCTAAGATTATTTTCTTTCGCTCCAATAATTTCAAGGTACCGACCATCAGGTGTTCTTCGTTCAAGAGGAAGAGGGATAAATTTTTCTCCCGACAAGTATTTACCTGTTAAGCTATTAGGATCCTTCATTACTTCATCAGGAGTTCCTGCTGATATAATTTCTCCCCCGTGCACACCAGCTCCTGGTCCTACATCAATTAAATAATCTGCAGCCATCATGGTATCTTCATCATGTTCTACAACGATTAATGTATTCCCTATATCTCGCATGTTTTGAAGCGTAGAAATTAATCGGTCGTTATCACGTTGATGTAAGCCAATAGACGGCTCATCTAAAATGTACAATAGTGTGCCTTGATCCAATTTGTGTGGCTAAACGAATACGCTGCGCTTCACCACCTGAAAGCGTTCCAGCAGATCGACTTAACGTTAAGTAATCGAGTCCAACATTGACTAAAAAGCCTAATCGTTCATCAATTTCCCTTAGAATTAAACGAGCAATTTGCATATCCTTTTCACTAAGTGATAATCCTTGGAAAAATTCATTGGCTTCTTGAATAGAAAACTGTGTAACTTCACCAACATGCAGATCATTCACTTTTACAGCAAGGCTTTCACGCTTTAACCGGTGACCTTTACACGTTGGACACGGCTGCTGAGCCATATATTTCTCCATTTGTTCACGAATATAGTCAGAACTGGTTTCACGGTAACGACGCTCAACATTCCCGATAACTCCTTCAAATTGAAGATAGCTCTCACGAACTTGTCCAAAATCATTTTCATATCGAAAATAGATTTGATCCTCACCAGAACCATATAATATTTTATCCATAAATGATTTTGGAATATCTTTCACCGGAACGTCTAAGTCAATACCATAATGATTCGCAACGGCTTCTAGGAGTTGAGGATAATATTGTGAACTACTAGGTTCCCAAGGAGCAATCGCATGATTTCTTAGTGACAAATCCCAATTCGGAATAATTAGGTCTTCATCTACTTCAAGTTTAGTTCCTAATCCATCACAGCTAGGACATGCACCAAAAGGAGAGTTAAAAGAGAACATTCTCGGCTCAAGCTCACCAATAGAAAACCCACAGATTGGACATGCATGGTGCTCAGAAAAAAGGAGCTCTTCTTCCCCCATCACATCGACAATCACGTTTCCTTCAGCAAGTCTTAAAGCAGATTCTAGTGAATCTGCAAGACGAGCAGAGATTCCTTCCTTTACAACAATACGGTCAATAACGACTTCAATTGAATGTTTTTTATTTCTTTTCAAGCTCTATTTCTTCACTAAGCTCCATCATTTCACCGTTCACTCGAACCCTTACATACCCTTGTTTTTTTATGTCTTCAAGCACCTTTACATGGGTACCTTTACGACCAGAAACAATTGGGGCAAGAACCTGAAGCTTGGTTCGTTCAGGATATACTAAAATTCGATCAACCATTTGCTCAATGGTTTGGGAAGTGATTTCAATCCCATGATTTGGACAAATTGGTTTTCCGACTCGGGCATAGAGCAATCGTAAATAATCATAAATTTCGGTAACTGTTCCTACTGTTGAACGCGGGTTACGGCTTGTTGTTTTCTGATCAATGGATATTGCTGGAGATAATCCTTCAATCGTATCCACATCTGGCTTATCCATTTGCCCAAGAAATTGACGTGCATAAGCAGAAAGGGATTCAACATATCTTCGTTGACCCTCTGCATAAATGGTGTCAAAAGCTAAGGAAGATTTCCCAGAACCAGATAGACCTGTCAAAACCACTAACTGATTACGGGGAATGGTTACATCTACATTTTTAAGGTTATGAGCTCTCGCTCCTTTACAATAATATCCTTTGCCATACCGTTCATCCTTCCGCTTTTAACTCTAATATTGTATCTCGAAGCTCAGCAGCACGCTCGAAATCTAGTGCCCTTGCTGCATCCTTCATCTCTACTTCTAATCTTTCAATTAAATTCTCACGTTCAGGCTTAGACATTTTTGTCACTGACTTAGTGCCATCTGGTGCCTCATGTCCATCTGAAGCTTGAGTAGCTCGAATCACATCACGTACTGCTTTTTGAATGGTTTGAGGTGTGATTCCATGCTTTTCATTATATTCTTCTTGGATCGTTCGACGCCTCGCTGTTTCGGAGATCGCCTTTTCCATAGAATCCGTCATCCTGTCACCATACATAATGACGTGTCCATTTGAATTACGTGCCGCTCGGCCAATCGTCTGGATGAGCGAGCGTTCTGAACGAAGGAATCCTTCCTTATCTGCATCTAAAATAGTGACTAAAGATACTTCTGGTATATCTAGTCCTTCACGAAGAAGATTAATCCCAACAAGAACATCATATTTTCCTAAACGTAAATCTCTGATTATCTCTATTCGCTCAAGAGTCTTGATTTCTGAATGTAGGTATTGAACTTTAATTCCAATTTCTTTTAAATAATCGGTTAAGTCCTCAGACATTTTCTTTGTTAATGTCGTCACTAGTACACGTTCATTTCGCTCAATACGTTCATGGATTTCACCAAGTAAATCATCAATCTGCCCCTCAATTGGTCGTACATCGATGGTTGGATCTAGCAAACCTGTTGGACGAATAATTTGCTCAACCATTTGAGGAGTATGCTCCATTTCATAAGGTCCTGGAGTAGCTGATACATAGACTAGTTGATGAGATTTTTCCTCGAATTCGTTAAACGTAAGAGGTCGATTATCCATCGCTGATGGGAGTCTAAATCCATGGTCAACTAGTACTTGTTTACGCGCTTGGTCCCCGTTAAACATACCGCGAATTTGAGGGAGGGTAACATGGGATTCATCTATAATTAATAAAAAATCCTTTGGAAAATAATCGATTAGTGTATAGGGTGTTGAGCCAGGCGGTCGTAGCGTTAAGTGTCTGGAATAGTTTTCGATTCCAGAACAAAAGCCCATTTCTCTCATCATCTCTAAGTCATATCGCGTGCGCTGCTCTAAGCGCTGGGCTTCAAGTAGCTTTCCATCTTCTTTCATCATTTCTAGCTGTTCTTCTAATTCTTTTTCTATGTTTTCAATTGCCACTCTCATTTTTTCTTCACGCGTTACGAAGTGAGAGGCCGGGAAAATGGCTACATGGTCACGTTCTCCAAATATCTCACCTGTTAAGGCATCCACTTCCCTAATCCGGTCAATCTCATCGCCAAAGAATTCAATTCGGATACAATGCTCATCACGAGAAGCAGGGAAAATTTCTACTACATCTCCTCGAACTCGGAATGTACCACGTCTAAAATCAATATCGTTGCGTTCATACTGAACATCTACAAGTCTTCTGAGTAGCTGATTACGCTCAATTTCCATTCCCACTCGAAGAGAAACAACAAGTTCCTTATATTCCTCCGGGGAACCTAATCCATAAATACACGAAACACTAGCAATGATAATGACATCATTACGCTCAAATAATGATGAGGTAGCTGAGTGGCGTAATTTGTCAATCTCATCATTAATGCTTGCATCTTTTTCAATAAATGTATCGGTTTGTGGTACATAGGCTTCTGGCTGATAATAATCGTAATAGCTGACAAAGTATTCCACAGCATTGTTTGGGAAAAACTCTTTAAACTCACTGTAAAGCTGTCCAGCTAGTGTTTTGTTGTGGGCGATGATGAGGGTCGGTTTATTCACCTCTTTTATCACGTTAGACATTGTGAACGTTTTTCCTGTTCCTGTTGCACCTAATAACGTTTGATGTCTCTTTCCATCTTGAATTCCCTGCACAATTTCTTTGATCGCTGCAGGCTGATCACCTTGCGGGGAATAGTGACTTTGTAAATCAAACACATTCATCTATAATGGCCTCCAATCCGGATTTAGGAGAAGTATTTTATGTATTCATTCTTCGCTACTTTATTCTCTTTGCTCATTTTACCACAAATGAACGATTGTTAACCATTAATATGCGAACGTGTGTTTTATTATTTAAAATAGAAAAAACTCCATGAAGTAATCATGAAGTTTAAGAGGATATTTTTCTATAAAAGTAAATCCATCCAAATTTTCACTGCCGTCCCAGCGATCAGTATGGCCAAAATCCACTGTAATAGTTTTGTATTAACCTTTTGTCCTGCCTTCGCACCAAGCGGTGAGGCGATTAAGCTTGCAATGACCATGATCAATGCTGGTCCAAATAACACTTGTCCTGTCATAACCTTTCCTACCGTTGATCCAATAGACGAGATAAACGTTATAGCTAGCGAACTTGCTATTGTCATTCGAGTTGGAATCTTTAAGACTACAAGCATGATAGGAACAAGTAAAAAGGCACCAGCTGCCCCAACAATCCCTGCTCCAACACCTACGATAAAAGCAAGCGAAGATGCAATCCATTTAGAGAATGTCACTTCTCCCGATCCTAAATCATCTCCACGTTTTGGTAAGAACATCATAACAGCTGCCGTTGCCGCCAATATTCCGTACACAACATTCACACCGTTTTCTGATAAAAGGGTGGAACCATAGCCTCCAATAAAACTACCAATTAAGATCGCAGTTCCCATATAGAGAATGAGTTGTTTATTTAAATATCCACCTTTGCGGTATGCCCACACTCCTCCTATCGTAGCGAAAAATACTTGAACCGCCGAGATACCAGATACTTCATGGGCCGTGAAAGCCATGTAGCCTAGTACAGGTGGAATATACAATAACATGGGGTATTTAATGATGGAGCCACCTATTCCCACCATGCCAGATATAAAAGAACCTATAAAGCCAATTAAAAAAATAAGTAATGATAAAGCCAATCGTCCATTCCATAGATGTCACTCCTTCCTAATTAACAAGCTATCCACGCCAAGCATTTATACCGCCTGAGACATTGGTAATTTTTTTGAATCCTTTTTTCTTCAATAGCTTAGCTGCCTTGGAGCTTCTCATACCGCTTTGGCATATAAGAACAACCTCTTTTGAAGGGTCTAAGGTATCAAGCTTACTACCTAATTGATGTAATGGGAGGTTTTTGAATGAAGAGATATTTCTCCCTTTAAATTCTCCATTTGTCCTCACATCAATCAATTGTACATGCTGATCTTTTATCTTTTCTTTTAGCTGCTCGGTCGTAATCAATGTAATTCCTCTCACAGGAAGTAACATTCTCCCAAAAAATAATAGTAGAGCTAAAGGAATAAGAATATCTAACCAATCCATCAAAGCACCTCTTTTTACCTATAGGGGTATAATTCAATTCAAAAAAATTTAATTGGTGTGTAATGCTTTTAAGATGCCGTCTGGGTCAAACCCAAGCACCCATTGTCCATTTACATTTGTTTGTGGAACACCCATTTGACCTGTTGTACGGACCAGATTCGCTGCCTCTTCCTGATTTAGACCTACATTCACCTCGGTAAAGGGGATGTTTTGCTGTTTCAAGAAATTTTTTACCATCACACAATACGGGCAAGTAGTTGTAGAATAAACTGTTACCTTGTGTTGCATACTAGGAATCCTCCTTTTTTAAAATGGAGCGGTGGCCCGTATAGAGCCACCGCCATTATTTTATTATCCTCTTTCAACAGGCTTTTGTTCTCTTTCCCACTCTGCGTAACCACCAGCATAGTTCACGACATCAAATCCCAAACCTTGAAGCAGGCTTGTTCCAATAGCTGAGCGGGTACCAGATTGACAGTGAACAACTACCTTCTTATCTTTCGGAATCTCTCCTGCTGATTCATAGAGATCACCTAACATATGGTGATGAGCATGTGGTAAATGTCCATCTCTCCATTCTGTTGCTTTACGAATGTCTACCACATAATAATCTTCACCTGCATACACTTTTTCAAGCTCTTCCATTGTAATGAATGAGTACCCAGTTGTTTCATCTGCAGAATATTGTTCCACTATTTCAGCAGGTACATACGCAATTGCACCATCTAAGTGAATGCTTTCTAACGATTCTTGAATTTCTTGGAATAATTCAACTTCACCGATTACAACATACTTAGCATCGTAAGATACAAGCCAACCAGCCCAGTTTGTGAATGCTTTATTATAAGGAAGGTTTAACGCACCCAATACGTGCTTCTCTGCAAATTCTGATGCTTTACGCGTATCTAATAAAATGGTATTTTCATCTTCTAAAAGACGTTCCATTTCCTTACGATCATCAATTACTGGAATTTCCTCACCTGTTAAAACCGTTGGACCTTCCTTGTTTAACTTTTTTCTATCATCGCAAAATATCTAGGAGGCTCAGGTTGATCTTCTAACAACTCTGCAACAAACGCTTCCTCATCTGTATGCTTAAGCGCCCAGTTATTCTCTTTCTCGTATCCAACAGTTGAGATGGGAACTGCTCCTAGTGACTTCCCACAAGCGCTTCCTGCTCCGTGACCTGGCCACACAACAAGATAGTCTGGTAATTCTTTGAATTTATTAAGAGACTGGAACATTTGTCGAGCTCCAGATTCGGATGTTCCAGCAACTCCCGCTGCTTTCTCCAATAAATCGGGACGACCAATATCTCCAACGAACACAAAATCTCCAGTGAAGATACCCATTGGAACATCAGAGCCTCCGCCGATATCAGTTAAAACAAATGAAATACTTTCTGGAGTATGTCCAGGTGTGTGAAGAACTTCAAATTTTACGTTCCCTACTTTAAAGATTGAGCCTTCTTTTACAAGCTCAACGTCTAGTCCATCTGTGTAAAGATACTTCCAATTTTCGTCTCCTTCATCAGAAAGATAAAGCTTTGCACCAAGTTCTGTTGCTAATTGGCGAGCACCTGAAACAAAATCTGCATGAATATGAGTTTCCGTTACCGCTGATATAGTAAATCCTTCTTTTTTAGCTGTTTCTAAATAAGGTGTAATCTCACGTGCGGGGTCGACAATGATAGCTTCTCCCGTACGCTGACAGCCAACCATATAAGAGTATTGTGCTAACTTTTCATCAAAAAAACTACGAAAGAACATTTTATCTCCTCCAACTAAATAATTTTAGTATAACCAAAATCTATTTACAGTATACCCCTTAGGGTATAAAAAGTAAAGGACGAAAACTTAAAAAAAAATAACTTAAGTGAATAGAGATTAAAACCCTTATCAATTAAGCACCTTTTCTTTGTTGTTTTTTCATTTGATTTGCGAGCCAAAACCCTAGTGTTAAGGATGCGGCATCTAAAATAATTAGGTGCCAATAATCCGTATACCCTTTATATACAGAGGCACAAATTAAAGCAATCGTTAATAATAACCCGACATATTGGTTGTACGTTACACGCGTAAAAAATACGACCAAAAAGGCTGGCATGAAAATGGCTAGTAAGATTTTCATCACAGAGTAAACTTCCTCCTCCGACTGACTGTCACACCCTATTTTACTAGAAGCTTGTATCGGAGTAAAAGCTTTTAGTGCTTCTTATTTATTTTGAAGTAATTCCTTTGTGATGGATACAAGCTCTTCCTGTGGAAGCTTTTCATTTAGCATATCTGGTAGAATATCCTCTAGGAAATATTGAACACAGTCTAGTGCATTAAATTTGAGGATCGTTCGAAGTGCCTCTTGGTAAATTTCTAAAAAGAGGGGCTCAGGATTACCTTTTTGAATCTCGCCAAACGACTCATACAGCAAATCAATTTTATCAGCAACTGAAAGAATCTTTCCTTCAAGAGTATGATCCTTCCCTTCTTGAAACCTAGCCACATACATCGACTGATACTCTGGAGGAAATTCCTGTTGAATAAATTTTTGTGTCATCTCTTGTTCTACTTCATTAAATAAGCGATTTAATTCATCTGATGCATATTTTACAGGCGTCTTAATATCTCCTGTAAAAAGCTCAGCATAATCATGATTTAATGCCTTTTCATACAGTCTTCTCCAATCTACATTCCTTCCTCTTTCTTCTTCAACCGTCCCAAGAAACTGTGCAATTTTCGTAACCTTGAAGGAGTGACTGGCAACTGAATGCTCATCATATTTAAATTTACCAGGACAACGATAAATCTTCTCTAAATCGGATAAACTTTTAAAATAATGGTGTACCCCCATCATGACTCCTCCCCTTTATCTTATATATTTACCATTTACAGCTGAAATCCTTTGTTAAACTCATCATTATGATAGAAAAGAACATTCCGGTGAAAGGATTCATCGGAATGTTCAATGGTAGATTATGATAGTTTAAATACGTTAATCACTTTCGATAATTCTTCTGACGATTGTTTTAATACATCCGATGTATTTTGTACTTTTGCAAAGACTTCTGCTTGCATACTATTACCGTCCAGCAGTTCGTGAATAGATGATTTTGAGCTTTCTCCGTGACTTGCCATCTCTTCAATACTTGCCGCTACTTCTTCACTACCCGCCGCCATTTCCTCTGAAACTGCAGATATCTCTTGAATTTGGCTGTTGACTAAATCGATCGATTCTAGGATCTTTTTAAACGCAAGCTCTGTTTCTTTTGCACCACTAATTCCTTTATCCACATCCTGATTCGTTTGAACCATAGCAGATAAGGCTGATTGTGATTTATCTTGAATCCCTTTAATCAAGCTTGTAATTTGGGAAGCCGATTGATTCGATTCCTCTGAGAGCTTCCGAACTTCTTCAGCCACTACCGCAAAGCCTTTGCCTGCTTCCCCTGCTCTTGCTGCTTCAATACTTGCGTTTAGCGAAAGTAGGTTTGTTTGGCCTGCGATATTCGTAATTGCCTCAACAATCTCTCCAATTCGATTGGACTCTTCCGCAAATAATCGAATCGTTTTAGCTAAATCCTCAAAGGAATCATGAATGCTGTTCATTTGCTCGGTTAAGGATTGGATTTTCCCTTGACCATCCGTTGCTAGATCCGCTGCAGATTGACTAGACTCTGTTGCCACAACACTTGTTTCCGCAATTCGCTGAACTCCTTGTGTCATTTCTTCCATTGTTGTCGCACTCTCTCTAGTACCCGTAGCTAGGCTTTCAATGGCATAGGAAAATTTAGAGATACTTTCTTCCGTAGTCTGAATCACGTCTTCACTAGAATATAACTGCTCAGTTACTTCATTGGTTACTTGGGCTACTTGATGTCCTGTACGTTGTAAGTGTGTTACTAGTTTGACTAACCCCATGCGCATATTTTCAAGAGGTTCACCAAAAGTTGCAAGAGGACCTAATTTCTTTTGATTAATAGAAGTTGAAAGATCTCCTTGTGAAATTCTCTCGACATAGTATTGAATTTCATCAAATGGATTGGCGTATGCAAGAAAATTCACTAATCCAAAAAGAGAAAAACTTAATCCAATTCCTACTAATAAGGCAAGATGAGGAATACTGAAAAATGAACGATCAGTTAGTAAACTAAAAATAAAGATAATAACGGCTCCAGATAGTAGACCTTGGAGGAGTGTCTTTCCAACATACTTAAATAATTTTCTAACATTATTAGCTTTTTTGCTTTGTTCCATGTTGTTACTGCTTCCCCTTTCTATATTAAACTCCTACTTAGTATAGCTGATTTTTGTAGAAATTTGTCGAAATATAAAGTAATTTACATAATATTATAAAAATAATTACATTCTATTTATCGGTTGGTTAGTAGGATTGATTGAGTGGTAAGTTTTTCTATTTAGCGGGTGGAATGGGGCCGTTATTTATGGTCGCTAGGTTGTCGTGCGGATGGGGCTCTTTTTGGTGCGGGGCGAGACTTTTTCGGGCGGGATCGAGCTCTTTTCGTGCGGCTTTACAGCATTCTTGTGCGGCACATTCTTGCTGCGTGCGGATGGGGTTCTATCTGGTGCGGCGGCGAGACTTTTCGGCGGGAGCGGGCTCTTTTCGTGCGGCTTTACAGCAATCTTGTGCGGCACACTTTACTCCGTGCAATCACAGTCTCTTTTCGCGCACCAGCCGATAAGTGCTAGATTGTGTAGCATTCCTTATCACTTACCATACATATAACCAAGCTACTACTAATCCACGGGCCCTCCAAAAGAAAAAACCCTCACTACTGTGAGAGCTCTTCCTCTTTTGCTTTTCCTTCAATTAAAAGAGACAAACTAATCAAAGTAACTAATACCGTCGCACCCATATCCGATAGAATCGCTATCCATAGAGTTAGCCAGCCAGGAATAGTTAATAAAAGAGCAATAATTTTTAGGCCTAAGGCTAATCCAATATTCCACTGGATCACCGCGTTCACTCGCTTGGCAATAGAGATGGCACTTGGAAGCTTTCCTAAATGGTCCTGCATGAGTACGATATCGGCCGTTTCAATGGCACTATCTGTTCCTTTTCCCATCGCAATTCCTAGGTCTGCTGTGGCAAGCGCAGGCGCATCGTTTATTCCGTCTCCGATCATGGCGATTTTACCATGGGATAGTTCTTTAATTTTCTCCACTTTCTCTTCTGGAAGAAGGCTAGCATAATATGTGGTTACCCCTACCTCGTTCGCTACTTTTTCTGCTGTTTTGTTATGATCTCCCGTAAGCATAACCGTCTTTTTGATTCCTACTTGGTGAAGGCTAGAAATCACAGCTTTACTTTCTTCACGGACTTTATCGGTAATTCCGAAGACGCCAAGTAACTGGTCTGCTGAAGAGACTAATACGATCGTATAACCTACTTCTTTTACATCGTGTAGTAATTGGGCTTCTTCCTCACTTAACGTAAATGGTAGGCCCTTTTCATTCCCTACATAGAAGGTTTCACCATTTTTCGTTGCCTTTACTCCTTGACCTGATATGGTTTGAATGTGGTCTGCTTCTTCTAAGCGTAGGTTATTTTCATTTACCGCTTCCATGATTGCTCTCGCAAGCGGATGCGAAGAAGAACGCTCGACCATTCCTGCTACGGGTAAAAATCTTTCGTTAAGTTCCATTACTTTTTTCACATGAGGCTCGCCTAGCGTTAATGTGCCTGTTTTATCGAAAGCTAAGGTATCGATTTTCCCTAATTGCTCTAAATGAACTCCCCCTTTTACTAGGATGCCATTTCGGGCATTGCGAGTTATACCAGCAACAATAGCAATAGGCGACGCTAAAATAAGGGCACATGGACACCCTACAATAAGAACAGCTAATCCTTGATAAAGCCATGTTTCCCATGCTCCACCCAAGAATAAGGGAGGAACTAGAATGACCGAAAGCGCTATAAGCATAATGATTGGTGTGTAGTATTTAGCAAACCGATTGATAAATAGTTCAGTTGGCGTCTTCGTATCTTGGGCTTCTTGCACTAAATGAAGGATTTTGGCTAAAGACGAGTCTTCATACGCTTTCGTGATGTGTACTTTCAAGACTCCTTCATTATTAATACTTCCGCCAAATACCGTACTTCCTACTTCTTTATCCACTGGTAATGATTCACCGGTAATGGCCGCTTCATTCACAGAGCTTACCCCTTCAACGATCGTTCCATCCGAAGGTATTTTTCCACCGGCACGTATTAAGACGGTATCTCCTACAATTAGCTCTTTAACTGGTATGATCGTCTCTTTTCCGTCACGTAAAAGAAACGCTTCGTCTGGTGCTACATCTAATAGAGCTTCCATCGACTTTCGAGCCTTTTCCATTCCCATTCCTTCTAATAATTCATTTACGCCAAAAAGAAGGGCGACAAGTGTGGCTTCTTTCCATTCACCAATCGCGACTGCACCTATTAGAGCGACTGTCATTAACGTATCAATAGTAAAGCGGAGCTTCGCAAGATTTTTCGCACCTTTTATAAATGTTTTGTATCCACTTAAAGCCATTGCGAGTAAAAATAGTGGAATTAAATAGGTCGTATTCACCCAAGCTCCTAGTACCAAAGCTAAGAAAAATAGTGAAGTTGAGATACCTAAAAGTACTTTCATTTTAGACCCTGCATCATGCTCATGAGAATGACCTTCGTGTTCATCTTGAACTATTTTTGCCCCATCACTTGCCAGGATTTTTTGAATGGTTTTCATATTGACTCGATCATCCACTTCTAATATGGAGCGATTATAGGATAAACTAGCGGTTTCCCCGTGTTCTAATTTCTTTATTTGTTGTTCCATATCTGCAGCACAATTAGCACATGTTAACCCTTGAAGCTTAAATTCACTCACTACTCCTCACCTCTTATCTAATGCATCGCATGCTGTATCATTTCATTTAGTATGTGCATAACATGTTCATCATCCTGTGTATAAAATAAGGAAGTTCCCTGTCTTCTACTTTTAACTAGTCGTAAATTCTTTAAAAATCGAAGCTGATGAGAAACTGTTGACTGCTGTAACTCAAGCGTTTCGGCAATCTCATTCACTGCACACTCTTTTTGGGATAATAAGTGCATAATCCGTATTCTTGTTGGGTCTCCTAACGCTTTAAACGTTTGAGACACGATAAATAGAGTTTCTTCATCTAAGTTTCTGAATTCAAATTGCTCCCTTTCATTAGACATAATAATCACCCTAATTTCTTATATGAACACATATTCATATATAGTATATTTTTACCCTATCAAAAGTGTTCCAAAACGTCAACAAAAATAGGCAGAAATCTCTTCCTACAAAATAAGCACCCGTTATCATTCGTTATGAATGATAACGGGTGCCTATGTAATGATTATTTTAATTTAAAACGCTGGATCTCGCCTTCTAATTCTTCCGCTCTTTCAGAAAGAGATTCACTCGTCGAAGTAATTTCATCAACAGCTGCGGATTGTTCTTCTGTTGCAGCAGATACATTTTGAGCGAATTCATTGGATTCTTCAATCAACACATGTATTTCTCCTACAACGTTTTGCAAGTGAGCTATATGATCTTCAATAGATTGTATTTCTTTAGTGGTTTCATCAGATGAAGTAGCCACACGCTGAATCGTTTCTGAAATACGAGTAAAATTCTCTCCAGACAATTCTACTTGTACTTTACCAGACTTTACGGCATTCATATTGACAATCATTTGAGCTACTACTCCTTCAATATGAACTTGTACCTCTCTGATTAACTTTTTAATAGTAGACGAAGTCGAACTAGATTCAGTCGCTAGCTTCCGAACTTCCTCTGCTACTACAGCAAACCCTTTTCCATGATCGCCTGCTCGAGCTGCTTCAATACTCGCATTTAATGCAAGTAAATTCGTTTGCTCTGCAATTTCATCAATTAAATTCACCATACCCTCAATTTCCTTGCTCGCACTGCTTAAGCTTTTAACTCTACTAGAGACTTTTTCGCTAGTATCTTCAATTTCTTTCATATTGTGTACAAAGCTTGTGATTGAGTCGTTTCCTTCTTCAGCAAGTACCTTAGCTTCTAACGCCGACTTTTGTAAATCCTTTGTTTGTTCAGAAATAATTTGAATTAAGTGCACCACACGGTCCGCTACATCTTTTAATACAGAGATGTGCTGGACTTCATCATCCGTTATTTGAGCCGTTCGTTGAATAGATGTTGCCACTTCTTGAATAGCTCGATTAGTTTCTTCAGAAGAGACATTTAACTGTGCTGACGTGGCAGCAAGAGCGTGGGCACTATCTGATATTGAAGAAACCATGCTTTTTATGGTCCCAACTGTTTCATTTAATCTCAAACCAAGACTCCCAATTTCGTCCGTACTCTTAACAGGTACATGAACGGTTAAATCACCAGTCGCTACTCTCTCCATCGCGAGATTTAATTCAATAATTTTGCGCGTATGACTACGAGTAAAGAAGAATACAAACACGGTAATCGCTAGTAACGCCACAATCGTTGCTAACAGGACTTTCCATGCCAATCCGTAAAGGGACGCAAATAATTCTGCTTGTGGAACAATGATCCCTAGCGTCCAACCTGTTTGAGGAACTGTAGCATATTGGACTGTCAGCTTTCCTTCCGAGCTATCGATGATGGATGAACCACTTGGTTGTGTCATCATTCTGGCAAGCGAAGATAATACAGGGTCTTCTTCTATTGTGCTATTCATTATTTTTTCCGTATCCGGGTGAGCTAAGACGGTTCCTGTTTGATCAAATAATATAGCATAGCCAGATTCTTTTAATTTGAACATTATTGATTTGTTCTTGCACCGTAGATAAATCAATATCTGCTGATACTACACCCATAAATTCATTACGGTCATTTGTTATAGGGGCAGCAGTTGTAATCATCGTGATCCCTGTCGCTTCATCAAAGTAAGGAGTAGACCAATTCATAGCCCCTTTTCCGTTAACATACCAGTCTTGATTAGGATAATCATAATCAGCCGTGGCATATTCTTCTGTAAAGGTTGTAGAGTTTCCATCTTTATATACATAAGGACCAAAATACTGAGTCTCTGACTGATAAGCATAAGGTTCAAACCATACACCAGTACCTAAAGTAGATTCATTTATAACAGCCATTCTTTCTAATAAATTTTGATATTGAGAAGTTGACATATCTGTTCCATTAACACCGACTATTTGACTAATTGATTCAGCAATCCGTTGATGACCGATAAACTCTTTTTCAATACCATCCATCGTTTCTCCTAATTCGGTTTCAAGCCATGTTTTACTATCACTCGAGATAATAGAATAGGACACGTAGATACTAATAGTCGAAAGCACAAGTAAACTAACTAATACAATGGATAAAATAGATGAGAGCATTTTTACTAATAAGCTTTTGGATGATACTTGAAATGGATTTCTTCGTAACTTCACAATCAATCTCCCCTTTTACATAGTTGTTGCAGACATAGTCGGTTGTTGTCGAAAATTGTCTTATTTATAGTTCAATTTTAACAGGGTATCATGACTGATAATATGAAGATACAATTAAGATTTTGAATATACTTACATTCCTACTTATTCCATAATGTAGAAAAACTCCAAAATAAAAAGAGGTGACTCAAAAAGTCGTAAAACGATTTTTTGAGCCACCTCTTTTCTTTTACTAGTTCTGATATAAATTAATTTTGAAAAAGTTGATTCTCGATGCATGTGCGAAAGTCCAGAGGGAAATAGCGGAAAAGGTGAGACCCCACAGGGCTTGCCAAAGGACTCTGAATAGGCTTTCTCGAGTTTTCACCGCACGAATAAAATGCGGAGCATTTTATAAGGAGGMSCCGGAGAATGGAGTGCCTTTCGCGGAAATCAACCGTTCTTATTTCAATTTTAAATGAAGGATGGTTTTCGGAAAGTTATACTTTTGGGTCAGACTCTTTACATCACAATGGATTCATCCCATCGCTTTTCTTGCTCAACAAATATGATCCCCAGCTCATGATGATCGCCTTCATACAGTGCACCCTGAACGAAGCGTGGTTCACCTGCTGTTGTGAGCACTTGCAGCTTACAGTACGCACGATTTTTTTGAAGTGCCACATAAAATTCTTGCTCATTTTGAACGTTTTTCCCATTCACGGCTGTGATCACTTCACCTTTAACTAAGGTCATTTTTTCACTAGGCGTACCAGGTAGAATGTCCAATATCATGATACCTTTTGAGGATGGAGAATAATAATGAACGGCCTCATCCTCTTCCGTTCTCCATTTCATATAGAGCCACAATCGAATGATAATCGCCGATATCATGGAGAGGAGTCCAACAATAGGAGCTAATATGCTACCAGCTGCACACGTTGTAATAAATAGACCTAACCAAATGAGATGGTTACCTTGTGCTTTTATTTTCACTTCAGGCAGTGTGCTTTTTACAACAAAACCAAACCCTAGTACAAAGGGCACTAGGACAGGGAGCAATTGTCCACTAGCAAAAGGGAGTACCGGCCACCATGTAAATGGGAGTTCAAACAATCCGTTTGGTATATACACCATCATGGGAATGAACCATATTCGTTTCGATACGTGAGCACCGACCCTTAGCCCTCTTCTGCTTTTCAAGAATGCTGGAGAGGTTTTCTTACTTCCATTTATAAGTACTAAAAGACCCTCTGCCATCATCATCAGGGAAGAAAGGATCGCAAACCCAATCAGTTCTTCAAGGCTTGCCCCTTCAATAAAAGGGACTTCAATAGAAAAAGCATCCAAGATCCATAGAATAATATAAGACGTTCCAAAAATAAAAGGAGCCGTCAACCAACTCGTTTTCCCTGTCAGAATAAGAAGGAAGGTCACTATTCCTACTAAGTAGATTGCTTCTAATGGAATTTCTAGGCCAAGTAAAAGAATGAGCAGGGAAGCGACTACTCCGATCCCCATTCCAGTGGGAAGCATATAACGAAGTTCATGAAAGTGGTCATACACGCGAACATGAAAATCATTTCGTTCACGTCGACTACGTGTAACCCCTAATACTATTGCAAAGATGAATGCTACATATAAAATTGGATGCAAAAATAAGTATCCTACGGCTACGAGCCAATCGTTCATGTTCTTGCCACCTTTTCTTCTTGTCATGTATCTTTCTATTATTTTATCAAACTTCACCATAGAAACGTAGAGTCTTTTTACAGTCTTTTCCCGGGAAATAGAAAGGAAATCGTTGAAATATGTCGGATAGGAGAATCATTACACTTTTCAATCACCGCTGAGAGGTTCACGAGTCCGTTCGAATTAGAGTTCTTTTCTTGGTTGATTGGCCATTAAGCTCAACACAGGAGCTCTCTTCTTACATAAAGAGGGCTTTACAAATTTTTGACCCCTAACCACTGAAAAAAGCAAAGGGTGCCCCTTTGCTTTTCACCTCTCTATTCAGCTTCTCCAACGATTCTTAGTGCCGCTTGGAGCTGCAAATCATTTTCTTCTTTTTCTATTTCCTTCATTATGGTTTTTTCCAGTGCACTTGCTGTTTGACTATCGATATTCCCAGTGGAAGTTAATCCAGCTTTCGATTGGAATGCCTTTACAGCGATTGCCGTTTGATTACTGTAGTAACCATCTGTTCGACCTGGTCCATATCCTAAGCTATATAGCATTTCTTGAGCACTTTTCACTTGGTCATTGTTCATTTCCTTCGTTAATGTTTTTTCTACTTGGAGAGGGTGCGTATAAAAGAAGGCAGGTTGTTTCACTTCAATGGTTGGCTGTATCCCTTTTGTATGAATCCAATTCCCATCTGGTGTTAACCACTTAAACATCGTCATTTTAATGTTGCTTCCGTCTCCCATAGGGATCGCTTGTTGGACTGTACCCTTTCCAAACGTCTTTTCACCAATCAACGGATATTCTTCTACTTCACTTAATGCACCCGCCAGAATCTCCGAAGCGGAAGCACTGCCCTCATCAATTAAGACAGCGACGGGTACTCCTTTTTCTTTTCTAACGTAGAGAAGTATGGCTTCTTTTCTCCCGTTCGTTCTTCAATCTGAACATAAGGCTTCTCATTTGTCACAAGTTCATACAATATTTTCTCTACAGATTCTAGGTATCCTCCTGGGTTCCCTCTAACATCTATGACTAACCCTTGTATGCCCTGTGCTTCTAATGAGCTGAGCTCTGTTTTAAATTCTTCATCTGTTTCTTCCGAAAAGGATGTGATCTCCATATACCCTACTGGCTTACTATCATACTTTTTTACACTAGCATGAACGGTTTGATTGGGAATCTCGTCACGGACTACTTGAACCGTTAAAGGTTCCGTTAAACCACTACGAACAATATCAAGCTTTACCTTAGAGCCTTTTTCACCACGGATTTTCAATGTGGCATCATATAGGTCAAGACCTGTGACATCTTCGCCATCAATTCGGATAATTTGATCATTCGGCTTAAGGCCTGCCTCCTCAGCAGGAGAATTTTTAAAGGGTGCTACAATCATTAGCTTACCGTCCATTAATGTGACCTCAGCCCCTATTCCTTCAAACGAGCTATCTAAGGACTGACTGAATTGTTGGGCTGTTTCAGCATCCATATAGACGGAATAAGGGTCTTCTAACGTATCAAGCATACCTTGAATAGCACCTTCTATTAACGAAAGGCTGCCTACTTCTTCTACATAGTTGGTACGTATTAACTCATATGCCTGTTCAACCTTTGCTAAATCCACTCCTAGGGGTACATTTTGCAGATCCTCTGAAGACTGATTTTTTAAAATGAACCCATTTGTTAATTCATAAGCTTGTACAAATCCAAGCATAATGAAGAGGGCAACTAAGCTTCCTATTGCAATTTTCTTTACGTTCCACTTCACAAACCTCTCCCCCATCCCATTCAGAACTAAAAAAAGCATCACAGAGATGCTTTCTTATTTCATATATATGTTAGGAGGGGGACAAGTTATGAAACTTTTTATTTTAGAATCATCGAATCTTTTCCCTGTTTTAATGACTCAGAGAGCAGGGAACTCCACTCCCTAAATCCAGTTAAAAAACCATCATGACCGTAGTCTGTTGTGACCTCATAATAGTCTGCTTTTACTTTTTGTGAAAAATCTTTTAAGGCTTCGGGTGGGTATAAGAGGTCATGTGTGAATCCTATAAGGTAAAGGCTTGCTTCGTACAACTTTCCTGCTTGATCAACCCCTCCCCTACCTCTTCCAATATCGTGTGAATTCATCGCTTCGAGTAATGTGATATAGCTGTTTGGATCAAATCGTTGCCTTAGTTTTTTACCTTGGTAGTCTAAATAGGTTTCGACCTCAAACGATGAATGATCCTCCTTTCGGTTAAATCGATCATTATATAGCTTAGCACTTCGATACGTTACTAAACCTGTCATTCTAGCAATCTCAAGACCTCTAACCTCCTCATCCTCCTCGTATTCTCCTCCCTTCCAGGCTGGATCCAGTTGGATACTACTCTTTCCAATATGGTTGAATGCGATAGCATAATCACTTACATACGGTGTGCTCGCTAAAATGATTAACTTCTTCATAAAGGTAGGATACAATAAGCCCCATTCATATACCTGCATCCCCCCAAGAGAGCCACCAATAACCGCATACAGCCTTTCAATATTTAAGAGGTCTAATGCCCGTTTTCCAGCATTTACAATGTCTCGAATGGTAATAGAAGGAAAGTGTTGCTGATACTTCTTACCTGTCGCTGGATTGAATGATGTAGGTCCTGTTGATCCATTACACCCTCCGAGTACATTAAAGGTAATCACTTGAAAGTGCCTAGAGTCAATAGCTTTTTTCTCACCTATCACTTCACTCCACCATCCAGGAGTTTCTTCTGTCCCTACGGCTAAATGGTTACCGGTCAACGCATGACAATTTAAAATCACTGGCAGATTCGAATCACTTCCTATCCATTCATAGGCAAGCTCCACACCTTGTAGGATTTCACCATTTTCTAAGGGCAATGTAGGGATGGTCACACTTCCCTCTTTACGATTCATCCTTGTTTTCCTTTCTATGGATTCGGGGAATCACTTTACACCACTTCTTTCGTTTTGGTCGCTGCAATGGCCTGCTGTAAGTCATCGATTAAATCATCTACGTGCTCAATACCAACAGATAGTCTCACTAAATCTGGTGTCACGCCTGCCTCCACCAAATCCGCTTCAGATAACTGCAAATGGGTAGTTGATGCGGGGTGTATAATAAGAGATTTTGCATCTCCTACATTGGCTAAATGTGACCATAATTGGACACTGTCGATTAAAGTTCGACCTGCTTCACGTCCCCCTTTTATACCAAACACAATGATGGAACCATATCCGTTGTCAAAATAACGGTCAGCAAGATGCTTAGAAGCATGAGATGGCAAACCTAAGTAATTTACCCACGCTACATCCTCATGTGCTTCCAAAAATTTCGCTACCCTCACAGCATTTTCTTGGTGACGTTCCACCCTAAGATGAAGAGTTTCAAGACCTTGCAATAATAAGAAAGCACTATGAGGACTTAAACAAGCACCAATATCTCGTAATAGCTGAACTCGTAGTTTAATAATAAAGGCAGCTTCTCCAATATCTTGTGCGTACCGGAGGCCATTATAGCTTGGGTCGGGTTCAGTAAATCCTTTAAATTTTCCATTCGACCAATCAAACTTTCCTCCGTCTACCACTAAACCGCCAATCGTCGTCCCGTGTCCTCCTATCCACTTGGTTGCGGAATGTACCACAATATCCGCCCCGTGCTCTATTGGTCTACAAACATATGGAGTTGCAAACGTATTATCGACAATTAAAGGGACACCATTCTCATGAGCAATCGTTGACACTTTTTCTATATCTAGAACATCGAGGGAGGGATTACTAATAATCTCCGTAAAATTCCTTTTGTTTTAGAGGTGATGGCTTTTCGAAAATTTTCTGGGTCTCGGCCATCTACAAATTTCACTGTGATCCCGTAGCGGGGTAAGGTGAGAGCAAATAGATTATAGGTTCCACCATATACCTGAGAGGAGCTAATAATCTCATCTCCATGCTCGGCAATGTTCAAAATAGCATACGTAATGGCCGCCATCCCGGAGGAAAGAGCAAGTGCCCCTACTCCTCCTTCAAGTAAGGAGATTCGTTGTTCTAACACATCAACCGTTGGATTGCCGATTCGAGAATAAATATTTCCTGGTTCTTCTAGTGAAAAAAGTTTTGCCGCATGATCTGCACTTTCAAAAACATAGGAACTCGTTTGATAGATGGGTACGGCCCGTGAGCCTGTTGTTGCATCTGGCTCCTGACCTCCGTGAAGTAGAAGGGATTCAAGACGATAGGATGTAGATGGTTTTGACAAGGGGTATTCCTCCATTCAATTTTTAATAGGAAGAAGGAGAGAGGAATTTCGTACAAAACGAAAACCCCCTTCCTAAGAAGAGGGTTACGTAATTAACTCCTCCTCTTATCTTCCAGGTAGATTACCTGTAGGAATTAGCACCTTTTCAAGCAAAATTCGCTTGATGGTTGCCGGGCTTCACAGGGCCTATTCCCTCCGCCGCTCTCGATAAGAGTATGAAACTGTTGTATTAAAAAGGAAGTATTCATGGCTTACTGTGATTATAAGGGCGTCTAGGCATAATGTCAACAGAATAGTTAGAAAATTTTAATTATTTAATTTGTTAGAGAGTGTAGACCTATTTCAGCAAAATGGCTTCAATTCTCCCAGGATACTGCTTAAGCCTCTTGGCAATTAAAATAAAACCGCGACCAGCCATTCTCTACGAAAAGTTACTGGTCGCGGTTTTTCCCACTTAGTCCATATTCCGAATCGTGTCTTCTAACAGCTGTTCATTTACAGGGCCAATAACTTTGCCCTCTATTTCACCTTTCGTATTGATAAAATAGCTAGTTGGAATGGTGAAGGCTTGATACGTTTTTCCTACTTCTCCCGATTCATCTAAAAGGATGGGGAACGTTAGGTCGTAAACTTTCAGAAATTCCGCCAATGCTTCTGGACCATGGTCTTGGCTCGTTAAGTTCACTGCTATAATTTCTACATTTAGTTCTTCTGCCTGTTTCTCATAAAATTTCTGCATTACTGGCATTTCTGCTTTGCATGGTGGGCACCAAGTTGCCCAGAAATTGAGCATAACCTTTTTTCCTTTTAACTCTGATAAACGAATCGATTCTCCATCATGAGTGTTTAATAGAAAATCTGGAGGGACCGCTCCTTTAGATAAAGTGGGATCACCTTCCTCACTCCATACACTCACAATCTCTCCATCATAGGATGAGAGTTGATCTTCATTTAGTTGATTCCAAAGTACATAGCCCACAACGGCCACTAGTAGTAGTAGAATGATTTTATTTCTCATACACTTGACGCCTCCCATTAACCAATAAAAACAGTACACTTATGATCAGATAGATCAGCTCTCCTAGTAGTATATCCCTTTGCATGACAGAAAACAAAAGCGCTATCCCGTAAAAGGTAGTAACGACTAAAAATTTGTTGCTTTCCACTAGGAACCAATAAAGAAACAATAACAATATGAGCACTTCGGATAATGTATAGTCATCAAAGAATAGAAGACTGCTTTTATACGAAAATAAGAGAAGAAATAACGGCATGAGCCATACCTTTTGAGGCCAAGGCTTACTCTTTACAAATAGTATGGTAAACGCAACGAGGAACGCTACCGTTACTCCTTTTACGTCTCCAAAATAATATAAAAGAGTAAAGGGGTGAGCCAAACTCGTTTGGAAATCAAAAAGCAGGGGACTTAACTTCCAGATGAGGAAAAACCAGAAAAGACTATCACTAAATAAGGGCCATTGTTCCTTTTGTTTGAACCAAACCCAACTACACGCAATAAGGACAGCGAATAATCCCGCTGCCCACGTTGCTGGAAATGTAAATGCTCCAATTGAATACCATATCATCGCTACCACTCATTTCTCTCGCAATATACCTATATAGGTATTTTACCCCTTCGGATAACATTCGTCAAAAGATGGATAGGAATTCATCGTATCCGCGCTCTTCTAACTCGTCCTTCGGAATAAACTCCATGGCAGCAGAGTTCATGCAATACCTGAGACCAGTTGGCTCAGGCCCATCTTCAAACACATGACCCAAATGAGAATCTGCATGTTTGCTTCTTACTTCTGTTCGAACCATAAAGAAGCTTTTGTCCTCTTTCAGCACAATATTCTCCTCTACTAACGGCTTTGTAAAACTGGGCCATCCCGTACCGCTATCATACTTATCCATTGAACTAAAGAGAGGTTCGCCTGATACAATATCCACATATATACCTTCTTCTTCTGTATCCCAGTATTCGTTATCAAACGCAGGCTCCGTATCGTCTTCTCGCGTGACAGAGTATTGTATAGGAGTTAGCTTCTCTCTTAATTCGTCATCTGTGTAAGTTGGGTACTTAGAAGAAGTTTCGGTTGTATCGTTCACTCTATACTCTAATTCTTCACCCCAGGCATTTTCAATAAATTCATCTCGTCCTGAACGACTACGGTAAAACTTATAGCTGACACTCTCTTTCTCATAGTAATCTTGATGATATTCTTCTGCTTCGTAAAAGGTTTCGGCAGGAAGAATAGGCGTGACAATCGGCTCAGCAAAACGCCCTGATTCTTCTATCTCTCTTTTGGAGGCTTCCGCTAACTCTTTTTGCTCCTCATCATGATAAAAGATGGCTGTAGAATACTGCTCTCCGCGATCAACAAACTGACCATCTGCATCGGTGGGATCAATTTGCCTCCAAAAAATTTGTAAAAGATCTTCATAAGCAATTTTGCTAGGGTCGTATTGTACTATGACCGCTTCTATGTGCCCCGTTCCTCCACTCGATACCTCATTATAGCTCGGATTTTCCGTGTCTCCTCCCGTATAACCAGAAATCACTTCATACACTCCGTCATGCTTTTCAAAAGGCGGCTCCATACACCAGAAGCATCCACCTGCAAACGTAGCAATAGCCAAATCTTCTCCTTGTTCGATAGCAACTTCTTCACTTCCAATACTCTTCTCCGTTACGCTCTTATATAATTTTGGAACAAAAAAATGCAGCTGCTACAACAATGATAACAGCCCCTATTAGTAGACTAAATCGTTTCATTCTATTTCCTCCTATTCTTTCGGAATGGTAAACCAGAATTCGCTCCCCCAACCCTTAACGCTTTTCACGCCAATCTCTCCGCCGTGTAACGTAACAAATTCCTTACATATAGCGAGACCAAGTCCCGATCCCCCGTACGCTTGGTTCCGAGATTTTTCCACACGATAAAACCGGTCAAATATATTCTTTTGTTCTTCAAAGGGAATTCCTTCTCCTTCGTCTGTTACCCTAAATATGGTCGCTCGCCCCGAATCTTCCACTATGATCGTAATGGTTCTTCCATTGTTCGAATATCGAATGGCATTTTCAATAAGATTGGATAACACACGATGGATTTGCTGTGGAACAATCAGAATGCTATCCTCCCTCTCATCGATTTGCACGACGAACTCTATTCCCTTTTTCTCCGCCATTCGTTCAAAGGAAGATAGCACCGAAACTAAAAGCTCATCCACCTTTGTTCTTTCAGGATGAAAAGGAACGGACCCTCTTTCAAGCTGAGACAACTGCAACACTTCTTCTAATAACTCGCTCAGTTTGACCGATTCTTGTTTAATGGTGGATAAGTACTGCTCTCTCGTTTTTTCATCTGTTAGGATCTGATCGATAAGAGCTTCCACATGAGAGCGAATGGATGCCACCGGGGTTCTTAAATCATGGGATACATTCGCAATAAGCTCCGTTTTCAATCGTTCAGACTCTTTCACATCATCAATCATTTCTTTCACTCTAGAGGACATCGTATTAAAGTTTTTTGCCAACTCTTGAATTTCTTTTGGACCCGTCTCTCTAACCTCTACATCAAACTCACCTTCTGCTATTCGTTTTGCTTCGCTTGATACCCCTTTTACAGCTTTTAAAAGTGGGTTGATCAGTAGTAAATGTGTTACAAATGAAATCGCTCCAGCTAAAAGTGTGATAAAGGTTAATAACACTAAAACTTCACTAGATAGGAACATTCTAATATAACTGATAAATAGAAAGATAAAGAACAACAGAATGGATAATGCGTTGGTTACGAGTAATGTTGTTTTAAGATTCATCTCGTTCTCCTTCAAAGCGGTAACCAATCCCCCACACTGTGTGAATAAACTGTGGATTCGATGGATCCATCTCTATTTTCTCTCTTAACCTTCTAATATGCACATTTACGGTATTTGCATCCCCATCATACTCATATCCCCACACCTTCTCAATGAGCTGCGATTTAGAAAAAACTTGCTTTGGATGACGGGAAAGAAGAACGAGTAGATCGTATTCTTTTACCGTTAGCTCAATTTCCTTCCTATTCCGTTCCACAAGACGTCGATCTGTATCGATCTTTAGCTCTCCAAAGCGTATCAAGGATGGTTGTTCTTCTTTTACTCCCCCTGTCCTATATACTCTCCGTAAAATATTATTGACTCGAAGTACTAGCTCTTTTGGGCTAAAGGGTTTGACCAAATAATCGTCTGCCCCTATAGAAAGGCCATATATACGGTCACGTTCTTGTCCGAGTGCTGTTAGCATAATGATCGGTGTATCCCGAGACACTCGTACCTGCTCGGCCACGTGCCACCCGTCTTGAATCGGCATCATAATGTCTAACACGATAAGGTGTGGAGAATATTCGTTTACAAGTTTAAGAGCGTCTTGACCATCGGTTGCCGTGATCACCCTATAGCCTTCTAGCTCCAAATATCGTCTACACACATCTAAGATAGACTCTTCATCATCTGCTAACAGTATCGTATACATCGCTACTCTCCTTTAATCAACTGTGCATAACCGAAATCGACATCAAATTGTTTGCACCAAATAACCAACTGATCTCCCTCTTCGATCTCAAGGTTTTGTGGTAGGTCATAGTTTTGGTTACCAATGTTCCCTTTTAATTTTCCTAGTGAAACACCTTCACTCGTTTTTTGCCCTTCTTTTACTACATACACATATAAATCTGGTCCGTTTGTTGCTTCAAATTCTTCAAATCGAATATATGGATTGTCTCCGTCTACTTGAGCTAGGACGTTACCAGTCGCATCGTGATTTGCATCTGCCCCCTTAAAGGTTCCTGTCATAAGAGTTGGCGTAATAGGGCTTTCTTCTTCGCTAACTGTGGATTCTTCTTTCTCAGACTCTTCCATTTGCATGATTTCTTCTGACTCCATCGGTTCTTCTGTTTGGCTAGGGGATGTTTGCTCTGGTGGAGCTTCATCCACAACCTTGTCTATAAATAATGGTGATACCAGATACCATGCAATGAATATAGCTACTAGACTACCTCCAATAAGTAACGCTTTTTTCATTCGAATCCCCCCAATTACAAATAGTGTACATGAAAAGCATACGGAACAAAACTTAGAAGAGGTTAACGGAAACCTTAAGGAATTCTTAAATTTATCAATAAAAGCACAATATCTTCTCTACAAGATTAAAAATTTTTCTAAACAATAAAAAAACAACTAAGCTAATAAAAGCCTAGTTGTTTCAGAAAATTATAGTTTAGAAGCTAATGTAATTACGCGGATTCACAGCATTCGAGTGTGATGGCGTCCATCCACCTATATATAGTTCAAAATGTAAATGCTGTCCGTAAGATGCACCTGTGTTCCCCATGTATCCAATAACTTGTCCTTTAGAAACAGTTTGGAAGTTGGAAACTTGGTAAGAAGACATATGAGCATATACGGTTGTGTATTCCGTGCCGTTAATGTAGTGAGAAATGAATATTGTATTTCCATAAGAGTTAGAGTAATACGCTTTTGATACCACTCCGTCCGCTGCTGCTACGATTGGAACAGATCCGCTCTTAGCAATATCAATACCATCGTGGAAATCTGCTCTTCCGTTAAGAGTACGTGCACCATATTCACTTGATACATAACCAGCTGCAGGTCTTGTCCAATTTCCAGATGATACAGAAGGGGTTGAAACCGTTCCGCCTCCACCAGAGCTAGAGCCTGACCCTGAACCTTGCGATGCTGCTGCTTTCTTTGCAGCCTCTGCTTCTCGCGCTTTTTTCTCTGCCGCTTCTTTTGCTAATTTTGCTGCTTTTTCTTCAGCTGCTTGAATTTGAGAGGCTATTTCTGCACTCATTTCATGTAAATCATGGGCATGTTGCTCTAGTTCTGATTTTTCTACTTCAAGCTCAGCTTCCTGTGCACGAAGCTCCGTAATTAATGCATCTTTTTCCTTTTTCTTACCATCAAGCTCGGCCTTTAATGCTTCTAAGTTAGCTTTTGCTTCCTCTAATTGCTTTAGCTTTGCTTCTACTTCTTTTTGCTTTTCTTCAAGAGATTCTTTATCACGTTGTTGATCCTCTAATATCTGTTTATCAGCATTTACTAAAGTATTAACCGCTGTGACACGAGTAATGAAATCACTAAAGCTTTTTGAGCCTAGAAGAACGTCAATATAACTTGCTGATCCCCCGTTTTGCTGTACAGAACGAGCACGCTCTTTTAGTAAGGCATCACGCTCGGCGATTTTCACTTTAAGTACTTCAATTTCAGCTTTTAGCTTTTCAATTTCTTTATTAGTTTCTTCTATTTCAGCATTCTTTTCTTCAATTTTTGTGTTGGTATCTGTGATTTGTTTATCAAGACTATTAATCTGTGCCACTAAATCTTCTTGCTTTGATTGGTTCTCTGAAATTTTATTTTCTTTTTCAGAAATTTGACTTTCTACTTCTTTCTTTTCCTCTTCAACTTGCTTCTTCTCATCTTTCAAATCTGAAATAGATCCTTCAGCATATTTAGTAGGGACCATTGATAGAGAACCAACAGCTAATACAAAAGCAAGCAGTAAGCTTTTAAATGAATTGACTTTCATTTGGCAATACCCCTCTTTCACTAGATCTCTCTATATTTTTAAGAATTTACGAACAGACATCATACTTCCCCAGACACCTATTAAACTACCAAGTAATAAAATAATAAAGTTTACTTGGTAAATAAAAGGAGTAACATCTAAGATGGAGAAGAAGTAGTTTTCTAGTTTTGGTTGAATCAGATCATATCCGTATATATAGCCCGTTGTAATTAGTGAAATTGGAATAACAGAACCAAGCATCCCTAACCACAAACCTTCTAAAATAAACGGCCAACGGACAAACCAGTTGGTAGCACCAACAAGTTTCATAATTTCTATTTCTTTTCTTCTAGCCACAATTGTAATTTTAATCGTATTGGAAATTAAGAACATGGCAGTGAATAGAAGACCAACAATTAAGACTAGTCCAACATTTCGTGCTACTTCAAAGAAAGAGAATAATTGTTCCACTCGTTCTTCTCCGTACTCTACGCTATTAACAAAATCATAGGTAGAAGCTTGATCTGCCACGAAATCCGTGCGGCGTGGATCTACCGCTTTCACTGTATACGTATTATAAAGAGGATTATCCTGCTCGAATAAGGAAAAATCTTCCCCTAAATCTTCAATTAAGTTTTGGAGTTCTTGTTCTTTTGATGAATATTCAACATTAGCAACTCCCGCTATACTTTCAAGATTTTTTCCTAACTCCTGTATAGCTGCTTCGTCGGCTTCCAAGTCAATGAATACCTTTACTTCAACATCTTCTTCGATGTCGGTTGCAATCTTATTCATGTTTAACATTAAAACAACAAAAACACCAACTAATAATAGGGTTACAGTAACCGCACTCACTGATGCAAACGTCATCCAACTGTTCCGAATAATATTTCGAAAGCTCTCACGTATGTGTCGAAAAAATGTACTAATTTTCATAGCCGTAATCTCCTCGTTGCTCATCTCGAACCACTTGACCGTTTTCAATCGCAACAACTCGGTGTCTTATGGTATTGACAATCTCACGGTTATGGGTTGCCATGATAATGGTTGTCCCTCTCAAGTTGATTTCTTCAAATATCTTCATAATCTCCCAAGATGTTTCTGGATCAAGATTTCCTGTTGGTTCATCGGCAATCACAAGCTTAGGTGTATTTACAATAGATCTTGCAATGGATACACGCTGCTGCTCTCCACCAGATAACTCATCTGGAAACATTCTAGCTTTATGCTTTAACCCTACCAAACTTAATGTTTCCATAACCTTCTTCTTAATGCTATTAGGAGTTTCTTCAATTACTTCTAATGCAAACGCAATATTTTCAAATACCGTAAGATTAGGTAGTAATTTAAAATCTTGAAAGACTACTCCCATATTTCTTCGTAAGTATGGTACACGTGAATTTTTGATTTTTGAGATATCGATTCCATTTATCATAACGTTACCAGAGGTAGGTTTTTCTTCACGGTACATCATTTTGATAAAAGTAGATTTACCTGCTCCACTAGGTCCTACGACATAGATGAACTCGCCTTGTTGAATATTGATATTAAACCCATTTGCAGCAATTACACCGTTTGAATACTTCTTGTAAACGTCAATCATTTCAATCATTCTAGTTATCACCTTATTAAAAGTATTTTCAAATGTACAGTTTCGAGTTGATTATTTGTCTAATGGGGTCGAACTTTGGACTACTAAAATATTATACCATTTGCTTTTATGAAGTTCATTGGCATTTATATTACATTTTCATTTCAAATACTGTCATAAAATCCTTATTTTTTTTATTAAAGTTCTTCTCCATTCGATTTTTATACCTTTTATAGGGTAGTACATTTTTCCGTAAGTTTCTATGGTAATACCTTCCTACTTTACATTATCACATAAAAAAGAACCTTGGAAATTCCAAGGTTCTACTGTTTAGCTACTATTATTCTTTAATTAATTCATCGCTTATCACGGCTGTACCACCAAGGATCGTTACGTGAGTAGCAGATAACTCTACTAAAGCTTCAAAAGTTGCTGTTGGGAACTCTTCCTTCTCTGTTAAAAGAATCACAGCATTCTCTTTGGCTGCTAAAACAGATCCAGTTAACGCATCTGCAAACCCATTTCCATTTGCAAGCATTACTTTGTAAGAAGGGTGTAGTTCAGTGGCAACTACCGCTGCTGTTTCATAACGATTATCTCCTGCATAACGAGTAGCAGAAGGTAATTTTTTCATTACAACTTTACTTACTACTTTCTCTCCACCAACTACAATCGTCTCATCTATGTCACTAAGTGCTAGTTTAGTAGAATCTGGAAGCATTTGATCATCTGTTAATAAAATTGGATACCCCATGTTAGCAGCGTAAGAAGCAATCGATAGAGCATCAGGGAAGTTCTCACCACTTACAACTATAGCCTTTTCTGGGTTACCGCCTAATTTTGCTGCAATATTTGCTGCTGTTTCATAACGGTCTGCACCTTGCACTCGAGCTACATCTACACCAAGCCCGCCAAGCTGATATTCTACATATTTAGATACAGCACTTGTTCCGCCAAGGATCATGACTTTCTTCGCACCTAAGCGCTCAATCTCTTTTTTTGTCGCAGATGATAGCTTGTTTGAATCTGTTAAAAGAATGGGAGCATTATATTTTTTAGCTAACGGAGCTCCTGCTAATGCATCTGCAAAAGAATCCCCTCTTGCAATTATAACTGTATCTGCTGATTCCCAACCTTGTTTAGATACTTCTACTGCTGTTTCGTACCGATCTTCACCAGCTAGACGCTTTAAGTCACTCTCGACAATACGAGCTTCTACTTTAGAAGTCACAGGACCCATTTCTTGTAGGTATTCGTTAAATACTTCATAGTCAACGAAGAATAATTCGTTCATACGGCCCTCTTCTTTAGCCTTTGCGAACGTTTCATAACCATCCCCGCCACCAGCGATATAGGCATTGGTTGCTACAGTATACATTTCATCTAGTTCGATTGGTTCAAAGCCATTTTCAGTTTGGACACGTACATCAAGTACTCTTTCTCCAACTGGGTTAGACATTTCATAAGAGAATTTCATTCCTGCTACTTGAGGATAACGACCCGCTACTTGTTCAATTTGGCTAACACCGTTTTCTAAGGCTACAATTACTTCTTCACCTGTTAATTCTAGAGTAACTAGTGTGTTTGCAAAAGGTAATACTGTTAATACTTCATCAAGAGTAATATCTCCAGCATCAATACTCGCACGGATTCCGCCAGCATTTTGAATTGCTAAGTCTGCGCCACCAGCTTTTTTTTGCTTTATAAAGCATCGCGTCTGCAACAAGGTTCCCTAAGTTGGTTTCCTTTGCACGAACATCATTACGCTCTCCGTTTAATACAACCTTTGAAGAACCAACTACTGTTGTTTTATAGGTTTCTAACTCCGCAGAATAAGGAGCAAGCTTTGCTGCTGCTGCTGGATCTTCTGCAATGACATAATTCCCATCTGAATCTTTTTCATTTACGTTGACAAGCATTTCATCCCACGCTGTTAATACTCCATTTTCATCGAACGTTACATCTAAATCTCCGATATATTCACCGTATTCTTTCGCTTGAACGATAATGGTTGGTTCAACATCTTCATTTACTACTTGTGGGTCATCCAGCTGAGTATGACTATGACCACCTACAATGACATCAATGCCATCTACCTCTTCAGCTAAAAGTAGGTCATAATAATTTCCAAGATGAGTTAACGCAATGATTTTATTAACTCCTTGACCTTTAAGTGTAGAAACTGCTTCTTTTGCTTTTTCTACTGAGTCTTCAAATACGACTGTCTCTCCAGGGCTAGATAGGATAGCTGTTTCTTCTGTTGTTAAACCAAATACTCCTACTTTTCACCGTTTACGTTAATGACTTGAGTTGGGTAGATGCTACCCCCGTCTCCAGGCATCGCCGTTTCATTTTTATATAACGGACTTAAATCACTGTCTTTAGAATAATCAATATTTGAACTAACGATTGGAAACTGAGCTGCTTTTACAAAATTAGCAAATGTAGTTGGACCCTTATCGAATTCATGATTTCCAGGAACCATCGCATCATATCCTAGCATGTTCATAAACTCAACATCTGCTAAACCTTCAAATAAATTAAAATAAAGAGTTCCAGCAAACACATCCCCAGCATCTAATAAAATTGAATTTTCAGCTGAAGCTTGAATATCTTGAATAGCCGTTACTCGTCGAGCTACATTTTCTAAATGCGCATGTGTGTCATTCGTATGTATCACAGTTAGGTTAAAATCTCCTGTTGCAGGTGCTGGATTTGATTCGCCATGAACAATTCCAGTAAAGGACATCGATGTTGCAAGTAAGGCACTAAATAACGCGGCACTTTTTTTCATATCATCTTCTACTCCTTTTATACTAGATTAATACAACCATCTCCTAGTATAACTGCTAAGTTTAGGGAATAGTGAAATTATTTGTAATTATTTGTATAGTTTTTGTAAATGAAATAAAAGACGCAATCCTGGAAGAATGCGTCTTTTCCTTTTATCCTATTACTTCATGCTGGCAAGCCATTCGGAAACAGCAGCAGACTCGTCACCGCTAATAATTCCCTTCGGCATTTGCCCTTGTCCATTTTCAATGACACTCATGATGTCTTCTTTAGAAAGAGAAGCACCTATCGTGCTAAGCTGCGGTCCAAACCCGCCTTCTAAATTTCCACCATGGCAAGATGAACACTTTTGATTGTAAATCTGCTTTACATTGACACCGTTGATTACAACTTCTTCTGTTGACGCTTCATTTAAATCACTAGACGTTTCTGATCCATCGTCCCCACCGCATGCTGCAAGAGCTAATGAAGTACCGAGTAAAAGTGCCATAAACTTTTTCTTCATCGCCTATTCCCCCTCTTAACTGGATAAAATTACCCTTCCATTATACCAATTCTATTCTCGCTTGAAACCTTCTCCATGTACCTCAGAAGAATCTGTCACAACAATAAATGCTTTCGGATCAATGGATTTGACCAATTGTTTCAATTTCGTGAACTCCGTTTGATCCACTACACACATTAAGATTGGGCGCTCATCATCTGTATATCCACCATATGCTGATAGCTTTGTCACACCACGGTCAATTTTATGAATGATTCCGTCTCGCACCTCTTCTTGTCGATTGGTAATAATTAATGTCATCTTTGAACGACTGAATCCTACTTGAACGAGATCAATTGTTTTTGATGTAACATATAATCCAATAAGTGCATATAATCCTTTTTCTATATCAAAAACAATGGCCGCAGACAGCACAATTAAACCATCGATAATGGCTACACATGTACCAAGAGATAATCCCGTAAATTTATTAATAATTTGCGCCGCTAAATCTGTGCCTCCTGTTGAAGCTTTCCCTCTAAACACGATCCCCAATCCAAGTCCTACACCAATCCCACCAAACAGCGCTCCTAATAGAGGATCTTCTGTCCAAGGAGACCAGTCTTTCGTTAGGAATACAACAAACGGTAGAAATACTGTTCCAATTGCTGTTTTAAATCCAAACTGAAAGCCCAAAAAAATTAGCCCTGCTATAAAAAGAGGAATGTTAAATGCCCACTGAACATAAGCCGGCTCCCATCCTAAAACACTATTCAAAATAGTAGAGATTCCACTTACCCCACCAGAAGCCACTTCATTAGGTAAAAGAAATACGTTAAATGCAATGGCTACAAAACTAGAACCTAGAAATATGTAAAGGTATTCTACTAATTTTTTTAATAAAGGATGACGTTCATGATTTCGCTTTGTTTGTTTCCCTATTTCTGCCATAACTCTCTCCTTTTCCACCTTATTTGATAGCTTTCCCCATTCTTCACCGTTTAGGAGTATAGCATTAGTAAAAAAAAGTAGTAAATAACACCACAATAACGTGGTAAAGCAATAGAAAGGGATGAATGGAAAGATTATTTCAAAGACTACTACAGAAAGTGAAGGTGTTCTAAGGTGAAGAGAAAGTTGTTGCAAATCGTTATGGTATGTATGGTCCATGTACTTATAGGATGTCATGGGGGAAACAGTCAGGAGGAAGCAGGACCAAGCCCTTCAAGTGAAACGGATGCTGCCCAACTAAACGGGATGAAAGAAGTTGAATTAGCTGAGAAAGAATGGATGGTAGAAGAGTGGTTTGAAGAGAGAGCAAATCCTCCTGGTTCAGAAAGCGAAGATAGACAAGATGATGAGAACGATTCTAATGAAAACGGCACAGAAGAAAATGGGGCAAATATAGAAGGTGAAGAAGAATGGAAGAAGGAAATTTTACGGTTGGTGAATACGGAACGGGAGAAAGAAAGACTCCCCAATCTATCATTAAATGAGCTCGTTTCAGAAACCGCCCAGGCTAAAGCAGTAGACCTTATGGAGAATGGATACTTTGCCCATGAATCACCTACATACGGTTCCCCTTTTTACATGCTCAGTACCTTTGGCGTATCTTATACGGCAGCTGGCGAAAATATTGCTGCAGGCCAAACTACTCCAGAACAAGTGGTCCAGGAATGGATGGAAAGCCCAGGACACCGAGCCAATATCTTGAATGCTTCATTTACTGATTTAGGGGTAGGGTATGCAGAAGGAGGCAGCTACGGGACGTATTGGGTGCAGATGTTTGTGAGGGAGTGAGGAAGCTTTTAGGTCAGCGCTCGGTCATGGGACTTTTGCGCTCGGTCTCATCGTTTTTCCGCTCGGTTACCTTAAAATATCGCTCGGTCAAAGGGTTTTTCCGCTCGGTTACCAGTTTACTCTTTTCTAAAATAAGTAGTTTTTATATTTTCTCCTACTATTTCTAGTGGTAACTGTGCTAATAATCTCTTTGCTTGATGCCTAGAGTCAAGTTGTAAAAAATGTTGACATGTTTTTGCAGTAATTCCTTCATTCATAATATAAAACCAGTCATCGACTGCCAATTTCCAACTATTTTTATCTATACTAGTACAATCTGGGCACAACCAACCGTTTCTCTTTTTCACCATTGGTCTAGATCCACAATCTTTACATATTACTCCTACATGTATATCATCGTGGGTCAGGTCATATGTCTTAAACAAGTCTAAATGTAGATCCTCATGAGAATGAAGCAACTTTTGGTTTAACTTTTTTCATCGTTTTTTTATCGAGTATAATGGGAAAGTTTCTGGCGTCTACCTTTCTAACTGTATTCGGGATATTTTCTGAGGATATAAATTTTGAAGTAATATGTGGGGCAGATCCTGTGATCTCTAATACGGACTTAGGGTTACTTCTTACAACATAATAATCAATTGGTAACTGTTCTACTCCTTTAACTTGAAGCCATCTACTAAGCAAATAGGCTTGATTATGTACTTGCTCAATCGGATTATAGGTTCCTACTTTTCGTCCATCAGTTTCTATTTTATAAAATTGTTCTGTTTTGGAATCATAATGTAGATGTCGAGTAGAATTTTTAACTTCGAAAACTAAAATAAAAGAAGGGGTAAGAACCAACACATCCATTTGAAAGTAAAGATTGTCTACATTTAATCGTAATCCATGAAAAATGAGACAAGTGTCACTTGGTAGAAGAGTAAAAAATAAGACGCTCGCTCCTCACCAAAATAACCAATCTTTCTTTTGCCTAAATCACTTACAATGGTTTCATACGAGGGGTGGGTAGGGGAGACTCTAGTAACTAGTGCTTCTAATTGTAGATTTGGATACGATTTTTTAGGGGGAATACGATCAACGGCATCACCTTCCATATTTACTTTAACAGGTAATTCGCCAATTGGTATCTTTCCCCCTTCTATTCAGTTGAAATTTTTTTAACGCCCCATACAAACACTACTCCGACTAAAATAGCGACAACGGGTACAACAATCCAGGTTCCTCCGGAAATAAGCGAGACAGTTATTCCTAAAATTCCAACGATTAGACAGATCCATCCACTAATCCATATAAATCCCAATATCAACTCCGTTACACTCGACATGATATAACCCCCATGTTTTTTCTCTAGTATAGACAGAAAAACCCTCTTCTTATCATGGAAGAGGGTCCCCATCATGTTACTGAATTCTCGAGCGTAGGTACGCATCGATAAATACATCTAGGTCTCCGTCCATGACAGAGTTTGTATTGCCGACCTCTGTATTTGTACGGTGATCTTTTACCATAGAATACGGGTGGAATACGTATGAGCGAATTTGGCTTCCCCATCCGATATCCTTTTGTTCCCCACGGATTTCAGCCAATTGTGCTTCTTGCTCTTCAATTTTCAACTGATATAATTTAGATTTTAACATCTTCATTGCCGCTTCACGGTTCTTGATTTGCGAACGCTCCGACTGACATGTGACGACTGTGTTCGTAGGAAGATGCGTAATACGTACGGCAGAATCGGTTGTATTAATATGCTGTCCACCGGCACCAGATGCACGGTACGTATCAATTTTAAGATCCTCTGTACGAATATCAATTTCAATTTCATCGTTAAACTCAGGCATCACTTCACAAGATACAAAGCTTGTGTGACGGCGACCTGATGAATCGAACGGAGAAATACGTACTAGGCGGTGTACCCCTTTTTCCGCTTTTAAATACCCATAGGCATTATGTCCTTTTATAGAAAGCGTCACCGATTTAATACCGGCTTCGTCCCCTGGTAAATAATCAAGAGTCTCTACTTTAAACCCTTTCTTCTCCGCCCAGCGTGTGTACATACGAAGAAGCATACTACCCCAGTCTTGTGATTCCGTACCACCTGCTCCTGGGTGTAATTCTAAAATAGCATTATTCTTATCATACTCTTCACTTAACAGAAGCTGTAATTCATAGTTATTCAGCTGTTTCGTTAAATCATTTAGTTCTGGCTCTAGCTCAGCTAGTAGCTCTTCATCGCCTTCTTCTTTCACAAGTTCAAAGGTAACCTCAAGGTTTTCATGAGCCTCTACCATACTATGATATTGTCCGACCATATCTTTTAGACCATTGGCTTCGTTAATAAGCCCCTGCGCCTTTTGCTGGTCGTTCCAGAAGTCTGGATCTACCATAATCTCATCTAATTCTTGAATTCGTGCCTCTTTGTTTTCTAAGTCAAAGAGACCCCCTAAAGTCCGCTAATCGCTTAGCTGTTTTTTCAAGCTCTATCTTAATTTCATGTAATTCCATGTTTTGTTCACCTCATAAAGTAAAGCGAGGCCTAGCTATGTGCTAGGCACTCACTGATTATTGTCCATGACAATTTTTATATTTTTTACCACTACCGCAAGGACATGCATCATTTCGACCAATGTTGTCTTGCTTACGAACTGGCTGCTTTTTTACTTTCGGCTTTCCGTCTTGCGGGTTCACCGCTTGACCCTTCGCCACCTCTTGACGCTCTAAATTATTTCGAATCGTTGCTTTCATACCAAGGCGAGCTGCCTCGTTTTCAATCGCTTCGACCATATCTTCAAACATCGCAAATCCTTCGTTTTGGTACTCGCGAAGAGGATCATTTTGACCATATGCACGAAGGTGAATACCTTGACGAAGGTGATCCATCGCATCAATGTGGTCAATCCATTTCGTATCCACTGCACGAAGAAGAACAACCTTTTCAAACTCACGAATTTGCTCTTCCGATAGCTGAGCTTCTTTTTCGTTGTACACGACGATACATTTTTCAAAGATAGCGTCGCTCATTTCTTCACGCGTTTTTCCTTTTAACTCATCAACAGAAATATCCTGTTCACGTAAAAGATTGGCGTGAAGGAAATTCACGAGCTCCTGTAGCTGCCATTTGTCTTCATCTTCTTCACTGGTGTGTAGAGCTACTTGACGGTCAATGACACTCTTAATCATTTGCTCTAACACATCGCGAAGATTCTCACTATCTAATACTTCAAAGCGTTGCTTGTAAATGATTTCACGCTGTTGTCGTAAAACATCGTCGTATTGTAAAAGCTGCTTACGAGAATCGAAGTTATTGCCTTCTACTCGTTTTTGCGCACTCTCAACAGCACGGCTTACCATTTTACTTTGAATAGGTTGGCTATCGTCCATACCTAGTCGTTCCATCATGCTCTTCATATTGTCAGATCCGAAGCGGCGCATTAGCTCATCTTCCATGGAAAGATAGAATTGAGTGACCCCAGGATCCCCTTGACGACCAGAACGACCACGAAGCTGATTATCAATACGTCGAGATTCATGACGCTCCGTACCAATAACGGCAAGTCCACCAAGCTCTAGTACACCTTCACCAAGCTTAATGTCTGTACCACGACCAGCCATGTTTGTCGCAATCGTTACAGCACCAGGCTGACCTGCGTCTAAAATAATTTCTGCCTCGCGACCATGGTTTTTCGCATTCAACACATTATGTTTAACGCCTTTTTTCATTAACAATTGAGAAATCAATTCCGATGTTTCGATTGCGACTGTACCAACAAGGACAGGCTGGCCTTTAGCATGACGCTCAGCAATGTCTTCAACCACCGCATTGAATTTCCCATTCATCGTTGTATAGATTAAATCAGGACGGTCATCACGCACAATTGGCTTATTCGTCGGAATTTCAATCACACTCATATTATAAATGTTACGGAATTCCTCTTCCTCTGTCTTTGCCGTACCCGTCATACCAGACAGCTTCTCATACATACGGAAGTAGTTTTGGAACGTAATAGACGCCATGGTCATACTTTCGTTTTGGATCTCTAAGCCTTCTTTTGCTTCAATCGCTTGGTGTAAACCATCACTGTAACGACGACCCTTCATCAAACGACCTGTAAATGAGTCAACAATCACAATCTCTTCATCTTGAACAACATAATCGACGTCTTTATGCATACTTTGATGAGATTTTAACCCTTGATTGATATGATGTAAAAGCTTCACTTGATTCAAATCAAATAAGTTTTCAATATTAAAGGCTTTCTCTGCTTTCGCAATTCCTTCCTCCGTTAATTGAACACCTTTTGTCTTTTCATCATACGTGAAATCTTGCTCTACTTTTAACATACGAACAAATGCATTTGCCTGCATGTAAAGCTCGGCTGATCTTGCTGCTTGTCCAGAAATAATAAGTGGTGTACGTGCTTCATCAATTAAAATGGAGTCGACCTCATCGATAATAGCAAAATGAAGAGGACGTTGAACCATACGATCTTTGTAAAGAACCATGTTGTCACGAAGATAGTCAAATCCAAACTCATTGTTGGTACCATACGTAACATCTGCAAGGTATGCATCACGCTTCTGTTCTTTTTCCAATGAATTTAAATTTAAACCAACCGTTAAGCCAAGAAATTCAAATAGCTTGCCCATCTCAGAAGCATCACGACTTGCTAGGTATTCATTGACTGTGATAACGTGTACCCCTTTACCTGTTAAAGCATTAAGATAAACTGGCATAGTTGAAGTTAATGTTTTACCTTCACCTGTCTTCATCTCTGCAATATTCCCGCCATGGAGGGCAATACCACCAAGAAGCTGAACGCGGTACGGGAACATCCCTAATACACGCTTCGCCGCTTCACGAACAACAGCAAAAGCTTCTACTAAAAGATCTTCTACCTCTTCTCCAGCATCTAGACGTGCTCTAAATTCCTCTGTCTTCGCACGAAGCTCGTCATCAGATAGCTCTTCCATCTTCCCTTTTAACGCTTCAATGTCATCCGCTAGCTTTTCTGCTTTCTTTAACTCTCGTTTGTTTGCATCAAAAACCTTATTTAAGAACCCAAGCATGTAAGACGCTCCTTTTGTATCTATAATTGAGAGACTCTACCCCTCACCCTTATATACGTGTCAATATACTCTATCAATTTTACCACTTCATGCTGGGAGTGACAACTTAGGGTTAAGTCCAAGGAGAAAGTCCTTTCATTCATTTCAAGAAAGACAGCTCAATCACTTAAATACTAAGAACCAGGTAGCTTCTTAACTACCTGGTTCCCTAATTTCCAACTATCGTTGTACAGATAGCCCTTCTTTCGATTCAAGTAAGTCTTGAACCACATCAATGATATCACGTGATTTTTTTGAAATAGACTGAGGGGAGACAGAGAAGCTTGCCGCAATTTCTTTTTGTAAAAGGTTCACATGGTTAGGAAGATAATGCTTTACACCTTCCACCGCCGCAGCAGCATACACATTAGGATTTCGCATAGATGGGGTTTCTCGCTCTAAATACGTTGACAACAGATTCTTGACAAAGGCAATATTCTCCTCAGATTCTCCGTTTCCACTTAAATAGACCTCAACAGCATCAATCGCTGAATCATAGGAAAGTTTCCCAAGCTTATCCTTCCCTTTTAACAGAGGTTTCTTATCTGTTGTCCCAGAGTTCTCATAACGGCTAAAGCTTTCATTAACAACCTTAAAGAAATCCTCTTCCACATTGAGAACGTTTTCTTTAGCAAACTCTGATAATTCTTTTCCTAGTCCAGGGAATATAAAGTAAAGACCAAATAGCATCATAGTGTGATGATAATCCAATATTATCGAAATAATGAACGTTCCTTTTTGAATGTCCTCATCCTCTTCATGCACTAGATACGTTTTTCCTGTTTTACTATCCACCACGGTAATTTCTGCTCCTGAGCGATTTGTCACTTCTCCTAATACAATGGGAGCTTGTAACCAACTCTTCAACGCATCAAGGGTTCGCTGTCGCTTAATATCGCCGGCTATTTTTTCAATAAATGTACCAACCGCTTCCCCGTTTCGGTACAAGAATAAATACCAAATCGTGAACGCCATCTCAAAAATCTCTTCATCTTTTTGTAAATTTTTCATACGTTTCCAGATGGCTTTGATAGTTTTGCATCTTTTCCTCTGAGTGGTTATATAACACACTATCCATAAGATTTATTTGAAGCTGGTTTAATTCCGTTGTCACCATCTCTTCAATAGATACGCCACCGTTTGCTCCATGACATTTTTTATTATTTTTTGCCGCTTCCGCAAGGACACGGGTCATTTCTTCCAATTACTTCTTTCATTCTATCTCATCCTTTTTTCCAAACTTTCAAGTAAGACATTAACTATACTATCATAGTATAGTTTAACGAAAAGAAAAAGGGCTCGAGCTAGATTGATGACAAATCATGATTATTGCTGCTTCATATAGTCCAATACATCTAGGTCGATCAAGCCATCCTCTTGTTCTCTCATTTCAAAATTCTCAGTATGAATATATGCTTTCAACGCTTCTTGCAAACTCAATTCATCCGTCCAATACCCTAGTCGTGTTAATAGAGCAATGAGATCATTCTCAACCTCCCCTTCAATGGCTACCACCCGTTCTTTACGGGAAGGAGCAAAATATAACTGGTGCAACTCATATATTCGAATTAACTCATCAATAGGTTTAGGATGGTCATCTACACGAAGATCTATGTATCGATCATTATATCCACCATACCCTCCTTGTTCCTTTACCACAAGAAGCGCAGCCGACTGCTGCCCACGAGAATCACCACCAGCTTCTTGACCAGCAGCAAGTGCTTGCAATAATCGGTAGCTGAGTGATCCTTCTGTATGTTGAAATGTATCCGCCATCGCTTGTACTGTTCGCTCGTCAACTAAAATATTGCCTTGTGCAGCAAAATGAGGACCTGTGACACCACCGGCCCAGCTGTAACATTCACTTCCTGTAAATGTCGCCGGATTACCATGCCTGTCTACTAATCCTACTTGGCGCAACTCACGTTTTTCGTCTTTCCCGGTGATTTCATCTAGCACATCTTCTACATTTTTCCCTTCTCCCATTAGCTTAAGAGCTTCTGGTCCATACACTGTATTAGCATACGACTGTGTGGCAACCGCACCCACATTTGCTTTTGCAAAAGGTACCACTGCCCCTACTCCAATAAATTTGCTTTGAACAGCAACGCCCCATTCCTTTTCAACTGGATCAAACCCAACAATGCTATACGTCATCTGTACCCTCTCCTTATTTCAGAATTTTCTTTTTAGTTTAACAAGAATAAAAGGCCGGTGCTAGCACCAGCCTTTTAGACGTCCTATTTTATTGGTTTGCCTCGATTAATCCATATTTACCATCACGTCGTTTGTACACAATGCTAGTAGAGTTGCTTTCTGCATCTGTATAAATAAAGAAGTTGTGACCTAGCATGTTCATCTGCAGGATCGCTTCTTCACTGTCCATCGGTTTTAAATCGAATTTCTTTGTACGTACTACTTCTAATTGGTCTTCATCTTCCTCTTCCAATACCGCTGTGGAAGTGGCACCAGGTAGGTTTGCAAAAAATTCTTTTGGATTCCCTTTTTCACGATGCTTACGATTTACTTTTTGTTTTATGCTTACGGATCTGACGCTCTAGCTTATCTAGAATTAAGTCAATCCCTGCATACATATCTTCATGTCGCTCTTCGGCACGGAGAGTTAACGAGTTCATTGGGATCGTAATTTCAATTTTAGTTGTTTTATCGTTATACACCTTTAAATTGACGTGAGTAGTGGCCTCAAGATCTTCGTTAAAGTAACGATTCAGCTTATCCACTTTCTTCTCTACGTACTCCCTAATCGCTGGAGTTACCTCAATGTTCTCGCCTCGAATGTTGTAAGTTAACATGTAAACTCCTCCTTTAAATAAAGCTTATTACTAGTATTCTATTCTTACCCATAAATATCCTTCTTAATCTTTCGAAATTATTTGACAAATTTGTGTCCAATTCTGTCGAATAGGGGATAGTCTTGGCGAATTCACTATTATACTAGGGATTTTTATGTGTGGGTGTATGCTAAATGGATGGTGAATCAACTAAAAATAAACGGTTCAACGTCAAATGTTGGGTGAAGTAATTCCTACTTCGCCCTCACCCAACATGAACTTCAACATTTATTCTAGAACCCAAAAAAACTAGCAGAAATTTTCTGCTAGTTACTGAACAAGGTATGGTTTTAACTGAAGTTCAACCTGTTGTTTCCAGGTAATGTACATAGGGGCCAATCTTGCATAGATCTCTGCTAAACGCTGTTCTTTTCCTTTTGTGTCTTCTTCAAGCTTCACTAAAAGCTCCAAAACTTCGTTAAAAGCGTAGAGTGCATTCGTCGTCTGCTCATCATCCTCTATTAGATCCACTAATTGTGGGATAGCAGTAGAAAACTGCTCAAAGGACGAGAGAATGTCAAGTAGGACGCGGTCCGTTACAGGTGTAGAGACACCTTCTTCATAAGAGTGAGCCACAAATTCGAACCCATCTTCTACGGTTACTACTAAATCATAAAATTGCTGCATAAGAGTTAATTCTGATACTGTTATTACCACATCATCACCTATTTTCGTTTATCGTAAAACATCCCATCAAACTGCATATTCTCATAGGGATTCGTATATTTTTTCGCACCTGTCTTCTTCTTCTTTAGATTGTTTCGATCACGCTGAATCTCACCCTGTAGGACCTTCAATTTTTGATCTACAAACGTATTCATGGCCACAATCTGCTTCGCCATCTCCCCTTCTTTTAGGGATGATGGCTTTTGTAGTCTAGGAAGAATCTCCTCCCGTTTTGCTAGCAATTCTGTTATTCGTTCAATCTTTTGATCACGTTCTTCTGTGGAGATGCTTATCTTTAGAAGCTCATATAGCTCCTTGGTTAGCCTAAAGCATTCCTTAATAGCAGTCATTATACTTGTCCACCTTGAACAGATCCGTGCTGTTGTTGTCGATTTAATTGAATCGCTTGCTTCCATGTGTCACGGAGCTCTACAACCATTTCTTCTACTTCTTCTAAAATCGCCTTATCACTCTTTACATTCGCTGAAATTAATTGGCGATACATATAATCATAGAGCAATTGTAGGTTCTTGCTCATGGGCACGTCCATATTTAACGTCACCATAAACTCTTGTATAATGTTTTGTGCTTTTTGAATGTTTGTTATTTTTTTCCTGTACGTTACCTTCTTCAATGGCTTTCTTTCCTAAATGAAGGAATTTCAAGCAGCCGTTATATAACATGAGTGTTAACTCACCTGGAGAAGCGGTGGTAACGGAATTAGTTTGATACGCTTGGTATGGATTTTTAATGGCCACTTAGGACACTCCTTTTGGTGAAAATTATTGATAGAATTGGGACATGATATAAGACGATTGAGAATTAGACTGCTGAATCATTTTTTCCATCGCCGTAAATTGACGCCAATAGCGATCTTCAATATCGATTAAGCGTTGCTCCCAGTTGTCTATTTGTCTATCGACGTTTTTTAAGTTTCTCCCGATAGTAAAAGAATCGTTACCGCTAGATGTCTTACCAGCTTTTTGTTCAATGGCACCCATCGTATCTTTCACTGTATCACGAAGACGACGGGCAATACCTTGTTCTGCATCAGTAACGCCATCAGCCATAAATGTTTCATAGAGTTTATTTGGATCGTCTGAAATGGCTTGTCTTAATTTATCTTCATCAATAATCAGCTTTCCTTGCTCAAGATAGTTACTGGAAGTTTTAATCCCAAACTCAGCAAGACTGGCTAATCCGCTATTTCCTTGAACGGACGAATAAATATCGACTCGCATTTTATTGAGGGCACTAGAAAGATTATTATCCCCGTAAAGTGTCCCTTTCCGTGCTTGTTCTTCCCATTTCTTAATTTCATCTTCCGATAACCCTTCACGTTCCATATCTGTTAAGGGCTTGTATTCCTTGCTGCGACGTTCCTTTACTTCGTCTCCCATTTTTTCGATGAGTTTGTTGTACTCGTCAACAAATTTTACAACCTCTTTTAAAATAGAGTCTGTATCAGTGGTCGAAGAATACGTGACCTCTGCACCACTTGTCTCTTTCTTCAACGTTAATTCAACACCATTAATCGAGACCGTATTGGAACTTCTTTCTAGCTGTAAGCCATTATACGTAAACCTTGCATTGTTTCCATCAGTGGTTTGTAAATTTGTACTTCCTGCTGTTAAGTTTAAACTAGAAAATAGGGTACCTGTGGAATCTTCAAGGGATATGTTTCCTGCACCTGTCTCGTCAGCAGACACACCAATCTTCCCAGTAGCCTGGTCGAAATACATGGAAACACCCGTTTTCGAGTTGATCTTGTTAATAACATCATTTAAGGACTCTTTCGTTGGGTCAAACGAGATCTCTACTCCTTCAGAAGCCGGCTTTCCTTGAGTTGCCACTCTAATGGTTTGAGTACCAGATAGGTTAAGAGAAGTAGCAGAATTTAATAGAGTATTCGGATCAATATCGGTTCTCCCAGAATCTCCTACGAGACGAGAGCCAGTGGCTAATTGTTCAATAGAGATAGACCCCGTAAACTCAGAAGTAGAGTTAATATTTTTCACAGAAAGAGCAGTAGAATCAGAAACATCTACGGTCTTTTTAGTAAAAGTCGATTGACGGAACACCCCATCAAAAATCGTTTGATCAAAGTTTAATAGCATCGTATTCATTTCTCGATAGTCATCACGTTGCCATTCTAAATACGTTTTATTTTGTTTTAATTTATCAACCTTCATTTGCTCGACTTCCATCAAGGACTTTACGATGGATTCCGTATCCATTCCCGATGCAAGACCACCTACACGCATGGTGCTCATGAGCCATCACCTCACTCTATATCTTTTTATCAACAATAATGCCAAGAAATTCTGCCATGGCTGCATATATATCCAGTAGTTTTTTTGGTGGGACCTCTCGTACCACTTCGTTGCTTTTTTCATCAACGATTGTTACATAATATTCCTCTAGCTTATCATGAAATTGAAATTTCAACGCCGTTTGAGTATTCTCTAAAAATTGATTTAAAGTGTCTACGGTTTTTTCTGCCTTTTCTTTTGAAAGTAGAGGAGAATGAGAGTCATCATTTTTGTATTTCGATAAATCTCGTATTGGTAGAATTTCTTCTATTTCACGAGTAGCTGATGAGGTCGTCTGGTCAACAGACGCTTCACGTAAGCTTGATGTATTAATAGTAATTTTCTCAATCAAGGCCTTTCACCTCATTATCAGAAAGTATCTACTAATTATATCGGTCTTTTTCGTTGGAGGTTTAGGGGAAGTAGGAAGAAAACTTTGGGAGTTTATTTTTAGATAGAAAGAAAGAGACTAGCGAATATGCCAGTCTCTTCTAAAAAACTTATCGAAGCAATTGAAGTACACCTTGTGGAGCTTGGTTTGCTTTTGCAAGCATAGCTTGAGAAGCTTGAGCAAGGATAGATTCTTTTGTTTGATTCATCATTTCCTTCGCCATATCAACGTCACGGATACGAGATTCCGCAGCTGTTAAGTTTTCAGATGATGTACTTAAGTTATTTATTGTATGCTCTAATCGGTTTTGATACGCACCTAACTTTGAGCGTTCTTCCGAGACCGTTGTAATTGCGTCATTAATTTTTGTAATAGCCTCATTAGCGCTAGATTGAGTTGAAACATCTAAACCAACGGCTGCTAACGCTTTGTCCTTTACAGTACCATCAGCATTTAAAACAGCTGCTGAACTTGAAGAGACCGAAACATCAAAAGAATTTGTTCCGCTGAAACCAGCTGCAGTTGTTACTGCTGAATCTTTAACTAAAGTAACTCCCTTATTTGCTGTACTATTAAAAGCAACTTTAGTGGCATCTTCTTTTACAATTACAGATTCACCATTCATCGTAAACTTCAGCTCATCACTCGCTAAACCTGCTTGTGATGCAGATGCTGCAGCTTGAGCAGAGTTACCACCAGCTGATGAATCTGTTGAACCTGCTGTTAAGTCTCCAATACCTGCTGTAGTAAATGCAGCGTTAACTTCTACTGCTGTTACTGCTGTTGCATGGTCAGACGCTAAGGATAGTGTAATTGTTTTACTACTCTCGTTGATACTCGCAGCTGTTGTAGCTCCTGCTCCAATTTGTTTCACTTCAAATTTATAATCGTTATATTTAGAACTATTGGCTGAACTTTCAATTGTCATTCCAGTAAGACCAGTGGCTCCGCCATTCCATTGAGTTTTTGCAGCTGTATCAGATACAGTAAATGACTGAGTAGTACCATTCCCCATAGAAGTGCCAGTTGTTCTATCCATTTCAACCTTTTCGATTCCTACATTTGACGAGTTGATAGTAGCTGTTGTTTCAAATCCAGCAACACCTAAACTTTTTGCATCCATTGCGTTAATTTTCAGATTAATACTCTGCCCTTGATTAGCACCAATGTGGAATGTATTATCTAATCCACCGGCCATCAGGTTCTGGGTATTAAATTCTGTATCATTTGATATTCTAGTTACTTCTTTTGCAAGTTCATCTACTTCAGCTTGAATCTTACTACGGTCATCTTCTGTTTGCGTGTCGTTAGCAGATTGCACTGATAATTCACGCATACGTTGCAATATACTATGCGTTTCATTCAAAGCACCTTCAGCTGTTTGAATCATAGAGATACCATCTTGTGAGTTACGTTGCGCTTGGTCTAGTCCGCGAATCTGTCCACGCATTTTTTCAGAGATTGCTAAACCAGCTGCGTCATCTCCTGCACGGTTGATACGAAGGCCAGATGATAGCTTTTCCATTGATTTTGCACCAGCATTATTTGCACTGTCTAACTGACGATAAGTGTTCAAAGCCGCAATATTGTGATTGATAATCATTTTTAATTTCCTCCTTGGATTTTGAGTGAACTTCCATTTTCACTGTGTAATAGATTTTTAATGGAACAGTGTGATTCAACTCCCGGGTGCGTGAATCATTCTGTTTTTAACTAAAAAGACGAGTGAACGTTGTGAAAAGAAAATGCGTCCTGCAGGTTCTTTTCACAATGGTTCACTCGTCCTTGAGTGTTTGATTATTTTAGTTGCTGTTGTTTCTCGTAAATCTCTCCGCGTACAATGGATACTTCTCTTGGGGCTTCTATCCCTAAGCGTAAGTGGCCATCCTCGCTTTTAATTACTTTTACAATGATGTTGTCGTTGATGACGATATATTCTTCTGGCCTTCTTCCTAGTACTAGCATGTAGATCCTCCTTGATAATGAAAAAAGGATGCGTTAATAAACCAGTATGGGATCGTGCGTCCTGCGCGGTCCTACTAGTCTACTAACTCATCCTTGAGTGTATATTCCATATAAAGTTATATTTTCCTGTTATGGTATTTATATCGGTAGGTAATAAGAAATGTTTAATAGTTTTTTAGAAAAATTATATATTTTTTAGTTCTTTTATCACCTATAAATGTAATATATTTGTAAAAATCATTGTATTTCCATTTTTTTCACTGTAAAATACTTCTATGACATCAAGGAGGATTTTGCACACATGTTAGTTCTAGGGAGAAAAGTTGGAGAATTTGTAGTGATTGATGAAAAAATCAAAGTAAAGATAGTGAAAAGTAAAGAGAATCAACTAAGGCTAGCTATTGAAGCACCACCAGAGGTGACAATCATTAGAGGTGAAAAATTAAAACCTTTAGCATAAATAAAAACCCTTCGACAGAGTCGAAGGGTTCTTTGTTTCAATTAACGAAGTAATTGAAGTACTCCTTGAGGAGCTTGGTTCGCTTTTGCAAGCATTGCTTGAGAAGCTTGAGCAAGGATACTTTCCTTCGTTTGGTTCATCATTTCTTTCGCCATGTCAACGTCACGGATACGAGACTCCGCAGCTGTTAGGTTTTCAGAAGATGTTCCAAGGTTGTTGATAGTGTGGTCTAGGCGGTTTTGGTAAGCACCCATTTTTGAACGCTCTGCTGATACTGAATTTATTGCCTCATCAATTCCTGCTAGCTGATCATCAAAAGATGTAGTAGTAAAATCAGTTACATCAATAGCAGAAATAGTAGTTGTTGTACCTAAGTCAGCCGCTTTCATACTATTTAAATTTAAAGTAAGTTGTTGAGTTTTGTTTGCTCCAATTTGAAAGACTAAATCGTCACTTCCATCTCCTGCGCTACCATCCCAACTACCATCTAATAAAGTTTTACCATTGAACTGAGTTCTATCACCAATTCCATCGACTTCATTAATTAGCTCAGCTATTTCATCTTGAATTGCTTGTAAATCTTCTGTTTCATTTGTCCCTGTATTCCCAGCTTGAACTACCAGTTCTCTCATTCTTTGAAGAATATCATGCGTCTCATTTAAAGCACCTTCTCCAGTTTGGATAAGAGAGATAGCATCCTGCGAGTTACGAGAAGCTTGATCTAATCCACGAATTTGACCACGCATTTTTTCAGAGATTGCTAGACCGGCAGCGTCATCACCAGCACGGTTGATACGTAAACCAGAAGATAATTTTTCCATTGAGTTAGCAGATGCATCGTTAGCGCCATTTAATTGACGGTGTGTGTTAAGAGCTGCGATATTGTGATTGATAATCATAATAAAATATTCCTCCTTGAATTTTGAATGCTCACGTCCTTGTGGGCATTTTGTTAGTAGTTGTGTAGGGAAGATTGAAGTCGGCCGCCCCTCTCTCCCTTACACTGTTAATATCGGAGGCTTTTGAAAATGTTTAATAGTTTTATAAAAAAAATTAGCTTTTTTTGTCCTGAGATAATATGGTAAAAAGATCGGAGATGTCTTTCGTTGCTTCTTCATTGCTACTTTGAATCTCAAGAAAGATTTCTTTCCGATGAATCTCTATATGCTTAGGAGCGTTAACACCTACCTTCACTTGATCCCCTTGTACAGATACAACAACCAATTCAATATCCTGACCTATTTGAATGGCTTCTCCTTGCTTCCTTGATAATATAAGCATCTCGTCACCCCTTATCCGCGGTGCTCATGAAAAGAGCATGCTTCGTTTGATAAGACGTATCGTTCAGTATGACTTGTTTTCCCATTCGCTTCGAACCATTGATAACCACTGGAGCCTGCAAGTTGGCAGTGGATTGAACAAAAGGATTCTGAACAGTTAAAATGACAAACACTTGTATGTTGGCTTCTCCTTCTAACTCCAGCTGGTTTTTTGTCGAGTCATCCAATTGAAATTCATAGTCTTGAAAGAAGCCATATGGATTGGTGACAACAAATCCAACCGTTGTTGATTGTATTGACTGTAGTATAGCAAACTGTTCATTTCCAGGGAGAGGAAGGAGCACAAACTCTGTTTCGTCTGGAAATCCTGGTATCCCTAAGTTAAAGGAAAGAATTGAGGCTGGATCAATCTTTAATTCTCCATGATATTTTGTTTGGATGTTCATCTGTCGCATTCCACCTTTTTATATTTCCGTCTCAAATCTGTACCCTTTATACTGTAAATGAGCAAAATCAATTTGTAAATCCTGGTATTGCTTCATCGATACAGTTGAGGTACCTGGCTGGTAATCGATGATCGCATTAGCAACTTTTGTATTATTTATAGGTTGGTGTGTTTCAAAGGAAATATCCACCTGAGTTTTTGAGATATTCAGATCCACTGATCCATGAGGAGGAATCCAACCTAGTCGAAATTCAAATTTGGGCGTTTCACTATTCCGTTTGGCTTGCTGTTGAATGATATTTTTTTGACCTTTCGAGAATCCTCTTAACAGTTCCGTGCCTTCTGATGCCTTTTTACCAAGATATTTCATCCATTGTTCATAACCAAGGTCGGCTGCTTCCTCTGCCATACGATTCACACTTTTCATATTCATAGCTTCCCACACTCTTGTTTGATCAATCGACAGCTTCCCTGGAGATGTTTCAATTCTTAACTTCGGTGCCGGTTGTTGGATGTCAAGGGTAGGGCCCGGTTGTTCAATGGATTGTCTGGGCTGTGTACTATCCAGTTGAATGAGTGCTGGTTGAGACTGCAAGCGTATTTGTGGGTGTAACATACAATTCCCCTCCTCTAGAGAAAAAAGCTATCTAAGAAGATAGCTTTTAACGTAAAAAGTCTAATAATGTAGGTTGAATGATTCGTGCTCCTGTTGAAAGTGCTGCATTGTGAACGGCTTCTTGCATCATCAGCTCGCTGATCGCTTCTTCCATATTCACGTTCTCATTATCCGATAGTATTTGTGTAGCAGAGATTTCTTGGGAACCAAGTCGTTGCTCCACCATTTCAATACGATTGTAGCGTGCGCCAAGCTCTGAACGTTCTGCTCCCATGACGCTCATCACATCATCTAAGTCACTCAAAAAGTTATTAAGATCAGCTCCGCTTTCGAGTCCATCTTTTATCCCTTGAACCGTATTAAATAATTTTTGGCTAAATACATTATTAGGATTCACACTTACATCTAGAAATACATTCTCTGATACTTCGATCTTATAATTCTTATTTCCATAAGTAGCAACAGTAACTGGATTAGAAGAAGCAATAGGCGATTCCGTTACATCTGTACCGTTAAAGAGGTACTTTCCAGCCACTTTCGTATTGGCCGTGTTCTCTAAGTCTTCAACAATTTGTTGAATCTCAGCAGAAATAGCTTTCTTGTCGTCGTCACTTAACGTTCCATTTTGTCCCTGAACCGTTAATTCCCTCACACGCTGCAGCCCTTGATTTGCCTGCTCAATGGCAGACTCAGAAGACTCTAACCATAGGTACCCTTCACTGAGGTTACGTTTGTATTGCTCAATTTGTGTTAAGTTCGAACGGTAGTACATCCCCTTCATGGCAACGACTGGATCGTCAGAAGGCTTGGTGATCTTTTTACCAGTTGCTAACTGATCTTGAATTTGGCCAAGTCTGTTGTAGCTATTACTAATATTAGAGAGGGAATTTCCTGCTAACATTCCTTGTGTTACACGCATTTATCAATCAGCCTCCTATCTGCCTGCACGGCCCATGCCGTTGATAATAGTATCTAATAATTCATCCGTTAATGAGATCATTCTCGCCGCTGCGTTATACGCATGCTGGTATTGAACCATGTTGGTCATTTCTTCATCCAGTGAAACTTGACTGGTAGACATGCGGCGATTCTCTACTGCACCTCGTAAGGTGTCACTGTTCGTCGTTAATCGGTTCGCTTCTTGAGCTTGAACCGCCATGTCTCCAATGATAGATTCATAGTAGTTCTTAAATGTCGTGTTATAGGCTCCAAACGCTGGAGCGGTCGTAATGACGTTCGCAAGTTTTGTTACATTCTCCGCATTCCCCATACTAAGGTCGGCAGTAGAAGCTGTTGCCATGTTATCCAGGTTTTGATAGATATCATTGCTAATACCAATTTTGCTGGCAAAATCTTTTTGTGTGGCTATAGCTGCCCCGTATTCTCCGGCAAAAAAGTCAGGCGCTGGACCCGGCGCGCCATTGATCATAGCTGCCGTTGCTCCTGATGAATGAACAGCATTGAACTCATTGGCGAATGTAAAGGCCATATAATCAAGCTCTTCTAGCATATTTGCGTACGTTCCGTTTACTGGATTACTGCTAGTTTCATAACCATAGGATTCTACTAACCCCCGAAGTTTACCCACGGATTCGAAGTCTTCCATAGAAACAGTTTGAGCACCAACCGTAACACTTGAAACTAAATCATCTGTATTGTAGTTGACTTTGATTTCATTCACCGTGTTTTTCCCCACAAGCATGGCGGATCGGGTACTGTTCTCTCCGTTTGATAGGTAGACCACCGCTGTACCTACTGCACTCGGGTGAGGTTGTCCGCCGTTCTGTTGATAGCTTACGGAGATATCCACTAGACCTGACAATTCATCTAGTAGATTATCACGGCGATCATATAGATCATTCGGAACATAGCCGTGAGGCTCTACATCAGAGATTTGTTGGTTAAGATTGTTGATTTGATTTAACAAAGAATTTACTTGTTTCTCAGTAACTGAGATTTCATTTTGTAAATCTTTTTGTACGTTTTTAATAGAAGTAGAAAGGTAATTAAACGTTTCAGCTACCGCAATACCACGCTGACGCACTACGGACTTTGCGCCATCATTTGTGGGATCAGCTGCGAGATCCTGAAGGGATTTCCAGAACATGTCCATAGTTGCAGCTAAACCTGAATCTGATGGTTCATTCATAATCTCTTCCATTTTCTCAAGAGCAGTTGCTTGAGATTGATAGTACCCTAGTTTGTTATGTTCTCCACGATACTGGTCGTCCAAAAATGAATCTCGAATACGAATGATTGCATTAGCCTCAACCCCTGTTCCAATTTGTCCCGGTATTTGCGGCGCATTAAAGCCTGCAGTCGGAAACGGCGTCGTAGTCGACATACTCACTTGTTGGCGAGAGTATCCTGGCGTGTTGGCATTAGCAATATTATGTGACGTTGTATAAAGCGCACTTTGAGATGTATTCATCGCACGCTTAGCGGTTTCTAAACCAGCAAATGTTGACATCCTATTTCCTCCTCTTAAGCTTTTGAATCAAATAATGATCTAGCGGCCGTTGGTTTTTTTCCTTGAACAGGATTTCCGTACGTAGCCTGTGGCTTTTGTGGCTGTACCATGGAAAGGTTTAAGTGAACAAACTGCAATGATTGCAAAAGCAGACGTTGGTTGAGTTCGTTACGTTCTTTAAGCTGCTCAATGGCTTCAGCTAATGACTGTTGAAGAGATCGTAGCTCGTGCTTCTCTTCATCTTTTGCTACATCTATACAGTCAGAAATGGTCGGTTCTGACTTTGAGTGAGCTCCGTACCTTTCGAGCAAGAAGTTCACAGCCGTTTTTTGACGTTCTGCTTCGACCGTCTTAATGGCACCAAGATGCTTTTGTTCGTTTTGTAAAAGCTCGTTTAAACCCGTCATATCCCCATTTTTTACAATTTCCGTTTTTTGTAGGGCTAGGTTATATAAGCTTTTATGCAGAGAGACTAATTTTTCAAGAACGGCAAAAAGCGACTGTGAAGACATGGTATTTCATTCCTTTCACTAGACTACCTCTCCAAATAATCGGTGGAGAGGTAGGTTACATTTGATTAAAGAATTTAAGCAAGCTTTCTGCGACTGCTTTTGGCTCAGGTTTGTATTCCCCAGCTTCTACTTGTTGCTTCAATTCCGCTAGACGTTCTTTACGGGTTGCTTCAAACTTTGACGCTTCTTGCATATGAAGTGCTTTTGATGATATTTCTACTTTGTCCGTACGGTTGGTTGCGGCTTGAGATTCCTTCACCTTGTTGAGTTGATTTTGGTAAGGATTAATTTTATTAAAGCCTGTTGAGTTAATTTTCATGGTATCACTTCCTTTCTTATGTAGTTTGATGTTCAGCGGTCGTTACTACTTATATCGGTTGATGTTGATAAAAGTTTAACATATCTTAACAAGAAAGATAGCAGTGACGCTATCTTCTTGTATTGATTGTTTTGTACGTACGCTCCGCTGAATGGTTCGCTTTTTTTACTTCATTGATCTTTTCAATTGTTTCAAGCTCTGTCTTGATGCTGGTTTGACATTCGTCACAAACTTTCCCTTCTTTAATAACCCGTGAGCATCTTTCGCAAGGATACCCAAGATTAGGAAAGTGCCGTAAATTTAGTCTACCCTTTTTACCCATTTAAAAAGTAATGCTTTCTCTACCCCTGTTTTTTCTACAACTGTGTCAATGTGTGCAGTACGGTTTTCACGTTTGCGTAGGAATGTCGCGACGGTATCATATAATTTCTCTTCTGTTCGAAAACAGTTTTCACAAGTGTCTCGAAATATATTATGAACATATAAGGTCCCACAGTTTGGACAATTTTGTAATTCTGCCATACATAATCCCTCCAAGGAGTTTATGTTCTATATATCGGCAAACAGAAGAAAAATTTAAAGTTTTTTTATCCCCGAACCAAGGTAAATACTGCCACACTTTTCGCTCCGTGCCGGTACAGTACTTCCGATGCGGAGTGCACAGTGACACCAGTTGTGTAAATATCGTCTACAAGTAGCACTCGCTGTTGCTTTATTTCTTCGTAACAAGTGAAAGGATTGCTCACCATATTCATACGTTCCTCTCGAGACTTTTTTGACTGTTTTTCCGATTCGGTTCGTGTTAGAAGATGTTGGTAAGAGTATCCCCTCCTTTTAAATAGCGCATCTACTTGATTAAATCTTCGTTCTTCTGCTCGGTTTATACTTAGTGGAATAGGGACGATGATGTCGAATGTAAGCTTTCTATATTGCTGTTCAATTTCATGATGAAACGTTTCGCTCAGCCGGTAATCTCCTCTGAATTTAAACCGGGCAATGTACGATTTCATAAAATCATTGTACTGATAAAGAGAAAGATTGTGTAGGACTCTATCCTTCCAAAAAGGGACACGCTTCCACCGATGACAGTCATAGCACTCATTCCGGTCCCCCTCTAATTCCCTTGAACACGTTTCACATCGTTTTCCAGTTAACCTTTGAAACTGACCTGCACAGTCCTCACAAAGCACTCTTGGTGCACGTGACGGAAGGAAGTCCACCCATGACATTTCATCTACCCAACTTTGATGGCAAAATAAGCATATCATGGGTGTAAAAGCCCTTTCCGTCTCCCTTCATTATTCATATCATCTATATGAAGATAGGCTCTTTCCATCGCAAGGGATTTTCCAAAATGAAAAAACGTTACATTCCCAGCTGGAGATTCCTTCTTTCTCCCTACCCGACCAGCAATCTGCACAAGTGCGCTTTCTGTAAATTGGTCGTCTTCAGCTCCCACAACTCCTACATCTACCCCCGAAATGGTCACGCCTCTTTCTAAAATAGTCGTTGTTAATAATAGTGGACATCTTCCTTCTCGTAACTTCATCACCTTTTCTTTTCTTTCCCTGTCCTCAGCGTGTACAGATAAACAATGACGATTCAGCTGCTGAAATAAAGGAAGCGCAGCTAACATATGTTTAATCGAAGGGAAAAATAGCATGATAGGAGTTTGGTCCATTAACCGTTGGTTTACCCACTGTAAAATTACGCGTGGAATTCTTTCCTTTTCTATGCTTTTTTGCCAATTCCCGCACCACTTAAACTCCGGAAGTGGCAACGGATACCCATGAAATCTAGCTGGTATACGAATGAAGGGATGTGTGCGAATTTGATGTTTGGAGGGAGTAGCCGTTAATTGAATCAGAGCACTTGTTGATTTTCGAGCAGCTTGAACTGCATGTTGAAGGGATCTATCGTATGAATAGGGAAAGGCGTCAATTTCATCGACAATCATCGTATCATATGCTTGTTTAAAACGATAAAGCTGATGAGTGGTGGTAACAACTAGTTGGGTTGCTTTACCCATGTCTTCACCTCCTCCATATAGAGCTGCGACTTCTATCCCCTTAAAAGCTCTTCGTAGTCGCGGGGCTAATTCTAACACAACATCCGTTCTTGGGGTGGCAAAGCACACACGGTCCCCTCGCATCAAAGCTCTGTCTATGCCTTTAAACGTGACCTCTGTCTTACCAGCACCACAAACCGCCCAAACGAGAAGACTCCCTTTGGATACGATAGTCCTCACAACTTGATCTGATGCTTCTTGCTGGGGAGAGGATAGTGTACCATCCCAGGTTAATCGTGAACGCTTAGAAGGTTCCCACAAAACGTCTGCTCCTGACCATTTATATAGCGGCTGGCAGCTTGTCACCCGCCCCATATCAATGCAATGTCTGCAGTACGAGCACTGAGTTTGACATATGATACAAGGAAATGAAGCCATCTGGTTATTGCCGCATCGTTGACATGTTCCGTCCACAATTGAAGGTAGTGGAGAAATAAGTTGTTGTTGAAGGTTTTGCTTTAGTTCCATTGGGGTAAGGGGTATTTCAGAAGAAAGAAGAAGTTTTCCGGAGAAATGGTGTTGGAGTATAGTTTTCATCATTCACCTCATTTTTAGGATAAAGTATATTAACTATATTCTCTCTTTTATTTGATTCTCCTTTTACTATCAAAAAAGAGCTGAGCATATTTCATGCACAACTCTTTACTCTTGTCTTCTTTTTATTCATACCTCTTTGCCCAGCCAAGTCCCATAGATCCTTCACCTAGATGGGTTCCAATGACAGGACCGAAATAACTTACATTAAATTCAACCGATGGGAAGCGTTCTTCTAATTCCCGCTGAATTTCCTTCGCTTCTTCTGCGCGGTTAGCATGAATGACACTCGCTTGAAGGGGTTCCCCTTTTTCTACGGCTTCTTCTAGCAGCTCATACATACGCTTTAACGCTTTTTTACGCGTACGAATTTTCTCAAATGGTACGATGACTTTATTCTCAAAATGAAGAAGAGGCTTTATCTGCAGTAGGCTACCAATCATCGCTTGTGCACTAGACAAACGACCACCACGTTGAAGATGTGAGAGATCATCCGCCATAAAATAGGCACCAATAGAGCCTTTCATTTCATCCAAGCGTAGCATAATTTCATCAACAGGTTTACCCGCGTTCGCCATCTTCGCTGCTTCAAGAACGTAAAAGCCTTGAATCATGCAGCTAATCTCTGAATCAAACGCATACACGTCAATCTCGTCTACCATATTGCCTGCTGTGATGCTCCCTTGATAGGTTCCGCTAATCCCACTGGATAAGTGAATTGATACCACTGCATCATAGTCTTTCGCTAGTTCCTCAAATAATTCAACAAACTGTCCTACAGGGGGCTGTGAAGTGGTTGGTAATTTTTCATTCACTCGTACCTCTTCATAAAAGGCCGAATCTGTAATATCAACCTCTTCCTGGTACGTTTCTCCTCCAATAATGACGCTTAAAGGAATCATGTGTATATTGAGCTTGTCGCGCAATTCTTTCGGTATGTAGGCTGTGCTATCCGTCACAATTGCCGTTTTCATCGTATTACCTACCTTATATATTATAGTTTATCTGGACATGCTGATTGCTTTCATCCTATGCATACTTTCCATTTTATATGATATTCATTTCTTTTGCACCAGTTTGAACAATATTTTATAGATGCACAATAGGAAAGCTAGCCCCTCGGCTAGCTTTTCGTTCTTCTTAAGATTCTTGGAAGAAGATTCCTGATACTTTCCATCCATCATCCGTTTTTTGCATGATGGTTACTTGTTTCCCTGACTTCTTTGCCGTTTCACCCGTTTCAATCATAGTCGTCTCAGCTGTCATGTCAGCATACACATCAGCTCGGCTTCCATTAAAGCTAATAACCGTTACATTCTCAGCTATACGATTCATGTCTAAATAACTGAACAGTCCGCGAACTGTCTTTTCTTCATCTTCATAAGAGAAATTTAAAGGCGTTTTAGACAGAGTCGCCATATATCCATCTACGTCTTCTTCATTAAATGTTGTAATATACTTATTAAAATCACTTAAGATCATTTCCTTCTCTTCTTCCGGTAAATCCGCTGGTTCTACTACTTCTGGAATCTCGGTTAAAAGATTGCTGTTCTCATTAATCACATCTTGTTCTTCTTGTGTAGCAGTCTCTTCCTTTGGTTGATCTTCCTTTTCTTCACCTTCACTGCAACCAACTAGAAGTACACTAGCCATCCCAATGATTGCGATCCATTTTTTCCAATTCATCTCTCATCATCCTTCATACACGTCATTTCTATTTATTCTAGTGAAAAAAGGGAAAAGTCTCAATGATTTTTAGAAAATGTGAAGGAAATAAGGGGGATTTCTGTAAAGGATAGAGTTATAAGAACGACTATTATTGTTTTTGGAAAAGTGCCTGGGAGCTTTTTAGGATGTAAGGAGGTTTGACTCTTGGTCGCCCACTTTCATCGATATTACGCCCACTCCCTTTGTTAAAACGCCCACCTTCTCAGCGTTTTCGCCCATCTCTGTTTACAAGCGAGCTCTCCGCTACCACTAGCCACTCGATACCGCTCACTTCCACCAAGATTCCGCCCACTTCCTTTGTTAAAACGCCCACCCTCTCGGCATTTCCGCCCACCTCTAGGTACTAGCGGGCTCTCCCCGACCACTAGCCACTCGGAAGCCCCCACTTCCACCGAGATTCCGCCCACTCCCTTTGTAAAAACGCCCACCCTCTCGGCATTTCCGCTCACCTGTAGTTTCAAGCGGACCTCCGCGACCACTAGACACTCGGAAGCGCACACTTCCACTGATATTCCGCCCACTCCCTTTGTTAAAACGCCCACCCTCCCGGCATTTTCGCCCACCTGTAGTTTCAAGCGGGACCTCCGCGACCACTAGCCACTCGTAAGCGCACACTTCCACCAAGATTCCGCCCACCCTCTCGGCATTTCCGCCCACCACTAGGTACAAACGGACCTCCGCGACCACTAGACACTCGGAAGCGACCACTTCCACCAAGATTCCGCCCACTTCCATAATAAAAATGGAGGTTAGTATAAAAAGTAGACATCCGTATTGGCGTCATGTTTAAATCAAACCAACGATATAAAAGGACGTGGGTAATATGACAAAGAGAACGAACTACTCTAAAGAATTTAAAGAATATGTGACAAAGCTTGTAGTGCTAGACGGAAGAAGAATAGTGGATATATCAGAAGAGTTAGACATTCCATATGACACACTTCAAAAATGGGTGGCTAGTTATAAGACAAAGCAAAAAGAAGCTGAAGACAATAGGCAGAATGCATTGCTAAGTGCATCAGAGTACAAAGATTTATACGAAGATGAAAGACGCAGAAAACTGGAGCTAGAGGAAGAGGTTGCGATCTTAAAAAAGGCCATGCACATCTTCACGCTCGAAAAGAACTAAGGTTTGAATTTATCGAGGCTCACAAGGATGAACACACCATTGTTAAGATGTGCGAGGTTCTAAATGTTTCTAAAGCTGGTTTCTTTAAGTGGAGAGGTCGACGTGATAGTGAAGATACAGAAAGAGAAATATTCAACAAATTTTTAGATGAAAGAATACGTTTTCATTTTTATGATAATTTAGGAACATATGGAAGTCCTAGGATTCATAAGAAGCTTTTGAAAGTAGATGGAATAGTGGTTTCTGAAAAGACTGTTGCCAATCGTATGAAAACAGCTGGGTTGTATGCCATGCATACCAAAAAATATATATCAACTACAGACTCTACTCATGATTTGCACTACTATGAAAATGTATTAAATCAAAACTTTTATCCGGAAGAACCAAATAAGGTGTGGGTAACAGATATAACTTATATTCAAACAGGAGAAGGGTTTGTTTATCTGAACCCTGTCATAGATCTATTTTCTAGAAGAGTAATTTCTTTTACGATCGGTGATCGTATGGATAGAAACTTACCATTAAATGCATTAAGAAAAGCTTTAGAGATCAGAATGCCTGAACCAGGGTGGATTCATCATTCTGATCGAGGATCTCAATATTGTTCTAAGGATTATATAGCCGAATTAGAAGCAGCTCAATCGACGATTAGTATGAGTCATAAAGGTAATCCCTATGACAACGCATGTGTAGAGTCATTTTTCGCCAGTTTGAAAAAGAATACCTTTATAGATTTACGTTTAAAACCAAAGCCGAGGCTATGTCAGCAGTAGCCTTTTATATTCAGTTTTATAATAAAAAAAGAATACATTCTACGTTAGGATACGTAAGTCCTGAAGAATACGAGAAGGCGTATTCTAAGGAGCAAAAACTATACGCCAATGAAAGCATTATTCCCTCTGCATAAAGTAAGAATAGAATTTGATTCTTACTTTATGCAGAGGGCCTCCAAGCGAAAGCGCGGAAGAGAATATACGCCAAATTCATCCGGAAAATTGTCTACTTTATTGACAGAACTCCAAAAAACGCCCACTCTCTCGGCATTTCCGCCCACCTCTAGTTACAAGCGGACTCTCCGCGACACCGACACCACCTACCCCTCTACCTTCAGAAAATCCCACAAAAAAAAAACCAATGCGATTTCGCATGGCTCTAAAAACATTATTTTACTTCAACCCAGCCTTTTTTAATCGCTGTAACGACGGCTTGGGTACGATCATTCACGTTCATTTTTTGAAGAATGTTACTAACATGGTTTTTAACCGTTTTTTCTGAGATATATAATGTTTCACCGATTGTTCTATTGCTACATCCATCTGCTAAAAGCTGTAACACTTCACATTCTCTACGGGTTAATAAATGAAGAGGTCGACGAATTTCAACAGGTTGATAAACCGTCTGCTGATGCTGCTCTTTAATTAACTGGCGATATTCTCGAACCAGATTATGTGTAACCTTAGGATGTAAGTAAGAACCTCCCTCAGACACGACTTTCACTGCGTTCACGAGAGCATCTGCATCCATTTCTTTCAATAGGTAACCTAGTGCTCCAGTTTGCAAAGCATGAGACACATAGCTTTCATCATCATGTATACTTAAAATAATAATTTTTGCATGTGGGTAACGATCAATTAATCGTCGAGTGGCTTCCACTCCGTTAATAACGGGCATATTAATGTCCATAATGACAACATCTGGGTGGTGCTCCTCATATAATTGAATCGCTTGTTCTCCGTCATCACCTTCTGCAACAACGTCAAAGTATGGTTCAAAATCTAATATTCGTTTGACTCCTTCTCTAAACAACTGATGATCATCAATGATAACTATTTTCACCATAAGACTTACCTCCATGTACTCCGCTAAGGTAAAGGAACCTCTATTGTGATGGCTGTGCCAACGTCAATTTTCGACAATATGGATAACGTACCATTCAATAACTCCACACGTTCCTTCATCCCCATAATTCCAAAGGAACCTTGTTTTGTATTTTCAGTATCAAACCCTTTACCATTGTCTTTCACAATGACAAGTACCTTTTCTTTTTTTATCTCTATTTTCACTTGTATTTCTGTAGGTTGTGCATGTTTTAATGCATTATTTACCGATTCTTGAACCATTCGAAATAATGCTACTTCAAATTTAGATGGCAAGCGTTTTTCTTGCCCCATGTTTTGAAAAGTGATGACTACTCCTGCATGATAATCTTCGAGTGTATGTAAGTATTTTTTGAGGGTAGGAATTAACCCAAGATCATCCAGTGCCATTGGTCGTAAATCATAAATAATTCGTCGTACTTCATAGAGTGCCGAGCGAACCATTTGTTTCATTTCACGTATTTCACTGAATCCTACTTCTGGGCCGTGTTCCTTGTATACTTTTTCAGCTAAGTCTGTTCTCATAAGAACATTGGCCATCATTTGAGCAGGTCCATCATGAATCTCTCTTGAAAGTCGCTTTCTTTCATCCTCTTGTGCTTCAATAATTCGGAAACCAAATTCTTGTTTCATTTTGGCATCCTCTAAAGCTTGACTCATTTCCCTTATGTCACTGCTTAAATAATTTAAAACAACCGTAATTTGAGAGACAAGTTGCTCCGCTCGCTCGATCGTTTCTTCAAGTGAATAAAGTCTTCGTTCAAGCTCATCACGTCTATTTCTAAGCTGCAACTCTTGATGTCGATTCATACTTAACTGCATTTGTAAATCATGAGCGGTCTCATATGCTTGACGTACTTGTTCTTCTGAGAACTCTTTAAAACTGTGGCTAACTTGAGATAAACGATTTCTAGCTAGGCGTGCTTTAGATTCTAAATCATCGCCTTGATCAATGACATTGTTTACCTTTTCTCTTATAAACAATAATTCTTGATGAATATCGTCATACTCATTTCGACATTGTTCTTCAATATGGAATACATCATCTTTACTTTTACTAACGGCATCGACCATTTTTTCAAGGATATTGTCTAATACTTTTTTATCTACTTTATGAAAAGACATCTAGGGTACTCCTTAGAAATTTATTCCTCTACATTTTACAGTGTAATAACGTAACATACTATGTTATATCTAGAAAATAACGAAAAAAATACGGAAGAAAGACACAGGATATTTCCATTATCTATGTCAAACATCCTATATTTTATGTGTGTTTCGGCAAAATTACGCATCAAATTGTACTACTTACGATATTCTTCATAAATTCATGATAAACTGATATGGTAGAAAAACGAGAGAAATTTGGAGAGAGAAATCAGGTGATCCATTGTTAAAACGATATAAAACCGTAAAAGGCTACGGTGAATTTGAATTGATTATTCAAAAATCTAAGTTCATTGCTTATGTCGAAAGAACCGAGACAGAAGAGGCTGCTGTCGAATTTATAAATAAAATAAAAAAGCTCCATCGTTCTGCTACACATAATTGTTCTGCTTATTTAATAGGAGAACATGATGAAATACAGAAAGCCAACGATGATGGAGAACCATCTGGCACGGCTGGTGTTCCTATGCTAGAAGTGTTAAAGAAGCAGGGTCTAAAAGATACAACGGTAGTCGTGACTCGGTATTTTGGTGGTATTAAGCTTGGTGGTGGTGGACTTATACGTGCCTATGGTAAATCTACATCCGAAGGATTAAAGGCTACTGGGATTGTCGAACGAATTTTACACAAGGAAATAATTATTACGATTGATTACACCTTGTTGGGGAAAATAGAGAATGAGGTTAGAAATTCACCCTATCCACTTCTAGATATCTCCTACACAGACCTCGTCCAAGTAATTATACATGTTCCTACGGATGAAGTACCTGAAGCTATTGCTTGGATAACAGAACTATCTAACGGACAAGCAGACATTAAAGAAGACATCACCCTATACCGAGAGCTTGATTTTACAGAAGAATGACATTGTCACTTTATTTTAGAAGAAGTATAATTTTTCTTATGTGCCATGAAAACTTTTTAACTTATCAGGAGTGTAAATAAATATGGATAGAATTCAATTGAAGCAGCAAAGGAAAAAGAAACGATTGTTAAAACGGCTTGTTCTAACCTCTATCATGATTATGGGAGCTATTGCTCTTTACTTTGGGTATACAGTGTTTTCTGTGTATAACGCAGCTTCCAATTCATATAGCGAGTTAGAGCGAGGAATGAAGTCAGAACTAAGAACCGAGGAAGTTAAGATTACGAAAGAACCATTTTCAATGTTAATTATGGGGATAGAAGATTATTCGAGTGAGGGAGTAGGTAGAACAGACTCTTTAATGGTTGCTACGATTGATCCGGTTAATAAGAGCGTAAAATTATTAAGCATTCCCCGCGATACTCTGGTTGATATACCAGGAGAAGGTGAAGATAAAATTAATCATGCTTATGCAAAAGGGAAGAAGGATTTAACTATAGCCACAGTAGAGGAGTTTCTTGATATTCCAATTGACTATTATACCACAATTGGTTTTAAGGGCTTTAAAGAAATTATTAATGAAATAGGTGGGATTACTGTGGATGTTCCATTTGATTTTTATGAAAATAGTGATGTAGATAATTCTAAGATTTATTTTACAGAAGGTGAAATGAATTTGAATGGCGAAGAGGCATTGGCCTATGCGAGAATGCGAAAACAAGATCCTCGTGGAGATTTTGGTCGTAATGAGCGTCAACAAGAAGTTATACAGGCTGCTATTGACAAATTGTTAAGTCCAACAAACCTCTTAAAGATAGATTCTATCGCTCAACATATAGGAGATAACGTAGAAACAAATTTCAAAGTAAGTGACGCTCTAGCGGTACAATCAAAGTTTAAGGACTTTAATACTAGTTCTATAGAAAAACTTTCTATTACTGGGACTGATGTAAGATATTCAGGTATTTATTATTTTCAAGCAGATCCAGTTGAATTGACAGAGGTGAAATCCGCTCTTAAAGCTCATTTGAACCATATATCATCGACTGTTAAAAATAGTGAAATAGATGAGGTCAATGAGGAACTATGAGTGAAAAAAAATCTAATGTCATAATCTACCGAGATTCATTATTACCTAAGTCCGAAACATTTATTCAAAAGCAAACAAATTTTTATAAAAGTTTCACTCCGTACTTTCTTGGATATAAACATGTTAAGAAAGGGCTATCACTTCCTACCGATCGTGTTTATACGGATAATGAAAATGTGAAAAATGGGATTTCAGAAGTTCTTAAGAAGAAAATTGGTTGGAATTCATCCTTTGATCGTTACATTGCTAATGTTTCTCCGACCCTTATTCACGCTCATTTTGGACCTGATGGGGTTTTAGCCTACCCATTTGCAAAAAGACATAAGCTTCCTCTTCTTGTTACTTTTCATGGCTATGATGTAACGGTAAAGGATACATTTCTTAAACAGCAATCCTTTAACGTAAGAAACTATGTCAAAAAAAGAGAAATTCTGAAAGAAGATTGGGTATATCCTATTGCTGCTTCTTCATTTATTAAAGAAAAGCTCATTGAAAAGGGCTTTGACGAAGAAAAAATCATTACGCACTATATAGGAGTGGATATAAATGCATATAGTCATATATCACCACTTACTTTAGAAGAGAGATCACACTCTGCTTTATTTGTTGGACGTCTTATAGAAAATAAAGGAGCTCATTATTTCATAGAAGCAGTAAAATTATTAATGCAAAATGACTTAGATTTAACCGTTCACATAGCTGGGGATGGTCCCGAAAAGAGCCGGTTAATGGAGCTCTCTGCTCCATTTGAAGATCGGTTCCACTTTCATGGAATGATTCCTCATGACGAAGTGTTATCACTGATGAGCTCATCAAAAGTATTATGTGTACCAAGTGTGGAAGTAGAATCCGGTGCATCAGAAGGTTTTGGTATCGTGTTTATTGAAGCCGGATTAATGGGACTCCCAGTTGCAAGCTTTTATACGGGTGGAATTCCAGAAGCCGTATTACATGGTGAAACGGGTCTACTCACCTCGCAAAAAGATGTAATTAATTTAAGTGAAAATATTGGGACTTTACTTACTAACACAGACTTATGGAACGAAATGAGTTTAGCCGCTCAGAAAAGAGTTCGCTTTGAATTTGATATTGAAATTCAAACAAGAAAATTGGAGCAACTTTACAAAGATATTGCCAATAAATTATAAAATATGGATTGCATTCCTTTAAATTTCTGCTATCCTACTAAAGAGTATGTTTTAAAATTGAGGTGAAAGCATGTACTCGTTTATTGATTTCATTATTGCATTTTTTATATCTTTAGGAGTGAGTGTTGCTGTAACTCCGCTCGTCATAAAATTTGCGATAAAATTAGGATTTGTCGATAAGCCTGATCACAGAAAAGTTCATAAAGGTCTCATGCCAAGAATTGGCGGGCTTTCTATTGTCATTGGTGCAACGGCAGGATTATTATATCTACACGAAATTATCTTGCACATTTGGCCATTACTTGTTGGAGGAGCCATCATATTAGTAACGGGTATTCTTGATGATAAATTTACAATATCCCCTAAAACAAAGCTATTAGGTCAACTAATTGCAGCAGGCATTGTTGTGTTTTATGATATAAAGATTGATTTCATTAGTCTTCCTTTTGTTGATGAAAGAATATATCTTGGTCCGTTCTCTTATGTATTTGCCATACTTTGGATTGTTGGAATTACGAATGCCATAAATCTGATTGATGGACTCGATGGGTTGGCAGCTGGAGTGTCTGTAATAGCTATGACTACCATTATGACACTTGCAGCATTTAATAATCACATGCTAGTCGTAGCCTTAACTGTTATATTAATCGGTGGATCTATTGGATTCTTATTTTTTAATTTCAATCCGGCAAAAATTTTCATGGGTGATACAGGAGCCCTATTTTTAGGATATTGTATATCGGTTATATCTTTATTAGGTTTATATAAAAGTGTAACAATTTTCAGTTTAGTCATTCCAATTATTGTCTTAGCGATTCCAATATTTGATACGTTCTTTGCCATTCTACGCAGGATTTTGAATAAAACAAAAAATCTCTGCTCCTGATAAATCTCATTTACATCACTGTTTATTAGAGCTTGGCTATTCACATCGAGAAACAGTATTGATTATTTATAGCATAGGTACATTCTTTGGCCTTTGTGCGATTCTATTCTCACGCTCCACATTATGGGGATCACTACTAGTTCTTGGCGTTTTAATTCTTTTGATACAACTAACAGCAGAACTAGTCGGACTTATTGGAAAGCACAAGCCACTTTTAAACACGATGAAAAAACTAAAGAAGTCCAGCTAAATAAAATAAAGCCTTGAGCGCTGATGCTCAGGGCTTTATTTACGTTTTTAGTTTCTTTATTATTGTTTTAATAATAACAGGAGCAAATAATCTTACTTCGATTAAATAGATAAGAATCCCAATCGCAATCAATAATCCCAATAATAGTATATTTGATATAGATAAAGGGTTGACCAAAAAGTACAGACCATAAACCAATATCCCCATAACAATGGATAATAGAAATGGTTTAGCAATTGCAGTCAGATACTCATTTATGTTTAATGATATTAGATACCTTAATAAGAAACGTCCAACAATAAAATTTAGTGTGCTTATTAATACATAAGCGACCCCTACTGCTAAAACCCCTTTATCAACAACTAAGTAAAAAGAGATACCGTTAAGGATTGCGATACCTAAATACCCAAAAAAACGCAATATTCGCTTTACCTTTTGCTAAAAGAATACTACCATTCAGGTTCATTAGTACTCGTAATATTCCTAAAACAGCTAATACCTGTACAACAGGAATACTTGCTTCCCACCCGTTACCAAATATTACAGGAACCAACACATCTGCTGTTGCCATTAAACCAATTAACATCGGTACTGTAACATAAGATAATAATTGACTAATTTGAGTAAACCCTTTTTGTAAAGTAGGGTGGTCATGTTGGTTTTTAGAAAAGACTGGAAAAGCTACTTTCGTGACAATTGGATTGATTTTTGTCACAGGAATGGTAATGAGCTGATAAGCCAGTGTATATATACCTAATGCTTCTGGTCCTAAATAGCGACCAATTAATAAATAATCCATATTCGAAGAAACATAATTCACTGATCTTGAACCCATTTCAAATACCCCAAAAGACAGAAAGTGCTTCACTTCTTTGAAGTTAAAGTAAAGCAAAGGAGGAGCCTCTTTCCAACCTCTAACTGCATTTAATATAGACTTGACACTATTCGTTACAATTTGTCCTACTATTAAGCTCATGACACCATGGCCAAGAAACGCGAGTAGGATAGCAGACGTACTTCCAGTTACAATTGAAGCAATTTCAATTTTTGCAAGCGTATTAAAGCGTAATTTTTTTTGGAGCAAGAACTGAAATTGCTGACCAAAAGGGGTAACTAAGAAAATGATGGCAATATAGGGTACATATTGCTCAAGTCTTGGCTCCTGATAAAAGTTTGCAATAAGGGGTGAAGATAAATACACTAGTACACTGATTGTCCAACCTGCTATAATATTCAACCAATACAGTGTGGATAATTGTTTTCTAGAAGCATCTTGGAAATGGATTAGAGCAGAGGATACCCCAACGTCGGAAAACACTTGTGAAAACACGATTATAACCAAAAGCATACTCATAAGTCCAAAATCGGCTGGCGACAATAGCCTAGCAAGAATGGCAAATTGAACTAACTGGACCACAGTATTTACCACCATAGACATACTTGTCCACTTCATACCACCGAGCATTTGTTTTGAAAACTGACTCATATAATTCTCCTTTATATAGAAGGAACCCCACTATCTAGAAGTAGGATTCCAAGTTGCTTGGCGCTTACCAGTTAATGCACGCAGGGTACCTTTTAACGCGGCATAGTTTACTAAACAGAAATAATAAGGAATATAGGTTATTTTGGTTTTTGTAAATTTCCCTAAGAAGGCAAGGGAATAAAATATAAGTTGCAAACAAAACAACACTTGATAAGTTAGCTGATCTAACAAGAAAAGATTTAATACAAATACTGCAATCATATAATAAGCAACTAACCAACGTAGGAATTTATGTGACATATACTTAAAGAAAAATTCAAAATTACTGAATGGGTTAAGCATAGGGAAATAACTCATAATTCCAGTAAAGCTTCTTGTTACAATACGAACCTTTCGACCAAATTCTTCCTTTGAGTGAGGAGAAGTCTCTTCCATTGTGACTGCAAGAGGTTCATAAACAAAGCGTTTTCCTTGTCTAATGACAATTAGAGGATTTTGCATGTCATCTCCCACATTGGGATTCATTTCTTGAAAAAGTTCATTACGTAATGAATAGATTGAACCATTTGCCACAATGCAAGTACCAGTAGCAGTTTCTAATTCCTTTAGTAGTTTTTCATACTTCCAGTAAGCCCCTTCAGATTCCCCAATTGAAGAACCTGTAGAATTGAGTAATCGTAATTCACCACATACCCCACCTACTTGCTCATCAGCATAATATTGAACAAGAGATTTGATTGCATCTTCTTTATACATTGAATTTGCATCTGAAAAAACCAGTACTTCGCCAGTAGCTAAATGAACACTTTTATTTAATGCTGCCGTCTTTCCTTTTCTTCCTTTTACCACGTTTAAGCGAACAAATGGATAGGCTGCTGAATACTCTTCTACAATTTCATTGGTACGGTCAGATGAGTCATCTGATACAACAATCACTTCAAACTGTTCCTTTGGATAATCTAAATTAACTGAATTTAAAAGTTTACTGCCAATCACTTTTTCTTCATTATAAGCTGCAATGAATAACGTAACCTTTGGTGTATAATGAATATCCTTTTGAATAGGTTTCTTTACAAGCTTTGCTAAAATTTTCAATACAATTGGATACCCTGCGTAAATATAGACAATTAATACGATAAAGAACCATAATAGTAGTTCAATCATGTCGTAACTCCCTTTCCTTCAAGTACAAAGTATAACTAAACGGGTAAAAAGGGTGACCTCAAAGTAAGCGTGTCACCCTTATCCCGATCCTATACATTCATTATTATTTTCGGTCATGAAACCTGCTTCTAAATGAAACGAAATAGCTTCAAGCAGTTTTTAGATTAAAGAATCACTATCAATTATGATAAATAAGAAACAATGCTATATAAACAAGTCCTATTCCAATTAAATGATTTCTCGTAACCACTTTCGAAGAGGTCCTTCTAAATCAGGACGTTTTAAGGCGAATTCAATTGTTGCTTGAATGAATCCATACTTATCCCCTATATCATATCGGCGTCCAGAAAATATGTGAGCATAAATGTCTTCATGCTTTGTAAGTTCCTGCAAAGCATCTGTCAGTTGAATTTCGTTTCCTTTTCCAGGAGGAATTGTCTCAAGAATATCTAATATAGAAGGACTTAACACATATCTTCCCATTACGGCCATACGAGATGGTGCATCTTCTATTGCTGGTTTTTCAACTAAACCATTAACAGAATAAAGTCCCGTCTCTACCTCAATACCTGAATCGATAATACCGTATTTGGAGACATCATGATCAGGTACTTCTTGAACACCAATAACACTAGCACCTTTCTCATCATATTTATCAATTAATTGCTTTAGGCATGGCGTTTCACTCATAACAATATCATCCCCTAGCATGACAGCAAATGGATCATTCCCAATGAATTTACGAGCACACCAAATTGCGTGCCCCAAGCCTTTAGGTTCTTTTTGGCGAATATAATGGATATCAGCAAGGTTAGAAATGCGTTGAATTTGTTCTAGCTCACCAAACTTTCCTTTGGCTTCTAACATTTCTTCTAATTCTAATGCTTTATCAAAATGATCCTCAATAGCACGTTTTCCTCGACCAGTAACAATTAAAATATCTTCAATTCCTGAAGCTACTGCTTCTTCAATTATGTATTGGATTGTCGGCGTATCGACAATAGGTAACATCTCTTTTGGTTGTGCTTTTGTAGCTGGCAAAAAGCGTGTTCCTAGCCCTGCGGCAGGAATAATAGCCTTTTTTACAGTCATATTAACACCTCAATAAATATTTTTAGTTTGTTGAATTAAAGCTTATTATATCACAATTACCCGAAAAACAATTTACTAATAGGTTACAATTTCTTATTACAAAAAAAAGTTAACAAATGAACCGTGACCTTTTCACTATTTTACAGGAATTTGAAAAAAATGACTAACTACAATTCTATCATTCTATGATATACTTAGTTCTGTAATTTGACAAAGTCAGACATATTGCTACTGCAACTATGAAATTAGGAATTTAGGAGGTAAAGTTAGTGAAAGGGAATAACAAACTATTTCCACTGGTTGTCTTGCTTTTTATTTTTGCGTCTCTGTCGATTAATGGCCAAACGACCTCTGCAACTGAGTCAAACGTAGTCAATTTACAAGTAGGTACAAGTACGCATAATTTAGAGGGTCATGAAATTAACACTTCTAATGCGTTTCTATCTACCCTCACAATTACTACAAATAACCAATCTTTTTCTGACGAGCTTTATGGTGGAGTTTATGAACAAATCATTCTAGCCGGCTCAGAAACTGCCCCTTTAGCCATTGTGACCAAGCGATTGGATGGTACTGCTCGAGTCCTTACTTTTGATGTTTTATCCCTCAAAGAAAATGGTTGGACTAAAGTTCATTCCTCTAATGATTACTTGAAAGGTTCACTTACTGTAGAAAACAATGTTTTAACAGTACAGCATGCCAAGTATAACGAGAGTGATGCAAACTATGCTCCTACTTATGTTTTGGAAGATCAATTTTCAATTGAAGATAGCAAAGTCACTCTACTAGACACTACTACATCCAACTTGAAATCATCTTCTTTCCAGTCAGTCACAACTACTAGTGATAGCGAATTTACTGGATTAAATAGAGTTCAGCAATTAGCTCTAACGGTAACAGGAAACAATCCAACACCTCAAGAACTAAATGCCATTTTAACTAAGAAAGCATACGAACATAACATTCCACCTGAAGTGTTAAAGACCATTGCTTACTTAGAAAGTAGCTGGCAACAGTATAACAATGATGGCCATCCACGTATTAGTACTTTAGATGGACAAGGCGTTGGCTTAATGCAAGTTACAGATGGTACGTTAACCATGTCTGAAGATAAGCTATTAAGACTTATGACAGACATTGAGTATAATATTGATGAGGGAATTAGAATACTTGAAGCTAAGTACGGTTACATTAAAGCAGGAATTTTACCTACCATTAATGAACAAGACCGAACAATATTAGAGCATTGGTATTGGCCAATAGCTGCCTATAACGGGATATCAAGTATTAATAATCCATTAACGAACCCAGGGAAAACCTATCAGGAAAAGTTCTTTAAAAAGCTAGAAGAATTTAGCCACATATCAGTAACACCTTTCCCTAGCAGCGTCTTACAAGGTGTTATCTATGTTGATTCTAAAGGTATTCTTCGATTTAAACAAAAGAATTTAACGATCCCAGGCCCATTTCATAAAACAGCTCATGACTTAGAGAAGAATAGTATTGTAACAGTGAGTGCAACATCAGTAAGTTTAAGAACTTCTCCAGATCTTAAATCAGACAAAAGTAATGTATATAGTTATTTGAGCCAAGGGGAAGCTGTCAAAATTAAAGGCGACATACAAAATGATCCTTCAAAGCTTGTCCACTTCCCGTGGTATCCAGTAGAATTACCTTCACAACCCGGTAAAATTTATTATATCGCTGGATCCTATTTAAATAACATTAACTTGTTTGATTATCGTCAAGATCTATCTGGAGGCACTAGATACAACACGAGCTCATTAATTGCTGATTATGGATGGAATACATCATCAGATGTAGTTGTATTAGCTCGAGGTGATGTGTCTATCGACGGTCTTGCTGGTAGCGTGTTAGCTGACAAATATAACGCACCATTATTATTAACTGACAAAGACACAATACCATCAACAACACTGACTACTATTAAACGATTAAAACCAAACAAAAATATATGTATTAGGTGGCGAAAGTGCAATTACCACTGCAAGCTTAAAAGAAATCAATGCTATTTTACCTAGTACAACTGTAACACGAATCGTTGGTTCAGGTCGTTATGAGACAGCCGTTGCTATAGCGAAAGAAATTACGGATGTTCAAACTGTTTTTATTGCTACTGGAAATGAAAATTCACCAGATGCTCTAGCGATAGGACCTGTAGCTTCAAAATTACAAGCTCCTATTCTACTTTCATCAGATAAAGGGTTAACAGATACAACGATTACGTATTTAAAGAAACATACGAATGCTAAAGTTTATCTTATAGGAAGTACTGGCGTTGTTCCAGGAAAGTAGAACAACAATTAAAAGATATTGGAATTAAACAAGTTGAACGAATTGCCGGAAGCGATAGATATCGTACGAGTATTGAGATAGCAAAGAAATTCTTTGCTTCTCCTGATAACATTTTATTCGCAAATGGTGATGTATTTATTGATGCTCTTCCAGGTTCTCCACTTGCTGCAAAACTAAACGGCCCAATCATTCTTACAAAAGCTAACGAGGTCGCTTATCCAGTGGAGCAATGGTTATCTAGTTCTTTTAAATCGATACCAACAACTTATTTCTTAGGTGGAAATCAAGTAATTAGTGAAGAAACAAGAGTTAATATTCAGACTATTATTCTGGCAAATCTATAATAATATCCTTATCAGCTCACATGAAACCGTGTGGGCTGATTTTCATTTAAATATCAAGTTCCCTTTCCTCCTAACATTTAAACGTAAGGTTTACATTTACTAATAAAACGATAAAATATAAAGGAACTACTAAATTATTTATGATTAACAAATACGAAAAGGATGTTATCGTATGACAAAAAAAAAGTTCTCTATTCTATTACCAACCTTAGGAACAAGAATTCCAGAATTAGAACGTTTATTTGATTCCCTAACCAAACAAACCTATACCAATTTTGAGGTCATTATCGTATCTCAAGGAAATCATGAAGTGATTTCACAAACATTAAAAAAATATTCATTCGACTACCAGCAAATTCCAATTGATATAAGAGGTTTATCGAACGCCCGTAACGTTGGGATGAAACATATATCTGGGGATTATGTTACATTCTCAGATGATGATTGCTGGTATGTAGAGGATGCTCTTACTTATATAGCAGAACAATTCGAAAATAAGAAGGCTTCTATATTAAGCTTCCAATTTTACGACCCTTTTAGAAATGAATATCCAAAAAACTATGTACAAAATGAAATTCATTCCGTTCAATGGAGAGATTTATTCAGTAAATCTTCTATTGAAATATTCGTTGATGTTCATTCTGTAGGCAAAGAAAATATTGAATTCGACACCCGTTTTGGTTTAGGAGCACAATATCCTTCAGGAGAAGAGAATATCTTTCTTATGGATCAGTTAAATAGAGGACATGTGATTTCTTATATTCCAAGAATTATTGCCTACCATGAGGTAAGAGATGGATTACCACAATTAAGCTATAATATGTTTATTAGTAAAGGTCCACTATTTAAGCGAATGTTTAATACACCCAAAGGTTTACTCCTATTTTTAGCCTTGTATGCGAAAAAATTTAACAAAGATAAAAGATCGAGACAAAATCTTACTTGATGGATTAAAGAACACGATCACCTTTAAAAAATAATTTTATTTTTCTAGGGTAGACTAAGCATATAGCCTATAAGCTTAGTCTTTTTTATTGCACAAAAAATACATCTCTAAAATATTGATACGTATTATAGACAATCAATAAGGTGCACTGTGTAAATAATTCCAATTTCAAGTGCGGTTCAAAATCTGAAACACCTTCAAAATCATCTTTATTTCTTTTTTTGCTTTCTTTAATAGCAGTGACCACATGAATTTTGCTCAAAAAATACTGAAAAATGTCGTTTAATGTGATAATATACGAATTAAATAATTATAAAACATCAATAGTTTAGGGAGTTTATGTATGAATAAAATTAATTCGTTCTTAATAGAAAAAAATCACCTTTTTCTATTATTTTTTATTGTATTACTGATATTTAAACCGTCACCGGGATATTTAATTGGCTCTTGGGTCGGACAAGGAATTATTCTTGGTATTATTTTCTTAACAACTTGTTATAGCATTTGGCTACTCTCCCAAAATAAAAAAACACTTTCCTATAAAAAAGACCCTGTAACTATATTTACTGGTTTAACCGCTTTTTCAATTATCATCTCCGTAATCTTTGGTTCCATTTTTTTCCCGGTCTATACATCTCTAACGGATATGATAGAATTATATCGTATATTTTTATATTTCTCTTTCTATGTGATTGCTAAAGAGACTTTGAATTTAGAATGGACGGGCATTGTTAAAACTGGTATTATCATCATTTTCATTATAGAAATTTTTGGTGTTCTACAATTTTATAACATTGGAAATATTAACTACAATATTGGACTTTTATATACAACTAGTGACAAGCTGCTCATGATGATCACTCATCAACAACGTATTGGCAGTACATTTTTAAACCCTAATATTTATGGTTCATTTATTGTCATTGCTATTTCTTTCTTACTATCACTACTTGCTTACAATTATAGGGTGAAAAGCATCATCCTTTATCCTTTATTACTATTAACCATTGTGTCTGTATTTTTTACAACGTCTCGTACTGCCGTTATTACTATATTTGGTTTAATAGTGTATTGGATTATTGTTAGTTTACTATCAAGAGTTGATAAGCTATCCTCTATTCTTAGAAAAAGTGCAACTGTAATAGGTTTGTTTATTATTGCAGCTATTATTCTAATACCAAATATTAATTATTTAAATTATGCCTATAACCAAATTTCAACCAATTTAAATATCGACTTGTCGTTTCTACAAAATGATAATCAAATGGATGAAAATGATGAGTCAGATGATAGAAATTTTAGAGATAGTATAACTGATTCTGTTGAATCTGTAAGTAGTTATAAATCTAGACAATACTATTGGGATCTAAACTGGAACCAATTCTTAGCTGCACCAGTATTTGGCTCGGGGCCAATGAAAAGTGAATTCGTGCGCTTTGCCGATAATTCTTACCTATACACACTCGCTCGATATGGTGTTTTTGGTCTTATCGTTGTAGCAGGGTTCTATTTATATCTCTATCTCTCAACAGCATGGAGTATAAAGAAGAACGTTCAGTCACCAATTGGAAGTAAGGTTATGACGATGACCCTACATTTATCTGTAATGGGATACTTCGTTATGGCACTGGTTGCAGAGGTATGGTATAACATACAAACGATAGCTATACTTTACATTATAGTTGGACTACTAAGAAACAAACATCTGCAACAATCAAAGGAGACAAAAAATTGATGAAAATCTTGTATGTTTCGTGGATGAACTCTGGAGAAGGCTCACAAATCCATGCAAAAGAGTTTATTCATGGCATGGAAACATTGGGCCATACGATCATTCCAGTTGAATTATCGTTGAGGTCAAAAGAACAAATACAGAAACAGCATACTGGACCTACTCCCCCATCTTCTCGATTTCTAGATTTTAAGAGAGAAATAAAGTCACTTTTGTTAAATGGTCCTCGATTATTGCGCCTTAGACGCTTAATTAAAGAGCATAATCCCGATTTTATTATTAATCGTTATTCTATCTATGATATTTCTCCTTTATTAGCTAAATGGATATACAAAACTCCCGTCATGATTGAAGTGAATGCTTCAGCTGTATTTGAACGAGAGTTAGTAGGGAAATATTATTTCAAGGGTATTTCCACATTTTTAGAGAAATTATTATTTAGTAAAGCTGACAGCCTGTCCGTGGTCTCGAATGAGTTACTTCACTATTTTTCACAGCATGGTTATGACACTACAAACGTAGTAGTTACGCCAAATGGTGTTGATATTACTAAATTCGAATTAGATACTCCTCCACCTCACTCATTATCTAAGTTGACAACTAGTTGGAGTGCTAATACTGTAATTGGGTTTATGGGAAGCTTCCAACCCTGGCACGGTATGGAACGTTTAGTTGAACTAATGCCAGAACTATTGAAAGAAAACCCTGCGATTCGCTTACTTATTGTTGGAGACGGTAAAACTAGAAGTAAAGTAGAAGAAAAAATTAGCGAGCTAGGAGTAAAAGATCAGGTTTATATTACAGGGTTCTTAGATTATAAAGATATACCAGGGGCTCTAAATATTATGGATATTGCCATTGCACCCTATCATCATATTGAACACTTTCACTTTTCTCCACTCAAAATTTTTGAGTACATGGCTATTGGGAAACCTGTAATAGCACCAAACTTAGGTCAGTGTCGAGATCTCATTCAAAATAATGAAACAGGCATCTTACTTAAAGAAAATACTAACGAAGAATTAAAAAATGCTATCTTATACCTTACACAGAACGAAGATCAGCGAAAACTATTTGGAATAAATGCACGTTCCTTTATTTCTGAACATTATACTTGGGTAAGAAACGCCGAGCGATACATTGATGCTATGAAAGTAAAGCTATAAGAAAAGCCTTAGAATAACCTATTCTAAGGCTTTTTATTTTATTGTAAATCTATTGTGATTTCACTTATATATCCTTGATCTCCAACCACTTCTATTCTTTCAAAAACTAAGCCATTATCTTTAGCGAAATAACGTGTTTTTTTAGTGGTGTGTCCTACAACTTCATCAGATTCTTGATATACTTGTAATACTTTCATATCCTTACCATCTATCTCTACGGAAACGTCTTCTCCAATTACTTCCCAATTTGCATCTTCACCAACGTAACGCTCTACGAAATCTGTACCTGAAAAGTTTTCAAGAATTCCTTTTTCGTCTCCTTCTTGATAATGGTCTTGATAGACTAACGTTATTTCATTAGGAGTCCATCTGTATACTTCTGTCGTCTTAGATCCTCCTAAGGTTACGATAAGTTGAAGATATTCTTTATTTTCTGCTATTACTTCTTCCGATAAAATTGCCATTCCGTTTTCTTGGAATTGTCTCTTACTACCTAACTCTGGTCTTAATAATGCATAACCAGATCTATCTATTTCTTCATTGTAAGTAGTATTGGATTCTCCGGTTTCTTTATTTGAAGTTATCTCTTGATTACTTTTGTTACTTTCTTCATCTATTGCATTCTCACTCTCAGTTTCTTGCTGATCAGTACCACCTATTGTCTCTTCTTCATATGGTTCAATAGTATCTTGTTGACACGCTGCGCTTGAGAATATAAAAACAAAACAAAATGAATACTAAATTCCATTTCCTCATAGATTACTCCTCCTAAAAAATAAACAAGGTCTTAAAATAGACCTTGTTTTACTTTGGCTGTTTCTAGAAAGCTCTATTCCTAATCAATATGGTTTTTAGGTAATTTTTCTTATCTATTAGACTTACACAAAACTTAATATTATCTTACGATAGCGGTAATATCTTCAACAATTGAGGAAGATATCCCTCCACCGATAACTTTCACCTGCTCTACATTATTTAATCGCCCAAAATCAAATATGAATGATTCAACTGAACGATCGACTGATGAGCCAACCATAATTAAAGGTGATGATGTTGTTGCCGCTAGTGGAGCTGCAGCTAATGCATCAGGGAAGTTAGTGCCTGTAGTAATTAGAATTTCCTCACTTTCCAATTCCTTTGAGAACTCATTTAATACAACAGCCAACGTTTCGTAACGATGTGCACCAGAAAGACGCTCTATAGATCCACTAATACCTCTAATCTTATCATACACTTTAGGTTGAATAACTTGGTTACCACCCACTACTTTTATGGTTTGACCTTTTACTAAAGATAAATTTCCTGACATAATATCTTGATCATCAGTTAGCACAATACCCCATCCTAAAGCGGAAGCAATTGGTGCAACAGCTAATGCATCTGCAAATTGCTCACCAGAAGCAACAAAGTAACCATTAACATCTCCAAGTAGCTTTACTATGTTTGCATTTGTATGGTAACGGCTAGCTCCGCTGATACGTTGTGTTTCATAACCTAATTGATCAAGCTCATTTTCGACTTTAGATGAAATAGCTGCTTCTCCTCCAACAATTACTACTTTTTTGGCATGGAGACGCTCTAACTCATTTTTCACATTTCGATCCAGTTTGTCTTTTTCAGATAAAAGTATAGGAGCTTGGTCATACTTAGCTGATAGAGGACCTGCTGACAAAGCATCAGCCGAATCATACCCAGTTGCTAATATAACTGTTTTTTCTTAATTTTTCTGATGTAAAACCATTTGGATACATATCCTTAGAAATATTAATACTAGTTGTAATACGATAGGAACCAGATAAGTTTACTGTCTCAATTTGATTATCAACTGGAACAGCTGAGACAGAAGACCAAATCACTTTATTAGTGGTTTCTTTCACTATATAAGCTTGGTCAGCGTATTTTGCTCGTTTTTCTGCTTCACGATAATCTACAAATCGATTCAGTTCTTGCCCAATTGAGTTTCGAACCACAAATATTTTATCCAAATAATTGGACCAAACCGTATGACCATTTGCAATTGACACAATTCTTGTTGAAGGAGTAGATGTAGCATACGCTATGGCATCTTCTAGTTTAAAAAATTCTTTTAGTAATCCATTTTCTTTTGAATAAACAGAATAATTTACACCATCATATAGTACTGTTTGATTGTACTTATCTAATACATACACCTGTTTTACTTGTTTACTCGCAAAACTAATCGCTTTTTCACTTGTATCAAATAATCCAATACGCTTGTTAGAATCTGATTCATAGACTTCAAAGACTTTAAAATACTTATCTACGGCATTTGCTATCGCTGTTGCAGACTTTTGTTGATAAGAAGATGATTTGATAAGTGACTCTTCTTGAGGGTTAGTCATATAACCTAATTCAGCCAAAATTGCTGGAGCTTCAGAATTTCGTATAATAAAGAATGATTGATCATCATGTATGCCTCTATCAATGGCATTATGGATATCAACAACCTCTTCATGAACTTCTTCTGCCAATCGTTTGCTATCTGGTAAGTATTTAATAGACGCAGGATCATGTGGATATTCCTTTTTAGCATGATCAATTCCATTATAATAATATGTTTCAATTCCTCGAATAGTTGTACTTCGTGGGTGTCCATTGTGGTGGATTGAAATGACGATGGTTTGATCAGGATCCGTAATCATACTATTGGCATACTGTGTACGTTTATCAAGATCTCCACCATCTCCTGTAATGTAGGAAGCGAAGTCTTTATCTGTCGTACGAGTCATCTTAACTGTGTACCCTTTGCTTTCCAGTATAGTCTCTAACTTTAAAGCAACAGATAAGTTTGCGTTCTTCTCACAATATCGAGTTTGGTTACCTGTAATTCCGCAAGTTCCTGTATGTTTCCCCCCATGACCAGCATCAATAATGACAGTACCCCTCTTAGAGGCTGCAAGTACCTCTTCATCTGACTGATTCATGAAACCAAAAAAAGATGCAGCGACAAAAACTATTCCTACGACAAATTTCTTCAAGCATGTACCTCCTATGTTTTTACAAAATTCGCATACTATTAAACTATAACAAGATATAAGAAAGATGGGAATAGTAGTTTTTTACTTTTTATCGAAATTACGTTTAATTAATATTTCACTAGTTGTATACCTTTTTTACTAACAGTAGACTTCGTTCAAGATTCCCTTAAATCAAGCCTGGATAAAGCTTCTTAGAGGATCATGCACTATCAAGGAGTATACGCTTTTGCACTTATCAACTGCTGAAAATTTGTTACTTTTTTATAAGATACATTTACAAATCCAAACAAAAAGCCTTTCTAACAAACCTCATGTGAGATTCATTAAAAAAGCTCATAAACCAAAATATATTTATTTTTTTAGTATTTTCAAGCTTGTTAAATTGACCTTCTGTAGACTTTGAGGTCTGTTTGATTTCCGTATAGTTACTAGAATACAAATCACCATAAATTAGGTTGTCTAATTCCCATACAACTTTAGAACTTACGGCTCCTTTTCCACCAAGATTTAAGAATCCTGGTGAAGAGGAATTAGCTAAAAAGCCATTCACATAGTTTTCAGTTGTAGAATCAATTTTGTTAGGATCAACTAATAGTAAACTATAACCTAATTTTGCAGCTACAACTCCACCAGCTAATGCATCTTTATAATTTGTTCCTGTTGCAGTAAATAAAGCTTGTGGTGTTTCACCTTTTGAGAACTTTTCAATGATACGAGTATTAGTAGAATATCGACCAGGACCTGCGATTCTTTCTGCATTAGGCAGTTCCTTCGCAACTTCCTTCGAAATAACAGCTTCTCCTCCAATAACATAAGCTTTAGAGAACTTATATTTGTTTAAAAAGGCTTGTGTTTCTTTAGGAATCTGATCTTTTTTCACAAATACAATCGGTATACCAAGTTTGGCTGCATACACAGATGCAGATAAAGAATCTGCAAAGCTGTCACCACTTGTCACAAATACTTCTCCACCTGTTTTGGCTATATATTCATTAATTTTTTGAGAAGTAGAATAACGGCTGGCACCAGCTAAACGAATGACATTGAAACGTTTATTTTTTAGTTCCTTTTCCACTTTTGAGGAAATGGCTGCCTCTCCACCAAGTAAAATAACGTCTGTAACACCTAAACGCTGTAATTCACCTGTTGTGGTTCCTAAAATCTTGTCTTTATTAGTTAGAAGTATCGGGGCATTTAATTGATAAGCTAAAGCACTTGAGCTTAAACTATCTGCAAAAGAATCACTAGAGCCTATTACAGCAAAGGTTCCTTCTTCCGTTTTTATGGAAGAGTTTTTACTTGGATCATTCGGTTCTAAAACGGTAGATGGCTGTATACCTTCAAAACCTAATTGAGAAATCTCTACACTTGTATGAATAGCACTTGCACCAAACACACGATTTTCTAAGTCAATTTGAGCTAAAGCGTCTTTCGCATCAATAGCTCCATGCCCAATATATTCGTCTCCATTAAACTGACGACTTGTTACTTCTAAGAGATATCTGATTTGGTTGCCTGATAGGTATCTTCCAGAAGCTTTAAGCATTGCAGCTACAGACGTTACGTTAGGTGAAGCCATGCTTGTTCCACTTGCGTACCCATAACTTCCATCGTTAGTAGAACTTAGGATATCAACTCCAGGAGCTGCAACATCTACCCAACTCCCATAATTAGAAAAAGGAGCGATAGTATCGTCATATGAATCTAATGCAGCTACTGACATAACCTCTGGATATGCAGCTGGGTATGATAGATAGGAAGTGTTATCATTCCCAGCAGACGATACGATTAATACCCCTTTTTCTTGAGCGTAACGCACAGCTTTTTCAGTATAGGAACTAGACGGTCCACCAATACTGATATTAATAATATCGGCTCCATTATCTACTGCATAATAAATTCCTTCTGCTAGGTCGATACTAGAAATGCCATATTCATTTCCGACTTGAACGCTCATTAATTTAACGCCTTTAGAAGCAGATGCCACACCTTTTGAATTATTTGTAATGGCTCCAACCGTTCCAGCGACATGTGTTCCATGCCCAACCTTATCTGAACCATTTTGTCCTTCAACAGTGGAGGTTACTTTAATTAAATTACCTTTAAGATCTTCATGGGAGGCCAAAACTCCAGAGTCTAATACGGCCACTGTGGGCTTATAGCTAGGGGCATATGTTTCCCAGGCTTCGTCTACAGCCATGTTATAAAAATCTGACCGCTGATAATCTTTGTAATGGCTATCATTAACCGTACCCGTATAGTGAAGGATAATCTCTTCCTCGACTAATTCAACAGTAGAATTGCTTTTAAGAGATGCAATTACACTATCAACATCCTCTGTGTTTACAGTTAAAACGTGTGAATTGTTAAAACCACTCTCTACATTTGAAGGTAAGGAGGTTTGGGATTTACTAAAAGTTAATGGTTTTTTTCCATCTTTATATTGAACTACCACTCTAGTTTGATTATTTTTTTGAATATCTTGCGGTTTTTGTTTTTCGTTAAATTGTTGACTAGACAATTCAGCATGTGCAGGACTAATTCCTATCTGTATTAAGCTTAAACTTAATGCGCCTGCCACTACCCATTTCATATTTTTCACCCATATCCCCCATTCCTATTCTCTCTTCATATAGGGTACCATTACTTCCATTAAATTACTATCTTAATTGCCTCTCTTCATAGATTAAAATACTGGAAGGTTTAAAGACTATAACAAGATAAAAAAGCACCCCTTACCCTAAAGTAAGAGGTGCTCATTTTCTACATTCAACTGCAATTAATCTAATAGATCATTAAGAGCAGATTGCACAGCAGGAGTTACAACAGATGTTCCTCCTAAAACTGTAATCGTTTCTACATCATGTGATGTAACAAATTCCTTAACAGAAGAAGGGATGTTATCTCCAACAAGTAAGATACCCGTTCCTTCTTGAGCAGCTAAAGCTGATCCGGCTAAAGCATCTGCAAATGATTTGCCAGTAGCAACATAGTAATGCTCACTACCTGTTTCAAAGAATTCGGCAACTGCTACAGAAGTTGCATAGCGGTCTCCACCTGCTACACGCTCTGCATCAGGAAGTTTAGCTAGAACATGATCTGTAACAACAGCTTTACCACCTACAACTACTGTATGGAATACATTTAAGTTGTCAAGTGCTTTTGCTGTTTCTTTTGGAAGTGAATCTGTATCCGTTAGTAGGATAGGCATACCCTCACTACCAGCATAAGATGCCACTGATAATGCGTCAGGGAAGTTCTTCCCATTTACCACTACAGCCTCATCTGTTCCATTTGGAGCAACGATATCAGCGATTTTTGCAGCCGTATCAAAACGGTTAGTTCCTGCAATACGCTTCACTGTGATACCTTCTGATTTAAGTGATTTTACTACGTCTGCTCCCACTGCTTTTTCTCCACCAAGAACATAAACGGTCTTAGCCCCTAGACGAACGATTTCGTTATGAGTAACTTTTGCCAATTTATCCGTTTCTGTTAGAAGAAGCGGTGCATCGTATTTTGCAGCTAATGGAACACCAGCTAATGCGTCAGCATAGTTATCACCACGAGCAAGCACTACAGTATCACTAGATTCCCAGTTACCACTTACTTCAACAGCTGTTTTGTAACGATCTGCACCAGCTAAACGATCTACACGCATATCAGATTCTGCACGGTAAACCGTAACATCTTTCATGGTGGTGTTTCCAGCTACGTCTGTTAGTGCAAATGTAAATACGTTTTCACCTTGTGAAAGGTCTACACTTACTTCAACTGTTTCGTTTGCAGGCTTCTCAAGAACTAATAGGCTATCAGCCGATTGCTTGTGAACCTCGCTGTCACCTAATGTTAATGTCAAATCATTAAAGTTATCTTTAAGCATTAATGTGATGTCTGTTTGTGTAACATCACTGCTAACGTAGTTATCAAACTCTGCCTCAAGATTTGGAGCAGTAGTATCTACGTACACAGTACGTACGATTGAGAATTCATTTCCGGCTACATCCGTAGCTACTACTTGAATATCGTACTTACCATCTTTTTCAAATGTTACCGTTGTATCGAATTGATAATCTCCCTGCTCATCTTTTGTGAACTCTACAGATTTACCGTAAACTTCAATAGATGCTAGAGCGATATCTTCTTCAACATATCCACTAACTTGAACATTTTTCGTGTTATAAGCACTTGCAGCGTCTGGAGTGTTGAAGTAGATTAACGGAAGAACAGTGTCTTCAGCTACTACTTTATCAGAACCTGCATTAAATGCATGATCCACTACAACTACTTCAATAACATCTGATTTGTTTAATGAATCAAATGTGTAAGAAGATTCTCCTGCAGGGATAACTGTTGGCGTACCATTTACTACGACAACCGCACTGTTCACACCTACTCCTTCTTCAACAGCTGTCCAAGAAATCTTATTGCCTTCAACAGAAGCTTCTACAACAGGAGCTGTTGTATCAACATAGACAGGTAGTTTCTTAGATTGCCATTTGGCACCTTCATAACCGATGACAGATTTCACTTCATAGTAGTATAATCCATCTTTTACTACTTTGTTATCTACTAAACCATTCCATGCGCGGGCTGAGTTAAAGCTATAAGAAGACCCATTACCAGCGTCAAAATACGTTTTGCGAACATTTTTCTCAATTCTTACGGTGCGAAGTGTTTTATCCTCAGCACTTACTACATTGTACTGAACTTCTTCTGCATTACGTAAGAAAGCTAAAATAGGGTAGATATCATCGAAATCACCATCACCGTTTGGAGATAATGGGAACACTTCTTTGCCATCAACTTGTACTGGAGATACAAAGTATCCTGCACCTTCAAGCATTGAACTAGGGAAACCATTATCATAGAATACTGACTCTCCTAATTCTTGTAATCCATCTACGATTGGTAACTCCGCCCACTCACCGTAAAATCCAACATATGGAAGAGAAAGGCTAGGTACGCCTTCAGCGTCTAATGTTACAAATCCTTCTACAAATGAGTTGTGTGGAAGATCAATAACTTTTTCATTATTGTCTTTATCAAAACCAACTACTTTTGCATTAGAGATATCAACGTCTACAGTAAATTCTACCGCTTCACCAGCAGGAACTGTAACAGTTTCTGGTGCATCAACAACTACATCTTGAAGATCTCCTGCCATAAGTGAGTTGTAAGTAGGTCCATCTGTTTCTGCAAATGAGTCAGCTAAAACATCAACATTTACAGCATATGTTAATTCTTCATCAGAAGCATTCATTGCTGTTAACGTCATAGAGAATTTTTCATCTGTAAAATCTTTCAACTCCACTTTAGCTTCATTTGAATTTGCATCAAGTAAAACCGTTGGTGTTGAAACTGCTGCATAAGTTTGCATCATACCTGCACCTTGGCGGCGAGGAGAGAATGGTTGACCATAAAGGTCTTCAATTACATACGCAGTATTCATTAATAAGGCTTTCGCTAAACGAGTGCGCTCTTCAGCGTCTAACTCACCAAATGGATGCTCATCTGTTTGAAGATACTGTTGTACAAGAGCTGCACCGCCCGCAACGTGAGGGGATGCCATGGATGTACCACTCATTACTCCGTACTCGTCATCGTTTAGAGTAGAGTAGATCTTACCACCTGGCGCTGAAATTTCAGGCTTTAACTCTAGGCTTGGTGTTGTACCCCAAGAAGTGAAATCAGTCATACGACCCATTTCTGCATCGCCTTCTTTGGATGTTTGAGTCACATTTAACGCATCGTTATTGTTCGCGATTTCCGCTTCTAATGCTTCACCATCTTCTAATGTTACCATTGCAAACGGAACAGACCATCCACCTTGGTTATAGAAGAAGCCAGAGTTAGGTAATCCGTGGCTATACACAATAATTGCTTTTGCACCGGCTGCAGCAGCGAATTCTGTCTTATCATAGAAAGAAAGAGTACCACGTTTAACAAGTACCACTTTACCTGCTACTTCGTCTTCTAAACCTTCGTAATCAGCTGCAGTACCACATACTTTACAAGACTTACCAGTCTCTTCTGTTACGCCTTTTAATTGAGATAAGCTAACAATTTCTAAATCGGCTAACTCTGACCAGTCATCTATACCATAACCAGGTACTGTAGTTGAACCTACTTCAAGATTATGCTCGTATAGGAAAGCAGTGTTTCCTGTAGCCGCTACTTGAATAGTATCTGTGTTAAGACCAGGCGCACCTACTACACCGATATCAGGATTCTCATAGAAAGGATTATCCCATCCATCAGCAATATGTCCAGAGTTACCAGCAGAGACTGCAGCAACAACACCATTTTCAACCGCACGAGTGATCGCGATATCCTCTGGGCTATTTTCTTCATAGAAAGAAGCCGTAGAACCTAAACTCATGTTCAAAACGTCTGCACCTAGAGCAATCGCTTCGTCAATTGCAGCTAAGTACACATCAGAAAATGTTGAAGGGAATAATGGGTCATTACTAAATACTTTCATACCTAGTACTTGAGCTTCTGGAGCTACCCCTTTAATTCCACCATTTTCTGTGTCTCCATTTGCTACAACAGTACCTGATACGTGCATACCATGCATAGATGCATCAGGACCGATATCTAACACTTGTTGGTTATTATCATAATAGTTATAACCATAAGGAACTTTTTCTGTAAAATATTTACCTTTGAATCCGTTAGCTCCAACGATATCATTTACTTCTGCCTCTGTAAGATCTTCTTCTGTTTCAGAATCTAGAACAAAATCTTTATGAGACGGATCAATACCAGAGTCAATAACTGCTACGACCATTCCTTCACCTTCATATCCTGCGTCTCCCCAAGTTTGAGCAGATTGGATATAGTCATGACTTGTCGTCATGTCCGGTGTGATTTCTGGACGATTGTATTCGTTAGACAGATAAACCTCTTTAACGCCATCGACGTTTTTCAGCTTTTCTATTTGTACGAATTCAATCTCACCAGCGAATCCGTTAAAGGCAGTCGTATACGAATATGTATAATCGACCTTAACACCTTCTTTTTGTACATTGGCTTTAACTGCTTTATGCTCATCAACTAACTCAGCAGTAAGAGTATCCACTTTTGACTCAGACACTTCTTTTAATTGTACGCCCTTTTTATTTGCGTACTCTAGAGGTGTTTCGCCAAATAACTCTACTACGACACGAACCTTATCATCCTCTTCAAAATCAAGCTCAGGTGTAGCTTTTTCTAACTGAGTTTCTTCCTTCTGAAGAGCTTCTTTTGCTAATTCGACCGCATCCTTACTAGCTTCAGTGCTAGTATCATTGGCAAATGATAGACTAGCATTACCGAAAACTAGTAAAAAGGACATAGCGAGTGCAAAAGAACGTTTAAATTGATCCATTTTGTTTCCTCCCTTTTACGTTTTAATAACCTATGTAAAATCATGATGGCAGACAAGGTGTATCTTGTCGCACTATTAATATTATACAATTTTCTGATTAAATACAATATTCTATCTGTCAGAAATTTCTCTTATTTTTTACATTTTGTTCATATTTCCTTCATAATTCTTCGTTATTCTTCATAATTCTTTTTTTTAGTAGCGAACTAAAGTGAAGCACGTTTTATACTTAGAGGAGTGTAGGAGAAATAAAAATACCCTTCTTGAAAAAAGTCGTTTACTTTTTTTCAAGAAGGGTATTCATATAATAAGAATTACTTAAAAGGGGTTACTGCATGCATGTAACGTGGTCCCCAGTAAGAATTACTTAAGGAAGAGATGGCTACTCCCGTTGAAGATCCGCTATGGATAAACTGATCGTTGCCAAGGAAAATTCCAGCATGGGAAACACCGCTTCCGCTAGTATTGAATAATAGGATATCTCCCGGTTTAGGATTAGATACCTTTGGTAACGTATTAAGCCCTGATGTTGTTCTTGGTAAAGAAATGCCGTGCTGCTTAAATACATAGCCGATATAACCACTGCAATCAAAACCACTTGGAGTAGTTCCACCATATACGTAACGCACACCCATATATTTTTTCGCTTCTTCTACAATAATCTGGGCTTTAGAGGTTTCAACCACTTTTGGTTCTTCTCCTCTTAATTGGGCTTCAACATCCTTAGATACTGTATTATTTCCACCAATTATAGTCACATCATCTATACTTTTTTTCTCAATATACGACATAACTTCTTTAGGGACTGAATCACTTTCTACTAGTAAAACTGGAACACCTTTGTTAGCAGCAAGAATAGATCCTGTTAGAGCGTCCGCGAACGCTTGTCCAGTTGCTAATATTGCCTCATCTGAGTTACCGAAATACTTATCGGCAATTTTAACAGAAGTATCATATCGGTTACTCCCTGCAACACGCGTTGCATTATTTAGGTTATTAACAACCGATTCACCAACAACTTTTGTACCGCCAACAACGGTAGTAGTTTGATAATCTTCTAGCATTTCTTTCGTTGTACTAGAGATGGAATTGTTATCTACTAATAGTATTGGGCTTCCATTGCTACCAGCGTAAGAAGCAATTGATAAACTATCCGGGAAATTCCCGCCGTATGCTACAACAGCTTCTTTTCCACCAACAATATCTGCAATTTTCACTGCAGTGTCAAATCGATCTTTCCCTGCAATTCGTGTCACATTTAAGCCTAAACTAGATAGTTGCTTTTCTACTTCTGGTGAAATCACTGCTGTCCCACCAAGAATATAAGCATTCTTCGCGCCTAATCTACTAATTTCACTTTTAACCTGAGAAGGTAATTTAGTTTTATCTGTTAGTAGAATGGGTGCGTTTTCCTTGTAAGCTAGAGAAGCTCCTGCTAAAGCATCTGGGAAGTTGTTCCCTACTGCAATGACTACCGTATTGGCAGATTTAAATGCTTGTCTAGATACCTCTACTGACGTTTCATATCGGTTGTCTCCAGAAATTCTATTAATATCAATGGTTGAAGATGAAGCCTCTGCCGTGTCTACTGAAGTGAACATTAGGAATGATGCAAATGTTACGGGTGCAAGACCTAATGCGACAGATTTTGTCCATCTAGCTGCTCTTTTTTTCTATTTTACTCTCTCCTATTTCCTTCTAATCTATTAGTATTTTACCATTCTAATACTCCTGTGTATTTTACAGTTGAGTAACAAAATCATGACTGATTTCCCCCTTTTATGTAGTAATACATCAGTTTCTGTAAATTAGACTTATTTTATTAGTTTAATATGCAATAAAACGGGAATATTACTAGATTAAACAGGTTTCCTCTACTAGCACGGCACTGACTCATCCCGTATAAAAATGGTTAGTTTTCCCTCTTATTTGGATAAATGAAGCAGAAAGATCCTGAATATATGACAAATAAAGGGATTAATATGTCATAAATGTTACAATATAATAAAAGTATTGCAGATACTGCATCATTCCCCATACAAAAAAGCATGACATCTGTCGCAGATATCATGCTTTTTTCTTTTTATTTTGATCTTTATTTAGTAGAATAAAAATTTTGAGTATAATAGGCCCACTTGGTTGAATGGAAAGCTACCCCATTACCTAAATAAGTATAAGTTCCATTAAGGATATTGTTCCTGTGCCCAGAAGAACGCATCCAAGCTTCAACCACATCGCTTGGAGTTCTTTGTCCTTGTGCAATATTCTCACCTGCAGAACGGTAGGAAATCCCTTCTTCTCTCATTCTATCAAATGGAGATTTTCCGTCTAAATTCGTGTGACTAAAATAGTCTTGAGTCGCCATATCCTCGCTATGCTTTCTAGATGAAGAGGTCGCTTTTTCGCTATCTTTTAATGGTTGAAATCCTTGAGCGACACGAAAAGCATTCGTGATATCTAGAATTTGCTTTTCATAACCATCACGTATCGTAGCTTTCTGCTGAGATGAGGTCGAGTGTACGATATAAGCTGAATGGTATACCTCTTGATTTTCAATTTTAACGCTCATTAACTTTTTATTGTTGAGCGTATCAAAATTTAAGGTTATATAATCGGATCCACTTTTATATATGCTTGAGGTTGAACTAGATGAAATCAATGTTCCAACTTGAGATGCTTTTGATTTAGCATCACCTTCACTCATTCCAATGCTTACACCATATGGATTCTTAGACTTTAACCCATTACTATAATAAGAAGCAACCTTCCCTTCAACTAGACCCACTTGCATATACTGAGAGTAGTCACTTATATAGTTGTACGTTTCTATCCCTTTACTAGAGGTATCTATTCGGTCAGGAGTGCCAAATTTTGTAACCAGAGTACTTTTACTCATACCAATAGAAATACTTGAAGTAGGTAAAGCTGTTCCATTTGGTAAAGCATTCTCCACTGAATTTGAAACAGATGCGGTCCCGCCTAGGATAGAAAACCTCGTATATTGGCTAGCAATTTTGTTAGTGGACGTTGGAATACTAGATTTTGAGACAAGTAATATAGGAGAATTCTCTTTTGCAGCTAAAACAGATCCTGTTAAAGCATCCGCAAAGTTCTCACCTGTTGCCACATATGCATGGTCTTTTCCTAATGGAAAACGTTCTGTTACCACTCTAGCTGTTTCATAACGATTACTTCCACCATATCTTGAAGCATTCGGTAGTAACTTTTCTATACTGCCTGAAACTACTCCCTCACCACCGATAATATAAGTTTGCTTGCCAGATAAAGCAGACTTAGTAGAAGAAGGTAACACATCCCGATTTGTCAACAAAATAGGGACTCCTTCCTTTGCTGCATAGGCAGCTACCGCTAATGCATCAGGGAAGTTGTGACCATTTGCAACAAAAGCTTTGACAGAGTGTATTTCCTCAGCGATACGTGCAGATGTTTCAAACCGATCTTTACCTCCGATTCGGCTTACTTTGATACCTAATTGTTGAATAGAGGCTTGTACATGTTTAGAAATGGCCCCCTCACTGCCTAAAAGGACAACCTCTTTCACCTGGAGTCTTAGAAGTTCAGCCTTTGTTTTTGTATTTAACGTATCTTTTCCCGTTAACAAAATAGGAGCATTTAACGAATAAGCCAGTGGGGCACCTGATAAGGCATCAGGAAAATCATCTCCTCTCGCTATGACAGCAGTCTCAGTCGTATTGAAAGCCTGCTGGGATATTTTAACGGCCGTTTCGTAGCGGTCATTTCCTTGTATTCGTTCTACATGGGATGCAGCTGTTTGTAGGCCACCCCCTGTTTGCAAAGCTATAATGAACAGTATAAATAGTAGTAGTCTTTTTTTCATGTAGTAACCTCCTTTTATATGTACCTTCAATATGACAGATTTTTTGCTAAGTTCATAGATTCAAAGAATCTACTTTCCTAAATTCATACAATATTCCTAGTTAGACATGATAAATGTCATGTATGCTGCATGACAGGTGTATATTTTATAAGGAATCCTACAATGATATACTATTGATAGCGTTTTACTTATGATAAATAAGACCATAATTAAATTTAATTATAGAGCGAATAGATTAATGATATGAAGGAGAATGTCTCTTGTCTACAAAACAAAAAATTGCTTGGATTACAGATAGTACAGCCACACTTTCCAAAGAATTTATTAAACAAAACCATATTCATGTGATTCCCCTCTCTATCCACTTTGGAGAAGATACGTACCTTGAAGGTATTGAAATCGAGCCTGAAGAATTCTATAAGAAATTGACAGCTAGTAAGACCTTACCAACTACCTCTCAGCCTGCTACTGGTAAGTTTGTTGAGTTATATGAAAGCTTAAAAGCAGAATACGATTATGCAATCGCCATTCATGCATCTAGTGTATTAACAGGAACCTATCAAGGAAGCATTTTAGGGGCCGAGATGGCAGAATTCACAAACGTAGAAGTAATCGATAGTAAAATCGGTTCCTATGCTCTAGGTAAAATGGTGGAACGAGGCGTAGAACTTGCTAACGAGGGAATACCATATGAAGAAATTGTGAATATCCTACGTGAATTGCCTGATCGCGGGAGACTGTATATGGTCCCTGGAAGCTTAGAACAATTACAAAAAAGTGGAAGACTAACTCAAGGTCAAGCCGTGCTGGGTGGATTACTCAGATTGAAATTAATCGTTGAGTTTAAAGAAGGAAAAGTGGATTTAGCTGAAAAAATACGCTCATATAAAAAAGTAAAACAAAGAATGTTTGAAATTTTAGACGAAAATGCGCCTAAAATAAAGGAAGTCGGCATTGTACATGGAAATGATGAAGCTATGGCAAATGAGTGGCTTCAAGATTTGCAAGAAAAGTATCCTTCCATTGAATTTTCTACGACCATACTTAGTCCTGTAGCAGGAACTCATATGGGGCAAGGAACCATTGGATTGTCTTGGATACTAGAAAAATAAGAAAAAAACCCCTGAGAATAAAGGTAATTCTCAGGGGTTTTTTACGGTTCTAGAAAGACTACTGGTTTATTTCTTCTTCCCAATACTTTCTTAACCCAGCTTCCATGGAGTAGTGAGGATTGAATCCTATAGACTCAAGATCGTCAATACAACTGTAGGAATGTTTAATATCGCCTGCACGTTCTTCTTTTTGGTCAATCGGTAATGTTGTGCTAGTTATTTTCTCTAGGATTGAAATCATGTCAACTAAGCTTGTTTCTTTTCCAGTACCAACATTAAAAACGCGACCAATCGCTTCTTCATTCTCAGAAACCAGCGTTAGGGCTTGAATGACATCTTCTACATAGACAAAATCGCGTGTTTGTTTTCCGTCTCCAAATAAAGTAAAAATTGTTTCTTCTCCATTCATCAGCTTTTTGAATCGATCCGTGATAATGGAAATGACTCCTGAATAAGGAGAAGAAGGATTTTGTCTAGTGCCATACACATTAAAGAATCTTGTAGCAGCTGTTGGTATTCCGTAAAGTCTTGAATACGCTAAAACATATTGCTCCGACGCGAATTTATCAATGGCATAAGGAGTTAAAGGACGAATCTCTGACTTCTCTCTCTTTGGAAGAGTAGGCTCATCCCCGTAAACAGCAGCTGAGGAAGCAAAAACAAAACGCTCGATACTTCCTACTTTACGTACTTCTTCAAGTAAATAAAGAGTTCCCTCTAAATTGGTTTGATGAGTTTCGAATGGATGTTCTACAGATGCTGCAACACTTGCTATGGCACCTAGATGAAAGACCTTTTTAAAAGAATGTTGCGCAAATACCTCTTGAATTGTTAAGCGATGTGAAAGGTCTCCTTGAATAAAAATAAGGTTCTCATGATCTTGAAGATTTGTCTTAGATCCCATTGATAAATCATCAAGTACGACTACTTTTTCTCCTCTATGTAAAAGATGGTCCACTAAATGTGAACCAATAAATCCTGCTCCACCTGTTACTAGAATACTTGTCATAATTAAACTCCCATACATGAATTTCTTACATTATTACATAAAGTAGCTACTTTTAGAATGAAAAAACCATAATATATCTAGCTTATAGTAGCTTATTGTCTACTTCCTTTGTATCAATATCACCCTTAAACCACTCACCTAGTCTATTCTTAGCTTTTGCTTTTATCTCGTCATCAATATACATACTAACCTGTACAAGAGCAATACCTAGTGCTCCTAAATCATCTGTAAATCCTAGACCGAGAGCGAAATCTGGTATTAGGTCAGTTGGTAGAATAAAGTATCCTAAGGCACCTATTATGGTCACCTTCACCTTTTTAGGAACATCTTCTTTTTGGAGAGTATAGTAAAGCAGCAGAGCGGCATAAATAACAGATTGTCCAGCTTTTTTCGCAACACGACCGACTTTTCTCCAGAACTTATGGTCTGAATAATAGGATTCACTTTTTTTTATCTCTTCTTCCATCACTATTCCTCCTTCTTATGTTTCTTCCTATAGTATATACCCTCAATTAGGAATTTCAATATTATGCCCATAGCAGAGAGATTCTTTCCTATAGGTACATGCATAGGAATGTTTTTCAAAGCGATGAGTGTATCGATATAATGTGTATGGTGCTCCCTTTTTCTTAGATACCGTATAAAATACGATGGTGGGATGTCCCTCTTCGTAATAAAAATGTGGATACAATGTAGATGGAAATTCTTTGATGGGGTAAACGTGTAGAGATTGAAGGTACTCTTCAACTGAAGAATAGTCATCAGTGAATGGTAGAACTTGTTCATTCATGAACACTCTATATTCCCCTACTGCTCCAAATTCGTGTAAATGATGATACACCATAGCAGCATGAAGGAAGGATAGACTGGATCGATCTCCTTTTAGGCTATGCATATAGTCTTCTCTTTTACCATTTAGTTGAGCCACTACTTTACACATGCCAGCGTCACCAGATTGATGACTAACAGCCACTAGGGTATAGCCCATTTTTAGTTCTAGAGTATGATAAGCATAGACACACATTTCTGGATTGATCGTTTCCTGCTGTATGCTTGTAGGCTGTGAAGACGGAAAGACTCTATAGAGCATGCGACTAGGTTTTGTTGCATACACCGTAAACTCTTCCTTTAAGGACTCCCCTTTAACTTCACCCTGAAACACTTGAAGAATTTGATGAATAATTGAGTCTCTATAACCAGTAGCTTTTTGATTGATATTATAGTAATCACCTGTGTCAGGGTGTTTGATTCCTAAGGTTTTGGTCTCAACCCTATTTAATCGATCCAACCATTCTTTCTTAGAGTTATTTAGATTCATCGTATGGTTTTGTTTTTGAATACCCCAGGATAAAATAATCCAAGGATGCTTCCTTAACTCTTCATCAGTAGGCATATAATCTTCTAATTGAATGATCCCTCTAGTAATGAATCCTTCAAATTGACCAAGAACATATTCAACTTTATCACCTTCAAATGGAATTAAGTAATAAATATAAAATCGTCCATTCAAAGGGGTATTGCCATACATGCTTTTCACTAATTGCTCCATTCTTTTGACTGAGCTACTTTTTGATAGTGAAGCCATTATCACCTCTCCTAGTAGAGGAGGTGAATCCGTGGAAAATCTTGAATATTTCGGATAAAGCATTAAACAACTTCCTATGCTTTCACTACTATCCCCCCATTGTAAAAAGGTTTCTATTCGGTATACCATTCTTCCCCTTAATAATATACGACTTACTAACTTCCCTTCTGACATCCTTTCACTCCTTTTCAACTTTTAAGAAAATTATACTTCAAAAATATTCCAGTAGGAGTGTGTGTCGAAAAATATTTATGGTGTTGGAGGAATTGGATAACTTTACCGGTACTATACTCTTTACATAAAGACGGAAGAAGCGTAAAATTTTCCACTGAATAATAATAAACAGTATATAAAATGATTAAAAGGGGTCTTTCTTTGAATACTCAAACATGGCTTTCATTTCGTTTTTTTGCCATTTTCTTCACTTGGGGAATATTTGTGCCTTTTTGGACTTCATGGTTAGTTACAAATAAAGGATTATCCGTAACCACAGTAAGCACAATAATGGCAGTTGGAATGATGGCTAGAGCATTATCAAGTTTTCTTGTTTTCCGAAACTTAGCCAAAAATGGACACTTTCTTCTATATTAAATGGAGTAACACTCTCTAGTGTTTTGGCACTACTATTATTTATTCCATTTCAAAACGTAGGGCTATTAATTCTCTTTATGGTCTTGCTTAACCTAATTTATCCTTTACTGCTTCCTTTAGTGGAAAGTATGGGAGCCATGATGGCTAAAGATGAAGGAATTTCATATGGAGCCAGTCGTGCATGGGGAAGTCTTGGATATACTGCCGCCCTACTTGTTGTAGGTTGGGTAATTTCTCTTTGGAATGAGGATGCTATATTCTATCTTATTCTCGTAGGTCTTGTTGGAATTTTGTTCATGGGAATACAAAAAAGTCCTGCTTCTATTAAAGCTCCAAGAAAGCAAGAGAGGCTTTCATTTCGTGAACTTCTTCAATCTAAACGCTTTATTTATGGTCTTTTAGCGGTTGTGATTATACAAGGAAGTCATGCTGCTTACTATAATTACGGAGTCTTGTATTTAAAAGATTTAAATGTTAGTAGTGGTTCTATTGGACTTTTCTTAAATGTAGCGGTAATTGCAGAAATTATTTTTTTCAGATACGCAGACAAAATAGTAGGAAATGTGTCAAGTAGTTGGACAATTGGTGCAGCTGGTCTGTTAGCAATGGTGAGATGGGGACTTTTATTTTTTATTCCCTAGTACAGCCATTTTCTTAGGTAGTCAATTTTTACACGCAGGATCATTCGCCCTTGCACACTTTGGATTTATGAGGTTAATGTACTCTGAACTGAAATCAGATCTTGTCCCTTCTGCTCAGGGAGTCTATACCTCACTAATTGGATTATTAACTGCGGTATGTACGTTTGCCGGTGGGCTATTATATGATATTGCTCCAACTTTTGCATTCCTTGGAATGGTGCTATTCGTCATTCCGAGTTTATATCTGTCATTCGTTGTGTTAGCTAAATATGAAAAAGCACCCATTTTTTCTAAAGAGCAGCTTTAAACAGCTGTTCTTTTTCTTTACCCTCCTCCTATAAAACTTTAAACCTTTTATCAGACATTTATTGGTATAATAAATTTGATACTAAGACACATAGGAGGTCACAATGAAACAGCGTATCCTAACAGCCATTGTCCTAGCTACCTTTCTTATTTTAGGAGCTTGCGGAAAAGAGCAAGAGGAAGAAGTAAAATCAAAAGCCTTAACTTTTTTAAAGGTCGCTGAAGATGCAGCGAAAGATGTTGACGCAGAAATAAGCTTCGCAGAAAGAAAAATACAATATGGTGATGAAGCATTTTCCCTTCCAGACCAAACTGTATTAGAGGATGCCACCGACGATTTGCGTATAGCTTTTGAAAAAATATCTTCATTAGATGAAAAGTGGAAAACAGAGAATAACATTGATTCAAGAATCGCTCACATTGAGGAAAGATTAGATAGATTCCATACTTTTGAAGAAATTATTGAATTAGGGAATTTAACTACACAACAACTAGTGGTTGTGGAGAATATACTACTAACTGACCCTCTATCGTTAAGACTCCAAGACGAAGCATCTATTTTAATAGAAGGTAACGCGTCTTTAATAGAACAAATAGAAGAATATGAGGATAACAGTCTAGAAAAATATGTAACAACATACATAACAAAAAATACAAGAGCGTGTAATAGAGGATACTCTGTCTACTATTCAATTTCATAAAACATTGGAAGAATTAGAAGGGCTTTCAAGTGAGGATTCATCCACACTTGAAAAACTTGAAGGAGAACTTGAAAATATACTAGTATCCCTATCATCTGAAGAGTTAAAAGAACAACTAAGTGCAGAAAAAGAACGACGTCTTCTTGCTGTTACTCCATTAGACGTAGTGGATGTGGAGGAAGTGGAAGCAGAAGAAGAGGCTACCGTTTCTGCTCCGGTTACTACTTCTCCGCAATCTCCTGTAAGTGGGGGGACTGAATCAGAAGAAGAGCAAGAAGAAGAACTAGAACCGGTTGAACCCGTTACCCCAACTGAGCCAGAGCCTGCAGAACCTGAGATACCACAGGAGCCAGGAACTGATGAGGGTGACGAGGAAGATGATAGTGAAGAAGACGATAACGAAGAGGAAGATGATGTTGAACCTGAAGATCCAGGTCCTACATTAGGGTATGATGCCTTTTCGTGAGTCGCTTTTCATTCATTTTTATGAAACCGCAGAATTTAAAAAGAGGTAAACTTTTAATAGGTTGGTATATCGATACTCGTGCAGGATGTAGTCTGCACGGGTTTTTTGTTTAAAATGGTACTGTTGGATTGACGCCGTTTGTATGATTGAGATGTTTTCCATTAGGATGAGCGCATAGATTACTCATTCTTTTCTTTCCTTGCATTGTTTTTGATCTCGTGTGCGTCTGTTTGGCCAATCCTTGCGTCTGCCTACTTGCTTTTTGTCGTTTTTTTACTCGTTTGCTGGCTATCCTGCTTTGTTTTTGACCTCTTCTGCGCCTGTTTAGCCCATTCTCGCGCCTTTTTCGTATACCCCTGCGCCTGACTACTTCCTTCTCACGCGTCCCCTTCTTCCCTCTCCCTATCCTGCTCGTACTTACAATCTAACATTTGCATATCTTTTATTCTTGTGCACTTTATGCGCTACGCAAGTTCCCTCTATTTAAATAAGGCGGGGGCTAATCTATCATTTCTCTCACAAGGTGATCGTTCCAGAAATAGAATAGTACGAACAGAATGAACACTGTGGAGGAAGAGGTGAGAAAGATAGATTCTTTATTTAACTCAATTACTGGAAAGACGGTCATTATTACAGGTGGTGCAAGAGGTCTAGGTCTTCACATGTCCTCAGCTTTTGCAGAAATGGGAGCCAATGTCGTTATATGCTCTCGAAATAAAGAGCTCTGTGACAAGGTTAGTGAAGCCATCTATCATAAAGGTGGTAGTGCAAGGGGGATGTTTTGTGACGTTTCCAATAAGGGTAGTATCGATCAAGTAATAAAGGAAACCGTTGAAGAATTCGGAACCATTGATGTCCTTATTAATAATAGTGGTACATCGTGGATTGCTCCGTTTGATCAATATCCAGAGGATAAATGGGATAAAGTGATGAACGTTAACGTAAAAGGTACCTTCCTATTTTCACAAGGTGTGGCAAGCATCATGAAGAAACAAGGTGGAGGTAAGATTATTAACCTTTCTAGTATTACAGGCTTTGGTGGCTCACACACCGATACACTGAACGCACCTGCGTATAACACAAGTAAGGGGGCGATTATGACGTTAACGAAAGAGCTTGCCGTTAAGCTTGCTCCCTTTAATATACAAGTAAACGCCATTGCTCCTGGATTATTTCCGACAAAGATGACCAAGGCGTTTGATTCCGTTCAGGATGAAATCTTAAAGGGCATTCCGGCTGGACGATTTGGTGAAGAAAAGGATATTCAAGGAGCTGCCTTGTTCCTGGCATCAGACTATGCCAACTACATTACGGGGCATGTTCTCGTGTTAGACGGTGGTATGACAGCATCTATTTAAAAAACGAAAGGAGAGCTTTTAATGACAGACTCTCAATTTGATGAATTTTATAAACAGTTAAAAAAAGTAGGCTCAACTGGCGAGGCGTTAGTAAATGATTGGGTCAAAACGGTTTTGGATAACGGTGAACTAGCAAAGCTATTAAATCTTTCAAGCAATGAAGCCGCTAAGTGGGTTGACAAGTTGAAAGAAAAAACAGAGGAATTTTCTATTCCACTAAACATACCTACAAAGGAAGACATCACTCGCACCCTACGGTTATTAAAGCAGGTAGAAGATAAGGTAGACTGGCTAATTGAGCAGTTAGAGATTCCAAAACAAGAAACTAGTGAAAGTGAAATGACCGAACCACTGAAGAAGCATCTAAAAAATGCGGACAAGCTCGCTAGGCTGCAGCTACTTCTTGATATTTGGAAAATTCCCGGGAAGAAACCTGATGCAGAATAAAGAAAAGGAGCGCTGGAGTAACTTTGTTCACGCACTTGCTACTAAAAAGTCTGTTACCATCCAACCAACACCTAGACAATCCGTTTGGAAATGGAATAAATCCACGCTTTGGTATTACCCGGCAAAGAAGAAAAAGTATGGGGTACCACTATTCCTAGTGTACTCTCTCATTAATCAACCTTTTGTGCTCGATCTTCAAAAAGGAAGAAGTTTGATAGAATCCCTTGTGACGAATGGATTTGATGTGTACCTACTTGATTTTGGCATACCAGCGTATGAGGATCGAAACGATTCGTTAGATGATTATATAGGTTTAATTGGAAAAGGGGTAAGAAAGGCCTTACGTCATTCAAATAGTCCTGAAATTTCTATTATAGGATTCTGCCTTGGTGGCACCTTAGCAGCCATTTATGCAAGCATCGCAAAAGAGCCGATTCGAAATCTAATCCTATCCGTGACTCCAGTAGATTTTTTCAACCCACATATTATCCTACTCTCACTAAGCTACTTAGACAAGATGAAATAGATTTCTCTCCTATACTAAGATCACTCGGGCTAATCCCAGCAGACTTTGTAGAAGCTGGCATGAGACTTATCACTTCTCCGTTCTACTACAGCCCCTATTTATCTTTACTAGCTAAAGCGGACTCTCCCAAATATGTTGAGAGCTGGAAAGCATTTAACACGTGGTCAAAGGGACATATTCCGATCAGCGGACGGGTAGTGGAAGAATTAATAAAGATGGTGAAGGATAACAGCTTAATCAAGGGTGAACTCCTTGTTCAAAATCAAAAAGTAGACTTAGCTGCTGTAACAGCAAACCTATTAGTAGTCGCTAGTGAATTGGATGCGCTTGTGCCCTATCGTCAGGTCGAGCCTATCATGAATAAAGTTAGCAGCCATGATAAACGATTCGTCCTACATCCCGGTGGGCACGCCCTTTCTCTTGTATCGAGTAACGGTACGTTACCAGACTATTTAAAAGACTGGCTTCCTTGTCGATCAACTCCTCTCACAAAGGAGGATGTCACATGACGGATTTAACACTATTATGTAGAGATTATTGGGGCTTTGCTGGATTTGTGTTTAGAGGTTGTTTTATTGAAGAAAATAATTTGTAATTCTCGCTATGGTTAAGTCTATTAGTATGTTATGGTCCCTTTTGAAGGGGCCATATTTATTTATGAATACAAATACAGTAAAGATCATTTAGGCAATCAGCACTTCTCTAAATAGAATTACAAAGTAACTTTTGGAATTTGGAAAGGTTTTTCTTGAAATAAAGGATTCCCACCTAAAATGAAATATGATTGAGTAGTATTTACTGAAAATACATTTGTCCATTACAGGAGTACATAACATGAAATCATTAGGTCTTTTACCCCGTATAATTGCCGCTATCCTACTAGGTATTCTAGTAGGTTCCATACCACCCCATGCGTTAATTCGAGTATTTGTTACGTTTACTAGCCTGTTTGGTGCTTTTCTTGGTTTTTCCATTCCCTTGATCATTATTGGGTTTATCGCTCCTGGAATAGGAAGAATGGGAAAGGGTGCTGGTAAGTTATTAGTCGTCACAACTGGGCTCTCATATAGCTCTACTGTTATTTTAGGTCTACCCCATCAATTGGTATTTGCCCGTAAGGTATGTGTAATTGCTCGTAACGTGTTGAATTTTGCCCGTATAGGCTAAAAATTGCCCGTAAGTACGTCGAATTTGCCCATATCCTTAGTGAATTTGCCCATAAATTAGTTTATTCTTGGGCATTTTAAATTCGCTCCTATTGATTCTAGGTAAACTATCATTTAGGCCATTTCGTCATAACGGAATGGCTTAATCTTTTGCTATAACCTATACATTTCTATCCCAATCCCTTTAATTCCTGACGGTTTGTGGTAAAATATAGCCGTACATATACTACCTTTTATAAAGGAGCTTGAATAATGGAAAAAACATTGATTTTTGGACATAAAAACCCTGACACAGATACAATCTGTTCAGCTATTGCGTACGCAGCATTAAAGACTGCCATTGGTGAAGAAGTAGAAGCAGTTCGCCTTGGGGAAGTAAATGGTGAAACACAGTACGCGCTTGATACATTCGGAGCAGAGGTCCCGCGCTTAATCGGAAATGTTGCCGCAGAAGCACAATCCGTGATACTAGTGGACCATAATGAATTCCAACAAAGTGCAGATGGAATTGAAGAAGTGAGCATTAAAGAAGTAATTGACCACCACCGAATTGCTAATTTCCAAACATCTGACCCTCTTTACTATCGTGCAGAGCCAGTTGGCTGTACAGCAACGATTTTAAATAAGCTATTTAAAGAGCATGGTGTGGACATCACGAAAAACGTCGCAGGCTTAATGTTATCTGCGATTATTTCTGACTCCTTATTATTTAAATCACCAACATGCACACAGCAGGACATGGATGCAGCAGCAGAATTAGCTAAAATTGCTGGAGTAGACCCTGCTGTATACGGTCTTGAAATGCTAAAAGCAGGAGCTGACCTAAGTGGTAAAACAACTCCTGAGCTACTCACAGTGGATGCAAAGGAATTCACAATGGGAGCAGCGAAGGTTGAGATTAACCAAATCAACGCAATTGACCCGATGGATATACTTTCACGTCAAGCTGATTTAGAAGCAGAAATCCGCAAAGTAGTAGCAGATAAAGGGCTAGCTCTTTATTTACTAGTTGTTACGGATATTTTGAATTCTGATTCGGTCGCATTAGCGATTGGACCTAAAGCGGATGTCGTGGAAAGAGCTTACGGCGTAACCCTTGATAACAACACAGCATTATTAAAAGGTGTTGTGTCCCGTAAAAAACAAATCGTTCCTGTGTTAACAGAAGCATTTTAATTGGAAAGAGTGCACGCATGAGATAGCGTGCACTCTTTTTGTTAGTCGGAGCTGTTATTGGGGCGATTCCTCATGAAATGGGTAGTATGGTTTCCGCTTGTAAAAGAGCAACTCCCCCCACCGTCCCAATCTTCATTAAACAGACAAACTATGGCTCTTATGAAAAATTCTTGTCCACGAACCTACCAGCGAATAGACCCCAACATACACCATAAATCCTGCCGTATTACACATTAAATCTTCCCACTCTAAACTGCCGCTTTTCGTAAGCTCTTGGTAAAATTCCACAAACACGGAAAATAGAAAAAATAGGCAAAGTGAAAGGCAAACAGACAGAATGGTCGTTCTACTTCCTACCAAAAAATATAAAATATGCTTCGTGATAATATAAAAAACAAGGCCAATGACTCCAAAAATGAGAAAATGAAGCTCTTTATCAGTTAGTGGCGTCGTTTGATCTGCTAATTTCAGGATAGAATCATGAGCATCCTGAAGGGAAGGGATTTTTGTCATATTCATTACTCCTTTTTACCAGTCATCATAGGCAAAAAAAGTACGAAGCATACAAACGGTTTGAGCGGATTTTATTTTACGGGCAATTTGGTGGGGGTTATGGGCAAATTATGGGGATTACGGGCAATTAAATGACCGTTATGGGCAAATTAATAAGAATACGGGCAATCTCCACTCACTTATGGGCAAATCAGCAAACTCCATCGCCCCGCTCCCCTCTCTGAAAGGCTTGAATCTCCCTACATCATTCGGTACACTCAGTCTAGTCAGAACAAAAGGAGCGAAAACTCACATGAACACATTTGTAGATAAAATCTTTCCCTATTTATTTAGCGAAGAGCCACCTCTTCAACGATTTGCTTTTCAAGCGCTAAACGAAACATTCTTATTACACCCTCACGCAACCTTGCGCATTATAGAGGAAAGCGAAGGGAGAACATCCAGCATTATTGGGTTTTTAGGAGAAGTAGCTGTGGATGAAGCAGTTTTACTTGAACTTTTAAAAAAAGTAGAGACTACCTCAGGCGAAGCTCAACAGCCCTATGCCGCACTGATGAAATATGCGAGTACATCCCTTTTAGTAAACTATCAAGATAACGTAAGGCCATATTTTACAGAAGAGGGGTTTGCACATATTATCGATCTAGCTAAGGAGAAAGATACCGAAAAGATTCTTCAACGTATTGCCGATAATTATGAGCGCTTAGAGGACCCAGATATCCCATTTGAAGAGAGTTTTGATTATGGAAAACGATTGATCGTTTCATTGATTGAGCGAGGAGACTATTCAACAGAACAAATTCAACAAGCGGTGTCTGAGGTGCTTGCGTCCGAAGAAGCACTTGACTATCCGGAAGTATTTTATGCGTATGCTGCAGGTGTTGTACGCGATGAACAGATGATTCCACAATTAGTGGGTATATTATCTAGGCAAGGAGAGGAGTTGGCGCAGCAAGAAGCCATGCACGCCTTAATTAAAATTGGTTCGGATGAGGTAGTTGACGCTGTCGCTCCTCTTGTTTTAGAAGAAGGAGATTTCTCGGTAGAGGTGTTAACAAAAATAAAAACGAAGAGGTCAAGAGATGTCTTGTACGAAAAATTTATTGCTTGTGAAGATCCTACGTTAAAGACCATTCTTGCCGACTCTCTGTGCCAACAATTAGCGGTTGAAGGAATCGATGATATTATTTTGTTTATGGAAGAAGGATATGATACAGGGATGTTGTTACTAGAGGAATCTGTCTACGGCTGCTGTGTAGTTTGCGAGGTAGAGCATGAGAAGATGAGTGATTGGAAGGTCACCATTGAAAGTACTAGTATGTAAAAGAAGGTCCCCCTCGCCAATAGAAGGGGGACCTTTCTTATTCCTCTCGGTACTCCCATAGCATTCGCCATTCCCCGTTTTCTTTTAGCACATAACAGGTTTGGCTCACCGTAATGACACCAAAAAGAGTTTTATTATAGGTTAGTTGCACAGGAACCTCTACGACTTCTGCGGCTACAACATCCGTATCTGGCATCTTCCATTCCTCGAGTGGCGTTGACTCCCCTACCCATAAATCAAATGTAGTCGAGCCCATTTCATGCATGAATACATGGGCTTTTCGTTCGATGTAGGTATCTTTCTTCATCTTTTCCTGCATATAAGGATGAAACATCTCCCATGAACTACCGAAATCACCGATCTGTTCAAACTCATAGAAGGTTTGAACAAAATCCTCTGGCTTCTCCTCCTCGTTAGGAGAACCTATACTCATGAATAGAACGAACAGAAGTAGTCCTACTCCCACAACAGCTGCAACAATGACTGGGGAACGGTTTCGATTCAATCCCTCACCCCTTTAACTTATCTGTATAGTTAGAAGATATGAGGACAACTTCTTTAATATTCTACTATGACGACGATTACTATTAAATTAAGCTATTTATAACCATTTACGTTTTGAAATTTTATGTGGAACTTCACGAATTAAGCTTTCTCCCTTTAAAAGAAGATAGGCATTTTCCTTTAGTAAAAAGAGAGCTTCTTTCCCTGCGCGCTTTTGAATGAGTTCGAATGCAGGCTGGAGAGGATTATTTCTTCCTTTTACATCTCCATCTTCTGAAGAAGCAACTAGGTGGATTAAGTTGGCTTGAAGCATCTCCATTACTTTTTTTCTTGAAGGTCTTCCCGTTATTTCCTAGAATGCTCTCAGCTGAAATCTGGGCTAACGCTCCATTTTTCACTAATTGATACAAGCGATTGGGATTTTGAATAAACTCTACATTCCGTTCAGGATTTAGAATAACCGGTGAATATCCTGCTAATTGGATTTCATATATAAGACGCTCCGCATACGCAGGCACAGTCGCGCGATGAAATTCCATAAACAAGTAAGGTTGAGACACAAAGGCTTGGATATCTTCCGTTGATTCACCGTAAACACTTAAATCTTGTTCTGGAAGTATATGCACACTCAAATCGTGGGATTCAAGCAGTTTATTTACTTCTTCTACCCTCGCTTTCTTTTTTTCTCGTTCTTTTACTAGTAAGCCAGTTTTGGCTTTTTCTGAAAAAAGATTGTCGTTTTTCCCGCTTTCAACTCTTCCTTCAGTTCTTCAAAGGTTTGCTCTATAGTAGGTGTCACTCCATCGTATTCCAATATCATATGTATTCATCCCCTTTTTTGTTCGCTATCAAGAACAATATAATTCTATTATAGAAATATTTTCAATAATATGCCAATATAACCGTTCTACAAATAGAACGGTTTTTCGACAGATACTGGAAATTCAACTTTTCAAGAATTGGGGTTGGGAGAAGAAAATTTCACCTTATTTCTCATACAGTTCAATGGGAAGTCCATCTGGGTCTTGAAAGAAAACAAATCGTTTCGTTGTATAGGGATCCCTTCGTATTTCCTCTGTTTCAATGCCAGCTGATTGAATATACTGAACCGCTTGTACCACATCATCCACAGAAAAAGCCAAATGTCGTAACCCAGCCGCTTCAGGTCGAGTAGGTCTCTTTTTGGGATCAGGGAATGAGAATAGTTCAATTTGGTAGACCCCGCCCACTCGGAGGTCTAGTTTGTAGGAATCTCTTTCCTGACGGTAAACCTCTTGTACAATTTCTAATCCTAATAGCTCTGTATAAAACTTTTTCGATCTTTCGTAATCAGAGCATATAATCGCTACATGGTGAATGCCTCTTATCTTCATGAATCTTGTCCCCCCTTATAAAAATTAGCCCTTATATATAAGGGCTAGTTGGAAATACGTTTATGTTTTCTTTTATTATGATACATGGCTTGATCTGCTTGAATAAATAGCTTCTCCATTTTACCTTTAGAGGATGGAAGATAGGAAAAACCAACAGACATATGAAGCATAGCATGAGTTGTGGATGTTAATCCATTACACTGTTCGTTTAATTTATCACTGTATTCTTGAACTTCTTGGTAGGAGGCTTCCTCTAGCAAGACGGCAAACTCATCTCCTCCCATACGGGCTACTGTGCCTCGAGTTCCTACTGTATTTAGTAAAATCTCTCCTGCTTTCTGAATGAGCTCATCCCCTGCTTTATGCCCTAAAGAATCGTTCACTAGCTTTAAATCATCTAAATCTGTCACAATGATTCCAACTGGCAGGTCACACACCACATCTAGCCTTTCTAATTCCTGCTCGAAGTAAGTCCGATTATAGAGATTCGTTAAGGCATCATGATGAAGTCGATACTCCAAATCCTGTTGGAGCATTCGTTGCTCCGTGATATCTCGTAATATACCTTGAAGTGCAACCAGTTTTCCATTTTTATAGATGGGCGTGGTTCTTTCCTCGAACCATGTGTAGGTGCCAGACTTATTTAATACCCTGTACGAGTTTGGCTTCGAATAATCAAAGTCCCCTGACATCTTCCGTTTGAAATCTATCAGATCTTCCGGATGGATTCTATTTAAATAGTATACCCCGTTCTTTTCTAACCTTTCACCTTCCTTTTCCCCAAGTAGCTTTGTTAAAGAAGGGACAACATATCGAAAGTGAACGGTAGGTGTTAACTCAACGTAGTAAATAATATCATTTATATTTTCTACCAATTCTAAAAACGTTTACCATTTTGCTCTTTTACATGTTCTCTGTGCTTTTTAAAAAATCTATTAAATAAAAGGCAACCTAGAATACCTGTAACGATACCTGCTGCAAAACCTTTCATCTCATCTGTTCATCCTTTCATACTCTCCGTCCATGGAAGCCTAAATAATCATACCATAGACCTATTGAAAAATATGTCGGATTGTGTAGATGAATGTGCTCTATTGTCAATTTATTAAACATGCCTAAACAGTAGCCGTGACCTAAGCCTTTATACAAACATATCCCTTAATTTGAAATCCGTAACGTTTTAGCATACGAACACTTACATTACGAAGAAGAGAATCAGAAACAATAATAACGACCTCTCTTGTAGGGATTTCTTTATAATAGCGCTTTAGATAGGCATGTGGGATGTGAAGAGATCCTTTCGTCGTCTCCTTCACTGCATTATAATCACGAACATCAAGTACCGTATATTCTTTAGAATAGGCTTCAATGTCCGGAATTCGTTTTAATCCGGATACAGGAAAGTGCCGATTGTAAACAACTCTCCCCATCACTACTATCAAGACAAGTCCAATCCACCACACCATAATATCCCCCTTCAGCTTTGTTTCATTTATCTTTGAGATTTTTATATACCCTTATAGGTATTATAATAATACGCTTATGAGTTTCATTCAATCTCTTCGCTTACCGCGAAAAAAAATTCCCGCTACAAAGTATGTAGCGGGGTTAATAGAATGCCGTTAGCTTAAAAGGGGTATTACAATTCAATTGAAGACTAATGTTCAGATGGCAAATCTTCGCCAAATGGTACGACCGGTGGATGTCCTAGAGCGACTTGTCCATGTGATAGAGATAGTAAAAATGCTAAAGTAATACTCGTCAAGACTGCTACCATTTTTCGCTTCATCAACAATCCTCCTCCCTTCATTAATCTAGTATCATCTTACTTAATAGCTAGTAAACTATAAATGTTGGTAAACAGGCAAAATCGCTCGTTACAACTATTGTTTCTATTCTTTTAGTTGAATTTCTACTGCTTTCGACCGATGATATTCCTATACGAATATCATCTCAAAAGTTTGGAGGTAAAAGAAATGAACCAGCCTGACTTTTCACAAATTGGCCAAGTGATTCGCGAACTGAGAGAAGCTTTAGGACTACATCAACAAGACTTATGCAAGGGAATTTGCACGCAATCTCAACTAAGTAAGATAGAGAATGGAATATCACTGCCTCAGAGTACAACTCTTTATATGATTTCTAAACGATTAGGCATTGATGTCAATACACTATTTGAATATACGACTACTTCCCGAATGGACTATGTCTTAGAAGTAGAAGCCTTAATAAGAGGCTATGTAAGAAAAAAGGATTACAAAAGTATTCGAGAAGTTGTCTTACGTGAAAAGCAAAGTCCCATTTTTTACAAAAATCATTATAATCTGCAACTCTTGCTCTGGCATGAAGCCATCTCTATCTACTATGTTGATCAAGACTCAGAGCGTAGCCTAATGGTATTAGATGAGGCGCTAAATCTTACTAGGAGCACGTCTAGCTACTACAATGAGAGAGAACTAGCAGTGATTAATAGTATGGCTGTTATTCACTTTGAAAGTGGAAATTACGAAGAGGCCGTTGAAATTTACCGTGAAGCCCTGACAGCGATTTCTCAAGTTCCTAAGGATCTCTATTCAGATAAAATTAGAATTCGTCTTTACTATAATCTAGCCAAGACATTGTTTCGATTAGAAAACTACTCAGGCTCCATAGAAATATGTCAAAAAGCCGTTTGTTTATGTATTAGGGATGAAACTTTCTATTTATTAGGGGAGTTAAATTACTATATAGGATTTAATTATGTGAAATTAGAAAATAATCTTTTGGCAAAGGAATATTTAGAAAAAGCCAAAGGTATCTTTGTTCTTACCGAAAACCATGACTATATAACTTATGTAGATCAACTAGTAAAATAATTTCTTTTATAATGAAGGAAAGAACGTATAGTATTTGACTGAAGAATAATAGTCTTCTTTTCCTTACCTCTGGGAATTATTGAAAAAATCAAATTTTTAATACAATTATGCCTTTATATGTGCTAAACTAACTTCTGTCGAAATTTGCTATTAGTTTTGTTGAATCAGGAGGATTTATGAACAAGACACTTTCTAACAATGAAATCATTGTCATTGGCTCCATGCTATTTGCCCTATTTTTAGGTGCTGGAAATATGATCTTTCCACCAGCTCTCGGACAGCTTGCTGGAGAAAATATATGGCCTGCTGTGATAGGATTTTTAATTACAGGCGTAGGACTTCCTTTTCTAGGAATTGTAGCGATTGCCTTATCCGTAAGCGATATTCAAAGTATTAGTAAGAGAGTTCATCCTTTATTTGGTCTGATTTTTCCGATTATTTTGTATTTAACCATCGGACCTTTCTTTGGCATTCCACGCACGGCGACAGTCGCCTATGAAATAGGTGTTAGTCCCTTTATCTCTGGAGTGAACGACAACATCGTCTTGTTTATTTACACCCTTCTTTTCTTTGGGGGGAGCTTCTGGTTATCCTTGAATCCAAGTAAGCTCGTTGACCGTATCGGAAAGCTGTTAACCCCAGTGCTCTTACTGGTCTTAGCAAGCTTAGGACTAGCCGCATGGTTAAAGCCAATGGGAGATCTACAACAACCTCAAGGGGAGTATATAGAAGGTGCATTTTTCAAAGGTTTTCTAGAAGGATACTTAACCCTTGATACATTAGGAGCTCTTGCATTTGGTATTGTCATCCTATCTTCTATTACTGACCGTGGAGTAACATCCCGTTCAGAAATTATGAAGATTTGTTTAAAAGCGGGTGTCATTGCTGCTGTAGGGTTAGTGATTGTGTATATAACACTAGCCTTTATTGGGGCCACGAGTGTACAGGAAATTGGGTATTGGGATAATGGTGGTGCTATATTATCTCGAGCTGCCACTAGCCTGTTAGGGTATGCGGGAGGTGCTATTTTAGCCATTGCCATTACTTTCGCTTGTCTAACCACTAGTGTAGGATTAATTTCAGCATGTGGTAACTTTTTATCCAAGGTGTTTCCTGGTGTAAGTTACAAAGTGACCATTGCGATTATAACACTCTTCAGTGCAGCCATCGCAAATGTTGGCTTAGCTCAATTAATTACGGTCTCCATTCCATTACTTTTTGCTATTTATCCTATTGCGATTGTATTGATCTTATTGTCATTTCTTGATTATTCGGTTGGACTTTCATCTACCGTTTATCAGTGTAGCTTGTGGGCTACTGCTATTATTGGAATAACAGATGGGCTGAAAGCGGCCAATGTACCTCTTGGAGCACTTCAATCACTACTAGCCTATATCCCTTTATACTCCATTGGATTAGGATGGGTGGTACCTGCCTTTGTTGCAGCGATCGTTGGGTTCGGCCTTACAGTCATAGTACGCCGCTAAAAGGAATGGAGTTTGATCAGAATGGAATAGAAGAGCAGAGTCTAAGTAATGACTCTGCTCTTTTTGTTCGCTCCTCTTATGTTCTTCCTTCATTCTCTGCCCACATCTTCTGAATCACGTCTTCCGGTACTGCCCTACTGTAAAAATAGCCTTGTCCGATTAGACAGCCATTGGCTAAAAGAAAATCCCTTTGCTCCTTCTTTTCAATTCCCTCAGCAATAACTAAAAAGCCCATGTTTTGCCCCATATCAATAATGGCTTTAGCAATACTGCTAGGGTTGCGATCACAGAGTCCACCGATATCATCAACAAAGGACTTATCAATTTTGATTTTATCAATAGGTAAATGCTTTAGATAGCTTAAAGAGGAGTACCCTTTACCGAAATCGTCAATGGAAATAGTCACACCTAACTCTTTCAGTTCAGAAAGAACCCGAATAGACTCTTCCACGTTTTGCATTATACTTTCGGTAATTTCTAGCTCTAAAAGACAGGAATCTCCCTGATATTGATTGAACTTATTTTCCACACTCCTCACAAAGCTTCGCTCTTGAAGTTGTCGAACAGATACGTTTACCGCTACTCGCGGATAAGAAATTCCTTGCGCCTTCCACTTTTTCTGATCCATTAACACTCTTTCAATGACCCATTCCCCAATGGGAATAATAAGACCTGTCTCTTCCGCTAACGGAATAAATTCACCAGGAGACACCATTCCGAACTGCGGATGATGCCACCTAAGAAGGGCTTCAACTGCCGTAATTTTCTCAGATTGCATATCATATTGCGGCTGGTAATAGACTGAGAGTTCATCTAGCTTGATAGCCTTTCTAAGTTCTGCTTCTAGCTTCATTTTTCTTGTTGTCAGCTTATTTAACGATGGATTAAAGAACTGAAAATTATTTTTCCCTTGATCCTTTGCTAAGTACATCGCTGTATCTGCATGCTTGATTAACGTTTCCTGCTCCTCTCCATCCATTGGATAGACACTAATACCAATACTTGTCGTCACAAAAAAATCTTCGTCCATGATTGTAAATGGCTTAGCAAAGCTTTTAATCAGTTGATTAGCTGTATGTTCAATGGCTTCCGTTGAGGTATTCTCCAGCAGTAGTAAGAATTCATCTCCACCTTGGCGAGACACTACCCCCGACTCTTTCACAACATCTGTTAACCTTCTGGCCACTAGTTGTAATAGACGATCTCCAATAGAATGCCCTTTTGTATCATTAATGACCTTAAAGCGGTCAAGGTCCAAGAAGAGAACCGCTAGCTTCTCTTCTGGATTTTCATTCAACCTTTTATCCACATGCTCTTTAAACATATTCCGATTGGGAAGTCCCGTTAGAGCATCATAGTAGGCCATATATTGAATCGTTTCATCGGCTTTCTTTCGCTCTGTAATATCTCTTCCTATAACCATCCTCGCTTCTTTCCCTTTGTAAACGATGGTCATAACAGACATCTCTAAGTCCAGCTTCCCGCCATCGGCTTTCACAACCTTAATTTCAAAGTGTTGATGATCATTCTTGTTTTTATCAAGTTCAATTAAATGCTCTTGTATTTCCCCCAGATATTCTGCTGCAACAAAAGGACGTATACGCTTTCCAATAAGGTCTTCCACTCCTTCATATCCAAGAAGTCGACTTCCTGATTCATTTAAATAGATAAACGTCCAATCTCTAATCACAGCAATAAAATCTGGAGACATTTCCACAAGACCTCTGTACTGATCCTCCCCTTCTTTTTGATCTGTCACATCAAAAAGAACACTCGTGAAATCAATAAAGTTTCCCCGTTCATCAAATGAAGGGATACCGCTGTCTTGTATCCAGCGTAAATCACCATCTTTGTGAAAAATACGATATATACTTGTCACTGACTTTTGCTCTTTCAGCTTTTCCCCACGTTCCTCTAGTACAGGAACATCCAGTGGATGAACAACTTTTCGCCAAAGATCGTGATCGTCGTAAAATTCATTTAAGGAATATCCATAGAGCTTTTCAATCCCCGGAGTAATCATAAGAGTATTCGTTCTCAGGTCATGAGACCAAATAGCCACATCAAGGAAGTCAAAAATACTATTTAATCGCTGATGGCTCTGATTTAACTCTTTCGTTTGTTTGCGCACATAAATCAATAGAATCATTAATGTTATAACAGGGATAGTATTAAGAAGCATATGAGCAATCGAAAACCCAAGATGATTGTTAGAATGTTTAGAAAATAAAAGTTGGTCGAATAGTTCTACTATAATGATGACAATGATTAGCGTAACCCACGTTCGTTGCATTTGTAACATGTTGACCCCTCACAATACTATCTTGCTATATTTACCATTGTAGCGTTTTCATCCACAAAAATTAAAGCTTTTGAATATTTTCTACTGATTATAGTTTTCTCGTTACCTCCCTCACACCACTCGTGCTTTTCTTTTCAACTTCAATTATAATAAGACAGGAAGTGACAAAATCTTAGATTGCAGGTGTATAAGAAAATGAAAATAGCAGTTGCAGGTACTGGTTACGTTGGGTTATCGAATGCTGTATTACTAGCACAACATTTCCCTGTTGTAGCCTTAGATATTAATGAAGAAAAAGTGGCGATGATTAACCGTAAAGAGTCTCCGATTGTAGACAAAGAAATCGAAGAATTTTTAGCTGAGAAGCCACTTCAATTGAAAGCGACAACGAACAAAGAAGAGGCTTATCGTGATGCAGATTTCGTCATCATTGCAACGCCTACGGACTATGATACGAAGCTTAATTATTTTAATACAAAAACGGTGGAGAGCGTGATTGAAGACGTTCTTGCTATCAATCCGAATGCTGTGATGGTGATTAAATCAACGATTCCAGTGGGATACACAAAAAGTGTTCAAGAAAAATACTCTACTGAAAATATTATGTTCTCTCCGGAATTCCTGCGCGAAGGAAAAGCATTACATGATAATCTGTATCCTTCTCGTATTATCGTAGGAGAGACATCCGAGCGTGCGAAGCAGTTTGCGGGACTATTGTTAGAAGGTGCACATAAAAAGGATGTTCCTGTACTGTACACAAACTCTACTGAAGCAGAAGCTGTTAAGCTATTTTCAAACACGTATTTAGCCCTTCGCGTTGCGTATTTCAACGAGCTTGACACATACGCTGAGATGAACGGTCTTGACGCACAGCAGATTATTGAAGGTGTCGGCTTAGATCCGCGTATCGGAACCCACTACAACAATCCTTCATTCGGATATGGCGGTTATTGCTTACCAAAGGATACAAAGCAATTAAAAGCAAACTACCAAAACATCCCGAATAATATTATTACAGCGATTGTAGAGGCGAACTCTACTCGTAAAGATCATATCGCGAGCATGATACTAGAACGAGAGCCAAAAACGGTTGGAATTCACCGCTTGACGATGAAAACAGGCTCTGACAATTTCCGAGCTTCTTCTATTATTAGCATTATGAATCGCTTAATGGAAAAAGGTGTAGAGGTCGTTGTCTATGAACCAGTATTAGACGAGGCTCTCTTCCAAGGAGCAAAGGTTATAAAGGACCTAGAAGAGTTCAAAACCATTTCAGATGTGATTGTCACAAACCGACTATCAGATGAAATTAAAGATGTGAAAGAGAAAGTGTATACGAGGGACTTGTTTAGTAGGGATTAATTCGTTACATGTCACATCATATATAAAGCATGCCAAGATACTTACCATCTGGCATGCTTTTTTTATCTCACCTAAAGCTTAAAACAACCCAACAATCTTCCCATCATTCTCCACTGTCATATTTAGCGCAGCGGGTACCTTAGGTAGCCCTGGCATCGTCATCACGTCCCCTGTTAAGGCAACGAGGAATCCAGCTCCAACCGACGGCTTAAATTCTCGAACCGTAATCGTGAAGCCTTTCGGTCGACCAAGCTGGCTAGGATCATCGGATAAGGAATATTGTGTTTTCGCTACACAAATGGGCAAGTTATCCCACCCTAGTGCTTTATACTGTTGGATTTGCTGTAATGCTTTTTTACTAAAGCTAACGCCATCCGCCCCGTAAACCTTTTGCGCAATCGTTTCTAGCTTTTCTGGAATAGAATCAGATAAGGCGTACAGATGATTGAATGTGTTTTCAGTACTTTCAATCGCTTCCATCACTTTTTCTGCTAGTGCCACTCCACCTTCTCCACCTTTTTCCCATACTTCAGATAAGGCAACAGGATACCGATGATCCTTACACCAAGATTGTAACGCTTGAATTTCTGCCTCTGTATCTGTAGTAAATTTGTTTAGCGCTACCACAAAAGGAAGTCCAAATGATTGAATGGTTTCAATGTGTTTTTGTAAATTCGCTACTCCTTTGAGCAGAGCTTGAACATTTTCGGCTTGAAGTTCGTTTTTCGGCACTCCTCCATGCATCTTCAGCGCACGTATCGTCGCCACCACTACAACGGCACTAAGCTCAAACCCCGCTTGACGTGCTTTTATATGTAAAAACTTCTCAGCCCCTAAGTCCGCTCCAAAACCGGCTTCCGTAATAACGTAATCGGCAAGCTTTCTTGCAAAGGTAGTAGCAATCACACTATTACATCCGTGAGCAATATTCGCAAATGGTCCCCCGTGAACAATAGCTGGGGTATTCTCTAATGTTTGCACAAGATTTGGCTGAATAGCTTCTTTTAATAGCACAGTTAAAACACCATCAGCACCAAGGTCCCGTGCGGTAATTGGTCGATTCTCACGGGTGAACGCGACGACAATATCACCAACTCGCTTTTTTAAATCCTGAAGGTCTTTCGCTAAGCAGAAAATCGCCATAATTTCTGAAGCAACCGTAATATCAAATCCGTCCTCACGAGGCACCCCCTGAACAGGACCACCTAGTCCCACAACCACTTGACGAAGCGCTCGGTCATTTAGGTCTACAACACGCTTCCATACAATACGCCTAGTATCAATCTCTAGTTCATTACCTTGATGGATATGATTATCAATCAGAGCGGAAAGAGTATTGTTGGCTGTCGTGATCGCATGAAGATCTCCAGTAAAATGAAGATTAATATCTTCCATTGGCACCACCTGGGAGTATCCACCACCTGCCGCCCCGCCTTTGATCCCCATAGTAGGGCCTAAAGAAGGCTCTCTTAGTGCAATAATAGACTTCCTCTTTAACCTTTCGAACGCTTGACCAAGCCCTACTGTCACCGTGGACTTTCCTTCACCGGCTGGTGTCGGATTTATGGCCGTTACTAAAATCACCTTGCCATCTTTTTGGTCATGAAAACGATTCATGGCTTCAAATGTAATTTTTGCTTTATATTTTCCGTACATCTCGATATCGTCTTCTTGTAACTCAAGCTTCGCTGCAATCTCACGAATATGCTTCATCTTAGCCTTTTGAGCGATTTCAATATCTGATGGAACCTGGTTCGTATGTAAACTCATTATCGGAACCTCCTAGAGAATAGTCTTGATAGAGCCTATTGTATCACTTTTTAGTGGAAAGAGAATGTGTGAGAATACTTTAAAACGATCTAACGGCGACATCAATGTGAACCCCGAATGGTTTCTTTCAATTGAAGGTGAAATAAGAAAGAGCTCTGCCATTTTTTATTTTTACTTTCATCCGTCCCTCTGCCCATTTGCCCGCAAATTAAAAATTTTGCCCGTAACCACGTAAGATTTGCCCGTAAACGAAATATTTTGCCCATAAGCTAACTCCATTTGCCCGCAAACTAATAATTTCACCCATAACCACTACCCTTTTTCACGTAAATCTATCAACAACAAAATATCCCCCTTAAGTCCAAGGGGGATATTTCTATTGTCACAGCCTGAACCATTCCCACACATACTTTAAAAGCTCACTAGCCCCTTGTTTGCGTGTTTCATGGGTCTGCCACCAGTCGGAGCCAAATTCTTCTTCGCGAACGGGAACAGATATGACTTCTATTCCTTTTTCTTTCAGTGTTCGCTCAAATATCCATTTGGCACGGCCAGAGTGAAAGGAACTGGTGGTTAGGATCATTTTACGAACAGCAAGTTCCTCTAATAACGGAACGGCCTGCTCTGCTTCTTCCCGAGTACTTGTTACATCACCATACGTCAAAATGGCATTGTCCGGCACACCTAAATGGATAAGGTGCTCACGCATTATATCACCTGTATACGTATTCCAGCCCACTTTGGCCATTGAAACCACGATGGTGTCAGTATACCCTTCATGGTAGAGCTTAGCCGCTTCCGCCTCTCGTTCACCTTGTGCTCCTCCACTTAATACAAGGATCACATCAGCAGGCACAGGTGGATTCTTTTCTACTAGTAAGGTATGACTTCTTTTAAACAGGAGAATCATAGCTAGAACCAAGACCATCACGAAGATAAATAGAAACCAGACCATTTTATATTGAATTAAACTTTCAATCCTCATCTTTTACACTCTCCTAAATTCTTCTATCTTATTCTAGCATGTGTTCACACCCACTAGAATGTAAAGAGTGTAAATTTGATGGCCCTATTAAACAAGTACTCTGCCTCCCACGCGCTCCCACAAAATTGTAGCGATTCTCTCCGCAGCTTTCCCATCACCGTATGGATTGGACGCTTTTGACATAGATTGATAAAGATATTCGTTTGTTAATACATCCTTTGTGTGATGATAAACCCCCCGTTCACTTGTTCCAACGAGCTTCAACGTACCTGCCTTTACGCCTTCTGGCCGTTCCGTTGTATCACGTAACACTAAAACAGGTACACCAAGGGAAGGGGCTTCTTCTTGCACGCCACCTGAGTCTGTCAAAATAAGCGATGCCCGTGCAGCGAAGTTATGAAAATCCAACACTTCTAATGGATCGATTAAATCTACTCTGTCAATTCCACCTAATAGGTCATAGGCATCTTTTTGAACGAGGGGATTTAGATGGACAGGGAAGACGACATGCACATCTTCATGCTCAAGGACGATTCGACGGATCGCTTTGAAGATATTTCTCATAGGTTCCCCTAAATTTTCACGTCGATGAGTAGTTAAGAGGAGCAATCTTTTGTTCTCTAGCTTAGATAAGATAGGGTGTTGATAGTGAGGCTGAACGGTCGTTTGTAATGCATCAATAGCCGTATTGCCTGTGACAAAAATGGTTTCTTGGGATTTTCCTTCTAGAAGTAAATTCTGTGCGGATTGTTCTGTAGGAGAGAAATGAAGATCAGCCATAACGCCTGTTAGTTGACGATTACACTCTTCTGGATAGGGTGAATACTTATTCCATGTACGCAAGCCTGCTTCCACATGCCCTACTTTTATTCTATGGTAAAAGGCAGCTAAGCTTGCAACAAAGGTCGTGGTAGTGTCACCATGAACTAATACAATATCTGGATTTGCCTCTGCCATTACTCGATTAAGACCCTCTAAAGCGCGAACGGTGACATCCGCTAGAGTTTGACCCTTTTTCATTATATTTAGATCATAATTCGGTGTTATTGAAAATATGGATAAAACTCCGTCGAGCATTTCTCTATGCTGAGCAGTGACTGCGACAATGGACTCAAATTGGTGAGAATTTTTTCAAGCTCTAATACAACTGGTGCCATCTTAATGGCCTCGGGTCTTGTTCCAAAAACCGTCATCACTTTCACTCTCTTTGTCATCCTATCTCCTCCATTTGTGGGAGGGGACAGGGACCTTGTCTTATAAGACAAGGTCCCTGTCCCCTGCTTTTCATCTTAGGGACTTTTCAATTTAGGTATGATGTACTATACTACATAGTATACACGTTCTTTATTAAGAACAAAACTATTTTGTTTGTTCTTAATCGAAAATATTCATTCACTTTAGTGTGTCAAAGGATGCCATTAAAAAGGAGATGGAGGCTATGAAGGTATATAGAAATAACGCACGATTGTTTGTTTTTATCCTGTTGTTGAGTCTATGTCTAATCACGAGCGCAATTTCTTTCGTACCGGCTGTGGATTCAAAAGGTGTACCAGATTCCATGAAGGTTTTAGTGATATATTCAAATGAATCAGGGGAGTTAAGCGAGAATCAGAGATTACTAGATATGCTCATAGGTCACTTTACTACGAACATACAATTTGTTAGTAGTTTAAAAGTTTCCCCTAACGATACACAGGGGGTTACACACTTATTCTATTATGGTGAGCAGTATGAAACGCTTCCTAACACAGTTAGGGAAATCTTTGATGATTTCATTGGGACAAAGATGGCGATTGGTCATAATGTGGAGCAGCTCGGAGACTCCTATTCCTTTGTTCGTACGAAACGCGCTGTGACTATTAACGAGATATCCATGGATAAAACCACATTACCAACCGTTCAGGACCGATTAATTAAACATATCATCCTTGATCAAGGCGTAACGATGCATGTAAGTGCCCATAATGGTGCTTATGAGTATCCTCTTCTTATTCAACAAAATGAAAACTACTACTATGGAGCGTTTAAATTAGATTCATTATTTTCTACCTTTTTCGCTGAAAAGCTTCACACGTTTTTTAAAATTGAACACGAAGAATTACATCATGCCTATCTTCGGTTAGAAGATATCCATCCTTTGACTGATCCGAATGAACTTAAAAAAATTGGCGATATTTTATATGAGAAGAATATCCCTTATATTTTGTCGGTGATTCCTATCTATGTGATAAGTGAAACTGGGAAAGAAATACAGTTCAAGGATTCTCCTAGATTAGTAGAGGTGTTACAAGATTTACAAGACAAGGGAGGAAGCGTGATTTTACATGGCTATACCCACCAGTACAGAGGAGACGAAACGGGAGAGGGCTTTGAGTTTTGGGATGTTGAAAATAATATGCCGATATCTGGCCCTGCTGATGTGCCAATTGAACCCTTAAATCCTGACAATTTCAGTACGAAAGAGGAATACGAATATGAACGATTGAAGCGAGTAGAGTTTGAAACAGACTATGTTCAAACAAAGGTGGAAAAAGGAATTGAAGAGCTTGTTAGTTATGGTCTCTACCCTGTAGCCTTTGAAGCCCCTCACTATACAATGTCACAGAACGCCTATCATATCGTTGGGGATTATTTTTCAACCTACATCGGCCAGCTACAACTTAGTGATGAAAATTGGAAGATCATGCAACCATCCCCATATGAAACATCCCCTTCTTTCTTAAATGGAATGAAGCTATTACCTGAAACAGTGGGCTTTGTAGATCCAGAGAATCCACATGTTTTGGTGGACATTGACCGAGCCATTGAGCGGCAGCTTGTAGTACGAGACGGGGTGGTGGCAGGCTTTTATCATTCGTATCTTGGTGTGGAACGCTTTAAAGAATTTCTTGCTCTTCTTGAGTCCACTCCCAATATTCAGTGGATAGACTTAAAGAGCTATAGGAGCGTAACGGCGATAGACAATGTTTCCATTGAAGTGAATGAAGAAAGCGGAACATTAGTTCATATTGATTATTTAAAAGCTGCTCGAGATACGCCACAGTTAGTCGATCAGCTTATACAAAAGATTACGAACAACGTTTTATGGTTTATTGTATTTATCGCTGGCGGGATGGTATGTATCTTCTTTTTTACTGCAGCTGTCTTCCATTTACGAAATTCTTCCCAAAAAGGAGAGCTTAGGTGATGGTGAATGGGCTGTTTTATTCCTGCTTATTTCTTATTTGGGGAATGCTTTTGTATCATATGTTCTTAATGCTCGGTAGTGTCTTTCATTATTTACAAGGGAAAAAGTTGATTAAAAAATAGGAAAAAAGTCAAATTACGCTCACTACCGACCGTAAGTGTCCTAGTCCCCGCTCATAATGAGGAAGTCGTCATTGAAGATACGATTAAAGCCATGCTTAAGCTCCGTTATCCAAAAGATAAGCTTGAGATTATTATTATCAATGATAATTCTTCAGACGGGACTGGAGCAATTGCCGACAGATATGCAAGACGATACCCTTTCCTAAAGGTTCTTCATACAAGGCCACCCCATGCAGGAAAAGGGAAATCTGGAGCACTCAATCAAGGATATAATATGTCCTCAGGTGAAATCGTGGTCGTCTATGATGCAGATAACACTCCTGAACCTGATGCTGTAACGTATTTGGTTATGGGGCTTGTGAATGATCAAAAGGCAGGAGCGATGGTAGGTAAATTTCGAGTGATCAATGCCCATCAATCTCTACTCACTCGCTTCATTAACATTGAAACTATCACCTTTCAATGGCTTGCTCAAGCTGGGAGATGGTTTTGGTTTAAGCTTTCAACCATTCCAGGCACCAATTTTGCCATCCGTAGGTCTATTCTTGAAGAGCTAGGAGGATGGGATGAAAAGGCTTTATCTGAGGATACTGAACTGAGTATTCGCGTTTACAACCTTGGCTATCATATTCGCTTCTTTCCTGCCGCCATCACATGGGAGCAGGAGCCAGAGACCTGGAGAGTATGGTGGAAGCAGCGAACTCGCTGGGCAAGAGGAAATCAATATGTCATTGCAAAATATATCTTTTCTTTTATGAAATTAAAACGAAAACGAGTGTTTTTAGACTTATTTTACTTTTTATTTACGTACTTTCTTTTTCTTATTCAGCGTGCTCGTATCTGATGTGATTTTCGTGATGAATTTTGCCTTTGATTTTAACCTCGCCATTGGGCCTGTATCTCTAGCATTATTGGTACTTGCCTTTCTTTTATACGTAACAGAAGTCTTGGTCGCTCTCAGCATAGAGCGTGGGCAATTAACGGTAAAAAATGCGCTCATAGTCATGCTCATGTACTTTACGTATTCTCAAGTATGGATAGCTCTTGTTGTCTATTCCTTGTACCTTGAAACAAAGCGAGTTCTCTTAAAGCAAGAATCAAAATGGTATAAAACAGAGCGGTATAAAAAAGCTTCTTAATTTAATAAGGTTGGAGGACATTTGAATGAGACGAGCAAGGAGAGTGAATAGAAAGCGTTCGTTTGTTAAAACGTTTGCGGTCATGCTGGTCATGGTGTTCACCTTATCAGGTGTTTGGCAGTTGGTCGATATAAAAAGGAGTGTGATGGCTATGAGAACAAGCTTACATCCGACTCATTATTTTATAGAAAATCATTTGATGAACCCAAATGACACCATTGCTACGTATGTAAAAGAGGATACAAACAAGGATAGTGATTTTGTTAAAGGCCGAGAAGCCATCTCTGAATCCCTTGGTCTTTGGATGATGTATGGAATCGAGGTGTCTGATCAAGCTCTATTTGATAAAAGCGTCCAGTCCCTGCAAATCTATTTTTTAGACAGGAGAGGGATGGTTTATTGGAGGCTTGACCCCCTAGGGCAACCAAACGTATCCACCAATGCATTAGTAGATGATTTGAGGATACTAGAGGCCCTTCACTTAGGATATGAAAAATGGGAAGATACTCGGTATCTTGAGCTCTTCCAAACAATAAGTGATTTCATGCTTTCTCATAATGTAAAAAATGGGTACTTTATTGATTTTATGACGAATCCTATCAATTGGCGGCTGATACTATCAGTCTGACGTATATGAATCCAGTAACATTGAAACGGCTCTCTGGTCGTTCTGATCGCGGGGATGCAGCAATTGAAAAAACGCTCCAACTATTGAAACAAACTCCAACTGACGGTTCCTTTTACCCGTTACGATACTCTGTAGTGACAGAGGAGTATGAATACAGTGAAACAGTGAATCTGATTGACCAAACGTTCATTGCAATCAATTTAAGTAGTATAGGCGTAGACACCTCTGATTATGTAGCATTTCTGAGAAATGAATGGGAGCGTCAAGGTGTGGTGTACGGCATGTATGATGCGAAAACAAAGGAGCCTACTGTGTCTCATGAATCACCTGCTCTCTACAGCTTAATTGTCGACTATGCCTCAAGCATCGGCGAAACAGAAATCGCAACCAAAGCTTATGAAAGAATGATAGAATTCCAAAATAAACATATCGTCTCTCCCTATTACGGAGGCTACTCTATCGGACTAGCACCCGGCGACCAAAATTCCCATAGCTTCGACAACCTCCTCCCCCTCCTAACAGAAGCCAAACGCGGGGAGTGAAACAGGGGACAGGGACCTTGTCTTACAGGACAAGGTCCCTGTCCCCTGCTTGCCGTTTGTCCTACTATTTCGTTTTCCGAATATTTTTAATTGACAGGTTTTTGTAGTACCTATATACTATGGATAAGTTGATATTTGTGGGAGAGATGAAGAGAGCACACTGGTTACCCTATAGTCTTGGGGGAGCTGTGTGCTCTTTTGTATTCTTTTTTCTGTCCTAGCTTGTACTCTGCACTTTAAATGTATCAAGGTTTTTGAGTATTTTTTGCTAAATTCCAATAATATCCTTAGTATATTTTAGACTAGTTGTCTATAAATTTAGTAATAAGTCAGTATGGTCATACTTTCCTATATGGGTAAGCGCTGATCGCTGATTTATATATAGATTAAAAGGGGTGAAAGAATTGAATAAAGGAAAAGGACCCAAGTTTTATGTGATAGTCTCTATTGTGTTGTGTTTGATTAGTATGGTCGGAGCATCTTTTGTCCAAACATCAGGTGGTCAAGTGGAGATGAAGGATTTACGATGGGAAACAGCTTCCGGTCATATGATGAGTGCACTTTTACTTATTCCTGAAGATGTAAGCGTATCCAATCCTGCACCTGGGATTGTGACGAGTCACGGGTGGTATAACAACCGTGAGATGCAGGATTTGAATTATGTTGAATTAGCACGTAGAGGGTACGTGGTGATGTCCATTGATATGTACGGACACGGGAACTCCGATGCCGTTACTCCTGAAGAGTGGGCTAACCAGGGAACTGGCATGTACGATGCGGTTGAGTTAATGGCCGATCTACCTTATGTGGATTCCTCTAATATTGGGGTGACGGGTCACTCCAACGGTGCACGTGCCGCTAACTGGTCAGTGAAAGCAGATAATGAGAAGCCAGCTGATGAGCAATTGATCTCCTCTGTTTTACTTGTCGCAAATGATGCGATGTATACGAATGATCCGAATGAACCAATCTACTGGTCACTTCGTACAGGAGAAGAAGAATATGCGAACGTATATGGTACCAGAGATGTTGGGATTATCGCCGCTCACTATGATGAATTTTTCTTTAGAAGCTTGAACGGAGGAAATCCAACGGTTCCACGCGATTACATTGATACAGAGTATGCCCAGTCCTTCCTACATTTTGGGATGGATCCTGCAGAAATCACCAGTACACGTGACAGCTATTCCTTTTACAAACAGGATGTAGACGGAGTCGAAGCAACGCGCGTGATTTACAATCCAGCTCAAATTCACCCGTGGAACCATTTTTCTAAAACGGTTGTGGAAAGCACTCTTGAGTACTTTGATGAGACGATGGGGACACCTGATCCTATTTCTCCAAGCAATCAAATTTGGCAATGGAAAGCCGTTTTTAACTTTATTGGACTGATCGGATTTGTCATGTTTGTCATCAGCTTTACAGGCCTACTAGTCGAGACGAAAGCCTTTGCTTCGTTAAAAGCTAGCAAAATCCCAACACAACAGGACGCACCTCGAGGGGTTGGAAAGGCTTGGTTCTGGGGCGGTTTAGTCGTCAGCGCCTTTATTTCAGGGTATACGTATTTGAAATTGTATCCGTGGAGTGTAGAAAATATCTCAGGCTTCTTCCCGCAATTCCCGGTCTTTTATATCGGAATATGGTCCCTTGTGATGGGTGTGGTAACACTCGTGATCTTGGCTCTATCTTATTTCTTCTTTAACAAGAAGGCTGGTTTGAATCTAAGAGAAACTGGCGTCATCATCGGCTTCAAACCGTTACTTAAAACCATTCTTTTAGCTGTCGTAGTCACATCCGCAGCCTTCAGCTTAGTCTTTATTGCCGACTACTTCTTTAAAACCGACTTTAGACTTTGGGTATTGACCATCAAGGCATTCGAACCAGATAAAATACTTATCATGTTAAAATATTTACCATTCTTCCTTGCCTTCTATGTGGCAAACTCCATCGCCAACAACGTCTTCAATTACGTGGCAGTCGGAAAGAAAGAATGGATGAACACCGCATTACTTACTCTCTTTAACGGCCTAAGTGCTATCGTGTTAGTCGCAATTCAATACACGAACTTCTTTGTAACAGGTGAAGTTTATTTTACAAGCGTATCTCCTATTATCGGCATCTGGTTATTCCCAATTATCATTGTCATTCCACTTGCCGCCATCGTGACACGCAAAATCTACCGAGCAACAAACAACCCGTACCTTGGTGGAATCATATACGCCATCATCGTCACCATGATGATGGCCTCCAACACACTGACACAGCTGTAGGTGGTTTTGGGGACAGGGACCTTGTCTTGCCCGCTCTGCCACAGGGTGACAACAGGGACAGGGACAGGGACTTTGTCCTACACCCTTGCTTACTCGTCAAGATGAATGAAGAGTGAATCTTAGGATTCGCTCTTTTTTTAATGGCTGATGGACTCTATTAAGTTTTCGAAATTTTACAAAATTTACTCCTCTCTCCCTTTTCGATTCTACTAGACGTGCTATACTATTTAGTAATAGATTCATGCTGGGAGGTAGTTAAATGAGTGTTGGTCGTAATGAGCCATGCCCTTGTGGGAGTAGAAAGAAATATAAGAAGTGTTGTGGATTGGAGAAGGTGGTTTCTTTAGACAGTCTATGGTTAGAAGAGTTACATAAGATTCAGGTGTTTTTTGTTCAAAATTTTACGAAGGAATATGAAGATGACATTATGTCTCTAGCCATGGATCTTCTAGAAGATTATGCTATTCCTGATGAAATACGGGAAATTTTCACCTTTCTTGTTACGGTTGATATGTCAACGAATACTGATCAAGAGGAAGAAGAATCTGCCTTTGATTATTTTATCAACTATCAATTACCTAAAAACTTAAGAGGTCGTACGATTGACACATTAGTAAAGTGGATCGACTGTAGGCCGTCTATTGTCCAGCTTCAAGAGATTCAAAAGGACAGATTAATAGGAACAGACTTAGGAACAGATCAAATTGTACATATACGGGCAACACAATCAGATGAAAAAGAAGAGTTTGCACACTATACTCCGGGTACACTTTTATTCGGAACATTACTTCCACTCAATGACCAGGAATCCACATACTTTCTAGCTCCAATGGCAACGCCACCTGTTAATTCTATTAGAGAATTCTTAGAAGATAATTCCCAGGCTAATGGTGAGGTAGGCTCTCTCTCAGATGGTATTCAGGAGAACTTCTTGTTACTCTATTTAGAAATACTAAGCGCACATAGCCATGATGTGATCGACATCAACGAAATCGAATGGCCCACCCAAAAGCACTATAACGTGGCGGCGGCTTTTGAGGATATGATGAGTGACCAGCCCGTCCCACCTGAACTGATTGAAACAGGCCTAATGGTTTGGCACATGTATTGCGTAGAAGTAAATCCTACCATTCAGAAGGAAGCGATTTATATTGCAAGCCTTCTCTATTTTATTGATCATCTTGAAGGAGCACCCAAAATCTTCACTTATAGCCAGCTAGGTGACCTATTTAAAGTGGGGCCCGGTTCCATTAAAAAGAGATATCATGAATTAAAGGAACTATTCGATGAGATGGTGGAACAAGCTCGGTGAGGGGGCAGGGGCAGACAGGGGGACAGACAGGGGGACAGGGACTTTGTCCTTCAAAAGAAGGACAAAGTCCCTGTCCCCTCCCCCACCTTAATTCCGCAGTCTCAAATTGATCTTTTCTTTGTCAAATTCTCGCGACTGTTGATGTTTCTCCCACTCTTTCATATTTTTATAATCAGGATGGCTAGGATCACCAATGACGGTTAAAAAGTATTCATATCCTGGTTCCCCACCAACATCTTCAGGTGGTCTTTTACCAGTGCCATCTAAGCAAACCGCATAATTCTTTTTGTAGTCTTCAATCTTTCGAACTATCTGAATATCATGCTTCCAATCATCCCCAAAATCATAAACGTATAAAATGCGAGCTGGCATATATTCATCTATTCGTATACCGCCTTCCATCATCGTAGGAATATCTTGTTGATCATGAAAAGCTTCTCTATTCATCACTAAATGCATCACTGGCTTTTGATCAAGGGGAAACGCCTTGGTTTGTTCATTCTCTGCTTCTGGATAAATATAGAACTCATGCAAATGAGAGTTATGCCAACCAAACGTTCGTTGAATAATTTTATGTAACTCCTTAAACGTAGTGGATAGTGGAACCGCCACTTTTCTCCATACCTCGTGATTTTCTAACATCAGTGTAATTTTAAGCTCCCATGCTCCTACTTGGAAAATAGCTTCACCTGCTAATTCCTCTAAGTGGTTGTACATTTCCTTGTGTGGATAGAGATAAGAATTTTTTCCGTTTCCAACCATAAATTCATTCATCCTGACACTCATCTGCGGCTGTATCAGGGATTCGCCATCAATCATATCAAATAACACATACATGGTTTCAGCTGACTTGTTCATCCGCGCAACAGAAGTTCTGTCCTTCGTTTTCGTATAAAAGACTTTCCCAGCCTTCTCTAAATACAGGTCGATTACAGTATCTTTTATTTTTTCCTGGCGAAGCGTTTCTCTAATGGCCTCAGGGATGATCGCATCAAGTCGTTTCAAGTCCTTTGCCTTTAACCCAAACACCACAACCACATAGCGAGTCAAATCATTCACAAGGACAAGAAATTGATAGCGACCTTCTTTAATCAAATTACCGTGCCATGAATAAAAAAGGATGCTCCTCAACCTCCATATCACTTGGCTTCACCTTCAACGCATCAAGCAACTTCTTCGTACCTTGAATCTTCATCTAACCATCCTTTCTGAATGGGCTTTTTGAGGGGACAGGGACTTTGTCCCCTCATCAGTTTAGCCCGTCTTATTTTTGTTAATACTAGTTTAAAGTATTAATAGGTTATATGGTAGTGGGAGGAGAGAGGAATAAAATGATTCTTCAATTAAAGGTTACGTTAAAAGGGATGGAGCCACCTGTTTGGAGGAGATTATTAATAGAGGATTCTATGAAATTTTATGAGTTTCATCTTGTACTTCAAACGCCATTTGAATGGTTGGATATGCATCTTCATGAGTTTAGTATGGTCAAAACAAATGGGGTACAACTTTTTAGGAGTGTCGACATAGCGCAAAACCATCCGGATGCCTATACCACATTTGAATACGAGGAGCATAAAGAGTTAGTAGGAGATTGGTTTAAAGATAAATGGGACAAAGCCATCTACACATACGATTTTGGAGACAATTGGCAACATATCATTGTCTTAGAGAGAATCGTGCAAAAAGATCCAAAGCGAACCTACCCGAATTGCGTAAAAGCCGTAACAAATGCACCTCGAGAGGGTAGTCGAATTGATGGGACAGGGGGACAGGGACTTTGTCCTTCAAAGAAAGGACAAAGTCCCTGTCCCCTCCCCCTCATCGCCTAGCAAAATCCACAAAACGGAATTTATCCAACCGGTGCCGTGACTCTGTATACTGAAACAGCTGCGCATGGTCAAGATACACGTAGTTCTTTACCACCACCACATGGTCATACTCCAATAAATCGAGCCACATCTTATCATCTTCCGTACACGGCTCGACCACAATTTCTTTCTTGGCAAAGCTTATTTGAAGACCCACTTCGTTCTCTAAATACTCATAAATCGATCCCTTTGCAATCTCCGCATCAAGTACCGCCACATACCGCTTCAGGAAATAATCAATATCTAAAATAATGGCTTCTCCGTCAATCTTCCGAGAACGAACGACCTTATACACCTGCTCGTCCTTCCCTATATTCATCTGGCTCTGCAGCACATGATTCGGCTTCTCCACCGTCACACTATGCACGATGGTCTCCGCATCTTCATTCATCTTTTTCATAATCTCTTTAAAGCTCACAAGCCCTGAAATCGGAAAATCAAACTTGTTAATATCCAGCACCACAGAGCCCTTTCGGTGGATTTTCTGAATATACCCCTTCTGAGACAACAAGTTTAAAGCCTTTCGAATCGTCTCACGGGAGGTTTGATACGTATCCACTAATTCATGCTCTGACGGTAGCTTCGTATGGGGTGGATATTCTCCACGTTTAATCCGATCTGCCAATTCTTCAAAAATAAGTTGATATTTTACCTCTTTCATTCTTCATCACCCCCCCTATTATACCACTGAGACGAAGACGAGGGGACAGGGACCTTGTCCTGTTGATACCAACAAGACAAGGTCCCTGTCCCCTAAAAAACCTTCTATTTCGTCAAGTGCACAACAACCGACTCATACGGACGCAGCAACATGTTTTTCACATCGGCCTTCGAATCACTATAATTCGAAATCAACACACGTCCTTGGAATCCAGAAATGTCCTCACTCTCTGGTAAACGGAACGTGGCGTCTTCGCCGTAAAAATTATTGACCACTACTAATTTTTCATCCTCCGTTTCCCTCACATACACAAACAACTGTGCATCATCCTTAAGGAGCAAACGATACGAACCATCTGTCACAATATCATAGTCCTTGCGAATCTGATTCAAGCGTTGATAGTGATAGAAAACAGACTCCTTATCTAAAAGAGCAGCCTCCACGTTAATCTCCTCGTACCCTTTTCCTACTTCAATCCAAGGCTCACCACTTGTAAATCCTGCATGCTGGCCGCTCGTCCACTGCACCGGAGTACGTGAATTATCACGAGACTTCTGCTGCAGAATCTCAAGAACCTCTTCCTCGGATTTTTCGTCTTCCTTCAGTAAACGGTACATATTAAGAGACTCCACATCACGATACTGCTCAATGCTCGTGAACTTTGGATTTGGCATCCCAATCTCTTCACCCTGATAAATGTACGGCGTTCCCTGCATCATATGAATGGTCGTCGCCAGCATCTTTGCCGACTCCACTCGGTAATTCTCATCATCACCGAAGCGCGACACAATACGAGGCTGATCATGATTGCACCAGAACAACGCATTCCAACCGCCACCGCGGTTCATGCCGACCTGCCACAGAGATAAAATATCTTTTAACTGAATAAAATCAAATGGTGCTTTTGTCCATTTGTCTCCGTTCGGATAATCCACCTTTAAGTGATGGAAATTGAACGTCATCGATAGCTCCTCACGCTCTGGATGCGTATACTTCACGCAGTGATCAAGAGTCGTCGAAGACATCTCACCCACCGTCATGGCATCATAGTGAGAGAACACTTTTTTGTTCATTTCATGCATGTATTCGTGCACACGAGGACCATCTGTGTAAAATTTTCGTCCATCCCCAGGTGCCACAGAACCATCGTCGTTCGGGAAATCTTGATTCTTTGAGATTAAATTGATGACATCTAATCGGAATCCGTCTACCCCCTTCTCAAACCAGAAGCGCATCATATCGTATAGCTTCTCGCGAAGTTCTTCATTCTCCCAGTTCAAGTCTGCCTGCGTAACATCAAACAAGTGAAGATAGTATTGCCCTGTCACCTCGTCATACTCCCACGCATTTCCGCCAAACTTTGACTCCCAGTTCGTCGGAGGACCACCGTCGACTGGATCCTTCCATATATAGTAGTCTCGATAAGGGTTATCCTTGGACTGCTTCGCCTCTTGGAACCACTCATGCTCTGTCGACGTGTGATTCACGACAATATCCATAATGATTTTCATCCCGCGTCTATGACTTTCAGATAATAAACGCTCCACATCCTCCATCGTTCCAAATTCCTCAAAGATCGAGAAATAATCACGAATATCGTATCCGTTGTCTCGTTGCGGAGAATCATAAATGGGCGTTAACCAAAGCACATCAACACCAAGCTCCTTTAAATAGTCCAGCTTCTCTATAATTCCATTCACATCACCCACGCCATTACCAGTCGTGTCATTAAAACTTCTCGGATAAATTTGATAAACTACGGCCTTCTTCCACCAAGGCTGCTTCATACTCTCACCGCCTATATTTATTTAGGGGACAGGGACTTTGTCTCCCCATTTCAAATTCAACAAGGAGACAAGGTCCCTGTCCCCAAACAAGGGAAGGCTGACCTTCGCAATGTGTACCTGCGGTGGCCAACCTCTCCTCTTTTTTATTTTTCTTTTTTCTACTTTTGCTGTAATGTACGTCAACACGGTTGGTACGACAATAACAATCGCCATTCCGATAAAGAACACTACCCACTTTTCACTTGGAATAGATAAGAATCCTGGTAGACCTCCTACCCCAATGGAGAAGGCTTGTACTTTATTTAATGTGATGAACAATCCAGCAATCGCAGATCCAATTAATGCGAAGATGAACGGATATTTAAATCTCAGGTTCACCCCGAACATCGCAGGCTCCGTAATCCCAAGGTACGCAGATACCGCTGAAGTTAAGGAAAGACCTTTTAACTTCTCGTCCTTTGTCGCAAACATCATCGCTAGTGCTGCAGATCCTTGTGCAATATTAGATAAGGCAAGCATCGGCCATAAGAATGTGAAGCCAGTGCTTCCAATTAACTGAAGATCAACCGCTAAGAACGTATGATGCATCCCTGTAATAACAAGTACTCCGTAGAATCCACCATAGATTAGTCCCCCAATAGCCGGAACCATTTCGAAAATCCATACTAACCCATCCGTTAATGCATTGGCAATCGTAAAGGTAACAGGTCCAATGACCAAGAATGAAACAAATCCTGTAACAAGTAGAGCAATTGGTGCCACTAACAATAGCTGAATGCTATCTGGAATTCGTTTACGTAAGAACAATTCTATTTTAACCAGTACCCAAGACGCGATTAAAATTGGTAGAACCTGTCCTTGATAACCAATCTTTTGAATCTCTAGTCCGAAGATATTCCAAACCGGTACCCCTTCACCTTGAACCGCAGAAGAATACGCCCACGCATTTAAAAGATCAGGGTGAACAAGCATCAATCCGAGCACCATACCTAGTAGCTCACTGCCACCAAACCTCTTCGCTGCTGACCAACCAATCAATCCAGGTAAAAAGACAAACGCTGTATTCGCAATTAAGTTAATAATTCCAGCAAGGTCGGCCCACTGAGGGTATACCTCAATTAATGATTGCTCATCAAAGAAAATTCCTGCACCTGTTAAAATATTATTGATCCCCATTAATAAACCAGCCGTAACAATCGCCGGTAGAATTGGGATAAAAATATCCGCTAACGTCTTCACTGCTTTTTGCAGAGGATTTAAATTATCCGCAGCCGCATTCTTAACCTCTTCTTTTGACACTTGCCCAATCCCAGTCTGCTCTGCCATCTCTTGGTACACCTTATCCACTGTACCTTGTCCAATTACAACCTGGAACTGGCCATTCGTAGAAAACGAACCTCTAACTACATCAATTGCCTCTAACGCTTCTTTATCGACAACGCTTTCATCCTTCAGCGCAAAACGTAAACGCGTCACACAATGCGTCGCTGCCGCAATATTCTCTTTCCCACCAATAGCTTTCACAATATCACGAGCTGCACCCTCATATTGCCCCATACTTTCTCCTCCTAACATGGGGACAGGGACCTTGTCCTCTCTTCGGACACTGGTACCATGTCACCTACTAGTTTTTCTTTTTTTTAGAAGACCCTTTTTTTACACTCAAATCTTCACTGAACCTTTTCAACAAACTGTCACCGCTTACATACAGGTGAATAATAAAGAGACTATCCTCTTTTATACTTACCTCGATCTATGAGTCCAAAACAAAAATAATAGAAACAAACAAGCCAAGATCTTTTCTTGCGCATCATCTTGTATAGACAAGATGTGAATTCCCTTACATTGTATCTTGTATAGACAAGATAGTCAATATGAAAACGCTAACTTTTTAGAGGGACAGGGACCTTGTCTTCCTGTAACCCCTTAAAAAATTTTCCGTCTTATAGACAAAACAATAATGGAAACAGGAGGAATGCGAATGAAAAGGAACGCCGCACGTTTCATACTCTTCATCTTTTTTGTCACAGCTTGCGGAACAACGGAAAACGGAATGGAACAAAGCCCGCAATTTAGCAATTCTTCTTCTACTCTACAGGTTAAAGGGGTCTAAGATGTTGATATTGTCAATGCCCACGGAAGTGTTGAAGGAATCGAACGGATGGAGGAATTTTACGATCATATGCAAAACGGCCAAGAGGACAAAATTCGGATGGTTCAGTACACGATTGAAGGATATCCGGTGGTCAAGGATATTTTATACAACGGAGAAGAACTAACGGTAACCGATGCAAGACAAATTTGAAATTGAGTTAAGGTACGGGCAAGATTTTTCTAATCACATTAGTACAATTTCTGACGAGAAAACGGAGATTTTACCCGGGGGTGAAACCGTTACAGAGTCAGATTTTGACCTATCCGATTCTGTTATTCAAGAGGTTTACAAAAGACTTGTGCTTGCTAATTACTTAGGAGGATAATAGGGACAGGGACCTTGTCCCTTCATCCTAAGACGTGACGCCATCCTTCTCTAAAGATAGAGGGGACAGGACAAAGTCCCTGTCCCCATAAGAGCTCCTTGCAGTTGGATCAATGGTGCAAAAAGGTCTTTTACATGGACGAGAGGAGGGACAGGGACCTTGTCCCTTCATCTTAACATGTGAAGCCATCCTTCTTTAAAAATAGGCTCTGTAAAAGGTAAATGTTAATATTTAATACCTGTCTGAATTCTATATATAAATAACATAAGAACAAGTGTTTGTGTTTAAATGCGAGCAAAGCGTTTAGCAACTTGTTAAAGTATATCGACAAATTACCATACACCCAAAAAGAACAAGTATGTCAATGGGTTAAACGATATGTTGACCCTTCTTTCTCTGCTGGTGGTCGTTTAATCAATGAAATAAGAGGAACTCGCTTTAGGGAAGGATTTGAGTGTCCTCATTGTTCATCGGAACACGTTGTTCGGATCGGAAAATATAATGGTCGGCAACGCTATCTCTGTAAATGTTGCACCAAGACTTTTACCGATACAACCAACACCGTCTTGTACCGTACTCGAAAAGGCACCGAATGGATTACATTCGGTGATTGTATGTTCAATGATATTACCTGCGAAAATCGGCTGAAATCGTAGGGTTACTTGGTTTACGTTTTTTTACTGGAGACACAAATTGTTTTCCGCCTTAAAACAAATGAAGGTTGAATATTTTTGATGGTATCGTTGAAATTGACGAGACCTATTTCCTATACTCTCAAAAGGGACAACGAGGCATTACAGACCGTAAGCCTCGTAAACGTGGCGGTTAATCTAAACACAGAGGAATTAGCCACGAACAGGTTTGTGTTCTCGTTGCAAGAGACCGAACAAAAGCAGCCGTTTCTAAAGTTGCTTGTATGGGGCGTATTGTAAAACCAAAAGACCGAAAAAAACACTATTAAGGGCTTGTATCACATTCTAAATGTAAATGGTCTCTATTCTCGTTTGAAACGATGGATAGACCGTTTTAAAGGCGTAGCTACAAAGTATCTTGATATTTACCTTGCGTGGTTCTTATTTGTGGATAGTCGTAGTAACGAAAGCACTAAACAACATATTTAAGAATTCTTACTATCAACATTTGTATTTGAATTGACGGATACTTATGATAGCTTATGCCAAGCAAAGATTAGTATATATATCTCTATTAAAGTGCTGTTTACCGAATTATCCTTTATGGTTTATTATGGAAGTAAAGGATATGAGAGGTTGTGTGCTGAATTGAAGACTATTATTCAATCATTAGGTATTTCCTTCCTAATTCATTTAATTTATTTAGTCGGAACTGTGGGAGTTGGCTATATAAAAACAAGGAATTATAAACCTGATATTGAGAATAAATGGGGAAATATCGAAACACTTCAAAATGAAGTTTCCTTAGGGATGGTTGGTTCACCACTATTTTTTCTGTTTACCTTCTTAGGAGTAGCATTAATTTGCGGATTAATAATTATTTCCTATCGAAAGTTTGTTTGTTAAAATGTTTCAAATTTACAAGAAATAATACAGCGAAACCTACATTTATTGAGATTCCCCATTAATTTTTTTCTTATTTTCAACATTAAAATTTAACAGAGCCTAAAAATAAAGGGGGACAGGACAAAGTCCCTGTCCCCATAAGAACTCCTACCACAACTCTCTAGCCGGCACCGGGTATCCTATCCTGTAGCCTTGAGCTTTGTCACAGTTGGCAGCTTTTAAGTAAGCATAGTCTTCCTCTGTTTCGACCCCTTCTGCCGTCACTTCTAGGCGAAGGTGCTTTGCCATGGAAAGAATGCTAGCTACGATGGCTTGATTGTTTTCATCTTGTTCAATATTTTGGATAAACGATCGATCAATTTTCAATGTATCTAAGGGATACTTGGTTAAGTAGCTTAAGGAGGAATAGCCCGTCCCAAAGTCGTCCATTGAGAGGGTGACACCTAACGCTTTAAGAGTATGAAGACGGTCACTCATCACTTTCTGATCAAACATGGCGATGCTTTCTGTTACTTCTAAATCAATGAGGCTTGGTTCTAGGTCTGCCTCTTCCAGTAACCTCTTAACATTATCTACGAAATGTTTATCGAGCAGCTGTCGGACAGATATGTTGATGCCCATTTTCACAGGAGGATGCCCTTGTTCTTGCCAGCTTTTACACTGACGAGCCGCCTCTCGAATGACCCATTCTCCTAGAGGTAAAATGAGGCCCGTTTCTTCAGACACAGGAATAAATTCCGCGGGAGAAATCGTTCCAAGCTCTGCGTGATGCCAGCGTAGTAACGACTCAACACCTACAATATCCCCCGTCTCCACTCGCACGATTGGCTGATAGTATAGCTCCAGCTCTTCTCGTTCAAGGGCACCACGAAGCTCTTTCTCAATGACCATTTTTCGGTAAAAGTGCTGATGCATATCTTTGGTGAACAGTTGATAGTTGTTCTTCTCACGATCCTTCACATAATACATGGCAGTATCCGCATTTCGCATGAGTGTTTTAAGGTCTTCCCCTTGCTCTAGGTACACGCTAATTCCGATACTCGGCGTAATATAGAACTCTTGGTTATGTAAAATAAAGCTTTCATTGAACGCAGTGACCAGTCGCTTCGCAATCTGCTCGGCCTTTTCCGTTGAACAGCGTAAATGAAGCAAGGTAAATTCATCTCCGCCTAGACGGTACACCTTCGAGTACAAAAGCAAACTCTTTTCTAAGAATTGCTGCAGCCTCTCCGCGACTTGCACCAATAATGAATCTCCATAATCATGACCAAGAGTATCATTAATATATTTAAAGCGATCCAGATCAATAATCATAACGGCCACACGCTGATCCTTCGCATCCTCACTTGAAATCGCCTGACTTAAATCCTCTAGAAACATGCGGCGATTTGGGAGTCCCGTTAGTTCATCATGATTGGCCTGTTGAATGATCTCATCCTCATAGGCCTTCCGCTGTGTAATATCATGGGATACGCCTAAGAGGCCATGGGGACAGGGACTTTGTCTTTATATATGTAAGATAGCGATAGTTATATATTGTACAAATGACAGACTCAACAATGAACGAATAGATGAATAAGTAGTTTTTCTATTACTACTCACAAAAAAAGACCATAAAATGGTCAAGAGCAAGGAAAGTAAAAAAATATTCATAGGAAAAGGAGCTTGAGCTTTAACTCACCGTTAATCAAACTATGAGGTCTATTCAAAGTTTATACACTTCATAAACAGTACAGAAAAGACAAGGTCCCTGTCCCTACAGGTTTTAGCCATTGAGGCGCCATGGGGACAGGGACTTTGTCTTCTATATAATCAAACAATGAAATTAGTTAAACAAGAATTACCCATAACCTACCTACACTCACCGAATCTTCTCAATCACACTCTTCGAAATCCCAGTAACTCTTGAAATCTGTCGTATGGAAACCCCTCCCAAATCTCTTAAGTTTATTAAAATAGCATTCCTATCTTTCTGACTCATCTGCTGTAATTCACTACTTGTGACGCCAAGCATTTTAAGATACTCTATCACTTCACTATCTGATCTCTTCACACTATACTCCAGACACTGGTCATCGTTATCTTCCTGCATAAAAAGCTTGAATTGATCAAGTGCCGATTTTCTATCTTCAGAGAACAGTTGAAGCCCCTTAGCGGTATCCACAAAGTCTGGTTCTTTCACATACTCTCGGATACTCGTCCACTTGCTTTCCCAGACAGACGTAGACAACCCCGCCTTCAACGGGTTCTGGTGTATGTAACGAAGAACCGTAAGAAAATAGCGAGAATCCTCGACCACTTCACTTTTAAAGCGCTCTTGAAACAAGTGTCCACATCTGGCGTACTTGGAATTATACCAGTGAACAAAGCTTGAACTGATTCTCATCATCACTTTCGAGATCGGCTCCTCCGCTTCCCTTATTAAAAGGTGGACATGATTATCCATCAAACAATAGCTATATAGTTCATATCTACAAATGTCCTTGTACTTTGCTAAAGTTCGTAAAAACGCATACTTATCTTCTTCTTCCTCAAAGATCATTTGCTGGTTAATACCACGTATCATCACATGGTATATCCCCGTACAACTTTTCTTTCGAGCTTTTCTTGGCAAATTGGATATCACCTCTGTCTGTTGTAGTGTGGTTTTGGAATTTGGGGTAAAAATAGAAGGGAAAGGGAGAGAGAATAGACGGTTTCGATGTGGATTTTTGGAGACTATCTCTATCTTATGGATTCTCCAAGAATAGAATAAATCCCTGCTAACTAGATTGAAAATTTTAGGGGACAGGGACCTTGTCTTACTTTCACTTCTTCGATATGTATCCACCATATAGAATAATGTGATGTAACCATTGAATTGTATACATTAGCATTTCGGAATACTAATAACGACAGGGACGAGTAAATATTTAGGAAAATTACTACACACAAATCCCGCCCAATCAAACGTTTGAACAGACGGGTCTTGCAGTTACAGGGACCTTGTCTGTATAAGACAAGGTCCCTGTCCCCTTAAATGGTATACTTTAGGTAAGTCCTTTTGGAAGGAACATACGGAAAGGAGAGAGTAGAGTGAAGTTGAACAAAGTACGTTGGGGGATTATTGGGTGCGGAGATGTAACAGAAGTCAAGAGTGGGCCTGCCTTTCAAAAAGTTCAGAACTCAGAGTTGGTTGCGGTTATGCGGAGAACAGGTCATCTTGCTGAAGACTACGCAAGAAGGCACAATGTTCCAAAGTGGTATGATAACGCGGATGATCTGATTCATGATCCGAATGTTGATGTGGTCTACATCGCTACACCCCCTGGTTCACATATGGAATATACTCTGAAAGCTGCAAAAGCAGGGAAACCTGTGTATGTGGAAAAACCAATGGCACGGAATTTCACTGAATGTGAACACATGATAGAAGCTTGTCAACATGCAGGGGTTCCCTTATATGTTGCTTATTACCGGAGGGCACAGCCCCGTTTTTTAAAAATAATAGAGCTTCTAGACAATCAAGTCATTGGAGATATCCGTTCAGTTAGCACGACCCATTTTCAACCAGTCTCTGAGGATATCCTCACTTCCGATCGTCATCTCCCTTGGCGACTACAACCTGAAATTTCAGGTGGTGGGCTATTTTTTGATTTAGCTAGCCATACATTAGACATTTTGGTATTTTTTATTAGGCCCGATTAAAAGTGTTCAAGGCTATGCTTCCAATCAAGCAGGTTTGTATCACGCAGAAGACACCGTTACCGGAACGTATCTTTTTGAATCCGGCGTCCACGGTATCGGTAATTGGTGCTTTTCTTCATTTGAACAAGCGGATACGAATAAAATCGTTGGGAGTAAAGGGACCATCACATTTCCCACTTTTGAACATCATCCAGTTGTATTAACGACAGCAGAAGGAAAAGAAGAATGGCATTTTGATCCATTAGAACATGTCCACCAACCTTTAATAGAGACGATTGTAGCTGAATTAACCGGGAATGATGTGCAGTGCCCAAGTACTGGACCATCAGGAGCTCGAACAAACTGGGTTATGGATGAAATGGTGAAAAATTATTATCAGTAATATAGGGGACAGGGACTTTGTCCCCTGCTGATTTACCAAAATATTAGGGACAGGGACCTTGTCCCCTGCTAATCATCCACAAGACAAGGTCCCTGTCCCCTTGATAACTCCCAAGTTGTTCGTTATAATGAACAGTAACGTTGGGATCTTTTCTAAAACGGGAAATTATCATGCTCAAAGGGGAGCTGGTCATTGGTTATGATCAACAGGGTGATGAAGTACGCCGGTATATTATTGTTGTTGTCTGGGGTTGGTTTGATTTCCTATGCTAGTTTTCATCTGTTCATTCAACAAGAGGAGCAAAATATGGCGCTGAATGAAGCGAAGGCGCAGGTTTTTTCTGCAGAGAAGGAAGTACTTGGAGCAAGCACCTCTACGTATTCTTTTGAAAAGGGCGATATCATTGGAGTTCTAGTAATTCCTAAGCTAAACCGAGAACTTCCCATTATTGAAGGAACGGATGAGGAAGAGCTTGAAAAAGGGGTTGGGCATTACTCTTCAACTAAGCTGCCAAACCAAAAAGATCGTATCTTCTTAGCGGGTCACCGGGATACTACATTGCGGGAGATGGGGAAGCTTGAAGAAGGGGATTATTTATTGATTGAAATGACAACTGGAACCTATACCTATGAAATTTTCGAAATGTTTGTGGTCCATGAAACCGATATGTCTGCTGTCCAATCTACCAAGCCTAATGAAATCCTCACGCTTTCTACCTGCTTTCCTTTTGATTACATTGGAAGTGCAGAAGAGAGATATATTATTAATGCGAAACGAATATATTAAACGAAACATTCAAAAGCCGAGCTCTCTGATCAACAGAGAGCTCGGCTTTTATGTATTTTAGAATGCCTATGAGCCAATCATCTTGTCAACTCTGATCTATACCTAAGTAGCTTATTTACCATAACCAAACTGAATCCAGCAGCCGTCAATAATCCACCGATGGCAAGCAGTGTAAAGGTACTCGTTGCCGTATCAGGTAATCGCGGTCCATCTACTGGCAGCAACCCACCAATTGTACCCTCTACAAAAAACTTGAATTCTACTTCTGTTTGGAGTCCTTGATAGTCATTCCCAAGTTGGGCGGGAAATTCAACAGTATAACTCAACTCTTCTTCTTCTGATTTAGCGAGCATTCTGGAGTCTAGTCCTTTAAAATCCCCAATCTTACCATAATAGAGCTCACTCTTAGAATCCGACACCCTTACCATCAGTTCGTTATAGAGTTTCTTTGAGCCTGACTTTAGGTGTACTGTCATTTTATAAGTAAAATCTTCTCTCCCTTTGTTGCTCACCATAATGCTTCGATCTGCCCAATCACCAGGCTTCATGTTGCTTACATCGAAGAGCACACCTGTTGGAGTTGTTGCAATGTCCACTTCCGGTATGGTGTCATTTGGTGCAGCGGCTGCATAGTTTACACCCGTCATACACATGAGGAGAACAGGGAGAAGGATGACTAGATATCTTAACAACGAACGATTTCTCATATTTTCACGTCCTTATCTTTGGACATTTTATGAAGCCTTATTTTCAACCGATTTAGTATGTTTAGATTGTAATTCAATCTCTGCTAGCGCTCTCCAAATCGTGTACAGGGAATAGGCAATGAGTAAGAGCCCAGGGATAAGTAATAGAAACGCACCGTTCTTAGAGTTTGTAAAATTGATAAAATACCCTAGATACGGGATCGTAAATCCTTTGTATTCAGCGACAACATTGTCCGAAAGAACGGGATTACGATCTTCCACATCATTATTATCCCCTTTTGTTCTATACATCACTTGGTCCCCGCTCTTCATAACCTCTGTAATTCTATGCGTGACCAACACATCTTCTTCCTGTAAAAAGGTAATTACATCGCCTTCTGCAAATCGAGTCATATCCCCACCAGGCTTAACAGCAATGATGGAACCTGTTTGTATATCTGGTTCCATGGAACCAGATAAAACTGTTTTCAGCTGATATCCAAATGCCTGAGGCTCTCCACCAGAAGCCTTTGATGAAATCACTACAATAGCCATAAGAATTAACACAACATATAACACAGCTGTTGCTGCATTGCTGAACCATTTCAATAGCTTTTTACTATTCATGTGTATCAACCTTCCTCTGAATTCTTTTCTATTTTTTCCATCTGGTTCTGGTACCTCTGGGGTCTCTGGTTCATTCTTTTCAGGATCTTCCACGATGACGTCTGATTCCTCTGTATTCGCTGGAGTCTTTGGCTCTTCCGGTTGATCTTCTCCCTCTGTTGGTTCTGGTGTCTCTTCTACAGGAGCTTCTACTTCCTCCTCCTTGTTTTCAGGAGAATCTGTAACCGGCTGCTCCTCTTTGGTCTCTTTATTATCAGACTCTACTTCTTGTGGTTCTTCTATCACTTCTGGTTCCTCTTCAAGGATTTCCTCTTCAGGCTGGTCACAACTTACCACGATCTTACTACTCCATATTTCTGTTCTTCCTTCATCGTTCTCACCATAGCCAGGTCGTTGATACACCTTAAACATATAGGCCCCATCTGCACTAGCTTGATAGGAGAGTGTAATTGACCCGTTTTGTTCAATCGGTTGAATTTGACCTTCCTCCACCTTCTCCCCATTTTGATTTGGTTCCCCATCAGTAGAGTAATAGATTTCATACTCTGTTGGCCCAGTCATTGAGAATCCAGTGTTTTTCACTACTACTTGAAGTTCTTCCTGAGGACAAGCTGCTATGGTCTCCCCGTTATGACCCCCAACTTGTAGATTACTCCCATCAAACCAGGTTCCTGCCTGAATGGACAGGGTCTCATTAGAAGAATCACTAAAATAGGCCGTTGTATTGGAAGTTAAATAGGATACCGTAAAAATCATCACGTAGCCAATCAGCATGATTTTACCCGATATCATCAGTTTTTGATTGCTTTTCGGAAATCTTCTTAGCCTTGAATATCTCAAATTCAACCACTCCCCGCCTACACTCTGTCAATAAAAAGCTATTTATTTTATCTCGTCTAACTACTAAGCCATACCTTACACGACATAAAATAAATTAGAGGAAAGGTAAGCAGATGCTTACCTCTCCTAACAAGATTGTTATCTTCTTTCTCCGTCCGTTTGTTTTGCTTCAAATGTCCACTCAAGAGAAAGAGAATCTCCCTGGAATTCATTTTGATCATCTTGATTATCTACAAACTCAAATTGAACATAGAAATTGTCTGAAGTTCCAGTTTTCAAACCACTGTTTTCTCCAAAGAATGACCAAATTTTCTCTTGAACAGCATCTGGAGCAGTTCCCTTTAAATCATGTAAAGTCGTTGAATAGATGATATTATTGGGTTTCACAATGCCACTCTTATCTATGTTTTGAAGGAAATTCACCCGAATATGTTCACCCATATCATTAATATTATCTCCACCTGCATCCGTGACTGAATAATCTGTTGTAAGAAGTACCCGTGAAATATCAAGAGATCCATCATTGTTTAATTTGAATGTTCTATTCATCCAGTCACCAGGTTTAATATTGTCAACATTAATAATCACCTCTGGATCAACTGATAAATCCAGAGTCCCTGCCGCGAATGTGTTAGTTGATGTCTCTGTGTCATTAAAGTACGCATATGTACCCCCACCAACCAATGACAAACCTAATGCCGCAGACGCTACCCCTAAACCTAATTTTTGCTTAATACCCATCTTATAATTCCTCCTAAAGAATTTTTATCGTTCGCTAAAATGAATATTTGTTCGTTTTAACGAACTTCCAATGTGAGTATATTCTATATATGCTTGAGATGCAAAACTCTAAATAATCTAGATATCTTTAAAATTAGTGTATAAATCTCCTATTTTCTCATGAATACTCTACTATTCTTACTATTTTGTTCTTTATAACGAACGTATAACTTTGTAAAAGGGTTTTCTTTCCATACTGGAAGGTGAAAATATACTCCATTATTTTTATATAATTAAAAGTAATTAATTGTAAATGAAATTGACACTCTAGCAGTGTTCTTACCTTTTTATTAAACCGTTGACTCACCAAAAAAAGGAACAAAGACATTGTCCTTGTTCCTTTTACTTAGAGAATATCTTTTAAAAGAACTTACAACATAGTTCCTTTTAAAAGCTTCCTCATTACAAATTCTTTTTTTAGTAATCTAATGTCAGTATTCTATTTGGCGATACATTTTAAGCAGTATGAAAAAACCACGATTTAAATTATTCTTCCTAACTTCACTTTATCTATAAGTAGTATAAAAAAGTTCCACTTTAGCTGGATTGAAATTGACTATAGAATGTTTTTGAATACTGCTTATCAATATCGGAAAGTATCTGAGCTATTCTATCCCTTGTATCTACTGTAATATTGGAATCATTTTCTTTCGATACATATTGTATAAAAGGTTTAACACGCAATATGGGACAAGTGTTATCCTGTCTCCCTTTCCATTCACCATGAGGGTTTGTCAAAATAACAACTGGCTTTATTTCTACGTAACATCCATGTTTTTCGAGAAGTTTTTTTAGTTGATTTGCGTGATAAATAGACTGATGTTGAGGATTTTTTACGACCGTCTTCTTATGTACTGTTCCTTTACTATTGGCTGGGTACCACAACCATCCATCTTTATGAGGATAAAACTTTCCAGTAATGTCTTTTGTCTCGATGCAATAAATCGTATCTTGTCCAATTAACACATGATCTATCTGTGTTCCTTGTACTCCATTAGGGATCACTAGGTCATTCAATAATAAAAAGTGATTAGGTAATTGTGTTTCAATGGCCTGTGATACTTTATTCTCTCCGGCTTCACCTAACTGAAGATTTATCTTTTGATTTACCTCTCTTAACTGCTGTCTTTGGTTTTTACATAGCTTTCTAAGAACCATTTCACGACCTACAAACCATCCAACAATAAGACCTACAGGGAAAACGTTATATAACATGACTCCTAATACCGTCATCCAGATGAGCGATTGTTTCGTTAACTCCTTTTTATTTAATTGCTTTATCTTGGCGATCTCTTTTTCTAATGTATCTTTAACGTATTTCGCCTCTTCTCTTTGCTTTTGCACAACTGTTTGCCTCTTTACAACTAAAGCCATAATTATTCCATCCCTTATAATTTTTTACAAATAAATCCATGTAGTACAATTACGACAAGGAAGTGTAAATACCTTTAATTTTTTACATTTACCTCCATAAAGTTACCTCATGAATTGCCCTCTATTAATATTTTTTTGCTATAATGAATCCATCACTTACAAAAAGTTACATATTTCTTACTAGATTTTATATTGTCGAAAGTGGGGTAGAAAAATGTCTTTTCTTACAAATGTATTAAATGCCTTTACAGATAAAAGAGAGATGAAAGAACCTGAAATTTACAAAGAATTCAATGAAACATCCCATATGATAGCAAATTTGACTAGATTAATAGAAAATAAAGAACCAAACATTGATCTAAAAAAGGTACGAAAAACATTTGAAACTATTTACCATAGGGCAAACAGGAGAAAGAAATGTCCTATTTGAACTTCAGAATTCTATGCTTCCTCTGGTAGTACTACATGACGTTTACCTTGAATACAAGGATTATAGAGCCCAATTAGATTTTGTTATCATTACTCATCAGTTTATTATGGTCCTAGAAGTGAAGAAATTGTTTGGCAATATCCACGTTACAGATAAAGGTGAATTCCAACGAGTCATCACTAGGCATAACAAGGTCGTTAACAAAGAGGGCATGTATAGTCCCATTAACCAAGTAGAAAGACATGTAGCCATTCTCGAAAAACTCCTTAAGGAAAATGGTATAGTTGAAAATTATCCAGTCAAATATGCTGTTACTTTTGCTAATCCTAAGACCATATTGGACATTTCTAAAGAGGCACCAGCTAGTATACAATCTAGTGTAATTCGACATGACCAAATCAAATCTTTCATTAAGAATGAATTAGACAAAAAGAAGCGCGTGGTTATAACTGACCAGAAGGTCTACGAAATTGCTGAAATTGTTCTAAAATATAATAAAGAAAAAACTTTTAACATTGAAGATTATCAAATAGAACAACAAGAGGCAATCGAACAGGATTTATCAAGTAAAAAAGCTGCTACAAATATAACTACTGTTAATAGTGACTTAAAGAAAGCCTTACTAGATTACCGTTTAAAACGCTCCAAAGAACTCAATGTGAAGCCTTACTATATATTTACGAATAAAATAGTAGATAGTCTTCTAGAAAGAAAGCCCCAAACAGCAAACCAACTACTAGACATTGAAGGCATTGGTCAGAAAAAAGTCGAAGAGTTTGGAGAGGATATAGTATCTATCTTAAATAAAAACGAAAGCCCTGAGGGCAAAAAACCATTTACTACCGTGAAGAATCAATCAGAAAGCAAAAGCAGAGAAGAAATAAAATCAGCTTTAATTGCATTTAGAACAAGGCGCTCCAAAGAATTAAATGTTAAGCCCTATTACATTTTTAAGAATACCACCTTAGAATCTATTCTTGATAAGAGGCCTACCACCATTCATGAACTTTTAGAAATAGAAGGAATCGGACCCAAAAAAGCAGAAGAGTTTGGTCAGGAAATAGTGAGCATTATAAAATAATGGTAGGGACAGGGACCTTGTCCCCGGCAAGACCTAGGGACAGGGACCTTGTCTCCAACTAATCAACTTAGCCACAAGACAAAGTCCCTGTCCCCTCGTCACGTCCATGTGCCGTATAGTCGCCACGGTTGTTGGATGTCAAATATTTCTGGTTGCTTGATGTTTTGAAATGCTTGTGGGGAGAGATCAATCCAGCCGATGGATTGTTCCTGTTGTACATGGAGGGCAATCGTGTTCCACAATCCTTTTTGTTCAAAGAGGTCGTTCCAGAAATACTTTACTTGACTATAAAATTCCCCTTTTTGGTTTTCATGGATAAAGAAAAAGCGAGAAGAGTCGTAATTTTCATAGCAAGTCATCTTATGTAAGTATTCATCGGATAGATCTCTTTCAGATAATGGGAGTGGGTAATAGCATTCATAAGGAAACATTCCTAGAGCATTTTCCTTCAACGATCGTAGCCTAATTCTTTTTTCGTTGACCGTTTCCACTGGAGTCCAGGTTGGACCATTGTCTTGGAGCTTAGAAAAATCTCTACATGTAAGGCAATGAAACGTAACCAGCTGCTCCAATCCTAATTTTTGACAAACTTTATTAGCCGAAACATTAGGTTCGTTTGTGGCTGCCCCTATAAACGAAATCGTCGGATTGTTCTTCATTTCCTCTATGATTTCCAAAAGTAGCTTCGTAGCATATGCTCTCGAAAGATATCTTCTATCTGTTCGAAGTCTTCCTAAAATGGCAAACCGATTCGCAAACACTGAATATCCAGCAACGGTCACAATTCGTTCGTCCTCCAGAAGACCATACAGGAAGTTATCTGGGCGTTGAAGAAGATTCTCAAAAGCTCGTACAACGTAATCATCTTCTATCCCAGTGTCCATCTCTTTTATTTTTGAGAAATCATCTAATGATAGTCTTTTTACTTTCATTGCTGAGCACATCAAATCTTCACCTCTTTTGCTGAAGGGACAGGGACCTTGTCCCCTACTAAATTATTCACTACCAAAGATAGGCACCCTGTCCCCTACTCCATTACCCACCACCCAAGACAAAGTCCCTGTCCCCTCCTCCTCACCCAAGTGCTTCGTGGTCTGCGAATATTTTGACATTCTTGTGCTGACAAAGTGCGGAGGCAGGAAATTCTTCAGATACTTCTTTGTTCATTAACCTTCTTAACGCCGCGGATTTCCGTTCTCCTGATACAAGTAAAACAATTTCCTTACTCTTCATAATGGATTGAATTCCCATGGTAATCGCATGAGTAGGCACTTCGCTCATGCTGGAGAAATAGCGAGAGTTTGCCTTTCTCGTGGATTCAGTGAGCTTGACTAGATGGGTAGTAGAGAGAAATGAGGTACCAGGCTCGTTAAAGCCTATATGCCCATTCTCACCAATGCCTAAGATCTGCAAATCCATTCCTCCAGCTTGATCCTAGTTTTTTTTCATACATCTCGCATTCCTGCGCCACGTCTGTACACATTCCATTTGGTATGTGCGTATGGGACGGAGGAATATGAATATGGTCAAATAGATTCTGTTTCATATATGTATAATAGCTATTATGATGACTTTTGTGGAGACCAAGATATTCATCCAGATTAAACGTTTGAACATGCTGATAGCTTGTTTCCTTGTTCTCATAATCCTGAATTAAATACCGATAGGTTTGTAGAGGCGTTCCTCCCGTTGCCAGTCCAAGAGTCATGGTTGGTTCCTCTCGTACACGAGTGGCAATATAGTCCGCTGCTTGCTTACTCATGGACATGTAATCAGGTGCTTCAACTAGCTTCATTTACCATCCCTCTTTTCGGTAGACGATTTTTCCTCGACAACAGGTTAACAGGACATCCATTGAGTCGTTCACAACAACCAAATCTGCATCTTTCCCTACACGAATACTACCTTTACGGTCCAATACGCCCAGTTGCCCAGCTGGATTTTGCGATGCCATGAGAATCGCTTCACGAACACTGCATCCTGTAAAGGTCATCATATTGTGAATTCCTTCATTCATTTTGAGCACACTCCCGGCCAATGTTCCGTCCCGTACTGTCGCCCGGTCTCCTTTAACGGTAACTTCTTGACCACCTAACTCATATCTTCCGTCAGCTAGCCACTTTGCTCTCATTGAATCAGTGATAAGCGTAATCTGTTGGGCCCCTTTTGCTTTAAACGTAGTCTTCATCACCTGCGGATGAACGTGCACTCCGTCTGGGATCAACTCGACGATAAAGCCGTCCATGGAAAGGGCCGCTCCTACAACCCCTGGTTCACGGTGATGCATCCCTCGCATTTGGTTATATAAATGAGTAACTTGATTTGCACCGCACTCATACGCTAGCACCATGTCTTGATAACGTGCATCACTGTGGCCAATTGAAACGGTGATTCCAAGTTCTCTTGCTCTTTCTACAAACACCATGCCATTTTCTTCTTCTGGTGCCACTGTGACAACTTTTATAGACTGACCACTTTCCACATACCACTCATGAAGCTGTGGAACGGATGGCGGAACAATACAACCAACCGGCTGAGCTCCTGCACGATGGGGAGATATAAAAGGGCCTTCTAAGTGAACACCCAACAATTCCGCTGCTCCTACCCTCAAATCCTCTTGATACTTTTTCACATTATGTAAAGCTGCGCTGATCGCCTCTTTGCTCTGGGTGATGGTCGTTGCAAGAAAGCTGGTCGTTCCTTCTTTCGGTAAAATGGCAGCCATTCTTTCTAAAGCTTCTTCCGTCGCATCCATTGTGTCAAACCCATCTGCCCCGTGAATATGACCATCTATAAAACCGGGAAGAAGAGAGAGTGTCGAATCCATGGAAAAGTCGAGTACTTCCTCTTCCTGGCCTTCAAGCAACTCCTCTAATTTTCCAACCTCCACTATTTTCCCATCGTTTATTCTCACATAACCACGTTCAATGGTTGAGGCCTCTTCATATACCTTAATTCCTTTAAGTAAAAGCTTTGACATAAGCTCACCTCTGTTTTGGATTGAGATCGTTTAGATTGGCCTTTATTCTATTCTACAATATGCACGCGTAAACTCCAGTTTGCGATATAAGAAAATAATATAGGGACAGGGACCTTGTCTTTAGCTAAATGGTTCATTAGCTCGGACAAGGTCCCTGTCCCTTAAATCTTGAATTCCTAGAAAATGGACTTAGAAATTTGGAATTGAAGAATCAACGGTAAAGCTTATTGAGTAGAATAGGAGTATATTATTCACCCCTCTTATTTATACTCCTGTTGTTTATTCACTTATGATTGCTAGGAGCTTTCAAGGGGACGGAAAAATAATAGAAAATTCTGATTAAAGCGTCATTGGAACCGTCCCCGTGGTTCCCTGTGGTTCCCTGTAAAGTCAGTGGTATGGATTTCAAAGACTTTCACCCTTTTTATCTGTAAAGTCCCTAATAACAAATATAAAAGATGAATCTGAGTGTGTTTCTTGCCAATTTGCTTTTAAAGTCTTGCGAATTAACTGAACAATCACTCTTGCTCTTGAAAAAAAGACAATTCTTCCTGCTAGTTCCTTAGTAATATTCTTTGTTATTTTGTTTAGGATATTATTGCTGTTAAAAAAATCTCCCGCTATTCCAGTAGAAACGTTTTCACAAAGCTTCACTATTTTTTGTCCGTTATTATTAAATGAAGTCAATTTACCACTCTCTGTATAGCCCGTAATACGGCTGTCAGCCGATAATAGAACTCCTTGATTTTCCCCGAATAAATCAGTTACTACTAATGAAGATATTAAAGTCATCTTTATCACTCTCCCATTTCAAGCAGTTAAGACATTTTTAATATATCAACTTCATGCAAATCGTCATTACACTATTCTAATAAAGGATAATAGATAAACAAGCAATTAAAATTAACCCAAAGAAAGTTTGGTAAGTTATTACTATCTTTTCGAATCCTTTCATACCAGTACCATCCCAGGATTTATTTATAGCTTCTGGACGCCCATTCTAAACTAGAGTTTTTACTCTCACTCATTTTATTTTCAATACTTTGGCTGAGTTCCGATAAGTGGATGTATGAAGAGATTTCCATTAGGTATGTTAACTTCCCAAAAAAATCTTGATATATTTTAATAATACCATTTGATATAAGAACTACCCCAATAAATGCTATATATAATGTAAGAAAAGATGTACCCCCTTTTATATTCCCAACTCTAATTTCGAAGAAAGCGTTTGTTAGTAACCCCGTTATTAATAAAGCAATACTTAACTGCCTCAGAATATCGCCCAAGGGAAATTTACTCCTTATTTTAATGAGTTCAATTTCTTTATCAATTAACTTACTTAATATTAATAATTCTTCATTTGTAGTAATGTACAACCTTTTCATAACTACATTAAACTCTTTTGTTCCCAAAATACGATAAGGATTAGATTTTATGGTTTCATTTAACTTATACTTACTTTGTTTGTTAGCTACAATAAAAAGTAATATATAAATAGCCAAACAAATTAGCATCCCTACATTATTTTTGGTATAAAAGAAATACAATAAAAGCCCCGCATCAACCACATATATGAATAGATATAAAAATATTAGTTTGTTTATTTTTGAGCTTCTTTTTAAGGAAGCTCTAAAACCAAAAGCCTTTTTATACTCATCTAGTACTCTCTGGATAAACATTAACTTTCTCCCTATTTAGTATGATTTATGATTAGCTCTTTAAAGAAAGCTCTAAAATTTTAATTTTCCTCAAAATCTAATAACAATAATTTTTCGTAGCTTTCTTGATTGATGTTTTTTGCAGTCTCCATAAATATTTCCTTCATCCGTTTATCAGAAATCTCTTTTCCCTCTTTATTTTCTTCTTTTACTCGTTTCCACTCAGCCTTTAAAATAACTTGCCTTAAATAATGTAAACATTTAAGATTTTTTCTATATGTATAACCTCATTTTTATACATTGCAGAATCCTGTAGTAATAATTTTGTTGTTTCATCTTGCAGTTTTATTTAATTTTTTGATACTACCTCTGTAGGATTAAGATACAGTTCTATATGATTATTTAGGAATACAATCTCATTTGTTATTGAATTTAGTTTAGATTTACCTTCTTCCAAGATATCGTTAAACATCTGCATTTGATGATATGCATTCTTGTCATATTGACTAAATAAATCTCTTACATTATTTATCCACTTAACCCTTTCATTATTAATACTATTAATAAATCTGTTCTTACTGGCTAGTTAATTATTTCTTATTCCAAGTAAAATAGTCACACCAAAACCGAGAAGTCCTAACCTACTGTAACATAATCTTTTAATTCCATATGTAACCTCCGTAATTAGTAACTACATTATTTAATATGACTTATTTAAGAGTCCATAATATAATCATAACAAAATACACTGAAAAATAATTAAAAATAAATCCACATTTTTACTGATATTATGAAATGAGTTTAC
>NZ_ABFU01000061.3 GCF_000171615.1 Bacillus coahuilensis m4-4 | reverse complement strand
GGGTTTGTGGGGTCTTTTCCCTTTCTTCTCTTCTTACCTCCCTCCCTCCCGCTTTCGGTTGCGGGGCGGGGGGGGGGGGGCCCCCCCAAGCGGGGGGATAGGGTTTTTTCCCCTTTATTACGGGGGTATCACTCGAAAAAAAAAAAAATAAAAAAAAAAGAAAAAAAAAAAAAAAAAAAAAAAAAAAAAAAAAAAAAAAAAAAGAGGGGTATAGGAAGATTTTTTTTTTTCACCGCGCCCCCTCCCTTCTTCTCTCTCCCCCCCCCCGCCCCTCCCCCCAAAAAGAAAATTTTTTTTTTTTTTTTTTCCCTCTTTTTTCAAGCGGTTTTTTTGGGTTTTTCAACAAGCTTTTTAAAAACCCCCTTCCCCCCCCCCCAAAAACCCCCCCCAAAATTAGGCCCGAGGGGGAAACCTTTTATAAACCTTCCCCCTTATACCCCGTCACCGGGGGAAGCGTTTTTTTCCTTTAACTCCTTTTTTTTTAAATTCTTTTTCTGGCGGGTTTTTTTTTTATAATGTTTTTTTAAAGTTATTTCCCTTTTCTCTTTTGCTTTGCACCAACTGTTTCCTTCTTTACACCTAAAGCCATAATTATCCCATCCCCTTATATTTTTTTCAATTAATATCCATGTAGTACAATACGACCAAGGAAGTGTAAATACCTTTAATTTTTTACATTTACCTCATAAAAGTTACCTCATGAATTGCCCTCTATTTATATTTTTTTGCTATAATGAATCCATCACTTACAAAAAGTTACATATTTCTTACTAGATTTTATATTGTCGAAAGTGGGGTAGAAAAATGTCTTTTCTTACAAATGTATTAAATGCCTTTACAGATAAAAGAGAGATGAAAGAACCTGAAATTTACAAAGAATTCAATGAAACATCCCATATGATAGCAAATTTGACTAGATTAATAGAAAATAAAGAACCAAACATTGATCTAAAAAAGGTCGAAAAACATTTGAAACTATTTACCATAGGGCAAACAGGAGAAAGAAATGTCCTATTTGAACTTCAGAATTCTATGCTTCCTCTGGTAGTACTACATGACGTTTACCTTGAATACAAGGATTATAGAGCCCAATTAGATTTTGTTATCATTACTCATCAGTTTATTATGGTCCTAGAAGTGAAGAAATTGTTTGGCAATATCCACGTTACAGATAAAGGTGAATTCCAACGAGTCATCACTAGGCATAACAAGGTCGTTAACAAAGAGGGCATGTATAGTCCCATTAACCAAGTAGAAAGACATGTAGCCATTCTCGAAAAACTCCTTAAGGAAAATGGTATAGTTGAAAATTATCCAGTCAAATATGCTGTTACTTTTGCTAATCCTAAGACCATATTGGACATTTCTAAAGAGGCACCAGCTAGTATACAATCTAGTGTAATTCGACATGACCAAATCAAATCTTTCATTAAGAATGAATTAGACAAAAAGAAGCGCGTGGTTATAACTGACCAGAAGGTCTACGAAATTGCTGAAATTGTTCTAAAATATAATAAAGAAAAAACTTTTAACATTGAAGATTATCAAATAGAACAACAAGAGGCAATCGAACAGGATTTATCAAGTAAAAAAGCTGCTACAAATATAACTACTGTTAATAGTGACTTAAAGAAAGCCTTACTAGATTACCGTTTAAAACGCTCCAAAGAACTCAATGTGAAGCCTTACTATATATTTACGAATAAAATAGTAGATAGTCTTCTAGAAAGAAAGCCCCAAACAGCAAACCAACTACTAGACATTGAAGGCATTGGTCAGAAAAAAGTCGAAGAGTTTGGAGAGGATATAGTATCTATCTTAAATAAAAACGAAAGCCCTGAGGGCAAAAAACCATTTACTACCGTGAAGAATCAATCAGAAAGCAAAAGCAGAGAAGAAATAAAATCAGCTTTAATTGCATTTAGAACAAGGCGCTCCAAAGAATTAAATGTTAAGCCCTATTACATTTTTAAGAATACCACCTTAGAATCTATTCTTGATAAGAGGCCTACCACCATTCATGAACTTTTAGAAATAGAAGGAATCGGACCCAAAAAAGCAGAAGAGTTTGGTCAGGAAATAGTGAGCATTATAAAATAATGGTAGGGACAGGGACCTTGTCCCCGGCAAGACCTAGGGACAGGGACCTTGTCTCCAACTAATCAACTTAGCCACAAGACAAAGTCCCTGTCCCCTCGTCACGTCCATGTGCCGTATAGTCGCCACGGTTGTTGGATGTCAAATATTTCTGGTTGCTTGATGTTTTGAAATGCTTGTGGGGAGAGATCAATCCAGCCGATGGATTGTTCCTGTTGTACATGGAGGGCAATCGTGTTCCACAATCCTTTTTGTTCAAAGAGGTCGTTCCAGAAATACTTTACTTGACTATAAAATTCCCCTTTTTGGTTTTCATGGATAAAGAAAAAGCGAGAAGAGTCGTAATTTTCATAGCAAGTCATCTTATGTAAGTATTCATCGGATAGATCTCTTTCAGATAATGGGAGTGGGTAATAGCATTCATAAGGAAACATTCCTAGAGCATTTTCCTTCAACGATCGTAGCCTAATTCTTTTTTCGTTGACCGTTTCCACTGGAGTCCAGGTTGGACCATTGTCTTGGAGCTTAGAAAAATCTCTACATGTAAGGCAATGAAACGTAACCAGCTGCTCCAATCCTAATTTTTGACAAACTTTATTAGCCGAAACATTAGGTTCGTTTGTGGCTGCCCCTATAAACGAAATCGTCGGATTGTTCTTCATTTCCTCTATGATTTCCAAAAGTAGCTTCGTAGCATATGCTCTCGAAAGATATCTTCTATCTGTTCGAAGTCTTCCTAAAATGGCAAACCGATTCGCAAACACTGAATATCCAGCAACGGTCACAATTCGTTCGTCCTCCAGAAGACCATACAGGAAGTTATCTGGGCGTTGAAGAAGATTCTCAAAAGCTCGTACAACGTAATCATCTTCTATCCCAGTGTCCATCTCTTTTATTTTTGAGAAATCATCTAATGATAGTCTTTTTACTTTCATTGCTGAGCACATCAAATCTTCACCTCTTTTGCTGAAGGGACAGGGACCTTGTCCCCTACTAAATTATTCACTACCAAAGATAGGCACCCTGTCCCCTACTCCATTACCCACCACCCAAGACAAAGTCCCTGTCCCCTCCTCCTCACCCAAGTGCTTCGTGGTCTGCGAATATTTTGACATTCTTGTGCTGACAAAGTGCGGAGGCAGGAAATTCTTCAGATACTTCTTTGTTCATTAACCTTCTTAACGCCGCGGATTTCCGTTCTCCTGATACAAGTAAAACAATTTCCTTACTCTTCATAATGGATTGAATTCCCATGGTAATCGCATGAGTAGGCACTTCGCTCATGCTGGAGAAATAGCGAGAGTTTGCCTTTCTCGTGGATTCAGTGAGCTTGACTAGATGGGTAGTAGAGAGAAATGAGGTACCAGGCTCGTTAAAGCCTATATGCCCATTCTCACCAATGCCTAAGATCTGCAAATCCATTCCTCCAGCTTGATCCAGTTTTTTTTCATACATCTCGCATTCCTGCGCCACGTCTGTACACATTCCATTTGGTATGTGCGTATGGGACGGAGGAATATGAATATGGTCAAATAGATTCTGTTTCATATATGTATAATAGCTATTATGATGACTTTTGTGGAGACCAAGATATTCATCCAGATTAAACGTTTGAACATGCTGATAGCTTGTTTCCTTGTTCTCATAATCCTGAATTAAATACCGATAGGTTTGTAGAGGCGTTCCTCCCGTTGCCAGTCCAAGAGTCATGGTTGGTTCCTCTCGTACACGAGTGGCAATATAGTCCGCTGCTTGCTTACTCATGGACATGTAATCAGGTGCTTCAACTAGCTTCATTTACCATCCCTCTTTTCGGTAGACGATTTTTCCTCGACAACAGGTTAACAGGACATCCATTGAGTCGTTCACAACAACCAAATCTGCATCTTTCCCTACACGAATACTACCTTTACGGTCCAATACGCCCAGTTGCCCAGCTGGATTTTGCGATGCCATGAGAATCGCTTCACGAACACTGCATCCTGTAAAGGTCATCATATTGTGAATTCCTTCATTCATTTTGAGCACACTCCCGGCCAATGTTCCGTCCCGTACTGTCGCCCGGTCTCCTTTAACGGTAACTTCTTGACCACCTAACTCATATCTTCCGTCAGCTAGCCACTTTGCTCTCATTGAATCAGTGATAAGCGTAATCTGTTGGGCCCCTTTTGCTTTAAACGTAGTCTTCATCACCTGCGGATGAACGTGCACTCCGTCTGGGATCAACTCGACGATAAAGCCGTCCATGGAAAGGGCCGCTCCTACAACCCCTGGTTCACGGTGATGCATCCCTCGCATTTGGTTATATAAATGAGTAACTTGATTTGCACCGCACTCATACGCTAGCACCATGTCTTGATAACGTGCATCACTGTGGCCAATTGAAACGGTGATTCCAAGTTCTCTTGCTCTTTCTACAAACACCATGCCATTTTCTTCTTCTGGTGCCACTGTGACAACTTTTATAGACTGACCACTTTCCACATACCACTCATGAAGCTGTGGAACGGATGGCGGAACAATACAACCAACCGGCTGAGCTCCTGCACGATGGGGAGATATAAAAGGGCCTTCTAAGTGAACACCCAACAATTCCGCTGCTCCTACCCTCAAATCCTCTTGATACTTTTTCACATTATGTAAAGCTGCGCTGATCGCCTCTTTGCTCTGGGTGATGGTCGTTGCAAGAAAGCTGGTCGTTCCTTCTTTCGGTAAAATGGCAGCCATTCTTTCTAAAGCTTCTTCCGTCGCATCCATTGTGTCAAACCCATCTGCCCCGTGAATATGACCATCTATAAAACCGGGAAGAAGAGAGAGTGTCGAATCCATGGAAAAGTCGAGTACTTCCTCTTCCTGGCCTTCAAGCAACTCCTCTAATTTTCCAACCTCCACTATTTTCCCATCGTTTATTCTCACATAACCACGTTCAATGGTTGAGGCCTCTTCATATACCTTAATTCCTTTAAGTAAAAGCTTTGACATAAGCTCACCTCTGTTTTGGATTGAGATCGTTTAGATTGGCCTTTATTCTATTCTACAATATGCACGCGTAAACTCCAGTTTGCGATATAAGAAAATAATATAGGGACAGGGACCTTGTCTTTAGCTAAATGGTTCATTAGCTCGGACAAGGTCCCTGTCCCTTAAATCTTGAATTCCTAGAAAATGGACTTAGAAATTTGGAATTGAAGAATCAACGGTAAAGCTTATTGAGTAGAATAGGAGTATATTATTCACCCCTCTTATTTATACTCCTGTTGTTTATTCACTTATGATTGCTAGGAGCTTTCAAGGGGACGGAAAAATAATAGAAAATTCTGATTAAAGCGTCATTGGAACCGTCCCCGTGGTTCCCTGTGGTTCCCTGTAAAGTCAGTGGTATGGATTTCAAAGACTTTCACCCTTTTTATCTGTAAAGTCCCTAATAACAAATATAAAAGATGAATCTGAGTGTGTTTCTTGCCAATTTGCTTTTAAAGTCTTGCGAATTAACTGAACAATCACTCTTGCTCTTGAAAAAAAGACAATTCTTCCTGCTAGTTCCTTAGTAATATTCTTTGTTATTTTGTTTAGGATATTATTGCTGTTAAAAAAATCTCCCGCTATTCCAGTAGAAACGTTTTCACAAAGCTTCACTATTTTTTGTCCGTTATTATTAAATGAAGTCAATTTACCACTCTCTGTATAGCCCGTAATACGGCTGTCAGCCGATAATAGAACTCCTTGATTTTCCCCGAATAAATCAGTTACTACTAATGAAGATATTAAAGTCATCTTTATCACTCTCCCATTTCAAGCAGTTAAGACATTTTTAATATATCAACTTCATGCAAATCGTCATTACACTATTCTAATAAAGGATAATAGATAAACAAGCAATTAAAATTAACCCAAAGAAAGTTTGGTAAGTTATTACTATCTTTTCGAATCCTTTCATACCAGTACCATCCCAGGATTTATTTATAGCTTCTGGACGCCCATTCTAAACTAGAGTTTTTACTCTCACTCATTTTATTTTCAATACTTTGGCTGAGTTCCGATAAGTGGATGTATGAAGAGATTTCCATTAGGTATGTTAACTTCCCAAAAAAATCTTGATATATTTTAATAATACCATTTGATATAAGAACTACCCCAATAAATGCTATATATAATGTAAGAAAAGATGTACCCCCTTTTATATTCCCAACTCTAATTTCGAAGAAAGCGTTTGTTAGTAACCCCGTTATTAATAAAGCAATACTTAACTGCCTCAGAATATCGCCCAAGGGAAATTTACTCCTTATTTTAATGAGTTCAATTTCTTTATCAATTAACTTACTTAATATTAATAATTCTTCATTTGTAGTAATGTACAACCTTTTCATAACTACATTAAACTCTTTTGTTCCCAAAATACGATAAGGATTAGATTTTATGGTTTCATTTAACTTATACTTACTTTGTTTGTTAGCTACAATAAAAAGTAATATATAAATAGCCAAACAAATTAGCATCCCTACATTATTTTTGGTATAAAAGAAATACAATAAAAGCCCCGCATCAACCACATATATGAATAGATATAAAAATATTAGTTTGTTTATTTTTGAGCTTCTTTTTAAGGAAGCTCTAAAACCAAAAGCCTTTTTATACTCATCTAGTACTCTCTGGATAAACATTAACTTTCTCCCTATTTAGTATGATTTATGATTAGCTCTTTAAAGAAAGCTCTAAAATTTTAATTTTCCTCAAAATCTAATAACAATAATTTTTCGTAGCTTTCTTGATTGATGTTTTTTGCAGTCTCCATAAATATTTCCTTCATCCGTTTATCAGAAATCTCTTTTCCCTCTTTATTTTCTTCTTTTACTCGTTTCCACTCAGCCTTTAAAATAACTTGCCTTAAATAATGTAAACATTTAAGATTTTTTCTATATGTATAACCTCATTTTTATACATTGCAGAATCCTGTAGTAATAATTTTGTTGTTTCATCTTGCAGTTTTATTAATTTTTTGATACTACCTCTGTAGGATTAAGATACAGTTCTATATGATTATTTAGGAATACAATCTCATTTGTTATTGAATTTAGTTTAGATTTACCTTCTTCCAAGATATCGTTAAACATCTGCATTTGATGATATGCATTCTTGTCATATTGACTAAATAAATCTCTTACATTATTTATCCACTTAACCCTTTCATTATTAATACTATTAATAAATCTGTTCTTACTGGCTAGTTAATTATTTCTTATTCCAAGTAAAATAGTCACACCAAAACCGAGAAGTCCTAACCTACTGTAACATAATCTTTTAATTCCATATGTAACCTCCGTAATTAGTAACTACATTATTTAATATGACTTATTTAAGAGTCCATAATATAATCATAACAAAATACACTGAAAAATATTAAAAATAAATCCACATTTTTACTGATATTATGAAATGAGTTTACAGGTGTTTTTGATAATTTAGTTTTGAGCCACTTTTATAAATAGTGATCACATAAAAAATGAGCCATATGATTTCCAATTCTAGTAACCTCTTTTATGATAGAAAGTGACCAAACTTACTACATATTCGAGGGGAAGAAAAAGGATAATCGAGATGGCTCAATTCTATAATATCAAATTCTTAAAAGAGGTTGAAGGTTTATCACAAAGGCAAATTGCGACAAAACTTGGGATCTATCGCAATACCGTAAGTAAGTATTTATCCCAAAATACAGCTCCTACCACTGTATTAAGAAAAAGAGTATATAGAACAAAAGAATACTCCGAAGAAACTAAAAGAGTCATCCCAATTATTGATCAGTGGTTAGAAGATGATCAAAAACATTAGAAAAAGCAAACACATACCGCAATTAAAATTTACAAAAGGTTAGTAGACGAATACGACTTTAAAGGATCAGCTTCTAACATACGGAAGATAGTAGCCAAACGTAAGAAAAAGATCCAAGAAGTTTTCATTCCACTTGATTTTCAACTCGGTCACCAATTTCAATTCGACTGAGGAGAGGCGGATATTATTCTTCAGGGTAGAACACAACGCATATTCCTCTTTTGCGTTCAGCTTTCCGCCAGTCGAATGCGGTTTGTAAGAGCGTATATTCATGAAAAACAAGAAGCATTTTTGGATGGTTTTGTCCATGCCTTTGAGTTCCTTGGAGGAATTCCAACGGAAGGACTACTTGATAATCTTAAAACAGCAGTTGTGAAAGTCCTTCAAGGAAGAGATCGATTAGAACAAGAAACCTTTATCGGTCTCCAGGCTGGGAAYCAMCGGAAGGACGACGKTCCACTGATTCCCACCCCCCTCACGCCCGCCACACCAACTTCTGCGACACCCCAAATATCCTCGCCACCTGTCGCTGGGACACGCCTTCCACCCTTTTCACCTGCCGCAAAATCTCCATTTTTCTCTCCCTCGGCAAGCTTTTCACATGGGGAATTTCCAAGCCTCCCAAAATCTCCTGGAATCGAATCTTTGCTTCATCATCTGTTAACTTTTGCGCTGCTTGTGGGACATCCTCTAAACATTGGTCATCGTTCACTCGTTCATTAAATTCTCTAAACCGCTGCACCGCAACGGCTCGATCTTTACTAAATAAGTTTAAAATAAAATCTGTATTCACAAAGTCGAAGATAGAAGTAGAATAATATGCTTCGCAGCTGCTCCATTTCCATTCTTCTACAGTCTTGACCATATTCGCTTTAAGTGGGTTCTGGTGGATGTACCGGACGACGGTTAAGACGTAATCGATGGTAGTCACATTCTCACTTTTGAATCGATCTTGAAACAAATGGCCGTTGGTTTGGTATTTTCTATGATAGTATTGAACGAAACTCACTCCTATCCGTTTCATTGTAGTAGAAATGCTTTCGTCTCCTTCTTTGCACAGGAAGTGAACATGATTACTCATCAAACACCATGCGAGGATGTTCAGATTATAGGTTTTACTATATCTCTGTAAGATGAATACGTATTCCCACCGATCTTCTTCGTCATGGAAAAGCTCCTGGCGGTTAATTCCTCTTAGGATAATGTGATAGATTCCTGTTTCACAACGACTTCTTGCTTTACGAGGCATGGGAATTACCCTTTCTCGTTGACATAAGGGATTGTCTCTTGACGTTGATTCGTGAGAGATTGCTTATAATACGAATGGATGGTAGCTCTTGATACTTTTCTTAAGGATAATGCCTCTATTATGGCTTCATCAGTTATACTGTCGCTTCCATTGATATCTGAAATGGTGCGGGATAACCGAATGAGTTTGATCTGAACACGGTTACTATATCCTTCGGCACTTGAAAGTTCTTGAATGAATTGTCGTTGGCTGGTGGATAAGGGGCTTTTGGTGAGGAGCTCCTCCAACGATACGCTAGCATTCGTCACTTCCCTCCCGTACCGCTTTCGTTGTCGATCGCGTGCCTCGATGATCCGGTTTCTTACGGTTTCAGAGGATTCAATCCTGTCAAAATGAGAATCTTTTAACGGAACCGGATGTAATGTGAGGAGAATATCGATTCGGTCTAAAATAGGGCCAGACACTCGACTTTTATAGAGCTTCACTTGTTTTTCTGTACAGGAACAATAATGATCAGGGGGATCCCAGATAACCACACGGACAGGGGTTCATCGCGGCTATGAAGATAAACTTGGCAGGGTAGGTGACCGTGGAGTGAACACGGCTGATGGTGACTCGTTGGTTTTCAAGAGGTTGCCTTAACATATCTAGGGTTTTTTTGGAGAATTCGCCGAGTTCATCTAGGAATAAAACACCGTGGTGCGCGAGTGAAACTTCTCCTGGTTTGGGGTTAGTGCCTCCTCCAATAATAGAGACCGCTGAAGCAGAATGGTGGGGGTGCCGATAGGGAGGTTGAACAAGAGATGAATAGGGGGCGCCTGCCAACTGATACAAACTAAGCTTTTCTAACTGCGCTTCTTTTGATAATGGAGGGAGAATCGATGGGAACGTTTCAGCCAAAAGACTTTTTCCGCATCCTGGTGGGCCGTCCATTAACAAATAATGCTCCCCACTCGCAGCAATTTCTAACGCTCGTTTGGCAAACGAATGACCGATAATTTGATTGAAATCTCTTTTTGAGGATACGGTTTCTTCTAGTACTATAGGTTGTTCTACTAATGGAAAAATAGGTTGTCCTGATAAAATACTCGTTACATCTTGTATACATTGAACGTACACCAACTCCAGTCCTTCCATCTCAAGCTTCGGCAGAGCTGAATCATAGGGCAAAAACAGCCTTTTCAACTTCAACTTCTTTGCTGCAAGAATAGCCGCAATCATTCCTTCCACTGGCACAATGGCCCCATCTAACGACAACGCACCAATAAATCCATAGGAGGAAGGTATAGCTTTCTTAATAAATTGAACACCTCTCAGAATTCCAATCGCAATAGGCAAATCAAATAACGGGCCATTCTTCTTTTGCTCTGCTGGCGATAGATTAATAATCACTTTTTTATCAACTAACGGAAATCCTAAACTATACAATGCAGCTGATACACGTTCTTTCGATTCTTTTACGGAAGCATCCGGCAACCCAACAATCACAATTGACTCGAGCGCTTCTGTTACTTGAACCTCTACCTGGATAATATAGCCTTCTAAGCCTTTTAATCCTATACTCATTACTTTAACGGACATGAGTGGTTCCTCCGATTATTTAGTTTTAAACAGAGCAATTGAATTTGAAGTTTTTTTAGGGAATTGAAATAGGAAAGATTCTCTAGAAATAGGGACGAAAGAAGAGATAAGTAGAGAGGGGAATTGGAAGTTAGTACCATACTCACACTATATCAAATTATGAAGAGCTATTCAAATAGTATGAATCAAAAAAAGAACAAACATTCGGACTTTCAATGCATTCTACGCCAGACAAAGTCCGTGTCCCTTTACCTTATATGGGATGTACGCTATCAGCAAAAACAAGTGGATCTCCATTATGAAGATGAACTCTACTAAAAAGCAATACAAACATTCACTAGACCTACTCTACCTAGGTGAATGGTCAGCAAATTCTTCAAAAGAGGGGGAAGATGTCAACAAAGAATACGATGACTTCGTTCAATACGTGTATTCATTTGCCAAAGACTTCAGCTACAATGACATTATCACCTATGAAACTAAATTTGATGCTTATTATCCGACTCTCGCATATGAGAAAGTATGCAAACATACATAGACGAGAACGAGAACGACGTATTCTGGATGCAATTAGCCATACGCCTGGCTAAAAGAGACCTTGCAGATAATATGGACATCCTTACTAGAAAGGATGAATATTTACGGAAATTCTTGGAACTAGAGGAAAAATATGAAGTACAATTCTAAGAAAATGGACTTAGAAATTTAGTATTGAAGAATCCACGGTAAAGCTTGTTGAGTAGAACAAGAGTATATTATTCACCCTTCTTATTTATACTCCTGTTGTATATTCACTTATGATTGCTAGGAGACTTCAAGGGGTCGGAAAAATGATAGAAAATTCTGATTAAAGCGTCATTGGAACCGTCCCCGTGATTCCCCAGACCATCTGAGCACACACCTTATTCATCTTCATCGTTTTATCTGACTCACTCTCACTTTGGTCCATATGCAAATAAGCTCTTCTCGCACCAATATCGAGTTCGTACCAGTTCGATGGCACCCTCATTTCCAGATAAGTTCTAATGCTCTCTGCAATCGGATTTTCTTGGGTATGAGCGGCCTGAAGTTCATAGGCCTTTTCTTCGATATCTTTACTTAAAGCCAAGGTCTCTCCCTTTTCATACAGTACCTTCGCCTCCGCCCAAATTTGATCGACTTCCTCAGCCGTTAAATCATCCCACATGTTTTTCCTTCCATCACCGTTTACTGTAATCGGTAAAAAGCGCCGATTTCCTGTTGGATCATTCAAAAAATCATAATCATTGGTTGTTCCAAAGAATACACACTGTCGCTTGAATGTTTCATTATGTCTCCCATATGCAACTCGGAACGTATCCTCTGACTTGGAAATAAAGTGCTTTACTGCTTCCGTGTCTACTTTCTTCGTGGCCGTCAGCTCTGCCATTTCCAAAATCCATGCTCCTTGAAGCTGTTCATAGGCTTCTTTGCCCTTTACAGTGATTAAGGAATCCGAGTGCCATTCTTTGCCTATAAGCTTAATAATGTAACTCTTCCCAACACCTTGAGGGCCAACAAGGACCACGCAGTAGTCAAACTTCGTTCCAGGACGATAAATTCTTGTCACTGCTGCAATTAAAATTTTTCGGGTGAAAGTTCGAACGCACTCATTATCCTCAGCACCAAGGTAATCAACCAGTATGGTTTCAATCCGCTCCTGGCCATCCCAAACAAGATCATTTAAATAATCTTTAATCGGATGAAATGCATATTTCACTGCCACTTCACTCCAAGCATCCGCAATAACTCCCGCTCCTTTTATGCCATAAACCGAGTAAAGATAGTTTCTTAAACTTGCATCATCCGTATCGGACCAATATTCACCCCGTTCGACACCCCGCCAAGGTAAATCATCTTTAATGACTACCCGATGAACAAAATCATTCAATGCAATACGGTCCTTTAAAGCTGGATCATGTTCAAGAATAAGGATGACATTCGGTGCACTGGAGACGATGTTTCCTTTTTGATCTCTTGTCAGTTCTGCTAGCCACTCCATCTCTTCATCTTCAAAATCATCAGCTGCAAGGTTCAACTGTTCTTTGCCGAGTGTTAGTTTGACCTGATTGTCTTTTAACGCTTCTTCCACCATTGCTTTATAAGAAGGCAAACGATTGATCGGTGTTCCTTCTTTTACTGCTTCATCTAAGTCACCAAATAAATGAAAACGAACTAAATCAAAAGCATTACAGAGCCTTCCACCAATAGGGTCTGTCGAATGATGAGAATAAGCAAAGTCGCCATCTTCATAAATTACCAATCCACCTGCTGTGGAACCAGCTGAATACGTGTAACGGTTTGGATCCTCACAAGGGATATAGATATCACTCAAGTATTTCTCAATCACATCTACGACCGAGTACGTTCGGCAAAAGGCACCGACTACCCCATCTTTACCTTTCGGGTCTCCTTGCTTATCCGCTAGCTTTTTTCTTTCATGAACCGTTCTGGAACTTTCCGGCCAATAAGATGAATCTCTCCAATCCGGATATCTGGCCAGCACTACATCAGGATCAACCCAAGGCTCGTCCAACACTTTAAAGACAAACTCCCCATCTGATGATGTCGATGGCCAGTACATCAGTCGGTGCACTTGATAGGTGGTATCATCAAAGAAATCCATTCCAAGATCTGCAGCTATCCTTCTTGCAATAGGTACATATTCATCGGCAGTAACAGGTCTGGATAAAGGAATAACTAGCCTTAACCTTGGATTCTTCGGATGGTGTTTATGAGTAGAGTACATGGCGCACCCGTAACCAAACATGGTCTCAACAGATGCCCACAAGTCCCCTTTCACAAAGTCAGCATCTAGAGAAACAATCTGCCGCCAAACTACACTGTCATGTTTTCTTCTGCCACCCTTTAAGGTGCCACCGACAAATCCACCCACATCTTTAATCTCATCCTGTTTTGATTTAGAAAGCTTTTTATATTCCTCATACGTTTCATGAGTTCGAATTGTGCTACTTAGCTTCTGAATTACCTCGGACCAAAGCATTTCACGATTTTTCCAGTTCAATTCTTTTCTGTTTCTTCCGGTTGCAATCGTAAGATTTGCATCATGTTTTAAACTATGGCTTCTTCTTTCACTGAGCTCTTTCACATCTACCAGCCCTCCTTCGTAACACAGTACCAAGGCCTTTTTTGGCTCCTTCCAAATCACCAGAAAGAGCCTGACCTTTCAATGTTTTCATCATTTGTTTTGGTAGTACATCTTTGTACCGTTTTAAGTCCATTAGAAATTTCACTGTATCCATGTCAGCCAATCCTTATCGCTCCTGTTCGAATGTTAATCCTTCTTGTAATAGAAGGTTTCAAAGCTATCCGCCCCGAGAGGTAGACCAGGTGCCCAATCAATCGATTGACCCATTATGTTTTCGACTTCTTCCATTGACCCAGTTGCAATAGGAACATCAAGAATGACTTCATCGTGGACATGGAAATTAATGCGGTATCCCGCCTCGTCCAATCGAAGCATCGATACAGCTAGACAATCTCTAGCAATGGCCTGGATAATATTCTCCGTAAGCTTTCCGCCATAAGTAGGAATCCTGCCCCACTGCTTGGAGCCTTGTTCCGTTCCCTCATAAGTGAGTTGTTCCTTTCCAAAGCGCTCGTCTATCCCGATTTTCGGTCTAACATATGCAAGAGAACGCCCTGATGGCAGCGTGATAAATAATATTCCTTTGGTGTAATGGAAGGTAAGTCCGTGCTGCATCTTCACGACTGCTTTTTCCTTCACAGCTTTGATTGCTGCTGCTTCAATGCCCCACCAAAGTTTCACGATTTTCGGATTTGCTTCTCGCCAAGCGGAAACTAACTCTGGAAGTTCATCTTCGGTCAAACCCATTTCTAAAGCCCCCATCTGCATCAACGCCCCTTTAGAGCCACCGTATCCAAGAGCCAATTCAGCAATTTTACCTTTTTGCCTAAGCGGACTACCTTTATCAATCGTTTCTATTGGTACTTTAAACATCTGTGCAGCAGAGGCTTCATAAATTTTCCCATGAGATTGAAACACATCCATCCGCCATCGCTCCCCTGCAAGCCAAGCAATCACCCTTGCTTCAATTGCTGAAAAGTCGGCTACAACAAAACGGTGGCCTTTTGATGGAATAAAGGCCGTCCGGATTAACTGCGATAATACATCCGACACACTCTCAAATAGAACTTCCAATGCTTCGTACTTCCCTGACTCCAATAGTTCTCTTGCAACCTGTAAATCTTTTAAACTGTTTCTTGGTAGGTTGTGAATTTGGACAAGCCTTCCTGCCCAGCGGCCTGTCCTACTTGCTCCATAAAATTGTAACAACCCTCTGACCCGTTGGTCCGAACCAACAGAACGTTCCATTGCTTCATACTTTTTCACTGATGTTTTGGACATTGCTCGTCTCAATTCCAACAGCCTCTTAACTTCAGGATTTTCCACTTCACTCATCAGTGCTTCAACATTCTTCTTTGCAAGGCTATCGACTTCTAATCCTTGCTTCAACAACCACCCTTTTAACTGCGCTGGACTATTCGGATTCTCGAGTCCTGTTAAACGCACAGCTTCTTCGATGAGTTCGTCTTGGAAAGCTTTATCCGCTTTAATTGCATGATTTACTAGGTTCGTATCGATAACGACACCTTCATCATTAATCTTCTGATCTAACTCCCACAACTCTTGTTCCATTGTAGGTAAAGGGAACACTTCGAGCTTCTTCCGTATTTCCCTTTCCACCTCAACGTCCTGTTTGCAGTAATCCTTAAAGGTATCCCACCTGGCTGGATCATGTTTCGGTAAATTCCGAGTCCTTCCACCATTTACTTTTGTAGGTTTACAAGGTATTGAAAAATATCGAATTAAGGCTTTACCTTCTTTCATTTTTTGACCCTGTAACTTCAAGCATTTTGCCACGCCATCAAGATATCCTGGCAAACCAAGCATCAATGCATGGACAGACGTGCACCGCCATTGTTCCGGTGGCATTGGTATTTGAAAGTGTTTGGCTAAACAAGTCCGCTCAAAATTAGCATTATATGCTGTCTTTATAACAGTTGGATCTATCATAGCTTTTAAAATGTTGGCTGGTATCTTCTCACCAGAAGCCAAGTCAACAATCTCCACCTCTTCGTCGTCAACAGCATAGGCAAAGAGAAGAATTTCAAAATCCGCTGATTCACTGTAGGCGTAGACCCCGCATTTTACGAGGTCCACCTTACTGTATGTTTCTATATCGATGATTAATGTTTTCATCTCATCAACCTAAGATGTCGTCGCCTTCTTCATCTGAGAAGTCGTTTTCAGCACTGCTTCGACCACCTAAAGGTTCTCCATCTTCTGTTTTCATGACATTTTGTAATCCTGCTGCAATTCCACGGTTTCCATTTACATTAAACCCATAAAACGTTAAACTTACTCGACCATAGCAACCAGAGTAAAATTCACTTTGATCGATCATTGGATTTAAATCTGCATCCACGATACCAGGCTTAATCTTACTGTTAGCGTTAATGAAGTAGGCATCTGTATATGCATCATCATCTTCTCTGTCTACATCTCCATCACGAAGTGGAGTTTTTAAGTTGGATGGCACCTTACCTCCGAACTTATCCTTATTTTCTTGAGTTGCTTTTTGGATAGCATCATTGATTTTTTTAATCGTCTTCTTGTCCGATTTTGAGATGATAATACTCAATGAATACTTCAAGTCACTTCCATTAACACTTACTGGCTGATGCACATTCGCATAGCTGAATCTTACCGGGTTTTCTTTTGTACCAATCGTAATCTTTACCATTATTATTTCCTCCTCATTATTGAAAATCTACTGCTGGTGATGCTTTTATTTCTGGTCGCTTATCTTGTTCGGGAACCAGCTTAATTTTTCCCGGTGCTTTGGTAACAAGTGGTCCAAGCAACTCATTAAACGTCTTTTTACCAAGCTCTTTTTCAAGTGTGGTAATTGTGTTTAATGTCTTTTTGTAAATTAAATCATGGTCATATCCTGCATCAGTAAGAGCTTGAAGCACTGCTTCTTCATCGGCATATTTTCTGCTTCCTCTACCTYCCACCAACTTCATTCGCGGCCACAGCTTGTTTTCACTTATCGCCTTCGTTAAGGCAAATTCCTGAACATCTTTTGCCCAGCTAACAAGTTGATCAATGGTATTTAGTACTTCTACCACTTCTTCATCAGATAGAAGAGGTGGTTTTTGAAAATCCATGCAAGCTAGTTTCAGATTTTCTTCTGCCCTCGCTCTGCATGTTGATTTCACCTTGCAGAACCTGCAGTGGTCGCCAGCGATAAAATCACCCTCACCTCTGAAAGCTAGTTCTGCTTTTGGCTTTACAACCGTATCCGCCCATTCAAGCAGATCATTCACTGACATTTCAAATGAAGAAATACTATCGAGTCTCGGCTGACTGATTGTCATATGAATGGTTTCAAGATCATCATATAAGAAACCAAATTGGTTTATAGCACCAAGAGCGTACAGCTTCATTTGCGTATTCTCATAAGCACTGACCGCAATCCCTTTTCCATATTTAAGGTCGATAATTTCTAACGTCTTCTGACTGATAATCGTCGCATCGGATGTACCAAAACCTTCTGGAACCCATGGACTGTAATCCAAGCGTTGTTCGAGCATAATCACTGCATCCTTTGTGACTGCTTTCGCTTCATTAAACCGCTCGATGCAAAAATCTTTGTGCAAGTTTGTTGCCTTGTCCATTTCTTCCGTATAGAGTGGATCCGAGCGAATCTGTTTTAACTTCCTTGTATACTTTTGTCTTGAAATAAGCCCTACTTCCTTAGCAACCTTAAGCTCTGCTAGCTCATGAGCCAGACTTCCTTCCTGAGCATAGACTGATGTTTCCTCTTCCATAGACTCCTCCAACCTTGGAGACATGGTACAAACCATCCATCTATGTGCACCAGATGCAGAAAGCAATGCGTGTTGTAACATTACAGTTCCTCCGCTTTCTTGAGTAACTCTACATATTTTCCAGTAGGAATATCACTAAGTTTCTTTGCACCAAATTCGGTGATAAGAGCTTTCACCTCGGCTTGTTTTCCGTCTTGTGATAATGAAGCGAGTTTGGCTCTAACCTTTTCCAGAGTGGTAACGTTTTTGGTTGCCTTAGGCTTGGCATTTTCCTTTTCATGTTGTTTGGCTGGCGCTACTTCCTTCACAGAATTAATTTCTGTTGGTGAACTTTTTGTTCTCAATACATTTGCAAAATTATTGATGGCTGACACAACACCGTCTAAGCCTTTAACATCAATTTCAATTTTCATTATAAAAACCACCTTTTGTTTGTATTGACTATATTCAACAGGTAACAATTTATTGACTATAAACTGTTACGTTCGGTAACACTTATTCCAAAAAAAATAACTTATCCAGTGATTCCTCAGGCAAAGCTTTGCGAATTGCACCAATAGCTTTTGCTCCTGCACCTCTTTTTTTACTTAGTATGCGTGAAACTGTTGCAGGGGATAAGCCAGCTTTTAAAGCGAATTGCCTCTCAGACCACTGTTTTTGCTTCAAAATCTCTTGAAGATACTCAACATTAAGTCGCATGGTTGTTTCACCTCTTTTTGTTTTACATTTGGTAACATAGGCCAATTCTAACACCTTGATTTACCACACGTCAATCAATATCGCGAATAAGTGTTGCCATTTGGTAGCATTTTATGTATAATGAAATTGAAATGGAGGGTTATAAATGAGCTTTGGTGAGTATTTGAAACAATTAAGAAAAGAAAAGTCCATATCTCAAAGGGAACTTGCTGAAAAATCAGGAGTAAGTAATGCAGAGATTAGCAGGATCGAAACTGGCGGAAGGCAAAAAATCTCACCTGACGTATTAAGAGCCATTGCTCCGATTCTAGAAATTTCTTATGAAGAACTTATGGATAAAGCAGGATATATCAGTTCAAATGCTAACTTTATGTCTGAACATAGAGAAGCGGAAGAACGATTTATTGAAATAGTTACACCTAAATTAATTATGGACGGTTGGGGAGTCGAATATACAAGAAGAGGTCCTACTATTGGAGACATAGTAGCAAAGAAAGGGAAAAAAGAGTGGCATATCGATTATAGATATTTTCGTATACGGGAAGACAATGACAGACATTTTAGATACGATATGCGTGCACGAGAAACATTATGGAGAACGTACGGTAGATTAGCTGTATATGATAAAGATGATATTAGCAAATATACAATAGCAGTAAGTGATGAAAAAATATATGAGATAGTACTTAAATACCCTCCTAAATTATTACGGCTAAAAGTCACTGCTATGCTTATAAATTTAGAAGAGGGCAAAATTATCGACGAACAGATATTAAATGGATAAAAAAAATTTAAACATGACAAATATACCCGCCGAGCATTATGCCCAGCGGGTAATTATAATTTCACCTAATCCCTACTAAATAAATCCCTAGTATATACCTTATCCTCTACTTCACGTAAATCATCAGATAATCGATTGGCAACAATAACATCTGATACTCTCTTAAATTCTTCGAAGTCATTAATCACTCTAGAATTATAGAATGTACCATCTTGAAGTGCTGGCTCGTACACAACAACTTCAATTCCTTTTGCTTTTATGCGCTTCATAACCCCTTGAATAGCTGACTGCCTAAAGTTGTCAGAGTCCATTTTCATCGTAAGACGATAGATTCCTACAACTCTAGGCTTCCTTTTGATAATCATTTCAGCAACATGATCTTTCCTTGTTCTGTTGGCATCTACTATTGCTGCCATGATATTATTTGGAACATCTTCATAATTAGCTAGTAACTGCTTTGTATCTTTAGGAAGGCAATAACCACCGTATCCAAAGGAAGGATTATTGTAGTGTGTACCTATCCGAGGGTCTAACCCAACACCGTCGATAATTTGTTTAGCATCTAACCCTCTTACCTCCGCATAAGAGTCTAACTCATTAAAGAAAGCAACTCTCATTGCTAGATAAGTATTAGCAAATAATTTAATAGCTTCAGCTTCTGTTGAATTGGTAAATAAGACTTCAATATTTTCTTTAAGTGCACCTTCAACTAATAATTCAGCAAAAACTTTTGCTCTTTCAGACTGTTCCCCAACAATAATTCTTGAAGGATAAAGGTTATCATATAACGCCTTGCCTTCTCTCAAAAATTCAGGTGAAAAAATAATATTTTCGGTCTCAAATTTTTCTCGTACTGCTTCTGTATAACCTACCGGTACTGTAGACTTAATAACCATTACTGCATCCGGGTTAATAGATAAAACGTTAGCAATAACAGCTTCAACAGTTCTAGTATTAAAATTAATTTTTTTCTAGGATCATAATTTGTAGGTGTTGATATGATTACATATTCGGCATCCTTAAATGCTTTATAATTGTCCGTTGTTGCAGTTAAATTTAATTCTTTTGTTGCTAAGAATTCTTCAATCTCATTATCTATTATAGGAGACCTTTTATTATTTATCATATCTACTTTTTCTTGAATAATATCTAGGGCTATGACTTTGTTATGTTGAGCTAATAACACTGCATTTGATAAACCAACATAACCTGTTCCAGCTATCGTAATTTTCATTTGATTATTACCTCTTCCATATTGTTTAACATCAAATGGCTTTGATAAGTCGACTTATTACTATTCTATTTCAATTTTAATTCTGAAATTCCAACTGTACCAAACCTATAATCTATATAAACTTACCTAAGGTGTTTCCATGAAGCCATACTAGCTTCATTTAAGAATATCATTCTTTAATCAAATAGTTTTCAAATAATTCAGGATAATTTCATTTATATTATCATTATTTGAAATAAACGGTTTTGGATTGAAGGAGCTAATTCCCAACAAACAACTTTTTAATTCTTCTTTATTTTTAGCAACCATTACATAATTCTGTGACTCAAATAAGTTACACAAATCTAACTGGTGATTATCCCCATGTTCCCCATACTCCACGAGCCTAGGAAACAATATTAATTTTTTCTGCAGCTTTAACGTAGAAGTCACAGTACCGGTACCCGCATGAGCTACCACAACATCAGCTTCATTTAATATTTTTTTAAAATCGTCATCTGAAATAAGCGTAAACTTTTTATAATTTCGTGGGGTATAATTATCAACGCATTGAAAAAGAACATCCTCACCTTTTAAAATTCCTTCATCACAAAACTCATCAATAATTTTCAATAACCTTAAAAATTATACTCTTTACCCGTTCCTGTTGCTACGAATACTTTCAATATATCCATCCTCCATATACTGCCTTCGGGTAGTACTCCAAACACTTTTTATGCTGTACTAGAAATAAGTTAGCTATATTATACTTATAAATGAAAACCCCAGCTTTACTAGGTTCATTCATTTTAGCAAACGTTTCAATATATATAACCTTTTTGCGAAATAGTCTAGCAAAAACACATGTTGGTATTACAAACCCTGCTCCAGTTGTAACGATCACATCAGGATATTCCTTGACAAAAATAATAAACTGTTCAAATACCATTTTAAAGCATTCTATTAATCTATAAACTTTACTTCTATTACTTGGACCGCTGACTAAATATTTCTTTTTTTTGTAAATGCCTAGTCGATTCTGTATCATTAATAACATAGTAATAATCATACTCTTTGGTTACCTTGTCTAGCTGCTTTATTTGCTCTAAATGGCCTCCCGCAGCAGAAATGAAACATATCTTTAATTTTTCCCTTTTCAAAGAGATAACCTCCCGTCATATAAAAGCTTCCTAAAACTGTTCTCCTAATCTATATCTTCAAATATAATAATGTATTAACTTTAAAACCTTATGAAAATATATGCTATATTCTTCGTCTTTGAATCTTTTTAGAATAGTTTTTAAAGTTGACACTAAATTATTGTAGTCAAACAATAAGAATAGAATAAAAAGTGTAATAATTCCCATCATTATTGCCACTATAAGTGTTTCATATATACTAAAGCCAATTAAATTAGCAAGCGACTTAGTTAAAAAAGCTATAATTATAGATATAGATAATGGACTTAGAATATCCTTTATGATCCATAATGGACTACCTTTTAGACTTACTTTATTGAATACGTATAGATATACAAAAGCGGAAATCGTCATTTGAATAAGAAAAGATATAGCTGCACCTAGTAACCCAAAATTTTTAATGAATATCGGTGTTATAATTAGTACATATGGAATATTTGCAAGAGTTTGTATAGTGTTTATTTTTGTTATTCCACTTGCAAGTAGATACTCATATGCTATTTGTTGGATTGCATTTAGTGAGAATCCAATCACCAAAAAAGAATGCTGCATAACCCATTAATTCCGCAATTTCTGAACTCCCTGTCCAAACGTAGAGAAGTTCAAATGCAAAAACCGCAATATATGCAGCCATTGCGGTAATACAGATACTTGAAAATTTATTTATACGATAAAAAAGCTCTTTTTGTTTAACATATAAGCCTACTGAATTATAATATGCAAATCTTGAAAACGCTGCAGTTCCAATAGCTGTGGGAATAAAAGTGGTTAATGTTGCCAAAGTAAAAGTTGTATTGTATGCACCTCCTGCAGTTAGAGGTAAATGTTTACTAATAATAATCTTATCAACTTGGGTATTTATCGTGTAACCAATAGCAATTATTCCTAGTCCGATTGCATATCTCCACACACTCTTCAGAACAACTAAATCCTTTATATTCCAATCTAAAATTTCATCGGATTTCAAATATTTAATAACTGTTCTCCTTAATACCATATAATAGATTATATCAATTGCAAGATACCAGATATAGAAGGCTCTTATATCATTTGAAACGTAGATTAGCACACCAATTACACCAATACTTTTGGCAGCAGACCAACACACCTGAAATACATTAGCTTTTACTTGGTACTCCAATCCAAATAAACATCCTGAAAATAAATTTGCCAAAAGCTGAATTGCAATACTGGCTCCCATTAACTTAATGGTTAATGACACTGTATCTTTATTAATCGAATGGATATTTAACCAATTATAAGCAATATAATCAGAAGCTAAAAAACAAGCACCGATGATTAACACTGCAATAATTATATATATAAATTCTGCAGATTTTAGAAGCTTGTATTTTCTACTCTTTTCACCATCGCTATCTCCACCTGAAGCAAATTCTTTTCGTAGCGTCTTGGATAAACCCACACTTAGAAGATTAAGTACAATTTGCATTGTGATAAAATAAGTTATAAGACTATATGCTTCTATCCCAAGCAAACCAATATACACTGGAATAAAAAAGGAATGATGATGTCATCGTCCAAGTTCTAGATACCAAATTTGCTACTGTATTTTTTCCAAGCTGATTTCCCACTATATTAACCTCACTAAATGTTCTAGATATTAAACATATGTCTTAAATTCACTTTCTAACTTTTTTTAATTATTTCTTCTTTACAAAAAGATTTTTCTGTAATTTTAATAGCCTGTGATATTGTAATTGTTTCATTACAAACGTACTCAGTTTTCAGCAACCTTTTTATTTTCCCTTGTAATATAGCGTAAGCGTATTTATACATTCTCTCCAAACAAACAAAACCAACTTTGATATAATCATTTATAGTATGAAGATGTTCTCTAACCTCATTTGCATACTCAGAATTCCGTAAAAGAATCCGTGCATATATTGCATGCCAATTCATTTTGTTAATATACTCGGTTTCTTGCATGGCCTCTAAAGCTTTTATACAGGATTCGGGCCAAATTGTCCGTCCAAGCCATAGTTTAGGAATCCGTGCATTCCAGTTTGCTTCCACATCATCTGATAATTGAGATACTCCAGTCAGTTTTCCAGTATGAGCGCCTCTTAATCCCATTCCACCTGCACTTTTATAGCTTTTCCCATCAATTATTAATGGGTATCCAATCTTAAAAAATTTCCTCACTATTAAAGACGCCGCAGTAGCATTAGCCATATCAGGACTAGGTCCCGGAAAATAACTCCCCGTTCTCGTTTTTATTTCCTCTAATATTTCCTTTGATAAAATTCCATGATATACCCTTGGAAGTAACTTTATTTCTTGCATACCATTCGATAAATAGCGACTAAGGACCTGTTTAGAATCTATCTTTTTAATTCTGACATCACTTTTATTAAATCTGAAAGGAATAATCTTAGGGTTATGAGCAATAACATCTGGCCAGTTATATGTTGCAACATCAAATGTACAAGCATCTATAGAATACTTCTCCATTAACTTCACAACTTCAATTAACTGTGTTGCAACTGCATCATCGTCCCCAATATAGCAAACATACTTACCCGTTGAATGCTCCACTGCAAGTTCACTATTTCCAGTCTGGGATAACTTTTTACTTTCATAAAAATATTTAATATGTGGCCAATTTAACGTCCTTATATATTCCTCAACTTCCATATTGTCAGAATTATCTTGAACCACAATCTCTATTTTATCGGATCCAATGTCAATAATTGCACTTAAACATTCTATTAAATAGTTAAAACGATTTTTTGTTGGGATAACTATACTCAATAAATAATCCATCCATATATCCTCCAAATAATCTTTGATCATGGAATCAAAGTGTTCTTTATAATACTTACATATATAAACATAAACAGTTGTTCAGTTCGATTATATCTTATTAATCTATTTTTCAAATTCTAATTTTTGCTTATTATTGTAAGCATAGAGGAACGCAAAGAAGAAGCTTAGATATGCTGCAGTAAACGGGCTCGAAAAATAGGTCATAATTGCTAGAATAATTACAAAAAATTTAATGTACCGACTTCCTCTACGAAAGGCCGAAACTAACAGAATTCCTAAGATAAGTACTGAAAAGTAACCACATTCATATAAGAATCTATAGAAACTACTCATATAAAGAGATGACTCTCCACTTCCGTAACCTATACCAATCCATTTCATATTTTCGGGCAATGACGTAAAATATACACTTGTACCAATTCTTCCTGCCAATGCTTCGCCACCTATGTTTCCTCCATCCAAAACACGATTTAATGTATTTTGTACTACGGGTAACCCAAAGCTAAACAATAAAGTACAAACAGCTACCATTCCTACTAAGATGCCTATACCAATTCTTTTTCTATAAATTCTAAAAACAAAGTTTGCACAATACCACATCAAAAAAACAATCCCTAGAAAAAGATAGCCTTGCCCAGAGGTAGAAAGTATCATTCCAAAGGAAATTACAAATACGCTTGTCCAAGGCACATTCCAATAACATTTTTTGGTTTATATTCACCAAATAAAGCATATGTCAGATATAATATCGCAGACATTGCAAATTGTGAAGGTTCCATGTATAAACCTGAAGGTCTATAAAATGACGATATTACTTTGTCATAATACCCTTCTTCTCTAAATAAAAAAGGGAAAGTTGCAGGTATTTGTATTCCTAGAAAATAATAAAAAGTATGTTGTATTATCATCATAAATACAGATATATATAATATAACCTTTAACGTTTTAAAGCCAATATCTTTATTAAATATTGGCTCCCGAGTATAAATATTGTAAGAAGCCAAAAGGATGTTCTTCCCCATGATAGTATACTAGTATTACTAATTTCTATGCCCTGGACTTTAAATGAGACCAGAATATTAATCGTTATAAAGGCTATAAATAGTATTATTGGAGTAATAATTCTAATCTTACCGCTAGGATTAAACACGAATATAACAAAGAAAAAGATTATAAGAAACATAGCCATATTAAACATACTTAAGGGACTGTTATAATACTCAAGAATTGGGATTAAAGGTATAAAAATTGAAAATAGAATAGTTATTACATTATTTTTTTGTAGCTTATTTTCCATATTCACCTAACCTTCACAAAGTGCGAATTATTATTAACACTGAATCAGTGCCTTCTTGGAAGCATTCTAACCATAAAAGTTTTACACCAAAAAGTAACATCTATTAACCTGGGTTTTTTAGTTTTGATTACAAAATTAAGAATTCTACTATATAGATTTAAACTATCATTTGCCCTAATAGATTTTATAACTTCATCATTTTCAGAAATGTATGTTTCTATGATAACTATTCTATGGTCGGATTTAAGATATGAATCTTTCCTATATAAGTTATTTAAGAATGTTTGAAGTAGCCGAACTTTTGTTTGACGATATAAGTCCGCAATTTTCTCTTTGCTTAGTGGGCAACTGTTTAAAAAACTATGTGTAGCCTCTAGAACTTGATTACTGTAGTAAGGAAAGTCGATTATGTGTCTTTTAGATAAGGAATTAGAATTGTCGCCATTAACAAAATAAATACATGCCTTGTTTATACAACAAACATCCGCAAACGACAACACTCGTAAAAAAAGTTTCTATCTTCTCCATAACTCATATTTTCATCAAATCGCAAATTATTATCTTCAATTAGTGCCCTTCGAATAAGCTTCCCTGCACAATATCCTACTTTTCCTTTATGAAAATAATTAATCTTATTCTCACCATAGAATACTTCTGCAACACCTTCATAGTTTGTTCTTTCTTTCTGACTAAACATGTATTTGCACTCACTAACATCTGCACTTTGCTCTTCTGCAAACTCCAGTAATGATTGAAGTGCATTATTGCTTATTGCATCGTCTATATCCAAAAAGAAGACATAATTCCCGTGTGAATTTTCAAGCCCAGCGTTTCTTGCGCTAGATACCCCACCATTCTTCTTATGAATAACCTGGATTTGGCTGAATTTCTCTGCGTAATCATCTGCTATGCTTGGGCTGGTATCAGTAGATCCGTCGTTCACTATTATTATTTCAAAAGATACGTTTTTTTGGCATAATACACTTTCTAAACATTGCTTGATCCAGGTTTCTGCATTGTACATAGGTATTATTACTGAAATATCAAATTTAGGAACACCTTGCATAGCTCTCACTCACTCATTCCTTTGGATTATATTTATATTTTTACATATTTTAGACCCCATACTTATTGCTGTTACTAGGTCTAACATTTAAAACACATTACCTAAGCCCAATTAAGTTTAGATGCATTTATGGTTATATACATCTGCACATATTTATTTCACTACTTTTATAGCAACATCATTACTCCGACTAACTACCAAAGCAATTCTAAACACCAGACACTCTATTGCATTTAGATAATCTTATTACTTATTCATAATTATTAAAATCGCTGCCACATCTGCTTTTCTCTAAAAGCGATAACTTCTCTTCCCGAAATTATTAATAATGTGGGTATAATTCTTTGTGTTGGTAAATCCACTCTTTCATCTCTACTATCATTTGTTCATAGCTTGGAACAATAAAAGAAAAGTCCATTCTATTATTAATAAGGGATTTATCTAAGTTTATAGCCTCACTCTGTCTAATAACTACATCGTTACCCCTCAAATGTTTATTGAAAAGTCCTAGCAAATCAAATTTTGATATACTGGTGTTGTTTACAAGGTTGTATATCCCAGTTAGGTCCTCTTGTATCGCATGTTCCATAGCTTTTGCAAGAGTTAGAGTTGTAACTCCTGTCCATATAGCCTTAGTATAACCGTTTATTATTCCTTCCTGTTTCATAAACCAATTTAACAAACCAATTCCCTTTTCATTCATATCAGGACCCACAATTGAATTACGAAAAGTTAAATTCCGATCATCTGATACTTCACCCAAGGCCTTAGTTCTATCGTAAAACGTTTCTCCATCTCGAAAACTATTCTCGTCGTACGGTCCATTATTCCCAGAAAACACACAGTCGGTACTCATATGGATTAATTTTGTATTTGAACCCTTCAATGAATCCGCAATAAAATGTGGTAGATAACTATTTAAATATACTGCCCTTGACGGCTCTCTTTCGCAATCTTGGTTCAAGACACCAATGCAATTTATCACTACATCATACTTCTCATCATTTAATGCAGACAAGATGTTACCTTTATCTGTAGCATCACCTATTATGTTTCCACAATAAGGAAAATTAGTTCTAGTAAAAGCAGTTACATTATGCCCCTGCTCTTGAAGATAAATAGCGATTGTATGTCCAGCCATCCCTGTCGCTCCTAAAACTAACACTCTCATACTCTTTCAACCCCGCTCCACTCACGAAGTTCGTCTTGAATATATTCAAGACTAAGGAGTCGTTCTTTAATTTCTTCAACAGTAAGAATCTTAGTATTATTAGAATTATATTCATCAGTAAGAGTTATAGCCGCTGATCCTTCTTCAAGGTATTTGCCGTAGTTAAGGTCTCGATTATCTGCTGGAACCCTATAGAAGTTCCCCATGTCGATTGCCTTAGCAGCCTCTTCTTTTGTCAGCAAAACCTCATACATTTTCTCACCATGACGTGTACCGATAATATTTATTTCATTATCACTACGAAATATCTCCTTTAAGGCTTTAGCAATATCCATAATATAGGAAGCTGGAGATTTTTGAACCATAATATCACCTGTCTCAGCATTCTCAAATGCATATAAAACCAAATCCACAGCCTCATCAAGGCTCATAATAAAACGGGTCATGTATGGGTCAGTAACTGTCAAGGCTTGGCCTGATTTTATCTGTTCAACGAATAATGGTATAACAGATCCTCTTGAAGCCATTACATTACCATAACGTGTTCCACAAATAAGAGTACTATCAGGGGAAACCGTCCTTGATTTAGCCACGAATGTTTTCTCCATCATTGCCTTTGATATTCCCATAGCATTGACAGGATAAGCTGCTTTATCTGTAGAAAGACAGATCACCTTTTTAACACCAGCCTCTATTGCAGCTGTTAATAAATTTTCGGTACCTATTACATTTGTTTTCACAGCTTCTAAAGGAAAAAATTCACAAGAGGGAACTTGTTTAAGTGCTGCTGCATGAAATATATAATCAACTCCATGCATTGCATTTTTAAGACTTCCTGTGTTACGAACATCACCAATATAATATTTTATTTTTTCGCTCTTATAATGGCGGCGCATATCATCTTGCTTTTTTTCATCTCTAGAGAAAACTCGTATTTCTTTTATTCCTGTATTTAAAAAACGCTCTAAAACTACATTTCCAAAAGAACCTGTGCCACCTGTTATCATTAAAGTTTTATTTTCAAACATATATTTCACCCTTTTTTAATAGATTTTAAGTTAATTGTACTTTCAAGTTTATTTTTAACTTTAGTTGAATTTATTTCTTTAAAAAGATCAATAAATTTAATAGTATTTACTTTCCTAGAAAAATGTTTTTCGCCATATACCTTTGCTTTCTCTGCCATTTCGTTAATTCTTTGGGGATTAGTGTATAGATATTTTATAGCTTCTGCTACTTTTTCAGGTGAACTATTTGATACTGAAACTCCAATATCATTTTTATTAAACATCTCATAATAATCACTTGTTTCCTCAACTGAGTTTAAAACTACCCTTCTACATGCCATAAGCAATGTTGACTTACTAGGGAAACCAGTACCTATGACACCTCTTTTTAAAGGAATCAGACAAACTGAACATGCACTATACACATCTGGAACAATCTCAAGAGGTTGAAGTGGATAGAAAGTAATATTGGTTAACCCTTTTTCCCTAGCTTCAGCCACAAATTGCTCTTTAGTATTTCCATCTCCAATAATTTGAAATACTATATCTGTCTCTTCTTTTAAGAGGCAAGCAACTTGAAGTATCATTTTATAGTCCAAAACATATCCTATTGTACCAGCAAACTGAACATAGAATTTACTGGTATCAATTTTATACTTCTTAATAAACTGGTTCTCTTCGATTGGGACTTCAATTACCGATTTATCATCATACCAATTTGGAATAACATGTACTTTGTCTGGAGTTATTTTAAAATTTTGAACTTTTGTCTTCATATCATCCCCGGCAACAACTATCTTTGTACTCATCTTATATACGGGTTTCTGTAGTATTTCTAAAATTTTATAAATAACTTTATTTTTATAACCCCAATATCATAGGCACTACCAGGGAATACATCAAAAACGCTATATACAATAGGCTTACGAAGCAATAGTTTCAAGAGAGTTATAGAAAATAAGATAGTTGGGCTAGATTGCAATAGAACAATATCAACATCTTTTTTATGCTTTTTCCACTGATTCATAGCTTTAAATGCATATGTCATTTCTTCAAGATATCTCTTTATAAAATTAGTTTTATCAACAACTGGTCTATCAACTATGTCATAGGAAAAACCCTTTCTATTTTGCAAAACTTTTGGTATATCAGGATTTATTCCTTTTCTATGACTGGCAACCATATAAACCTCAATCCCAGCATTCAAGAAATCATCTATCATGGTCATTGCTAATTGGTTATTAGGATTTGGTGTATCAAAACCTTCTGCCGTTAAATACATTACTTTCATACACTATTCTCCTTATTTTTGTTCACCTTTTTATTTAAGTACTGCTCTACTTCTTTTTTAATTCCTTTATCAAATGGACTAGGACTATATCCAAAATCACCTGTTGCTGCATCATGAGGAAAACTTCTGTCTTCTCCCATTCTTTGCACCTTTTCTACATAGTCAACTCTCCCAATTGTAAATACCTTCATGCACCGGGCTAAGAATACCCCAAATTCAATTGGAAAACTGATGAAAGTTGTTTTCTTTCCCAGATTCATACTAATCAACTTAAAAGCTTGAAGCATTGTTATAGGTTTTTCTCCAGATAAGATATAATCCCCATTTTTAATATTCTCAGAAATCAACACATGGTACAGTGCTTTTCCAAGATCTCTAGCGTTAACTGGCTGAATTAGCCCCTTCCCTTGGTTTATTACTGGGAAATACCTCAATTTATCGACCATCTTAATGAACTTACTCATATTAAGATCACACAAGTCACCATATATCATAGTAGGGCGTAAAAATGTTAAGTTAATTGGAGAAGAATTTTCATTAACTAATTTTTTTATATCTGATTCAATATTTTGATATTCCTCAGATGCACTTTTAAACTTAGAGTAAATCCCAGTAGTGTGGACTAAAATTGCTTTTTTATATCTTTTTCCAAAGCAGCCTTAATCAGAATTGAAGAATAAAAAATCGTTCCAATATGCATTACCGTATCAATACCATCCATAGCATTATTCATGAATTCTTGATCACCTAAATCTCCAACTACCTTTTCTATATTTAAACCGCTTTTATCTATCAATGAAGTATCAGAAGTCTCCCTAACTATGCAGCGAATTGGATTATTATATTTATTATCAATAAGTTCTTGTAAAAAATAACTTCCGGTATGACCAGTAATTCCTGTAACTAGTAACATTTACTACACCTCTATTATTATATTTACTTACCAGAAGAGCTCGTTGTATTGGTACTAGCAACTTCCTTCTTAGCTCCTGTTCCACCTTCAACAACCCCGTCGCTTTTAACAACACTTACGATTGTTCCAAAGAAGCACTTAACATCCATCCAAAGACTAATTCTCTCAACATACTCCCCATCCAACTTCGCTTTCACTTCAATAGGAAGCTCGTCTCTACCATTAATCTGTGCCCAGCCAGTTAATCCAGGTGGTACATCATTAGCATCATACTTATCCCGTTCTGCAATTAGATCATATTGATTCCATAGTGCAGGCCTTGGCCCAATAATACTCATCTGCCCCACAAAAATATTCCATATTTGCGGAAGCTCATCAAGTGAGGTTCTTCTCAGGAATTTACCCATTTTTGTGATGTACTGCTCTGGGTTACCTAATAGGTGAGTTGGAGTGTCTTTCGGTGTATCGATTCTCATGGTACGGAATTTCAATATATTGAAATGTGTCTTGTTAATTCCTACACGCTTTTGCTTAAACAGTACTGGCCCTCTTGAATCAATCTTAATAGCAATAATTAGAATTAAAAAAATGGGAGATAAAACAATAAGTCCAATTAAAGAAAGAATGATATCTATCAATCTTTTAACCTTCATATACATATAGCAACACTCCTTAAAATTAGTCTTTAGTAGATTAGGACTTAATTAGAATCTGTTGTTCTTACATTCCAACTAACTACTAAACCACTAAAATTGTAATCTACTACTGATAGTCACCTCGTTACCTATATGTAACACATTTACGCAAAATAGAACCATCAGGTGATTATATAAAATAGATAAAATCAATATATAGTGTTTGTTTTATAATTTTCAACGGAATTTAATACTACATATTGTGTTTTATCTATATCCGATACACACCTCGTAATATCTATTCAATCTACCTAATAAATACGAAATAGATATTCACCTCATAAACACTCAAAAACGAGTTTCTTCCTATTATATATACCATTCAATCAATCTATAAATCTCACTAAAAACACCTCAGACCCTTATCCCACAAGGCTTTCAGCATGTCATCTATTCACGATAGTCAGTTCCACCTCACCAACCAATCCCGTAGGGATCCCCATCCTCAAAGTATCGGCACTCCCCCACCATCATCTTCCTCACTCTCCCCATGCTCACTACACTCAACATGCCCATCAACATAACTCACCACCCCACCAATAGGACAAATCTCATCATACCCAACCAAAAACTGTCCAAACAAACCATCCGAATGATCCAACTCTTCCAGAACCAAATGCCGCCCATAATCTTTCTCCAGTTGCAACAAATTAGCGTCACAAACATCACGCTCAGTATTCTCTTTAATCCCAAAATATGAAACCACCGCAATAGCTGAAAGGACCCCAAGTATTGCCACAGCTGCAAGCAACTCAATTAACGTCAATCCACGCTCATTTTTCAAATATCTCAACATCACAAAACCCCTCCAATAACTTAATCTAAGCATCAGCATATCCCATGATGTCAAAAACCAACCCAGTTCCTTGAAAGAGGAACCAAATCCAAATCAAAAAGGAACCAACCCCTCCTCGCAAGAGGAGGCAATCAAACTCCTCCCAAACTCTACAACCTACCTCACCCTACTCCCCTCAACCAACTCCGCCAAATAACTAACAACCTGCTCCTTCAACTCCGGTCTCCCAAGCGCAAACTCCACCGTCGCCTTAATAAACCCAAACTTATCCCCAACATCATACCGCTCACCACTAAACTCATACCCAACAACCATCTGCTGCTCATTCAACGTCTTAATCGCATCCGTCAACTGAATCTCTCCACCAGCACCAGCTGTCTGGTTCTCCAAGATCTCAAAAATCTCCGGTCTTAACACATAACGACCCATAATCGCATAATTAGAAGGCGCCTCTTCTCTCTTCGGCTTCTCTACTAACGTATCCACATGAAACACACGATCATCAATCTCACCGTTTCCAATCGAAATCACACCATACTTCGAAACCTCTTCCTCTGGCACCTGCTGTACTCCAATAACGGAAGAATTAAAACGGTTATACACATCAATCAACTGCTTCAAGCAAGGTTTTTCGTCACTCTTCACAATATCATCACCAAGTAACACTGCAAACGGCTCATCCCCAATGAAACGACTCGCACATGAAATCGCATGCCCAAGGCCTAACGGCTCCTTCTGACGAATATAGTGAATATTTGCTAAGCGTGAAATCCCTTGAATCTCTTCTAAAATCTCATACTTTTCCTTCTTAGCAAGCGTCTCTTCTAGCTCATACGATTTATCAAAATGATCCTCAATCGCACGCTTCCCGCGACCTGTTACAATAATAATATCTTCAATTCCAGAAGCGACCGCTTCTTCAATAATGTATTGAATCGTTGGCTTATCGACAATCGGTAACATCTCTTTCGGCTGTGCCTTCGTAGCAGGAAGGAAGCGTGTTCCAAGTCCTGCCGCTGGAATAATTGCTTTTCTTACTTTCATCATAAAACATCTCCCCTTTTATCTCGCAACTTCTAACAATTCTTTTTCTCTATGATTCGCAAGCCCTAACACAAACTCACGCAAATATTCACGATCAAACGTCTCATATCCTTCAATTAACTGGACAACCTTCTCATACTCCGCTAGCACGCTCTTCCCAACAAAAATCTTAGGAAACACCGCTTCACTGTGTACCTCATCCTCACCAAGAAGCTCCTCATACATTTTCTCACCAGGACGAATTCCAGAAAACTCAATTCCAATTTCTTCTATTGTATAACCTGATAAACGGATCAAGTTACGAGCAAGGTCCACAATCTTAACAGGCTCACCCATATCTAGTACAAAAATCTCTCCACCACGAGCTAACGCACCAGCTTGCAACACTAATCTTGATGCCTCTGGAATCGTCATAAAATATCGCGTCATATCAGGATGTGTTACCGTAACCGGTCCACCTGCTTGAATTTGCTTCTTAAACAAAGGAATCACACTACCACGACTTCCAAGCACATTTCCAAATCGCACTGCCACAAATCTCGTTGGACTCGTAAGAGCCAAGTTCTGCACAACCATCTCCGCAATCCGCTTTGTCGATCCCATCACATTCGTAGGATTCACCGCTTTATCCGTCGACACCATCACAAACGTACCAACACCTGCAATATCCGCTGCCTCTGCGACATTCTTCGTTCCAATCACATTGTTCTTCACCGCTTCTTGTGGATTATACTCCATTAACGGCACATGCTTATGAGCTGCCGCATGATACACTACATGTGGCTGATACAGGCTCATAATTTCCATGATTCGCTCGCGGTCTTGTATATCTGCAATTAAAGGAACAATTTCAAATCTAGTCCCATAAGCTTTACGTAGCTCCATATCAATCTGATAAATACTATTCTCACCATGACCTAATAATAATAGCTGGGATGGTGTAAACTTAGAAACTTGACGACAAATCTCAGAACCAATTGATCCTCCAGCTCCCGTGACTAAAACTGTTTGCCCAGAAACCATTTCAGAAATCGATTGAATATCAAGTTCTACGGGCTCACGTCCGAGTAAATCCTCTACTTCTACATCACGGAACTCACTAACCGAAACCTTCCCTGTCATCACATCTTCAATTAAAGGAAGAATCTTCGTCTTCGCGTTCGTCTTCGCGCACTCTTCATATATGCGCTGCAACTCTTTCTTTCCTAACGAAGGAATCGCAATAATGATTTGATCAATATTATGTTTAAAAATAACATCCGCAATATCTGCCACAGTACCTTCCACTTTTATGCCGTGCAGTTGAAGCTTGTATTTCTTCACATCATCATCTACAAACGCCACCGGTTCTAAATCAGAATCTTCACTATGCTGTAGCTGCTTCACAACAGCTGCTCCTGCAGCCCCTGCCCCGACAACTAGCGCACGTTTTTTATCTGTTTTAGGCTTAATATACGAATCTCGTAGCATCCTCCATGAAAAACGAGATCCACCGATTAAAATAATATGAAGCATCCACGTAATGACCAATAACCTGAAATACACATCCTGCTGAATGAGAAACTGAATACTACCAGCAGCCAATATACTGAATGTTACTGCTTTCACAATAACAACCAATTCTCTTACACTCGCATAGCTCCATGCACGGTTATACAGGTGATAAATCCAACCAAAAAACATGATGACTCAATAGTAGAGACAGGGAACTGATTAAAAGCAGCTTCCAATCATACTGAACAACATAAGGATTTAACATAAAAAAGCTTACGTAAATAGCAAACAATACAATAGCAGAGTCAAGCAATAGCAATAAGCTTAATCTTCTCTGGTACGTCATATGCTTTCACATCCTTTCTTTTTAGATAAAATAAATATGTAAGGAAAAGAGAGAAGGTCAGGTCCTTTCCTTACATATTTAAAGAGTTTTTGATAGTTTGTCTTTTTGCATTTTAATTGTTTTCACTAACATCTTTTCTATTTTCATCAGTTGCTCTAAATCAGCATCCTGCTGCAAATAGCGTATCGTCTTTTTCACCGATTTGGGTAATTCTTTAAAATCATTCATATTCTGGCATCCTTTTTGTAAAAAAATTTGGGCATTTAACCCACCCTCACATCCCACCATCGACAACTTTCGTGTCTAAGGTCTTAATCCTAAAGACCCACAGCATGACCGAGTGCCTCCCTTGATAAAGGTAGAGGAGACATTACCTTAGTTACTTATCATTCTATTGATAGTTCAGTGGAAGTTACGATTTTCTAATTTCTTATGTTGTTTGTAGCGAAAGGTGCGAGACTCCTGCGGGATTGAAGGGAAAGTTGAGACCCCACAGGCCATAGGCCGAGGAGGCTCAACTCCCGCCCGGGTCAGACCTAGCGAGTACCTTTCGCGGAAAACAACCGGACAATGCTATTAAAACAACCCCAAAAACTTCTTCTTCTCAATCTTCTCAGGAATATTCTTCATCACATTCTGACCATCCACCAGCAACTCCGCATTCTCCTTAAAGAAATACACAGCATCCGGACCAAACTTCTTCTCAATCAGATCAAACGCTTCACTCATTTTAAACCCTCGAGTCGTCGTATTATGTGCATCCGACGCCACAAAATGAGTTAAATTTGCTTTTACTAAATCAAAACTAAACTTCTGAATCTTCTTCCCAAACGCTCCTGCCACACTTGCAGCCGTCACCTGAGTCAACGCACCATTGTTCACAAAGTCATAAAGCTTACTTGGCCGCTCGATTAACTCGGCGTTACGCTCTGGATGAACAATAACCGGTGTAATCCCTTGAAGCTGTAGATCAAACAGCATTTGTTTCGCATAGCGCGGGACTGAGCTAGACGGAAACTCAATGAACAGATAAGAACTACTGTTCAGTGTTTGTAATGTACCTTGTGCTAAGTCACCTAGTAGTTCTCCGTATAAGCGAACTTCCTGACCTGGTAAGATCTTGACATCTATACCTTCTTTTACAATCGCTTGATTGACTTCTTCTACTTTTAATAGAATTCTGTCTCTTTCATTGTTCCACTGCCCATTCTGATGATGAGGTGTGGCAATGATACTTCGGATCCCTTCACGGGCTGCTACTCTAGCCATGTCTAGGCTGTCTTCGATGGTTTTAGCACCATCGTCGATTCCTGGTAGGATGTGGCTGTGTATGTCGATCATAAAAATAACCCCTAGTAAGTTAGTAGTCTACTAGGGGATCCTGTGTTATTTTGTCCCATAATAATAATAGTAATTTGTGCTCTTATTACTCTTATTATTAAGGACAACCCCTAGAAGCTTGGCTTTCGCTGATGTAAGTAGTTCTTTTGCTTTTTGTGCTCCTTCAATTTCCGTTGTTCCTGCGCTTACCACTAAAATGGTACCATCACATTGGTTGGCAAGGATTTGGGCATCTGTAACGGCTAGGACTGGTGGGGTATCAAAGATTACTAAATCGTATGTCTCGTAGGCTTCTCTTAGAAACTCTTCCATTCCTCTTGATCCAAGCAGCTCTGCGGGATTTGGAGGTATAGGTCCACAAGGTAATACGTCTAAACCTTCAATCTTTGTCCCTTGAACCGTTTCAATCAGGGACTTTTGTTTCGTTAGGACGGTTGTTAGTCCAAATAAGTTATTCACATTAAATGTATAGTGTACTGTAGGCTTTCGTAAGTCTGCGTCTACAAAAAGGACTTTCTTCCCTTGTTGAGCAAAAACAACACCTAGGTTTGCTGAAGTCGTTGATTTCCCTTCTCCTGGGAAGGAAGATGTAACAAGTAGGGAACGTACCTCTTGGTCCACCGCTGAAAATTGAATATTGGTTCGGATCGTTCTGTACTGCTCGGTTATCGGCGATTTTGGACTAATTTGTGAGATTAATTTTCTTCTAGAGTCCATCATGGTTGTCTTCTTTTTACGCGCCAACTTTGTCACCTCTGTATCGTCGATTTCTCTCATTTTCTTCTATCTTTGCCATATCATCCTCAGAGATAATCATGACTCCTCCAAGAACTGGTAGATCAAGTAGCTTTTCAATGTCTTGTTCAGACTTAAGAGTGTTATCAAAAATTCAAGTAAGAAGGCTAGTCCAATCGCTGCCATTAAGCCTACGACAAAACCAATCGCCATATTCAGAACGGGCTGTGGCTTCACTGGAGATGGATTTTCTCCTAATTGCGCTTCGGCTAGAATGCTTACGTTATCTACATTCATTAAGTCAGGAATTTCTTCTTGGAACACCTCTGCAACTTTATTCGCAATAAGGGCAGCCATTTCCGGGTCCGTATGCTGTACATTAAGGTTTACAACCTGGGAGTTTTGTTCACTTCCCACTGTTAAGCTCGAATTTAATGCACTTGTTGTCATATTTAGATCTAACTCTTCAATTACTTTATCTAGTATTGCTGGACTTTTCATAATGACGTTATACGTATTAATTAACTGTAAATTGGTTTGTATGTCTTGTGAGGTAAACTGCTGCTGCTGATTCGACTTGGTTTGATTCACAAGAATTTGGGTAGATGATTGATATATAGGAGTTAATAAGAAAAAGCTAACGACTCCACTGATCAAGACTGCTGAAAATGTAATAAGTGCAATTAATAGTAGTCGTTTGCGTAAGGTTTGAAGTAACTCTCGTAGGCTAATTGTTTCTTCCATGGTTTCCTCCTAAAGGGGTTTGTCTAATTTCGTCTAACAAACTGGTATCAGTGTATCATATAAAGAACAAAATTTTTATTTTTGTTTTGTAAATTTTGTAAGGCAGGCTATCTTTTTTACTTTTTTGGCTGAATCACGTATTTAATTATATGGGCTAGAGTGGAAAATATCTAGTCTTTTTTACTATTTTACTATAGGCTGAAACACCTGTCGTATTATGTCGAATACTTGATCCGTTTGAGTTTTCTCACTATTCTTTCCACTATTTCAACTCTGTTAATATACCAATAAAACAGTTTCGCGTGATTGTTCTTTATATGAAACTCCAAATGACCTTTTACCCTTATTATCGGTGGATTTGTCGAATTTTCCACTGTAATCTATTTCCATCTCACAATAATGTTAACTTATTTAGATAGCGCTTTCATTATTCTCGTTTTTCTTCACTCCAGTAGAACGACTCCTTCTTTTCAATTATGAAATTTGTCGAATGATGTCAAAGAAATGATGGAATGGAAAATATTACTTTTAAACGATTTTTCTTTTATTTTACAACGTAGCCTCTTTAAAACAGAAAAAGAGCCAAAACCTAGTAGGTTTTGGCTCAATATATGTTTTAGGGAATTTAGGATAAATGGTATACCTGTAAGCGGTATAACTTTCTTAACAATATCTTAATATATTTTACGATAGCTGTCAAATCGAGGAGCCCAATACGTGTTAGAAAGGGATGAAATCGTTATACCTGCAGAGCTTGACGCATGTATGAACTCATTGTTACCAATGTAAATGCCAAGATGAGAGATTCCTGCTTTGTACGTATTTTTGAAGAATACTAGATCTCCTGGTACGGGACTGGATGTTGGTTTAGACATCATATAATAGCCGTCTGTATTGGTGCGCGATAGATTGTAACCAGCTTGGTTGGACACATAATACAAGAACCCACTGCAATCAAACCCAGCCGGCGTGGTGCCTCCCCAAAGATACGGGACACCAATATGACGCTTTGCTTCTGCGATAAGGCTATCAATCGTAGGTACGGGAGCATACGGTGTTGCAGTCTTTGTTACATCCAATTTTTGCCCCACACGAATTAGATCGGATGTTAAGTTATTACGTGCTTTTAGTTCTTGAACTGTTAAATTGTGATTTTTTTGCTATGAGTGATAAAGAATCTCCTGATTTCACAGTATACGTTTGAGCTGTGGTTGATTCAGCTTGTTTCGTAGTCTTTAGGACCTGGCCGACGTAGATCGTGTCAGATGATAAGTTGTTGAGCGTTTTCAGTTCTGTTACAGACAGGCTGTATTTTTTCGCAATGAGTGACAGGGAATCTCCTGATTGCACCGTGTAGTGGGAAGATAAGGTTGATGCTCCTCCTGCTTCTGTTGCTGTTGGTAGCTTTAGTGTCTGTCCTATATAGATTGTGTCAGATGTTAGGTTGTTCAGTGTTTTAATCGCCCCAACGGTCGTTTGGTTTTGTTTGGCGATGAGTGAAAGGCTATCTCCTGATCTGACCCTGTATGTTGTAGAGGATGTTTCTTTGGATACTTCTAATGTTTGACCAATTTGTATGGTATCGGTTGTTAGGTTATTCCATTCTTTTAAATGGGATACGGATGTGTTGTAATTCGTAGCAATACGGTAAAGACTATCTCCAGGTTGGACGGTGTAGCTTGCTGCATGTGCTTTTCCTTCTGGTGTAAAGGCAAGAAAGGTAAGGGCTGTGATGCCAATGAGCGTTTTTTTCATGGGTTGTGGTACCTCCGTAGGATGTAGTCGTGCTTCTACGAGAATAGTACCATGAAAAGGGTAGATTACTAGATGGTAATGGTTGGAGAAAACGGGATATTGGCGGGGTTTTCTTATTAATCAAACGTTTGATTAATGATTTTTAAACAAACGTTTGGTTAAAGGTCGTTTAATCTAAGAAAGGTGGCGCCTGGCGCGAGAATTTTTATGGGACCGGGCGGAAATGAGGGCCGACCGAGCGATAATGTCGAGGAACCGAGCGGTACATGCAGCCGACCGAGCGGAAAACTGCCTGGACCGAGCGCAAACAAGCAAATATGGAAAAGCGCCCGCTCTCGTGCGGACGCTTTCTCTCATTATTACTTCCCTTTTTTCAACATCTCATCATGATACCCCACCGTATACGTCAATCCAAAGCTCACAAGCATAGATAGTAGGACGCCGATGATGTATAAGAAGATTTGATCATTAAGGTATAGTAATGTACCTGGGATTACGGTGATGGCCATCCCTGTACCCGCTAGGCCTACCTTACCCTGTTATTTAAAAATATATCAGAGCAACGAATGTGGTATCAATTCCACGTTGCATAAAAACAATTTGTTATTGTGGTATCGATTCCATATTGGGTTAAAAAGATGAAATCAATTGATGTAACCGATTTCACACTTATCATAAACTATCTTTTCTGATTATTCCATAGTTCAGCTTAAATTTCTTTACTGTTTTTTGATTATGGATAACCTTATTCATGATGAGCTTGGCCGCTTCTGCTCCCGCTTCCTCGTACTGGAAATCAATCGTCGTGAGTGCCGGTGTGACGTATTTGGAAAGCTCACTTGCCCCGACTCCCGCTAGCTTCATGTCTTGTGGTAACACTATTCCTTTTTCTTTCAAGCATTTCATCGCACCAATCGCTAATCGGTCTGTGACCGCAAAAACACCGGTTGGTCTCTCTTCGCTTGTTTCTAGTATACGCTCCATTGCCTCGTACCCCGCTTCCGAGCTAAATTCAGCGGTTTCTATATACGTTTCTTCTATAGAGATCCCGTGTTTTTCTAACGTATCAAGAAATCCTCGCTTACGTAAGTACCCCACCGCTCGGTCTGACTCATCGACTCCAATAAACGCAATTCGGTCGTGGCCCTCTTTTATAAAAAGCTCGGTCATCTCTTGTGCGGCACGATAGTCGTCGTAGAACACGCTCGATTGATCTGGTATGTCTTGTCCTAGTGCGACAAATGGGACCTTTAATTCTTTGATTTGCATGAGGATTTCTTTGCTTAAGTTGGTCGCCATCAGGATGATACCATCCACTTGTCGACTTTGCAGAAGCTTTAAGTACTCTAGTTCTTTTTTGGTGCGCAGGTTTGTGTTGGCCAGTAGGATTTGATAGCCTTCCTTTGCGAGTACATCATCAATCCCATTGACCACGCGGGCCGCGGTTTCTGTACTAATCTTCGGTAGGATGACCCCTACTACCTTTGTTTTCTTCGTTCGTAGCGATTTCGCGTGCTCGCTCGGAACATACCCCGTCTCTTCTATTACTTTCATTACTCGCTTTCTCGCATCCTCACTGACGTATCCTGACTCATTCAACACACGGGACACGGTCGTACGTGAAACATTTGCACGCTCTGCGATATCTTTAATCGTAATCATTCTTGTTCCCCCTAACATCCACGGTCATGAAAGCCCTTACTAAATATTATAAAGGGATTGTCAAGTATCGAAAAGCGGAAGCGGCTCGTTCAGACCCGACAAGCGTAGTGGGGGCATTCCGGAAGGCGCTCTTTGCCTTTTGGAAGGTCACCACTATGTCTCGAGGGGCTAGCCGCTGGAGCTAGACATCTAGAAAAGCGGAGCCGACTGCT
>NZ_ABFU01000062.1 GCF_000171615.1 Bacillus coahuilensis m4-4 | reverse complement strand
GCATCTACAGGTATGGTGACCGGTGGAATTTGGACAGTCAAGAGCTCTATCGTTTCTTGGATTAGTCGTTCTATGAGATTGCAAGAGATGCCTTTAATTCACGTGGAACCATGCTTCCAGCAGAAAATTGTGGTGACCGAATTTCGTTGTATGATTCAGTTTCGAATAGGGAATGCTATTTTAGCAGGGGCAAAACTATTGAAGTATTGGCGCGGTGGCAAAGCGAAGTTTAAAACTAAACCACTATCAATGGTTTCAAGTGAAAACCATTCTACATAAGGAGGATTCGACATGTCTGATCACCCAATTGAAGGCTTAATGACAACAGCAATGGAAAATTTAAAAGAAATGATTGATGTAAATACGATTATTGGTGATCCCGTAGAAACACCTGACGGAAGCGTGATTTTAACTGTATCTAAAGTCGGATTTGGATTTGCGGCGGGTGGAAGTGAATTTACTTTAGATAAAAAAGGAGACAAAGAAGGCGGACAGCAGAAGCAGCCATTCGGTGGAGGTTCTGGCGGAGGCGTATCCATCACTCCAATTGCGTTTCTTATCGTAGGTTCTCACGGTGTTAAGATGCTTCACTTAGATGAGAATACTCATTTGCTAGATAGAATTTTAGATCTTGCTCCTGGAGTGGTAGAGAAAATCCAAGGGATGCTAAAGAAGGATGAACAATCATCATCACAAGGTTCAATGCATTCTAATTCATCAGGCAATCAACATAATTATAGTGGGCCAAAAGATGATAG
>NZ_ABFU01000063.1 GCF_000171615.1 Bacillus coahuilensis m4-4 | reverse complement strand
AGGTGTTCAGACATCTCCATTATGACTTCCCTCTCCACTGAAAGTTGCCATCGCAATCAAGCAATCTAGAAAGAAATTTATATAACAAAAAAAGAAAGCTCCCCATTACAGTGCTTTCTTCGAATATTCTACATTCATATTAAATTCTTTTTTTAGTAAATCTACCATTTTATACACATTCATATTGTTGGAATGTCCGGCTTCGAAAGCTTTCTCTAAGATCATTCGCAGTTGGTCTTGATTCGAATCACTTGGTTTCAAAACAACATATCCTCCTAAAACAGTTCGTTTTAAACTACATTACCTGTCCACGGTTAAACTAAACTAGTAATATATTAACAGGTTTTTGACATTTATCAACCATTTTTATACAAACTTTAGGTGATTTTTACAATGAGGGATAGGATTACTTGCATACTATGCAGTTGGGCTTTTCCTGTTCACTCCCCATAACCTTCGAAGCTTACGACGGTTTATTGTCTGTCAGAGGAAGGTTTACTAATTTTCAGCCTGTTGTTCATCGTCAGCCTTCTTTCTCGGTGCACGTAAAACAAGGCTTGCTGTTGATGGTTGGTGCGTACTAAATAATGAAGAGTAAGATGGGCGTGCTCTTTTGTGAAGGCAGAGGTGGTGGGATGGCATTCGATGTGAATGGCACTTGGAGTGAAGGTGACGAAGATGCTGTAGTCTGGACCAAATAGTCCCTTTAATGTAATGGTGTCATAATTGGTGTGGCAATATAGTCGAACAACACCTGACTTCACAAAGGGGTTCGCACTTTGTAAAGCTAGTGAGAAATCAGCGGGTTTGTCAATATGGAGCGTCTTCTCCCCTTCTTTTCGACCGTAAGCGACAATCGTAAAGGAAGCATCATCCGGTGTGAACGGAACATGATCATATGTGAAACGATAGTTCATTATTTTCCCTCTCAATTCTTTTTTAGGTATAATGTACCATCTGCCATAATTGTAAGTTATTGTATATGATTATTATGAATATAGTTTTATATTCCTCTAAATCATAAATGACCGATCACTGTTCATGAATCCGTTATGTTGGGGTAAAAACGAGCGGAGTGAAGAGGATGATGAACTTTTACGAGCGATTACGTGAATATCGCGAGGATGTCTTAAACCTATCTCAAACCGAAGTGGCTCAGCGCTTACACATTACCCAATCGGCGTTTTCACGACTTGAACAAGGACAGACCGATCTCACAATGAAGCAGCTCATGATCATTAAAAAGGCCTATCATTTATCGAATCAGCAGCTGGTCGACCTATTAGACGAATATGAATCGGAGGCTCCTCCTAACGCATCCGTTTTACGTGAAACCTTCCAGGAAGAAGAGGATCTTGAGATACTGACTCTCTTAAAGAACTACCCAAAAGAAAAACAAACCCTGGCACAGCTCCGCTTTTACACACCAAAAGAGCAGCAGGTCATCTTGAGCAGCCTTCTTTTTCAAAAAAGAAAAAATTGATTTCTTGAGGAAGAAATAAGGAAGAAGGTACATGTAATAACATGGCTGTTTTCTAAATAAATGTTGTTTTTAAAATAATCAATATGAATAATGAGGTTGATTGTAGCGAATGGTGCGAGACTCCAGCGGGGTTAAAGGGACAGGTGAGACCCCGCTGGAGCGGAAGCGACGAGGAGGCTCACCGCCCGCCCGCAGGAAAGCGAGTGCCCTTCGTGGAGATCAACCGGACGTACTGTTAATTAGCAACAATCTAGGTCTTATTTCTCAATTTTCCATCTGAATGTTGAAATTTGTCGAGAGCAGACGATATATATCATGATGCTTCACTATAAGGGCAAAATATTTGAAAAAATATGACGCAAAGCTACAGGGGCTTATGCTTACAGCAATGCTAGCCAGCTGCCGAAAATCGAGGAGGAGAATCATGAAGTTCTATACACCTGAGGAAATCAGAGCACGTAAGAACCGTAACAAAAAGTTAATGTACGTAGGCATGTTTGTTGGCGTATCATTACTTGTTTTCGCCATTACGTATATTCCACATACTTTGTAACCCATTCCGGAGCCGCTGAAGGCTCTTTTTTTTATGTCTAAAATATCTCCCTCTCCTTAAAAAATTGAGAAAAATTGAAGTATTTTTAGACCTTTTCATATAAAATAGAAGTAATTGTCAGTTTGAATTGGGGGACATTGTATGCATCGTGTGCAATTTTTTAAAGGGGTGGTTCGTCCACACCGCTATTTTTATAGTTTAAGAGAGGCAGAAAACATTTCACGATTTGCTGTACAGTATGGGTTACTGCTAGCTGTCACATTTTTTCTCTTTCTATTAAAGGGAGCATTCGGAATCGGAACCGAAACACTATCAGAGCAGCTAACGGCTAGTCCATCGACGGAGCTTGCTGTGAAGAAATTTTATATAATGCTTGGGCATGGAATTTCTGGTATAGGTATCATGCTCCTATTTACGCTGTTCTTGAGCCTATTATATTGGGTCCTATCTGAGGTGCGGTATAAACAAGCGGTGACTGTGATGGGTGTTGCGTTCGTACCGATTCTAATCGAAACACTTTTGCACTTGCCTCTAGGAGCATGGTTCGGTTTAGGCTGGTCGTCTTCCCCGTTCGGCCTTGGGGTGTTGGCGCAGGAATTCACCGACCGGGAATGGGTTGTCTACATTTTCGGAAGCTTAACAGTATTTAAAGGCTGGTCGATTGTACTTCAATATTACGGATTCAAGGATTTACTAGATGAGATGAGAGGACGTGTACTAATCGCGGTCATCGTCTCTTTAAATATTGCGTACTGGGCCATTGCGGGTGTGCTGAAATTTGTTGATTTTACCCTAATTTTATAAAAGGAGGCTTTTGCATATGAAACGATCGTATAAACTAGTAACGGCCTCCTTAACGGCCTTTGTGCTTTTAAATGCTGGTTTAATTGCACGAGACGATTCCAACACAGAGCGTACGACCTACGCTGTGAACTGGAGCCAGGTGAAAGAAGGCGACGTTCAAAAAGTTTTACAAAAAGATGGTCTCGTCACGTACGGGGAGGAGCATCACTTACTCTTTGACCAGAATTTTGGTAGCATTTCAGCGTTTCTTGTCGAAGAAGGGGACACGGTTTCCATTGGAACAAGCCTATTTGAATACACGGCGACAGATTATGAAGCGAGAATTGAGTTCCTTGATGTAGAATTGGAGCGAGTGGAAGAAGAAATAGATGGAATTGACGACTATATTGACGAATTAGAAAGCATCGAACGCGGTGTGCCGTCTGTAAGGTCGACATCGATAACGAGTACATCAGACAGTGAAAATGTTGATTATTCAGAAGGCAGCAAGTTAGAAATACAATATAATTTGAAAGCAGATATAGCCGAGCAAGAATTTAAAAAAGAGCAGCTTCAAGCTCAAGAAGAAGCGTACGAGGAAGAAAGACGTGCTCTAGAAGCTAGAATGAGTAGCTTAACGGTAAATAGCGATGTCGAAGGAATTGTCGAAACCATCTCGTATACGCTTGAAAATCCTGTGATCACGATTGTGTCCGCTGATGTCCCGCGCATTATTGGGAACTTAACGGAGGACGAAATGCTTGAAGTAGCAACTGGGATGAAATCTCGCATCCAGTCTCCTTCTCTTAGCGAGAGCTTCCTTGGATACGTAGATGAGATCTCCCTTTTACCAGAAGGTGAACCAAAACTTGAAAAAGATAGCCTGTATGAGTTTAACGTTCTATTAAACGAGGAAGAAGAGGAAGAGTTGGACGAAGAAAGCGAAGCAGACGATACCATGACCGAGGATGAAGAGCTCGTCGATTCTACGATTGGAAACCCGACGGATACACTACTTCCAGGCTTTAAGGTCAAAATTGATGTGGTGACCGACGAAGTACTTGGCTCCCCTGTTGTTCTTCAGGAAAGCGTAGTAACCACGGGCGGGAAGCACTATGTGTGGATCCTCAGTGGAAACGGCACAGCTGAAAAGCGTGAAGTCGAGCTAGGCTTAGAGGTTGGCGGGCGTGTTGCCGTTCTGTCTGGAATTCGTCAAGATGAAGCGTATTTTGCCAATCCTTCTGTCGTAACAAAGCCTGACAGTGAGGTTGTGACTCCCTTGAAACCTTCATATTTGAAATGGGACGAACTAAAAGACACAGGTCGTGGTACCGTGTTGAAGCATGTGTTGTTAGGTATTTTACAATAGTATAGTAGGTGGCCGTCCCAACCATGGGGCGGCCTTTTTGGTTTCACACATTTTATTTAATCTAGGAGGGTGTATTGTGCGTGTAAAATTTGGATGGATGAGGATTGGAATGGTATCTTCTGTGGTCGCGCTAGCTGGCTGTTCAGGTGGGGAGTCAAACGGCATCACCACCACGAATCCAGCTCTCACAGAATCGGTGGAATTGGTAGCTGATTTAACGGAAACAGAAAAGGTGGCAGCCTCTCAAACGAGTGCAGACGTGCGAAACCCGGTGCAGGTTGTCGATACGCTTGCAGAGGAGATGAAAAGCGTCAAATCATTAGAGCTATACACGACGGATCAAGATCAGGTAGAAGGTGTGTGGATTTCACAATCAGGACTGGATGAAGACGAGCCACACATGGAGGTCCGTGTCCATCACCCTCTTTTACACGCAACAATTGTAGAAGATCGGGACCGAACTCTCTTGAAAGAGGAGAAAGCATCGTACACAGAAGGCACGAACATGAACGTGGAGGGTAGCAGCTACTACGGAAACGTGGAGGACCATAATCCCTATAAGCTCGCCCTGGGATACGACAATCCATGGTTCCACAAGTATTCTACTTTCTCTCATTCTGCAGGCAAAGAAGTAATAGAAAAAGAGCTGTCTCAAGGGAATGAGCCTGTTCCATTTGAATTTAATGAGTTGGATGTGGATCGAATGGTATCGTATGAAGGAGACGAGCTTTCGTTAGATGGAGTCACACTTGGAAATGTGTACGAAGACGGAGAAGTGATGGAATCTCTAGAATACACGTATAAGAGCGAACGTGGCACGCTCCGTGTGGTCATGAGCGAAGGCGATTACACGAGAATACCTGGAGACAAATATGACGAGAAAGAGGTTGTTGTCGGGGACGACTATGAAGGCGTGGCGTTCCGAAAGTCGATCAGCGCGGATGCAGACGGCGCAAAGGTTCTTCACGTCAAAAAAGATGGTTACTCGTACACGGTGATATTGGATGAACCGTTTAGCACACTTGGACTAGAGGAATTTATCGCTCGTGCCGAGCAGCACCTATTTTAAGATTACCCCTGCCCTCCTTTTCAGTGTAAAATAATAGAATTGGAGGGGTGTAAAACAAGGGGGGGAAAGAACATGAAGAAATGGCTCGGTGTGATGGCGTTTGGCTTGTTTGTGATCGCAGCACTCTCCTATGCCGCTCTATTTATTGGCAGTGATGAACTGCTTTTCATGGCGGTCATGGTTTCTGCTGTCGGATTTATACTCGGCTTGTTTGCGGAGAAAAGTTCCTACAAATGGATTTCCCTAGTTGGGAATGGATTGATTCTTTTTGTGGCAATTGTTGTACCCATGTTTGTTACGACATTTATATGGAACACTCCTTGATAGGGAAAGCTCGAAGGCTAAAGACTTTGAGCTTTTTTCTTCGGGTTAATAAAAGGATAGCCTTTTTGTTCGACACTAACGAACGTTTGTTCTAATATAGAATTAAATAGTAGATCACTCTATTCTAAGTACTCTCTTCATAAATCTCTTCAATGTATTTCCTTTCGATTTCCCACCCACCCAGCCTTGAATTTACCCGATCACCCGCCGAGAGGTTCCTGTCCTCCTCCCCTCTATGCTATAATGAGGGAATGAAAATATCCGAGAAATTTACACAATGAGGAGGCGTCCCTCTTGCTAGATTCGATGATGGAGGAGCAGGTTCTTGCACTTGGTAAGGACTTACATAAAATACTACCGTATAAAGATGAGCAAAATGATAAGCTTGTGAGCCAAGGACTGCGTCTGTTCCAGCAGCGTTCTGTTTATGGAGTGAAGGCTTCACGAACGGAAATTCAAGCACAGGTTCAAGATGTGGTGCCTGTGAAGGTGAAGCTAGACCTTGATTTCCCAATGCTAAGCCGCTGCTCGTGCCCGCGAGACGGCTGGTGCCGCCACCGAATGGCTGTGTACTTTTATATGTATGAAAAGCTAGGCAATGTGAACGAATGGTATGGGATGTGGCGAAATGGCGGGAAGCTACCAGAAGATGATTCTGCGGGTAGCAAACCCGACTTAACCAAGCTCCATCCGAGCCTAAAGCGTGCGAGTGATCTTATGAAAACACGAACAGACCAAAACCGCACACCAGAAGGCTGGTACAGCATCTTAGCGACCCGCTTCGAGGAAGAGCTCGATCTAGATGAACTAGCGAAGCGTTCTTATATGCTCGACATGATGGTGAACCGTGCCTATCGTTCTCTTCTGAAGGACGCACCCCTTGAACGTGAATGGAAGGCGTTGTACCAGCTCTATACCGCTTTATTCCTTTATGAGCATTTAGGAGGATGGCTCGTTGACTATGATATGTCTGAGCAGTCCATTGAATCGATTTTGCAGTTTTTATTAGATGAGATGAGTGAAAGCCTCCTTTCACTTGGCGTGACGGCGATTCCGTTTGCGTTTGACCCTTTCTTAGATTTTATTCGAGAAAAGCTGATCGACATGATCAGTAGTGAACAGATCGGACAACTAGCGATTGAGTTGTATCAATATTTATGGATCAATCTTTTTAAAAAGAAGGCGCTTCGTGAGAAGGAATATGATCGTTTGATGGATCGACTAAAAGCACAAGAGCCTATGTACGCCGGAGAACGTGTGGCAATCATCCATCAATTACTTCTCCTTGGAGAAAATGAGAAAGCCCAAATGCTTTTAGAAAAGGAAGCATCTTGGGTCCTCCTACCAAGTGAAACGTGGATTCGCTATTTCTTTCAATACCAACAACCTGAGCAAGCGGTCGTTGTGCTACAAGGAATCAAAGCAAAGCTTCCAGAGTTTCTTAACGGATTAGGAAACGATTATCAGCGCTCTGATTTCAGCAGATGGTTCCTTCGTCAAGTGGAGAACGACTATATGATTGAACGGGAACCAGGGTTATTAAAGAACTTGTATCAGTACCTTCTACCCTATAGCTACTATAATTTAAGTCGCTTATTGTTCACTGAAGAAGACTATCATGAATGGGTAGAGCTTCAGCAGCATCTTGGGTACGAGCTAGGGGAGCTGGAGTACTTAGGCTTGAAGGAGCTTTCGAAGGAACGACCGGACCTTGCCCTTCCCCTGTATCACCACGGAATTGAAAAGCTTATTCAAAACAAAAACCGTGACAGCTACAAGCAGGCCGTTCGCTATTTAAAAAAGCTGCGAACTCTGTATAAAAAGCTGAAGAAACCAGAACGATTTGATCAATATATGATGATTCTATTAGATGACACAAAACGATTACGCGCCTTTCAAGAAGAGGTTCAAAGGGGTAATTTAGTCCATGCTTAAAGCTAATCAATTATTTTTACAAGTACACTCATTTGAACAGGGAGCTTTCTTTATTACCGTAACGAACGAAGACGGCGTCCTTCTATTGCCGCAACAGTGGAAGAAGCACCTGTTTCTTTGGAATAGTGAAAGCTTTTACGGGAGCGTGTATAAGGAAACAACGGTAGATGGCCTTTTAGGACTTCGTGTGTCCGCGTATCATATGCTCACCCTTCTTGGCCGCGAGGAGTTTAGCCAGTTCTTCGAGTGGAACTGGAATGATTTTGGCGAACTTTTACACGGCACCTCTGCCCCTCTAGTGGACGCCCTGTTAAAACACCAATGGCTACCATCCTTTGATGACGGCTTAATTTGGCGAGTCCCAGAGATCGTATGGGAGGAATTTGACGAATCTTATTGGCAACAAGAGGTCGCACCTGGAACGAGGCTAAAAGAATTCGCCCGCGACTGGTTTCATGACAGTGTAACGGATTATCTTCACGAAGACCTTAAATTTCGTGACGTTCAAGAGCGCCTTCGAGCTATGGAGGAAAGCACACTTAGCAATGAGGATATTGAACGCTATTTCACACCAGAACGGTGGAGACAATGGCTTGGAATAGAAGAAAACCCTGAACCTTTCTATCTAGGGCTTCGCTTAACCGAGCCGGAAGAAGAAGGTGAACCGTGGACACTTGAAACGATTCTTCAAAACAAAAAGAACGCTGAAAAAATCTACAGCCTAAACCGAGGAGATCGTCTCCCTCCTTCCTGGAAGCCTTATTTACCACATGTCGAAGAAGAGCGTGCTAAGTGGGCCGATGTGATGCCAAGTGTGGCAGATCGTGGTGCACTGAAGATGGAGCTTGATGAGGAAGAATCCTGGCGATTCCTAACTGAGTTAAGTGAAAAGCTTGTGGCTCTTGGAGTAAAAATTTTACTTCCAGCTTGGTGGATTGCTATGAAGGAAGCGAATTTAACGGTGAAAGCCAGGGTGAAAAATAACGACGCAAGCTACCGTCCGTCTTTCGTTGGCATGAATGCGATTCTTGACTATGATTGGCGAGTATCCGTTAACGGCGAGGAGCTATCAGAGGAAGACTTTAAGAAGCTTGTCGATGACCAGCGTCGATTCGTGAAGGTCCAAGGTCAATGGATGACCCTAGATCCGGCGACGATTAGAAGAATTCAAGAACTGATGAACCGAGCCAAAGAAGACGGTGTCCGATTACAAGACTTATTAAATCAAGAGCTAACGCGGGATGAGGATCTTGAAGAAGAGTATGATCCAAAGGAATACATGAAGTTCCAAATTGAGATGAACCGGTCCTTAAAGAAAATGATTGGACAGCTGCAAGACGTTTCGAAAATTCCACTACTGAAGCCTTCTGAAGGATTGCAAGCCACCCTACGACCGTATCAGCAGCTTGGCATGAGCTGGCTATACTTTTTACGACGCTTCGGCTTTGGTGCTGTCCTTGCCGATGATATGGGACTCGGGAAAACGATCCAGCTGATTTCCTACCTTTTACATGTAAAAGAGAAAGAAGACGTCACAGGGCCTGCCCTCATCATTGCGCCCACCTCCGTCCTTGGAAACTGGCAGCATGAAATCGAACGCTTTGCCCCAAGCCTAAAGGTCCGCCTTCATTACGGAGCAAACCGATTAAAAGGCGAAGCGTTCGCAGAAAGCGTACACGGGGTGGATGTGGTATTAACCTCTTACGGATTAAGCTACCTAGATGAAGAGGAGATTAGCGAAGTGAGCTGGTCGACAATTGCCCTTGATGAAGCTCAGAACATCAAAAATTCTGGCACTAAGCAGTCACGCACCATCCGAAAGCTCTCGGGTGGTCACCATATTGCTCTTACCGGAACACCGATGGAGAACCGCTTATCCGAGCTTTGGTCGATTTTTGACTTTGTGAATAAAGGCTACTTAGGTACAAATGCGGCATTCCAAAAGGATTATATCGTGCCAATTGAAAAAGAAGACAACCGGGAAAAATTCGTGAGCTTCAGGGTCGAATTCGCCCATTCTTATTACGTCGTACCAAAAAAGATCCTGAGGTGGAGTTAAATCTTCCTGAGAAACTAGAGCAAAAGGAATATTGTCCACTAACGGCTGAGCAGGCAAGTCTTTACGAGCAGCTCGTTCAAGAAACGTTTGAGAAGTTAAAAACATTAAAAGGCTTTGAACGGAAAGGACTTATTTTACAAATGCTTGGTCGCCTAAAGCAGCTTTGTAACCACCCTTCTCTCTATTTTAAAGAAGAGGTTCCTGTGGATGTGTTGAAGCGTTCGTATAAAATGGCAAAGCTTCATGAAATTGTGGAAAATGTAGTAGAGTCCAAGGAAGCCTGTCTCGTCTTCACGCAATATATTGGGATGGGTGAAATGATTCAAGACTACGTGAAGAAGCGATTTGGTGTTCATGCTCCGTTCTTAAATGGTAGCATGCCAAAACAGCAGCGTGATAAGCTAGTCCAACAGTTCCAAAACGGTGAATTTCCTGTTTTCATTCTGTCGTTAAAAGCTGGTGGAACCGGACTTAACTTAACGGCCGCAAATCATGTTGTTCACTACGATCGTTGGTGGAATCCGGCTGTTGAAAACCAAGCAACGGACCGTGCTTACCGAATTGGCCAAACAAAGTTTGTTCATGTTCATAAATTAATCGCCTCGGGTACCCTTGAAGAAAAAATTGATGGGATGCTTGAGAAGAAACAAGCGTTAAATGATGACATTATTCAAAGTGATAGCTGGATTACGGAGATGAATGACCGGGATCTAGAGGAATTGCTCACTTTAGGTTAGAATTCGTGTTTTAGGGGGAATAGGATAACAAAATTTCAGCTAATCCCCCTTCTCTCTTTACGAAAATAGGAATCTTCATTATAATTTAGTTGAGAATGCATATACTAAAAAGAGAAGCCTTAGCTTCACTAAGACTCCTCCACATACAGATAGCTTGCTGATGAGCAGCAGGTCTGACTTTTCAGAGAAGAGTAACCTACCCGAGTCGCCAAACTCCTGCAGGGTGGGTTACTTTTTTAGCGTGACAGCAATAATCGCTACAACAAGTGAAACCCCGGCCAATAGCAAGGAACCAAATCCAATCAGAATCTGTAATACATCACTAATTGTAAGCATCTACTTATCACCCCCCTTCTTGTTCATTCAACAAAGGAGAGTGTCAGCTGCTGCCCCCCACCCTGCATGCTACTGTATAGATTCCATTATACCATTTCTTGTAAACGTATACACTGTGAGGAAAGAACTAATGTTTGGTGTAAGTTCGAGACGAGCTTTGTCGATTGTAGGGATTCGGGCACAAAAAAAGCCAGCACAGAAGGAATGCGGTGGCTGGCAACAAGATAGGATATAGAGGTAGGTTTGAGGTATCGGTATATTTCTAACAGATGGTATGAGGATTTGCTATTTGTTACTGTAGTGTAGGCTCTGCTTGCTCTTCTTTGTAAAAGGAAGCTTTCCGCTCTAACTCTCCCATTCTCTCTCGAAGAATGATCATTTCAGCTCTCGCATCTCCCACTTTCAAAATGAGCTCCACGATGAGTGTTTCCATTTTTTCCATACGTGCCTCGTTGGACATTTTGGGCAACTCCTTTTAAGGTAAGATGTGGCTTGGGATTTTGCTACTGGCTCCTTCTTTTCTGTCTGAACGTTCTAACATTGCCGATGTGTTATTGGGTTGAAGCTCGTTTTCATTACGGATGATTGCGGTGGATTGCTGCTGAGGTGTATCTCGATGTGATGGATCAAAAGGTATCTGCCGAGAGGTGTCTTGATCTTTTTGCGATCTCGGACTTAAAAACTGGATATGCTCTGCAATGACTTCTGTGATAAATGTCCGCTTCTTTTCTTCTGTCTCATATGATCTTGTTTGAATTCTTCCTGTAATCCCTACAATCGAGCCTTTCGAACAGTATCTTGCTGTATTTTCCGCTATTTTGTTCCACAGTGTACAATAGATAAAATCTGATTCATATTCGCCGTCTTTATTTTTAAACGGACGATTCAGTGCCATTGTGATATTGAGTACGGCTCGACCATCTCCGGTATGCCTAAGCTCTGGGTCTTTTGTCAAACGGCCTACCATGGTTACTTGATTGATCATACTTTCCCTCCTTTCTGCTCCAATGGTACTCGTTTTATTCCGATAGGTAAAATGGCAAAAATTAATGTTTACGGGAAATTCCATGATAAAAAGATTGATTTTATTGAATAATTAGGGGTAAAGTTACTCTATATCGTAATTTTAGACAATTAGTATTATTTTTTTCCTATAGTGGGTTATGATATAATTTGCTTAAATTCGTCAATCTCATGGAGGGTAGTGGATGAAAACCTTTAAGATGATTTCTTTTCACATTTTTGATGAGGACAAGCTTAGGGAAATTCATGTAGAAAGTGGTCTCGCTATTAACAAAGAAGATCAAAAGGGAACGTGGCTCCTTGAATTGTTCACTGACCGCGATTATTATGATCTTTTTCGTCAATTGCAGCAATCAACGCAAGATCTTCGGGTTCAAATCGTCATCACCCATGCCATGAACGATCCCGCATTTTTCTGCGTTCATATTCGAGGGATCAAACAACTCGACGGAAAAATTAGTTTGTTACTAGAAGGTCGTTTAGACCGCGGAAGAAATGACTATTCCTATTTACTGCTGAAGGATTTAGTGGAACAAGGAGCAACAGGTGAAGAGCTGCTCCATCGTTTTCAAGAGAAATTGAGAACAAAGCCTAAATTACAAAAAGCTTAACATTTCCTTCGCTTCTGACGATATATTTTGTATACTTAATAAAGATTAGATAATAGAGATAGAGGTGTTACGAATGATTGGGGAGCGTGTGAAACAGCTAAGGCTAGAAAAGAACATGTCGATGACAGAACTCGCAGAGCGTGCCGGTGTCGCTAAGTCGTACTTAAGTGCCATTGAACGCAATCTTCAAAAGAACCCATCTGTACAGTTCTTGGAAAAAGTTGCCCAAGCACTAGGTGTTTCCATGGACTCGATTCTTTTTAACCAACAAGAAGACAAACAAGCCGTTGATCCGGACTGGCTTGATATTGTTCATCAAGCTCAAGACTCCGGGATTACGAAGGAACAGTTCAAAGAATTTATTGAATTTAATAAATGGCGTAAGAATCAGAAATAAGACTTTGCGTATTAGCGCGAGGTCTTTTTTTGATGATTTTGTGTAGGGGCGGGAAGGATTTTTTCTATAAAAAAGAAGAGACATTTCGTATGAACATCTCTCTTCCCTATTTGAAGCCACTCTGTTCTGTATTCATTTATTGGTCAAATCCTCAGGTTTGCGATTTAATTCGGTCTAATTCTTGTAATTGCTGTTCATTGCTACCCCTTAACGTCGTTCTGCCCAGCGCTCCGAATAGGCTTATTGCTCCGATTACTAATAGTCCAATACCGATATACCACATTATGTGCACCTCCTGTTACTTTTTTAGTTTGCCCTTTTTGGTGCGGGTGTGTTTGAGGGCTTATTTGTATTTACGTTTGGGGTGGGAGGAGGTTTCAATTTGTTTGTTTGGGTGGTGTGTGCGGCGAGGCGAGGCTATTGTTGCTTCTTGAAGTGTTTTGGGCGCTGCGCGGGGCTGTTCTTTTTTCTTGGGGGTGTTTTGGGTACCGCGCGGGCTTAGCGCGGAGCTCTTTCCCCTTCTAAAGGTACTTTGTGCACCGCGCGGGCTTTGCGCGGGGCTCTTCTTCCCTCTTGAGGGTGCTTTGTGCACCGCGCGGGCTTAGCGCGGAGCTCTTTCCCCTTCTAAAGGTACTTTGTGCACCGCGCGGGCTTTGCGCGGGCTCTTCCCTTCTTAAAGGTCCTTTGTTCACCGCGCGGCACCTCTGAATGCTGCTCTCCCCACCGCAATCTCCCCACCGCACCAGGCTATTCATCCGCACATCAACCATCTAAGCACCACACTCTACTTCTTCTTGTACTCAATCCCTGCTAATATACAGCATTACGCTCAAAACACGCCCACTCAAATGTTTTACAG
>NZ_ABFU01000064.1 GCF_000171615.1 Bacillus coahuilensis m4-4 | reverse complement strand
ATTGAAGCCAGTATGACCTCCTCTTAAAACATATGTCTATATGTGTTATGTATTAGCTCGTTTTGATCACTTGTCTATTTGTTGGATTGGTCTGTGACTGTAAGAACTCTTTTATTTCTGTTTTTGTAATACCTACTGATAGAGCTTCCTTGACTAATTCCATCCATTCTACATCGAGTTCTTCCTTAACCACTATTCACTTACCTCCTAATTATACTTTTAGTATATTGTAGAGGCAGACCAGCCATCCTAGCTACATGCCTTAGACCTGTGACTTTGCGTCCTCATTTTTCAATGAGTTTGCCCTTTCTAATTTACTCGCATCATCTAAAACAATTATACAAGTACCCAAAATTGGATTTTGTTGGAATATGTCGGTAACTTCACTGTTTTTTCAGAATTTTTCCGACACGTACTCCTATTATCCTCTATGACGTATATTGTCTTTGTAAAGATTGAGTTTTTTTGGATGGAAAGATAGTGTGTTGAGCTGTTGGAGAGTGTAGATGTGGCGTCCATGAAAGGTTTATCGGTGATGTCGTAACCACAGGAAGGGCAGATCCATTGATTGAACTCTGATGCACTGTAAGAAGGGCGATAACAACGAGTGCATTATTTTTTTAAACAATTCCATTCGCCTCCAAGTTTGGGCTTATAGTAGGAGAAGAATACTAGCTACTATACCCTATTTTATATAGTTCAAACATTATGTTCTTTAAAAAGAACAGTTTTGTCCATTATATACTTATAAGCAAACTGTTTTCAACAGTTAAATTTTATATAACGAACAATTTAGCAAAAATATGCCTTTTATTTCTCTCTAATGTTCTTTATAATGAACAAAAGAGGGTGTAAAGGAGTTTAGGTCTATGGTAGGAAATAGAATTCGAATGTTGCGGGAAGAGCGGAAATTAACCATGCAGGAGTTAGCAGTTCGTTCAAAAGTGTCAAAGTCATACATTAGCTCCATTGAACGAGGGTTACAAAAAAACCCGTCCATCAGAATTTTGCTTCGGATTGCAGATACTTTACACGTTGAGCTAGAAGATTTGTTTGATTCCACCGCTTCTAGGTTCGAGGATACGATTTTAGATCAGGAGTGGGTTCGACTGCTTGAAGAGGCTGTGAGTGATGGGTTAACCAAACAAGAATTTCATACTTTTATAAATCTTATGCAGTACAAGCGTAAACATGCTGAATGCTGAACAATTTCACAAAAAAAAGCAGGGTTGCCCCTGCTCTTCTAGCTACTAGCTATTCATCCTTGTTATCACGGTCTCGCATATCTTTTAAATCTTCAGCAATGTCCTCTTCCGGTGTGTTACGGTCTTTTGCTGGGTCTGTGTTAAAGTTCACGTTTTCTTGCCCGTCCATCTCATTGATTCCGTCATCGTAACGGTTATCAAGCTCAGAGAAATCGTAGTCATTATCGTTCATCTCATCATTAACGTTGTCGTTATTGAAGAGATTTTCATTGATGTTCTCATTGATTCGCTCTCCAACATCTGTGTCCATATCTGTATCACCGTACTGATTGACACGTCCATCGAAATTCATTTCTTCGTTCATATCCATACGCATATCGTCATCACGGTAGTTCACGTTAAGTGGTCCTTCGTCCTCTGGTGTCAGATTATTATCGTTATCTGCCATCCCACAACCTGTCATTAAAGCCGTTGTTAAAGCTGCTCCCCCTAAAATGCCAAGTAACTTTTTATCCAAAGTACTCGTACCCCTTTCGAGAATCCCTTGAAATTTGATCAGCTATTGCTGGTCTCTAGTAGTGTGTGCAAGTTAAGAGCAGTAATGACTGTTAATAAGTGGGGAGGGTGGAAGTGTTGTTCTTATTTTATACTAATTATTAGTACCAGATACTAAAATTAAGTGCAAATCGTTAAGGTTTTTAGTACAATGGTGTAAATGACTTTAAAGGAGGATGTTCGTGTTGTTAGATATTCAAGAAATTAAGGAAATCATTCCTCATCGCTATCCATTTTTATTAGTAGATAAAATTTTATTTGTGGAAGAAGGTATAAAAGCAGCGGGAATTAAAAACGTAACAGGAAATGAAGAGTTTTTCCAAGGTCATTTCCCAGATTACCCTGTCATGCCTGGTGTACTGATTGTTGAAGCATTGGCTCAGGTTGGAGCAGTTGCGATGCTTAAGAAGGATGAGAATCGGGGCAAGCTTGCCTTTTTTACAGGGATTGATAAGTGCCGATTTAAAAAGCAGGTAAAGCCCGGAGACCAGCTACACTTAGAGGTTGAAATGATTCGGTTTAAGGGCCCGATCGGTAAAGGGAAAGGTGTAGCCACTGTGAATGGTGAAATTGTTTGTGAGACGGAAATGATGTTTGCAATTGGGGAGTAGATCCCTTTGCTGATTTTTGGCTTCATGGGCTTGGATTAGGCTCGTTTGCGCTGTTTATCCCCTTTTCCTGCGTCAAAAACTCATCATCCTTCGCGAGGGCTTTCCCAAGACTGAAAATAACTAATCAAAAAAACGAGACTGCTTTCAGTCTCGTTTTTTCTTATTCGCCTTTCACTAAATCAACTATATGAGTCCAGGTTTCTTTTTGGAAGACGTCTGCTGCATTGCCGCCGCCCATTACGCCGTACCCTACCATAAGACCAGCTGCGAGACTTCCTGCGAGCAGGGCGAAGAACAGGAGAAGGCGAAGCCAGATGGGGATGAGGCGGACGCGGAATCGTGGCTTTTCATCCTTTTCTTTTTTCTCCTTTTGCTGTTTGCGTTCTTCTCTGGAGGTTGGATTACTATCTTTTGTTTCCTTTAGTTCTTCTTGTGTTTCCTTCATATACTTCCGTCTCCTTCTAACGAATACCGTTCACTAAGCCCATCATTTGGTCGGCCATGGAGATTGTACGCGCTTGGAATTGATAGGAGCGCTGTACGTTGATCATGTCTGTTAGTTCTTTCGAAAGGTCTACGTTTGATTTCTCTATGAAGCCTTGTTTTACAGAAATTTCTGCACGGTTTGCTCCGTTTAAATCTGTTAAGATGGTGTTTGCATCGACGTCAAGCTGGTTGAAGTTGGTTGGAAGCCCAACTAAGTTGCCGCCTTTGGATTCTAGAAATTGTGGTTTTTGGATGGAAACCACGCCAAGTTCAATCCGTTCCTGACCACGTGGCGTTTCTACGACCAGTACACCGTTTTGATCTGGATAGAAGCTTGTCGCATCACCAGGAATAGTAATCGGTTGATCGTCGCTATTTAAAATAGGGTTACCATTCGCGTCTGTTAGCATCGCTGTGTCATCGTTTAGTGGTGACAGATAGAACGCTCCGCTCCGAGAATAGTTGACCTCCGACTGGCCGCCGCTTTGATTTAATACTTTAAAGTAGTGCGTTTGGTTTTGTAAAATGAAGTCAAGGGATCGCCCCGTTGATTGAAGGGCTCCTTGTGATGTGTTCATTTGGATTTGGCCAATTCCAGCTCCAACGCCTAGACGTAGACCATTTGGAGTGAGTCGACCGATTTCATTCGCTGGATTTTTCTGATTGTCAAACTGCTGAACTAGCATTTCACTGAAACGGGCATTTTGGGCTTTGTAGCCGTTAGTGTCTACGTTTGCCACGTTGTGTGAGATCACATCTAAGTGTTGCTGCAATTGGGCCATGGTATTGGTGGCCACGTTCATTATGCGGTTCATGTCATCTTTCTCCTAACGTATCGTTTATAGTCGGCCGATTTCGTTGACGGCTTTGTCTAAGCTTTTATCATAAGCTTGCAGAAGTTTTTGGTTTGCTTCAAATGATCGGTAAGCGGTCATCATGTCAGTCATAGTTTGAGATTCATTAACATTTGAGTTCTCTAGGAAGCCTTGAACGGTTTGGAACTGAAGTCCCTCTACGTTGTAAGCATTCTGTAGCTGTCCGTCTGATTCATAAAGGTCAGTCCCTATTTTACGAAGGGTGGAGGCATCGGCCGCGTAGGCTACGCCAAGCTTTGCCACCCCTTGACCATTTTGGATAATTTCACCTTGGTCATTCACCGTAAAGTCTTCGTTTCCGAGAGTGATGGTGTTGCCATTTGTGTCTAACACGTAGTAACCGTTGCTTGTCACTAGGCTACCGTTGCCGTCAAGAGTGAGGTTACCGTTTCTTGTGTAGGACACCCCATTTTCTCCTTGGACCGTATAGAGGACCGTACCGCCTTGTGGGACATTGATATCATAAAGGCCAATATCTGTCTTCATACCGGTTTCAAAAAGGTCACCTTGGGATAAAAGAGGAGTAAGCTCTTGAACATATACCCCTGTGCTAATGCTCGTTTGTAGGGAATTGAGTTGTGGTATGGTAGATCTCTGCTGATTTGGAAGAGTACCTTGTCCAACACTCATTAGAAGCATTTCTGGAAATGATCGGACCGACGTTTGATCTGCTTTAAAGCCCGGTGTATTCGCATTGGCTAGGTTATTCGCAAGTGTCTCGGTTTTACGCTGCTGGGCTATCATCCCAGATGCTGCTGTGTACAATCCTCTTAACAAAGGGGTCACCTCTTTTAATATGATTCGTTCTCATTTTATACGCTTCTTTTATTATAAAGGATTGCTACGAACAAAAACACCAAAATTTCGCGATATTGCTTCAAAAAATATGGAAATTAGACGATTCTTGAAGATTTTGAGGAGATTGCCTGAAATCATGAGAACTTGTTGGAATAAAAACGGACCATTCTTCCTATAAACTTTCCCATAAAAAAAGAACGAAAGAAATAATATCTCTCGTCTAGCGTGTATTACATAATTCTCTTACGCTTGTCCAACATGCCGATGTTCTCAAGCATGATGCCTGTTCCGCGTGCCACACAGTCTAGTGGATCTTCTGCCACTAGAACAGGAACCTTTAGCTCTTCTGATAGAAGCATATCAATTCCGTTCAATAGCGCTCCGCCGCCTGTTAAAATAACACCGCGGTCGATGATGTCTGCAGATAGCTCTGGAGGTGTTGCTTCTAGCACATTCTTAGCGGCTTGTACGATGTTGCTAACTGGTTCACGTAGTGCTCCCTCAATTTCTTCACTCTTGATGGTAATCGTACGAGGTAAACCGGTTACAAGATCGCGTCCACGAATGTCCATTTCTTCGTTGCGCGCACCAGGGAATACTGTACCAATACGGATTTTAATTTCCTCTGCTGTACGCTCACCGATTAATAGCTTATATTGGCGCTTAATGTAGTTTAAAATTTCAACATCAAACTTGTCGCCTGCCATTTTGATGCTTTGGGAGGTTACGATGTCTGCCATGGATAGAACGGCTACGTCAGTTGTTCCCCCACCAATGTCAATAACCATGTTACCGCTTGGTTGGTTAATGTCCATACCTGCACCAACTGCTGCTACTTTCGGCTCTTCTTCAAGAATAATGCCGTCTTTCTTTCCGCCACTCTTCTCAGCCGCTTCACGAATCGCTTTTCTCTCGACCGTTGTAATCCCAGTTGGACAACAGATTAAAATACGAGGACGTGTAAACATCCCTTTAACATCCAATTTGTTAATAAAATGACGTAGCATGGCTTCTGTTATGTCAAAGTCTGCGATAACTCCGTCCTTTAATGGTCTCATCGCTTTAATGTTACCAGGTGTACGCCCTACCATACGGCGAGCTTCCTCTCCCACTGCTAACACTTTCTTTGTGTCCGTATTATACGCTACTACTGATGGTTCATTTAAAACGATTCCACGGCCCTTCACATGAATCAACACGTTCGCCGTCCCTAAGTCAATTCCAATATCCCTTGCAAACATCAGAACATCTTACTCCCTTCCACACCGTAATGGGTTCTATATAGTAAAGTAGTTACGTTTAGTGACCGATAATTCAATAATGAATCTATTTCACCTAGTTTTATATTTTATCATAAATCTGTCGAAGGAGACGAGTTTTTGTCAAAATAAAAATCGTTTTTCTTACAAATTTTATAGTTCTTTAGGTATTTGGGTGGATGATTGGAAATTAATGGGGCACGAGCTCTCCGAAGAGGTGTTTTTGTTGAGAGTAGGGCTTTGCGGATGGGCGCATGGTCTGTTACGTTATGCCCAATCATGGCCGATTTGAATGCGGAAATGTTCTAACTAAACGCAGGTCTTTTACAAAAAACGCAAGGCGTATTTACTTGAGCGCAAGGGGATGGGCATTTGGCGCAAGATGAGCGAATTTAGACGGAGTCTACTAGTATTTCGGCGCTGCTTCTCTGAGTGGGTATGGTTTTATTCCTTTTTACATTGGAACTCACAACAAAAAACAGAGGTTATGGTCACCTCTGCTCGAAGATTAATTGACAGGCTCGCTTTCGACTTCTTCTTTTTTGTACTTTTGCTTAGTTGCTTCGCCTCCACGGAGATGACGGATGGATTTATGGTAATCAAGTATCGCTTTGACTTCGTTTGCTAGCTCAGGATTAATTTCTGGTAGTCTTTCCGTCAGGTCTTTGTGTACAGTACTTTTGGATACTCCAAATTCTTTCGCAATGACGCGAACCGTTTTCTTGGTCTCCACGATATGCTTCCCTATCTTGACAGTTCTCTCCTTGATGTAATCGTGCACACTGTTCAGCCTCCTCTAGGTTGGTAAGAAAAGTGTGAAATGAGACTCGCTATGCTTGGTCTATCGATGACCCGCACAAGAAGCGAAACATCTGTCTATAAAGAACTACCCCTAACTCTGATCCTACTTCATCTTATAAAATGACCCTATTGGTGGCTTCTCCATGATTTGCGGGAGAGTGCGCCTTACGTGTTTCTTCGCTCTCTCATTACGACGATTATTCTGCCTACAATCCTTGTCTAGAGTACGTCCAACGAAACTCATCTCAAACCTCTCTATTTGTTAGGTTTGTATCATCTTATTAGCTTGTGCGACTGAATATGCACGTTTGGCCTAATAAGGACAAGTAGGGTAGGGATTTTTTTGAAAATTGTTATATTTTACTGGCATTTAGAGAGATCTCAATTTTAGTTGTGCTCACAACCCCTTTTCTAGTTCAGCTTGAATTGTGTAGTGATAAGATTATGCGGCAGGTTGTGATCGTCTCAACTTTGGTGCTTTTTGTCACTTGGGCTGGTTCTATGGTTTCTCTCGAGTATGTATCGACAAATTCAACTTTTACAAAAAACCGTTCCAATGAACTGTGAGAGTATGGTGAATGATAAAAAGGCACGTAACCATGTGCCTTTCTCTGTAATAATACCGTATTAATATGGATGTGGCGCTAGTGTAACGAGTAAAAGGACGTACCCTAGTAATGATAAAAATGGAATAAGAACATAAACCGGATTTTTGTACCTTAGAGCCACTACCATGCAAACTCCTGTTAATAGGAGAAATAAAATAACTGCCATACCGCACCCCTACCCCTCTTAGATTTCAGTATATTCTGTTAATTAAAGGCTTTTTACTAGTATGAACCGTTCCAGCAGATTCAGCAACCGTATCTGTCCTACAAAAATCGCTCACGCTGTCGAAAATACTTTATGAACATAATGAAATTACCTAGTTTACGAGAGAGAATGAACGGACATTATTCTGACAGTATACTAACTCATTGTCACATTTCCTCGGAAATTTTCCATAAAATAAAGCCTGCTCCGCTCGGGAACAGGCTTCGTACGCTATATTATTCTTGATCTTCTGTTTGGTCTTCACTATTTTCTGAGTCTGAGTCAGAATCAGAATCTGATCCTTCTTCAGAAGTAGGGTTTGCTTGGTGGTCTTCAGCTTCTGGATCTGTAGATTCTTCTCCGTCACCTGCTTCAGTACCTTCTTCTGCTTCTTCTTTCTTCGGTTCTTCTTCAGAAAGATCTGCGTCTTTAAGTTCTTGAGCTGGACGATTAAAGAATGCGATTGGATCCACTGCAATACCGTCTTTACGTACTTCGAAGTGTAAGTGGTTGCCCGCTTCACTGTTTAACTCACTCGTGCTAGAAATTGCAAGCTTGTCTCCTTGAGTTACAACTTCACCCACTGAAACCATGACATCTTTCACTGCTTGGTAACGAGTTTCTACACCATTCCCGTGATCAAGTACGACATAATTTCCCAGGAAAGAATCTTCTTCAACACTAACTACTTTACCGCTCATAGATGCGACAACATCAAACTCTTCGCCGTCCATCGCGATGTCAATTCCTGTGTTTTCATAATAGATATTGTTGTATACGACAAGTGCTGCTTCTTGCTCTTCTGCAGATGCTTGTGCATTGTAGAATTGCTTAATGATTGTCACGGCATCTGGGTTCATGACTGGCATTTCAACCGTTTCTTCTTGTGATACTACCTCTGCTGTAGGCTCTAAATCCTTCTGACCAACCGCTCCATTTTCAACATACCCAAAGTCTTGTGGCTCTTCTGCGATATTAGGTGTATTTGCTGCTTGGTACCATAGGATACTCGTAATAATGATAGCAGCGCTTCCTAAATATAGTGCAGGATAGGCCCAACGATTTTTAAAGATTGCTTTTGTCTTTGACTTCAGAGAAGACTTGTTGTTTTCTTCCTCTCTCATTTTCATCACCTCAGCAATCATTCTCTACACTTTCACAATTTTATATACATTTTGAGAAAAAATTTTTACTTTTTATTTTTCGACAAACTTTCTAGATTATACGTCTTTTTTTAAAATTTTTTTCCATGGTATACTATTCCTACTGAAATAGAGGTGTTGATAGATGAAGAAAATGGTTTGGACCACCCTTCCTTTTCTCTACTTGATCGCGATTTGGTTGATGTCTAGTCATCCAGCCGATGCAGTTGTGTCCGATCGTATCCTAAGTGGGGTTGTGAAAGATTCCTTGCACATTGTTGAGTTTGCCCTTTTATATGCCCTCTTTGTAATGGCATTACGTGCTCATGGACATTTTACTGGTCGAACGAACTTTGTTGTGGCTATTGTCGCGAGTCTTTACGGAATCGTTGATGAATTCCACCAAAGCTTTGTCCCTTCTAGATCCTCATCAATTATTGATGTGGTGAAGGATGTGACAGGTGTGTTTATACTGTACTACTTTGTAGATCGACAATTCTTTAAAAGAACGAGTGATTGATGGGATTTGGGATGTGTACCATTTGGGTATGCTCCCTTTTTTATTTCGTCTTTGATGTTATTGGTGGAATTACTGAGTTACTGGTCGTTAATAGAAGGTTGGAGATAGGTTTAAGCCTTACATTATTAAAATAAAAAAAGAGACGACAGCGAGTGGCGTCTCTTTTATCGCTTATGCTTTTGTCCAAGTGTCGTTCATTTCAATGTTTGCTGCCTTCATCATTGTGTAGACAGGGCAACGAGATTCTACTTTTTCTTGAAGTTCTTTGATTCTTTCTTCTGTTTCATCTGTTTGGACCTTTGCTTCGACTGTTACGGTCTCGAAGTATGGGCGTACAGATGGGTCTCCCATAAAACCTCGTGGGTCGAATGTTCCTTTTATTTCAAAGGTGATGCCTTCAAGGTTAAATTTCATTTCACGTGCCACCATGTTCGCTGTTACGTTTTCACATGCAGCTAATGCTCCAAGTACTGCTTGAAGTGGGTTTGGACCCTTGTCTTGTCCACCCATTTGTTTTCCTTCGTCAATAAAGAATTCATGTTTGCCTGTGTTAGCTTTTACTGTGATTCCTTCTGTTGTTGCGTTTACTTTTAATGTCATTTTGTTCATTTTATGATTTCTCCTTTGATGTAATATCGATTAGTTTGTTTGTACGTTTGCTGTTGGTTTAAACCAGTGCTTTGTTGATAGCCTTCCATAAAAAGCAATGGTTTGTTGTTGAACGATAAAGGCAATGGTTACAATTAGTGCGGCTTCTGCTCCAAATGAAGTGGCAGCAAGTCCAATCGCAATGGAGAGGTTTCTCAGGACAGTGCCGTTTACCAATGCAATTCCATCTTCTCTTGATAAAAAACTTTTAGCGAAAAATGTACTGATAATGTAATTTAGGAAATAGAATGCCAATAATACGATAAACGCTAATACAATTAATTGTAGGTTTTCTATTATCATGGATGCCTTCATACTAATACTTACAAATACGACATATAACATGGCCCAAATACTTAAAGGCGCAAAGTTCGGTTTTACACGCTTCTGGAATTGCTCCATCGTATACTTTTTCATCAACATGTAGAACGTGACTTGTCCTAAAATTAAAGGAACAAACACAACTAATGCAATCGTTTGAAATGTTTCTACGATGTCGATGTCCACGTATTCTCCTACCATCAAGAGTAAATACCAAGGTGTTAACAAAGACCCTAAAATTAACCCAAATACCGTTAGCCTTACCGCTGCAGGAACATTGCCTTTTTGTATGGCCGTCCAGGATATGGTCATGCCACTTGTTGGCAGTAATGCTGACAGTGCTAACCCTGCAAACATGATGGGGTGCTCACTTAATAGTGTTTTACCCAACACAAATGCTACTAGGGGTATAATTAAAAAGTTAATTAGGAGTGATAACCCTAAAACTTTAGATCCTTTTACCGAAGTAAGTTCTTTCAGCTTTAAACCAATCATCGTAGCATAAATCATAATAATTGTTGCAATGAGAATGGTTGGTTGTAAGAAACTTGTATCCATAACGGTACCAATTAGAAATCCTAAGAGGAGCGTTAGTGGGACGCTTAGCAACAAATAGCGTTGCGGAAACGTATAAAGCTTTTTCAACTTCACATCAATCCTTTCGTACATACTTTGTGTATTCGCTACGTAGATTATAATACCCTAATGGGTATTATTTGTATAGTCAGTTGCTTACATTTTTTTAAAAGTATTAAGATTAATGAAAGAGGCCACCCGTCCAATCGGTTATCCAGATTGGACGGGTGGCCCCGAATCTATGTTATCGGTTCAACGCTGTAAGAATGTTTTCGGAGGAAACGATTTCAACACCTTGATAATAATGAAGTATTATTTCTTTATACGACTTGCCTTCTTTCGCCATTCCGTTCGCTCCGTATTGACTCATTCCTACCCCGTGACCGTAGCCTTTCGTGTTGATGACGATATGGTTTTCCTTTTGCACCCATGTAAAATCCGCTGAATTAAGCTCCAGTAGATCTCGAACTTGCTTACCCGTGAACGATTTGTCACCGATTTGAAGTTCAGCTACTTGGTTTCCTGGCGTCCTTGACGTTATTTTACCCACAGACCCGTCAGTTGGAAGAGTAATCCCTAGCTTATCTTGAAATTCTTTTAGGGTAATAATTTTCTGTTCTTCAAACTTTGGAGAGGCTTCGTCCCAAGGGCTTTCAACACTTCGTAAGTACGGGACCTCTTTACTCCAATAGGCTTCTGAATTTTCGGTTTGGCCGTTGCTTGTGGAGAAGAAGGTAGCTGTAATTGGGTTCCCTTCGTAAGTAATAATTTGACCTTTTGTTTCAACTACTGCTTCTGTTATTTTATCAAGCTTCCACTGGTAATCTGATCCCCATATGGTTTTGAGTTCTACGACATTTTTATAGACCTGGTAATCGATTGTGTCTTTGACGTCTGCTCCTTCTGGGACATCTTTCGCTCCAATAGCTAGCATGTTCACAATGTACGTTCTTGCTGCAAGGGCCTGAGCTTTTAAGGCTTCTTTTTCAAAATCTGCTGGCATCTCAGCTGCTACCACACCGATGATATATTGCTCTAAAGGTAGCTTTTCAATGGTGTTAGAAGCGGTTCGAAATACGGCGACATCAACTGGTCCTTCGAGTCCAGACCAGGTCGTCTTCTCTGTCTGCTGTGTTTCATCCAGTTGTTCAGAGTCCGATTTCTCTGAAAAGGGCAATACGAGTACGGTTGGAATGATAAACGTTACGACGAGCATGGCAGATATAATACCGAGAATAAGCTTCATTTGATTCATGCATAATGCCTCCAGATTTGATTTTTCTTGGTTACATTACAATGTATGAGCTGTCATGGGGGAATATGTATAGAAATGTGCTAGTAGAAACGGTTTGAGGATTGGTTTTATTTTATCTTATTTTGGGGAGGGGAGATAGGATTTTCTGGGGGAGTGTAAGTATTTTAAGGGGCTTTGATGCAGGAGCTTTTTCCTGTCGCACGGTTTCCGTCTCCCGCACCATTTCCTTTGGTTGCCGCACCATTTCTCCTTCCCGCCGCACAAGACTAAACTCTCTACGCAACAAATCCCTCCAATAAACAATATAAAAACCCAACTCATTTCAAGAGTTGGGTTCTTTAGCCATTATGCGTTTTTCTTGATAGGTAATTCTACGACATTGTCGTGCTCTACTACTTCTTCAGATACACGTTCGATGTCTGCTCCTAGACTTTTTAGTTTTAAGTGAAAATCTACGTAGCCACGGTCTAAGTGTTTTAGTTCTGTTACGCGCGTGTAGCCTTCTGATACTAATCCTGTGATGATTAGGGCTGCTGCTGCGCGAAGGTCGGTTGCTGCTACTTCTGCGCCTTGTAAATCGTTAAGGCCGTTAATGATAACAGAGCGTCCTTCGATTTTTACATCTGCGTTCATACGACGGAATTCTTCTACGTGCATGAAGCGGTTTTCGAATACAGTTTCTGTGATCATGCTCGTGCCATCTGCTTTTAACAGTAAGCTCATCATTTGTGCTTGCATGTCAGTTGGGAATCCTGGGTGAGGCATTGTTTTGATGTCAACCGCTTTTAATTCCTTTGGTCCGATGACACGTAGGCCATCTCCCTCTTCTTGGATTTCTACTCCCATTTCTTTCATCTTTGCGATTAATGAGCTAAGATGTTCAGGTACGGCACCGCGAACAAGTACGTTACCTTCCGTGATGGCCGCTGCTACCATGAATGTTCCTGCTTCAATACGGTCTGGAATAACGTGGTGTTCTACTCCGTGAAGTTTGTCGACACCTTCGATACGGATGGTTCCAGTTCCTGCACCTTTCACGTTTGCACCCATTTTGTTTAAAAGGTTTGCAAGGTCTATGATTTCAGGTTCCTTTGCAACATTATCTAGGATTGTTATGCCTTCTGCAAGAACAGCCGCCATCATGATGTTTTCCGTTGCGCCAACGCTTGGGAAGTCAAGGTATACTTTCGCGCCTTGTAATTTTCCAGCAACCTCAGCTTCAATAAAACCATTACCCACTTTGACTTTCGCACCCATGGCTTCAAAGCCTTTTAAGTGTTGATCAATTGGTCTTGAACCAATTGCACATCCACCAGGTAATGCCACACGAGCTTTACCTAGTCGCCCAAGAAGTGAACCCATTACAAGAACGGATGCACGCATTTTGCGCACATATTCAAATGGTGCTTCTACCAATAATTCACGTGTTGCATCTACTGTAATTTCACCATTCTCAAATGACACATCTGCATTTAGGTGACGTAGTACTTCGTTGATCGTATATACATCGGAAAGAGTTGGTACATCCTTAATGACACTCTTTCCTTCGCTAGCTAATAATGTGGCAGCGATGACAGGAAGAACAGCATTTTTTGCGCCTTCTACTTTAACTGTACCGTTCAGTTTCTGTCCGCCGCGGACGATAATTTTATCCAAGAGTATTCCCCTCCGCGTCCAAATTCTCTATATTAATATTCAGTCGTTAGGATTGGCGTTCCTATTACAAAGGTAGTAGTTAAGCCCAATCCTGTTTCTCTTAAGCCAAGTTGCATGTTCATTTTTTGTTGTTTGTTTAATGAAATTGCTTCATTGAAATGAGTACTATATGAAGATAATGAGTAAAATTCATTTTCAGAAACTTCTTCTATCTTCTCTGCCTCGAGATTTACCACTAAATGGTTCACCTGTTTTTGTAAAACATTGTCAAGCTTATCATTGAATACGCCTTTGATACAAGAGAAAATTTGAGGATTTTTGTTGAATAGTGTGGTAATTTTTCTGTGAAAATAGTCTGAAGCCTTTTTCATCTGTTGTGTCGATTCAAAATCTCCATGCAACTCATAAATAGCATACGAAGCACTTGGGTCATGTGTGTATAAAATCCAAGTCACCTTTTCGGTACCAAAAGATGATGGTATGATTGCTGAATACTTCATTTGGTCTTTCTTTTTTTTTACTAGACCATTTTGCATGTTGATATTTTTGTTGCATATTTTCCACAAGTTCAGTAAATCCTTTTTCTGTAGAGATAGAAAGTCTCTCTCTTGCATATAGAGACCATTCAGTGATGCTTGCATCTGTTTGTTGAACAGCTTCTTCAAGTACGAGTAAATCTGTTTGTTTATCATCTGCATTGGTTGTTTTCCCAAATACCCATGAGGTAAAACATACCAGACTAACAAAAGTCAAGAATATATATTTTTTCATAATAAATCTCCTCCCCATATTCACATTGTTTCCACTCGGAAAATGTTCATACTAGGGAAAAGTCGGCAGAATCTAACATATTTTTCATACGTTTTATATCATACAAAAAAATGTAACAATTGCCTACAAATATTTTATAACAAACCAAATGAAAATTATGGTAATAGGTGAACTAAGCTTTGGGACCATGATAAATAGTCAAGAAAAAAAGAACTAACCAGACTACCGATACTGATCGTTAACAATACATATAATAAGCGTGCTTGAACCACGCGATTTTTCTTCAAGAGTTTCTCTAAGTTTAACGCCAGTAATGCCCAAAACGTCACAGCAAAAAAAACTAAATGTACCATCATGCTGACGATCGCTTGCTGAGCAAAGTAGGTAGTGTCCATATCATTCCCCCATTCGCTAAAATACGATAACATGTGTATTGTATCACAATAATCTTGTCGAAAGAATGAGTTTACAAAATTTTTAAGCTTCCTACAGACGTTTTAAACCCTTGATGTTACTTAGTTTATGACAATTGTAACGAGAATATATCTTGTATTACAAAATGGGAAGAGTTGGGGCCAACTTAAATAAGTAATTACCTCCTTTACTTAGCAGCTTGAGGATAAAAAGGTTTCATGAAAATATTTTAACTATGCCTAAAACCTCATCATTCTTCATAAGTATGTAGTGTTAACCTATCATCATCAAAGGGGGCACATCAATGACTTACGTAATATGGGTTTTGCAGGCAATTTTAATTTACTTCTTTTTATCCGCAGGTTTTCTAAAGTTGATTGGTTCAAAGAAAAGTCAAGGCATTTTCACTTATTTAAACCTTCCAAAATGGTTCATGTATGTCACTGGATTTGTTGAAGTCGTTGGCGCATTGTTACTGTTTGTAGGATTTTGGCTTGCTGATTATGCTTTAGCAGGAGCCCTAGTCTTAAGTGTAACGGCCATCGGTGGGACTTTAGCACATATACGGATTAAGGACTCGTTTAAGAGCATGTGGATGATTGTTTTGTTGGGGTTGATTGCGTTTGCACTCGTTTTTTTACAACTATAAAAGAGCAGAACAATGGGCTGCACCCATTGTTCCTTTTTTAATACTACTGTCATTCGCTTTTTTAATGATCTCTCATAGAGGTGGTCTATATACATCCGTCTCTAAAAGCGAAAGCATTTTGGAGATATCAACTGTCGTTTAACAGAGCCTGTGTTTAAAATGCTCCTGCTAAAACAACCTCGCCTCTCGGCACCGTACTAGTATGATCTGGCTCGATTGAAATCGCCACTTGATCCCAATCCATCTCCTCTAGATCTATAGGCAGGGAATAGACCACTGCCCCGCTTCCTTGACTGTTCGGAACAAGTGAACCCGTTGGATAAGGAGTTTCTCCTTCAATCAACCAAATCTGATACACTTCCCCCTCCTCTAATGTAGAGAGTTCACTAGCTTGTAGGAGTAATTGCTTTCCCTTACCTACTTCTAGTAACGTCGCTTGTGCCTCGTAGTTTTCTTTTAATGGCTTTAAGGCTACAGCTTGTTGTACCTGGACTACATCTTGGTTAGACGTATCATCTGGCTCTACCTCACTGATCAACCAAACGGCATTACCTAGTAAGGAAAGAAACAATACGGCAGCTAATGACGGCACTAGAAATCGTGACCTCTGCCTTTTTTGTTTCATAGTGACAGGTTGAACGGTCTGATTCAAATCTGAACCTGAAACTAGTTCCGGTTCTTCCTCTAAAAGGTAGCTGACAAAACGCGATCCTTTAGATCAGCGGGAGGTTCAACCGGATCTGCGGAATATGGAAGATCACTCATTAGCATTTGAAGCTCCTCCACTTCCCTTCTACATTCAGAACAATTTTCTAAATGCTCTTCAAATTTCTTTCTCTCTTCTTCTGAAAGCTGATGGTTTATATAGTCAATCACCAAATCATGTTCGCTCACTCATTACGCCCCCTTCCCTTTCAAGATGCTTTTTAATATGCTGTAGAGCCAGTCGAATCCTACCTTTTACCGTACCAAGAGGAAGACCTGTTTCCTTTGCGATGGTGCTTTGAGACTGTCCTTTAAAATAAAACAGCTCCACAATCTGCTTCTGCTCTTGGTTCAATATGGACAGTGCAGATCTGATAGCCGCACACTTTTCCTTCCACTCCACATGATCCTCTGGAGTCTCCTCAACATTACGCACATCATCCCGCTCATGATATTCATACGTAGATTCCCTCGACTTCTTCCGCACTGCATCAAGCGCTTGATTCCTTGCTAATGTTAAAAGCCATGACGAAAACTTCCCCTTATGCGTTTCATAAGGAGCATGATCCCTCCATAATTTAATAAAAAGCTCCTGCATCGTTTCCTCGGTCACTGTTCGATCCCCTGTTAACCTATAAATAAATGAGTACAAAATCCGTTCATACCGAGAATACAATTGGGAAAGCGCCTCTTTGTCCTTTTCTCTCATTCTATCGTACAACTCTTCATCCCTTAATTCATTCATAAACTTCTCCTTTTACAATGGATTTTGGATAAAACGTCCTTTAAAGTAGTCCATCATAAATAATTAAACTAATAAGTATACGTTTAAACCTGTTTTTTGGATCAGTATTAAATATTTTTTAAATTTTTTTAAGCTTATTCAACAGTAAGTTTACTGATCGTCTCACATTTCCCCCTTAATTTCCTAATAAAATACATTGTTTAAAATAGATTTTTGGATCTAATGGGGATATTTTAAAGACTTGTGAGCCCGATTGAGTGAGAAGTAGGAGGAGAAGAACTATCTATGAAGATATTTTTGTGTAGTTGGCTGTGGTTTAGGCTGTGGTTTAGGGGAGTAATAACTTGCGTGTGGTTCTCGGGCCTTTGCGTGCACTTTTCTCCGTCTTGCGTGCACTTTTCGCCCTCTTGCGTGCGGTTCTCGGCCTTTTGCGTGCACCGGCCTTTTTTGCGTGCGGCTCTTGCAGCTTTGCGTGCACTTTTCGCCTCTTGCGTGCGGCTCTCGGCCTTTGCGTGCACCGGCCTTTTTTGCATGCTGCTCTCGGACCTTTGCATACGTACCTCGCCCTTTGCGTGCACTTCTCCTTTTATGCGCGCTCTCCTCCCATCACAAGCACTTCCTACTTTCCCCACACACACAAAAACCCCACTCTCAAAAGAGTGGGGTTCCTAAAAAAATACAATCTTAAAATTGCCCAGATCCAACATCGATTCGGTTCATGGCACGCTTAAGCGCAAGCTCAGCACGGCTGAAGTCTACGTTATCTTGCTTGGCTTGTAGACGTTCTTGTGCACGGCGAAGGGCTTCGTTTGCACGAGCTACGTCGATGCTTTCTGCTGTTTCTGCGGCTTGTGCTAGGATCGTCACTTGGTCAGGTCGAACTTCGATGAAGCCTCCAGTAACTGCAACTAGCTCTTGTTTCGCACCATTTTTTAGGCGAACTGCACCGATTTGTAGTGGAGCTACCATTGGGATATGTCCTGGTAAGATACCAAGCTCACCACTTTGAGCTTTGGTGCTTACCATTTCTACCTGTGCGTCATACACTGGGCCATCGGGAGTAACAATATTGACTTGTAGTGTCTTCATTTTTTCCCCTCCTGGTCGAGAATTAGACCTCTACGCCCATTTCTTTTGCTTTTGCTAATACGTCATCCATGCGACCTACTAGACGGAAAGCATCTTCAGGGATGTGGTCATATTTACCATCCAGGATATCCTTGAAGCCTTGAACCGTTTCTTTTACAGGAACGTAAGAACCTGGTTGTCCTGTGAACTGCTCGGCTACGTGGAAGTTTTGAGATAAGAAGAATTGAACACGACGTGCGCGGTGTACAACTAGCTTATCATCATCAGATAACTCATCCATACCAAGGATGGCAATAATATCTTGAAGTTCTTTGTAACGTTGTAACGTTGATTGAACTTGACGTGCGATTGAGTAGTGCTCTTCTCCAACGATCTCAGGAGAAAGGGCACGAGAAGTAGATGCTAATGGATCTACCGCTGGGTAGATACCCATCTCAGATAGCTTACGCTCAAGGTTAGTTGTTGCATCTAAGTGAGCGAAAGTTGTTGCTGGAGCTGGATCCGTGTAGTCATCGGCAGGTACATAGATCGCTTGGATCGATGTAACAGAACCAACATTCGTAGACGTGATACGCTCTTGTAATTGACCCATATCCGTTGCAAGTGTTGGTTGGTAACCAACGGCAGAAGGCATACGTCCAAGTAGGGCAGAAACCTCAGAACCTGCTTGCGTGAAACGGAAGATGTTGTCGATGAATAGAAGAACGTCTTGTCCTTGCTCATCACGGAAGTACTCAGCCATAGTAAGACCAGTTAGGGCAACACGCATACGTGCTCCAGGTGGCTCGTTCATTTGACCGAATACCATCGCTGTTTTCTTGATAACACCAGAGTCTGTCATTTCGTGGAATAAGTCGTTACCCTCACGAGTACGTTCTCCTACACCTGCGAATACGGATAGACCACCGTGCTCTTGTGCGATGTTGTTGATCAGTTCTTGGATTAATACCGTTTTACCTACACCGGCACCACCGAATAGACCGATTTTGCCACCCTTGATGTAAGGAGCTAGTAAGTCTACTACTTTAATTCCTGTTTCAAGGATTTCAGTTTCAGTAGAAAGCTGATCGAATTTAGGCGCTGTGCGGTGAATTGGATCACGACGAGCCCCTGCTTCGATTGGCGCATCTAAGTCAATTGTTTCTCCTAAAACGTTAAATACACGTCCTAATGTTACGTCACCTACAGGAACCGTGATTGGAGCTCCTGTATCTATTACGTCCATTCCACGAGTTAAACCGTCAGTTGAATCCATGGCAATGGTACGAACAGTGTCGTCACCTAAGTGAAGGGCAACTTCTAACGTAAGGTCGGTCGTGACACCATTTGCTTGGGACACAACGCGAATCGCATTGTATAGCTCAGGAAGTTGACCACTTGGAAATTTAACGTCAACAACCGGTCCCGTTACTTGAATAACGTGTCCTTTGTTCATGATTTTCCCTCCTAACTTATCTTTAACGAACATAGAGAGGGTTTGAAGGCTTGTCGTCTTCAAACCACGGTTCTCTATTCTAATGCGGCAGCTCCACCAACGATTTCGGTAATTTCTTGCGTAATCGCTGCTTGACGCGCACGGTTATATGAAAGAGTTAAACTGTCAATTAATTCTTTTGCGTTGTCGGTTGCATTCTTCATCGCTGTCATACGAGCGGAGTGCTCACTTGCTTTACCGTCAAGTAGTGCACCGTAAATCAAGCTTTCAGCGTATTGAGGAAGTAACACTTCTAGAATTGCTTCCGCACTCGGTTCGAATTCATAAGAAGTAAGCTTTTTATCTGTTTGATCCAGATCAGTAAGAGGTAGAACCTTCTTCTCGATAACATCCTGCTGGATGGCACTTACGAAGTGGTTATACGTCATATAAAGCTCATCGAATGCTTCGTCAGAGAACATTCCAACAGCTTTGTTTGCGATATCCTTGATATCTGCAAAGTTTGGTTGATCTGGTAGACCTATGATGGCTTCAACAACATTGAATCCACGCTTCACGAAGAAGTCACGTCCCACACGACCTATCGCGATAATCACAAACTCATCGTTTGATGTGTGACGTTCTTTGATCCTATTGTTCACGTGACGAATCACGTTACTGTTATAAGCCCCCGCCAAACCGCGGTCAGAGGTAATGACCAAGTAACCGGTTTTCTTAACGGGGCGGGAGACTAGCATCGGATGCGTTACGTCAGTACTAGAAAGAGCGATAGAGGCAACAACTTCTTGAATTTTGTCCATGTAAGGAACAAATGATCTCGCATTTGCTTCTGCACGGCTAAATTTAGCAGCTGATACCATTTCCATTGCCTTTGTAATCTGACTTGTTTTTTTGGTAGACGTGATACGACCTTTTATGTCACGTAACGATGCCACTGGTTCTCACCACCCTTTTTGAAATGTTTAGACCCCTATTCAGGGAGGGAGGCTAGCGCCGCCCTTTATTTTACAAAGCTACAACGAATCCTTATTCAGTGATTGCGAATGTCTTCTTGAACGTGTTGATGGCATCTGCCATCTTCTCGTCTTCTGGAAGACCTTTTGTTGTACGAATTGTATCTAACACTTCTGTATGGTTGTGATCTAACCAGCTTAAGAATTCATTCTCGAAGCGACGGATGTCTGCTACTGGAATGTCATCTAGGAAGCCACGAGTTAGAGCATAAAGAATCATAACTTGCTTCTCTACTTTAAGTGGTTTGTTTAGATCTTGCTTCAGAACTTCTACTGTACGAGCACCGCGGTTAAGCTTTGCTTGTGTAGCAGCATCTAAGTCTGATCCGAACTGAGCGAATGCTTCTAGCTCACGGTATGCAGCTAAGTCAAGACGTAGCGTACCAGCAACCTTCTTCATCGCTTTAATTTGTGCAGAACCACCTACACGTGATACGGAAAGACCTGCGTTGATCGCTGGACGAACTCCAGAGAAGAATAGGTCTGATTGTAAGAAGATTTGTCCATCTGTGATGGAGATTACGTTTGTTGGGATATAAGCAGAGATATCACCAGCTTGTGTTTCTACGAAAGGTAACGCTGTGATAGATCCTGCACCCTTTGCGTCACTAAGCTTCGCAGCACGCTCAAGAAGGCGGCTATGTAAGTAGAATACATCACCAGGGTATGCTTCACGACCTGGAGGACGACGAAGTAATAGAGACAGCTCACGGTAAGCAGCTGCTTGCTTAGAAAGATCATCGTATACAACAAGACAGTGCTTGCCATCAAACATGAACTCTTCAGCCATTGATACACCAGTGTATGGTGCTAAGTATAGCATTGGAGCTGGTGAAGAGGCAGATGCTGTTACAACGATTGTGTAATCTAGGGCACCGTGCTTACGAAGAGTTTCAACTGTGTTACGAACCGTTGATTCTTTTTGACCAATCGCCACGTATACACAGATCATGTCTTGATCTCTTTGGTTTAAGATTGTATCGATAGCAACAGATGTTTTTCCTGTTTGACGGTCACCGATGATTAACTCACGTTGACCACGACCGATAGGAACAAGAGCGTCAATCGCTTTGATACCTGTTTGAAGCGGCTCGTGTACGGATTTACGATCCATAACACCAGATGCTTTACTTTCGATTGGACGAGTTTTTGTTGTGTTGATTGGGCCAAGACCGTCAACTGGTTGTCCAAGAGAGTTTACAACGCGTCCAATTAGTTCTTTCCCTACAGGTACTTCCATGATTTTTCCAGTACGACGAACTTCGTCACCTTCACGGATTCCACTGAATGGTCCAAGAATGATAATACCTACGTTGTTTTCTTCAAGGTTAAGGGCCATACCCATAACGCCGTTAGAAAATTCTACAAGCTCTCCAGCCATGACATTGTCGAGGCCATGAGCACGAGCGATACCGTCACCAATTTGGATAACTGTACCAACATCGCTTACTTTCATTTCTGACTGATAGTTCTCGATTTGCGTTTTTATCAGCGCGCTGATTTCTTCAGCTTTGATGCTCATGAAATTCACCCCTTATGGTTACAGATTTGAACCGATTAATTGTCGCTCTAAACGAGTAAGTTTTCCTTTAAGGCTTCCGTCAAAAATGGTGTTTCCAATTTGAACTTTTACTCCACCTAAAAGATCTTGATCGACACGGTTTTCGATTTTAAGTGATTGTTTGCCAACTTTCGGAGCAAGGGCAGCAGATAGACCTGCTTCTTCCTCTTTCGTTAATGGACGAGCAGAGTACACGACTGCTGCTGCGATTCCTTTTGCTTCATTTACTAATTGAATCAACTGCTCTGCAATCTCTTCCACTGCGTCAATGCGGCGGCGGTCGATTAATAGCATAAGCGTATTTAAAACAAGTGGACTAACCGCTTTGAACGCATCAGAAACTACTTTCTTTTTGTTCTCAGTCGGTACTCTTGGAGAAGATAGGACCGCGAATAGCTCAGGTGTTTGGGTAAACACGGCTTTAACCGTTCTCATTTCTTCTTCTACAGCGTCTAATTGTTGATTTTTTTGAGCTAATTCGAAAAGAGCTTGTGCATAACGTTTAGCTACTGCTGAGTTACTCATCGCTCTTCTCCTGCCTCTTTAATGAGCTGTTGGATATATTTGTCTTGGTCTGCTGCTGTTAGTTCTTTTTCAATCACTTTAGAAGCAACTAGGACAGATAATGATGCCACTTGCTCACGTAGTGCAGTTACTGCTTGTTCTTTTTGAGTTTCAATTTCAAGCTTTGCCGCTTCGCGTAGACGCTCAGATTCTTCTCTAGCAGCAACGATGATTTCTTCACGTTGTTGTTCTGCTTGCTTCTTCGCGCTTTCTACTAGACCTTGAGCCTCAGTACGAGCTTCCGCTAGTAACTTACGGTGTTCTTCAAGCTGTGCTGCTGCTTGTGCACGGCTTTCTTCTGCTTCTTTAATTTCACCTGCGATCAATTGTTCACGTTCTTTCATGATGTTCATCAAAGGACCCCAAGCAAATTTCTTTAAAAGGAATAGTAATACGGCAAACGCAAGTAATTGGAATGCGATATCGCCAAGGTTTATTCCGGAGGAGCCTTCAGAAACTCCTAGTACAAAATTTGTTAACACGCTCGTTTCACTCCCTTCGAAGAGTCGATATGCCTGAGAAAAAGGCGATATTTTCATTTCTAGTCAGTATAGACATAAAGGAATGGCGAAGGTTCTCTAAAGGAGTGATCTTCGCCATTTTAAGACCGTAAAGTTTTAATTATTCTCCGCCCATTACAAGGAACGCGATAACGATTGCAATGATTGGAAGCGCTTCTACTAGAGCTACCCCGATGAACATAGTAGTTTGTAGGATTCCGCGTGCTTCTGGTTGACGAGCCATACCTTCAACTGTTTTAGATACGATCATACCATTACCGATTGATGCTCCAAATGCTGCTAAACCTGCTGCGATTGCTGCTGCTAAAAGACCCATTATTAATTTCCTCCTCTTATTTTAAAAGAATTTAGTATAAAATCCTGTTCATTTGATGAACAATTATATATTAATGGTCATGACTTACTTTGTGAGCCATATAAACCATCGTTAACATGACAAATACGAATGCTTGAATCGCACCGATAAAGATTGAGAACCCTTGCCAGATCATTGTTGGAATGAATGCGGCTACTGCTCCTAAGAATGAGGTTGCTGCAAGGCCACCTACAAGAAGTGTTAAGAGTACTTCCCCTGCGAAGATGTTTCCGTAAAGACGGAGACCAAGTGTTAATGTATTCGCAAGTTCCTCAATTAACTTAATTGGTAACATGAACCAATATGGCTGAACATAATCTTTCGAGTATGCTCCGAAGCCTCGTTGTTTAATCCCATAGTAGTGAGATAGTGATACGACCATTACCGCTAAGGTTAGTGTAACAACAGGATCGGCCGTCGGTGATTTCCACCATAGTTCATGGGTTCCTTTGTTAACAATTGCGAATGGAAGACCTAGCATGTTTCCTACGAAAACATACATGATAAGAGAGATTCCTAAGATGTGAAATTTCCCGCCGTCTTTCCAGTCCATATTACTCTTGATGATGTTCTTTACAAAGTCCATAACCCATTCCATAAAGTTTTGGAGCCCTGTTGGATTTTTGACAGATAGATTACGCGTTGAGAAAAAAGCCAATAGGAAACGATTAGAACAGTAACGGATATCATCAAAATGTTGGATAGGTTAAAAGTGATTGGAAACCCAAGTACGTCGAGAGTAACTAATGGAGCTTCGTGATTCATTTTGTTTCACCTCTTTTCCCATTATGGTTGAGATTTTTTAAAAACTTGAAGGTAGGCATAATCTATCATAATGACAACATACATTGTCACTAGTCCAAAAATTACGCTTGGAAGATGGAAGTATTCCGGATATCTTACAGCGATGACTGTGGCTAGTACGGCACCCGCCATTCTAGTTAGTGTACCAAGTGAGTACATTTTTTTATTCTCCGCTACTGCTTCCCCGAATTTCTTTACTCTCCTGACAAGTAGCCAGTGATTATAGGAACCGATGGAAAAACCAAGGATAAAGACCTAAAAAAAGAGTTTTATAAGGGGTAAATCCCCAACCGAGGACGGCGAGAGACAATAAGTAGAATATGTACTTTTGGTGCCTTTTAAACATGTGTGATAAATCCGGCATAAGTCACTTATCTCCCGAAGTGAAGTGTCGAACTGAGGCCAGCATAGCGAGTATTCCGCTCGTTAAACCTACTAGTAGTCCGATTATTAAAAAAAGTGGTGTCGTGGACCAAGCTTGATCAAGCCATCTTCCGAAGAAAATGCCGATTAAAATGGAGCCGACGAGCTGTGATAGAATGGCTGAGTAAAGCGCCATTGCTTTAAAAGGATGACGATTAGGTGTTTGGGCCAAAACTATCATTCCTTACTTTAGAAGGGTGTAAAAACTGTTTACACTATGTAAATAGGAAAAAGCGTTTTCATTGCTTTTATATCGCAGAAAAACGATTCCTCAAGTACCCTTTGTAAGCATACAATAGGCACAAATGGATGTCAATTGATTGACAAGAAAAAGTAGATGTGTCAATTTCGTGTATTCTATGAGTTCACAAATTGTTCACAAATAGTTGTAGTAGAATAGTTTTCTTCCATTTTACTAGTTTCACATTTTCAGACAAGGGATAGCTCCCTCCCCTCACCAATCCACCATCACCTGTGCCTGGTCCTCTTGCCCTTTATACCGAACAAATCCAACCGCGTAGTACGTTTTCCCTTGCTTTTGGAATGGTATTTTTATCTCACCTTCCATTAGTCCGTGACTTATTTGTTTTTTACTTTCAATGAACCCTCTGAATTCCAAGGTTTTTTGATCAAAGAGTGCAATTCCAAATTCTTCAGCACCCCCAGGGAGGTACACTTCATACCGAAGGGAATCCACATTGTCACCCGGAACGATGGTGAAGCCCATGATCCTTGGATAATCTGGTTCTTTTATGACAAATAAATAAGGAAGGCTGTAGGATTTGCCGTCTTCAAGTACGATGACCCTTCCTTCAACTAGCTCCTGTTTTTCTTCTGGTTCTCGTTTTTTTATAAGACGAAGCGTCACGGTCTTTCTTTTACCTGGTGGTAATGAAAATGTCATAGGCAGCTCGAAGCGGATGAAATCGTGCTCGCCGCTTTCTTTAAACGTATAGGTTTTCGTCTCTCTACTCACGTTTTGTATGGTGATTTCTTTTTCTTGATAGCTAAAGGCATCCTCTTTCAATTGACCAAAAGATAAGGTAGCCGGAGTGATGATTGTTTCCGTTTGAAGTGCCTTCGTTATATCGATGCGTCCTGCTCCTTGGTCGACAACAGAATAATAGCTTCCGTCTTCTTTTGTTAAGGGAACAGAGCTCAGCTGAAGAGCGCTTTTTACATCAGACGGAGACCATTCTGGATGAGCTTGAAGTAAAATAGCCGCAGCTCCTGCCACATGAGGTGCTGCCATACTGGTTCCTTGTAGGTTCATATATCCACCTGGGACTGTGCTTCTAATTTCTACCCCTGGTGCAACGAGATCTGGCTTGATTAGCCAATTGTAGGTGACCGGTCCTCTTGATGAAAAAATGGCCATTTGGTCTTCCTGACTTTTATAAAGCGTTTGGACAAAGGTCTTATTCTCATCTATTCTTGTTACTAGACGTTCTCCCTCTTCCTTGGAAATAGTGGAAGACGGAATGTCGTAACCTCCTTCCATCGTTCCCATAAAAGGTCCTTCTGTATTATTAAAAATTATCACCGCTACTGCCCCTGCTTCTTTCGCATGTACGACTTTCTCAAAAAAGTAGAGTTCTCCCCTTTTTATTAGAGCTATTCTACCCCGAACCTTTGAAAGTTCCTCCTTTTTGCCAATACCTCCGTATACCACTTCATACGACCGTTTCAAGTTCCACGGCGTTGATCCAAGAAGTGGAATCAGTTCGATTGCATCGAGACCTACTACATGTAAAAACGGACGATTCATTGGCGGCGTCGAGGCTCCAACTGATATGGACAGCAGAGAAGTCCCTGGGGTTCCTACTGTCCATTGTTTGGGACCCGAATTGCCGCTTGAGGTCACTGCGACTACTCCTCTTTCCACGGCTCGGTCAAGGGCCACACTGATTGGCAGATCTGGACCATTCACATTACTGCCGAGGGAGAGGTTAATAACATCCATTCCGTCCTTAACTGCTCCTTCAATAGCAGCTAACACTTGGTCTGACGTTCCGTAACCTCCTGGACCTAATGCTCTGTAAGCATAGAGTTCAGCACCAGGAGCAACACCGTTCATTCTTCCATTGGCCGCGATTACTCCCGCGACATGAGTGCCATGAAAGGTTGGCATTCCGTGCTTAGCCTTCGTTTCCATAGGAAAACGGTCTCCGTCGACTAAATCTCTGCCACCTTTATAATTTCGGCGTATATCCGGATGCTCATAATCGAGACCCGTATCGATAACACCTACCTTAATGCCTTGACCTGTTAAGCGGTTACCTTCCCTGTCAAAATAGCCTCTCGCTCGTTCCGTTCCGATAAAATCGATACTCGATTCGTTATGAGCTTCATATTGAATCGCTTCTGTTACTCTGATGACACCTTTTAAGCCTTTCGTGAATTCATAGATTTCGTTTCGTTTACCGATTAAGGAATACCCGTTAAATACTTCATGATAGAGATACCCTATTTTAATAGAAGGAAATGGGGTGAGTTGTTCTTGTAATTCTTGATATGTAGGGGTTGAATCTGTTTCAACGATGACCCGGACCATGTCATCTTCAAGACTCGGGAGTGGGGGAATGGTGAAAGCGGGGGCTGCATTCGCTACAGGAGAGAGTGTGTAAAAGAAGATTACAAGTAAACAAAGTAGATTTTTCACTAGCTGATTGGCCCCTTTCGGTACATGATACCTTTATCATTCCAACTAGTGCGAATCTTATTACCTTTAATTCCATTCTTTCAAAAAGCCAAGGATAAGTCGCGGGAGCCAGAGGATGAGTCGGAAGATCCCTACAATGGTGTTCCAAATGGCATGGACGAATACTTCTAAAACCGCAGTATACCAAGCCTCATGAAACAGCTCTTGAAACCAGTTTTCTTTTTTCTTCTTTTTTCTTTGGAGCTTTTTTTCATTATTATTTGCTCCTAACAGTAAGGTGGACTCTAACTAAATTACTAGGTTTCTTTTCTTAGCTGTTGATTTTATTCTTAATCAAGTAAATTTCTTTTTCTAACTTATTCACTTTATCTGATATAAAGCCATCTTCAACTATTCTTGATTCATTAGTAAACTCAAACTGGTTACCCACTCCTACAAGCTTTGCGTCTACCTTATCAAATCTGTCATGCATTTCGCTTTTCAATTCTTCCATATCGGATGTTATCGCTTGTACATCTGTTTTTAATCCTTGTACATCATTTTTTACTTCTTGCATTTCTGTTTTTAATCCACGTATCCGTTTTTACCTCTTGCATTTCTGTTTTTAATCCACGTATATCCGTTTTTACCTCTTGCATTTCTGTTTTTAGTCCACGTATGTCCGTTTTTACCTCTTGCATTTCTGTTTTTAATTCTTTAACGTCTGTTGTTATGATCTCTACATTCGATTTTAACCCCTTAAATTCTTTGGTTAAGTCTGTTAGTAGGTCAATAATTTTTCCGTCCATGTTTTCACCTCTTTTCTATCTTAAGTATAATATAAAACTCCTTTTAACGCTCTTTTATTGTAAGGAAATGGAATGACTATTTTTCCCATTAAAAAGACTCTGCCTTGATGGGCAGAGTCTTTTTGCATGATTTATTTTGTACCAAACAGTCGATCGCCTGCATCCCCAAGTCCTGGTACGATATAGCCTTTTTCGTTTAACTTTTCATCAAGAGAAGCGATGTAGATATCCACATCAGGGTGAGCTTCTTTTAGAATCTCCACGCCTTCTGGTGCAGCGATTAAGCACATAAATTTAATGTTGCGAGCTCCGCGCTTTTTAAGAGAGTGGATGGCTTCTACAGCTGAACCACCTGTTGCAAGCATTGGGTCTACAACGATTAATTCACGCTCTTCAATATCAGAAGGAAGTTTTACGTAATATTCTACCGGTTGTAACGTTTCTGGGTCACGGTAAAGTCCAACGTGTCCAACTTTGGCTGTTGGAATTAGTTTAAGAATGCCATCTACCATTCCAATACCGGCACGTAAGATTGGAACGATGCCTAACTTTTTACCCGAAAGCACTTTTGCTTTTGCTTTACTGACTGGTGTTTGCACTTCAATTTCTTCTAAAGGCATGTCTCGTGTGATTTCGAATGCCATTAATGTAGCCACTTCGTCTACTAGTTCTCGAAATTCCTTCGTACCTGTTTGTACGTCGCGAATATGAGTTAATTTATGCTGGATAAGTGGGTGATCAAATACATATACTTTTGCCACTAGACATCTCTCCTTTAGAACGTGTGGGTACGTCTCTTTTTATATCTGTACTATTGTACCAAAAGGGGGAGGGAGTGACAAATGAGTTTTTGACATTTTATATAATTTTATAGCGGCCAAAGCGGAGATCAACAAACTATAAAAAGCCCACCCTAATGGGTAGGCTTTTCACTACTTTTCTTCTATCTCTCCGGATACAACTCAAACTTACTCGTCAACGCTTCTACTCTCTTCGCTGCTTCTGCAAGTTTGTCTTCATCCTCATGGTTCTTTAAGGTGAACGCCATAATGGACGCAATTTCATCCATATCTTCTAGTCCGAATCCACGTGTTGTCACAGCAGCTGTTCCAATACGAATACCACTTGTCACGAACGGGCTTTCTGGATCAAATGGGATGGTGTTTTTGTTCACGGTAATCCCCACTTCATCTAGTACCTTTTCGGCTACTTTCCCCGTAAGGCCTTGTGAACGTAGGTCGATCAGTAGAAGGTGATTATCTGTTCCACCAGAGATGATGTCTAATCCTTCTTTTTGAAGAGCATCACTTAGACGCTTGGCATTCGCAATAATATTCTCTGCATAGTCCACGAAAGAGTCTTGCAGGGCTTCACCGAATGCTACCGCTTTTGCCGCAATCACGTGCATTAACGGACCACCTTGAATACCAGGGAAAATACTTTTATCAATTTTCTTTGCCCATTCTTCTTTTGTTAAAATCATTCCACCACGAGGTCCACGAAGTGTTTTATGCGTCGTTGTCGTTACAAAGTCTGCGTAAGGAATTGGTGAAGGGTGCTTTCCAGCGGCAACTAACCCTGCGATATGCGCCATGTCTACCATTAAGTACGCGCCGACTTCATCCGCAATCTCACGGAATTTTGCGAAGTCGATTTCACGAGGATACGCACTAGCCCCTGCGACGATTAGCTTTGGCTTATTTTCTAACGCTTTTTGACGTACATCTTCATAGTCTATTTTGTGGTCTTTCTCTGACACACCATATTCTACGAAATTATATTGAACACCACTGAAGTTCACTGGACTTCCGTGAGTTAAATGTCCACCATGAGATAGGTTCATTCCAAGTACCGTGTCTCCTTGTTCAAGCACGGTAAAATAAACCGCCATATTCGCTTGAGCACCAGAGTGTGGCTGAACGTTTACGTGTTCTGCATGGAATAACTTTTTCGCACGGTCACGCGCTAAATCCTCGGCCACGTCTACATGTTCACAGCCACCGTAGTAACGACGACCCGGATAGCCTTCCGCATATTTATTGGTTAAAACAGACCCCTGCGCTTCCATAACGGCTTCGCTAACGAAGTTTTCTGAAGCGATTAGTTCAATCTTGGTACGCTGACGCGCTAGCTCATCTTGAATCGAAGCAAACAACTCTTGATCTTGTTCTTGTAAATGTTTCATGAGTTTTCCCCTCCACTGGACCTTTTTTCTATACTATTACTATGTAACGCGATGTTAATACCTATCATTCTATCATGTGTCTCATAGGTAAAAAAGCGAGAAATCATGTTTGGTTGTTAGACCTCTTGGAAGGCTTTCGCATATTTTACCGTTCCCTTTACCCCTTTTAATGAGCCAGGAATGAGCTCAAGCACCATATACGCTTCGTCTGGAACAGGAAACGGACATTGAATTCCATACTTGCTTGCCAGCTTAAATCCAAACGTTGGATAATAGTCTGAATGTCCAAGAACAACGATATGCTGAAAGCCTAACTCACGTGCACGAGCAATGCTAACGTTTATCAGCTGAGAGCCAATTCCTTTCTTTTGGAGAGCGGGTAACACCGAAACAGGTGCAAGTGCTAATGTTTCGACTTCTCCCGTGTCGCCTACAATAACCGCTTTGGATAAAAGGAGATGACCAACAATATCCCTATGTTCATCTTCAGCCACTAAGGAAAGCTTGGGAATATAAGCATCTGACTCATGAATGCCTACCACAAGCTTTCCCTCCCCCTTATTGTTAAAAGCTTGGTCATGGACTGCTACAATTTGAGATAAATCTTGTTCCCTTGCCTGACGAATATTCAAACACACCTACTCCTTAACGACAGGAATCTGTACCAAACTGTCTCTCATACACAGCTCTTGCCCCGCCTATTAACTTTGGACGAGAACGCGCTAACGTGACATGCGCACTCCCCAGTGAATTGTTCGTTACTCGAACGGGGACGGCCACATGCTTGATGTGCATCCCTATAAATGTGTCCCCTATATCAATTCCACCGTGAGCGACAATGTGTTCGATCACAGCAGGATCGTGAAACCTGTGAAATGCATACGTCGCCATTGCCCCACCCGCTTCCTTCACGGGTACCACAGACACTTCATCCCATCCATATGTCTCTAATGATGTTTGCTCTACCACCAGTGCGCGGTTTAAATGCTCACAACACTGGAAGGCAAGCTGTAAGTTGAAATCGTCTGCAAATGCTTGAAGCTCACCATAGATCTTCTCTGCTACTTCATCCGTCCCAGATGTGCCAATTCGCTTGCCCATAACTTCCGAAGTCGAACAGCCTACAACAAACACCTGTCCAGGCTGTAATTCCGCTTGCTCTTGATATTCCTGTAAAATAGTGCGTAATTCCTGCTGAATTTCTTTTACGATTATATTCACAGCATCACCTTATTTGTTTTCGTATTCTGAAATCTTCTCCACACGACGAGCATGACGGCCACCTTCAAACTCCCCTTGTAACCAAGCCATTGCAATTTCACGAGCAAGACCAGGACCAATCACACGCTCACCCATCGCTAAAACATTTGTATCATTATGCTGACGCGTTACTTTCGCCGTAAACACATCATGTACAAGCGCACAACGAATGCCTTTGACTTTATTCGCAGCAATGCTCATTCCAATTCCAGTTCCACAAATTAAGATCCCCTTATCAAACTCACCGTTTGCCACCTTCTCTGCCACCGGAACAGCATAATCCGGATAATCCACAGACCCCTCACAGTTACAACCGAAATCTTCGTATTCTATGTTCAATTCTTCTAATAAATTCTTCATTTCCTTCAGTAGGTTCACCCCACCATGATCAGACGCTAATGCAACTTTCAACAGTATCCCTCCTTGAACCCTTTTATAGAAGTTATTCTCTCACATTCTGTTGATTTTATAAAGAAAGAGGTTAGGTGAAATGAAAAGGTCAGCATGGAGAGTTATGTTGATCTTCTCCTCTTTATTTTAGAGCTTCTGTTAACTTTATTTAGCGCTCTTCTTTTCTGAGCGCTCTCTCGGTCTTTTCGAGCACTCTTACTTTTTCCGAGCACTTCCCCACTTCTTTCCAGCACTCCCTCTCATTATAAGCCCACTCACTCTCATTTTAAGCCCACTCACTCTCAATTCTTACACCTATCCTTCGTTCGTTCACACAAAAAAGTGCAGGCATCTCGTTTGTCCATTTCAACGAGGTGCCTGCACGAAGGGTATATTTTATAAATGAAACTTCTCGACTGTCTTTTTCATCTTTTCGCTTTCAAGGTAAAGCTCTTTCACCAATTCGTTTACTTCGAAGATGGCTTTTGCTTGTTCTTCTGTGCTGACTGCTACTTCCGCAGCGGCTGCAGAGGTTTCTTCTGAGATGGCTGCTACTTCTTGTGATTGGTGAGAGGTATGGTGAATCGCGTCCATTTGTTTTTCAATTAATGTTGAGATTCCGTCCACTTCCTGAACGACTTGGGTAATGGTCGTTGTCATGTGGGCAAAGGAATCGTTTGTTTTTGTTCCTTTTCCAGCTTCTTGCTGGACCATTGTAACTTGGTTGGAGATTTTTTCAACGACTTGGTATACGTCTTGTTGAATCGTTTTAATTAAATCTGAAATGCCGTTCACCGCAGAGGAGCTTTCGTCTGCTAGTTTTCGAACTTCTTCTGCCACGACAGCAAAGCCTTTTCCGTGTTCTCCTGCACGTGCCGCTTCAATGCTTGCGTTTAAGGCAAGCAGGTTGGTTTGTCCGGAAATATCACCGACAAGTTGGATAATTTGCTCCACTTTTTTCGCATTTTCCTCTAAGCGCTTGACCGCTTGTAAGGAATCTTCGTTGTCACTCGCCACGTTTTCCATCCCTTTGACCAGAGAATGAACGATGGTTTTCGTTTCTTCTAATGATTGAAGCATTTCATTGGATACAGCTTGGCTTGATTTGGCTTTTTCTTGTACTTGTTCTGCAATCTTTGTGACCATTTCAACTGATTCTGCCGTTTGTTGTACAGCGGAAGCCGACTGCACTGCGCCATTAGAGATTTCATTCATCGCACGAGCAACCGTTGATGCAGATTCTTTAGCTCCAGTCGACGCTTTTGTGATGTACTCGACTTTGTTAGCTGTAGAACTAGAGTTTTCTTCAATTCTACCGACCATTAACCGTAAGTTTTCTAGCATTTTATTAAACGAATTTGTAAGAGAATAGATCTCATCTTTCCCTTTTGGTAGAGGGACATCGGATTCAATATGCCCTTCTGATGCTAAGTTTGCCGCTTTTTCCAACTTTTTAAGCGGGCTTATAATGTACTGCGCAGCAAAAAATGCTAGTACACCTGACCAAAAAATACCAAGTACTAGTGTAATCAGCATAAAAGCTCCGTCACTTACAGCGTTAAAAAACGTCGGCTTCACATAAAATAAAAACAATGCCGTAAATGAATACGTAATCACCGCAAGAAGTGTTGTAAATCCTACAAATTTCCCCCTCAAACTCTTGTTCACCTTGTTCTCCCCCTACAATCTTTTACTCATTTTCTACTTTTTTAATTAACCCACGAACCAACTCATGTAGTTCTAAAAACGTTTCACGATAAATCGGCACAGGCCCACCGAAAGGATCCGCTACATCATGGTCATTTGACTTGCCGTTCACATATTCTTTTAACGTAAAAAGCTTGTCTGCTACATGTGGATATTGATTTCGAATCGTTTCTTTGTGACTAGTCGTCATCGTGAATATATAGTCCGCCCAATCTAATGAGTCTTTTGTCAGCATACTAGATTGGTGGTCATGTATTATATCGTTCTCTTTTAGGACTTGTTTAGTACCTTCAGAAGCAGAATTTCCTTCCATCGCAAAAATTCCAGCAGATCTTACATTCCAATCCGGTTGATGTTTTCTAAGTAACGCCTCTGCCATTGGGCTTCGACACGTATTTCCTGTACAGATAAATAAAATATTTCGCATAAGATCCCTCCTAGGTCCATTATATCACCGTAAAAAAATAAAATCGCCCCCGCAAAACAGGAAACGATTCATGTGAACTATACGTTGGCAGTCTCTTTTCATCTGAATTCTAGTGCCACTTTTGTAAAAATTTTTTAGTAAAACAAACCGACCTTCCGTTGCTTTTCTGAAAAATAGGAAGCAAGTCCAACTAAAAACGAAACAAGTAACGTCACGACCGTTAAGAACTGAACCACACTCGATAAGCTCATCTCAAACTGAGACAAAAAAGAAAAACAGCTGCCACCCAGAAATCACGACTAAAACTCCTAGTAGCACCACTTGAATGAAAATAAACAGGGTGTCTTGGCGATACACTTGAAAGACAAGGACAAATAACCCCATCAACAACAGGCTTAATAATATATACACTATAATGGCAATCATGGATGGTTTAACAGGATACTGCTGACAAAAAAAATAAATACATGACTTGTATAAAACTACCTAGAGCAAGGGCCGGTCCTACTACAACGTATTTTCCTAACCAATTCATGACAAAATCCCTCAATTTTCTTATTTTTTCTTTTATTTTACCATAGAAAAATAGAGGTTAGAATGGCCAAATTAATTGTATTCCCAAAAATAATAAAATTAAACCTCCGAGCGCTTCACTATACGATCCTAGCCAACTTCCAATTTTTTTCCCAACTAAAAGGCCTGCCCATGTAAGCACCGTCGCGACTCCACCAAACATAAGGATAGTCAGCACCGTTTTCGCTCCGTAAATCCCAAGAGTCAACCCCACTGAAAAACTATCCAGACTAACGCTTAGGGCAAACACGATCACCCCAAATCCTGCAGGCGTCACCAAGGAATCCTCTTCTTGAAATGAGGAAAAAATCATTTGGATTCCTAGGACTACTAATAGGCCACCTCCAGCATAGCCCGCAATCGCACCCAGTCTTTCTGATAAAAAGCTCCCAGCCATCATACCAAAAAGGGGCATGACCACATGAAAAGCCCCTACCGTCAACCCAATTAACATCACTTGTCGCAACCTGAGCTTGTACATTCCCATGCCAAGCCCTATAGAAAAAGCGTCCATTCCCAGTGCAAACGCCATAATAAAAAGGGTTAAAATCTCCCCCATAATATGCATCATCCTCATTCCCCCCAACCCACTTCCTTGTACAATTTATGCTTGTCTTTTGTGAAGTAGAAGGGGAATTTTTTGGAGGAAGAGTATAGGAATAGGGGGGCAAGAGGGTTTTCTCTTATGGTTGCACTTTGGTTATTGCGTGCGGCTCTCCGTCGTTTGCGTGCGGTATTCCTCCTCTTGCGTGCACTTTTCCTGGCTTGCGTGCGGGTTTTCCCTTTTGCGTGCACCTCGGCCTTTTTTGCGTGCGGACTCTCCGCCTTCCGCATGCACTCCCCCCAAGCTCACGTCCAGGTTCCACTCATTTTTGTGCCCTCCACCGCTTCCCCTACGTTCGCCCTCTCCCAAACCACCAAAAACCGACCCGCATGGCGGAGTCGGTTCTCTCATTATAAATAGTTGTAGCCTGCCGCTTTTTCCAGGCGGTTCATGATGGCTGATCCGATTCCTTCTTTGGAGAAGGTTTCAGATAGGATGATATCCACATCCGTTTCGTTAAAGTGGCGTAAGGCTTCATATAGGTCACGGGCGACGGTGGATAAGTTCTCGCGAGATCCACATGTGACGACTACATCTGCTTTTAGATCACTCGCAGCCTCTCTGGTTGACATGACGCCTACTTTCATCCCTTCCGCTTGCTTCCTATCTATTAGCTGTTGAAGGCGCTGCACATTTCCTTCGACCAAGTATACCGGTGCCTCTGGTGCATAGTGTGTATACTTCATGCCAGGAGATTTTGGCGCCCCTTCTCCTTCTTTTAAAGAAGGATCAATAGAAACATCGCCGATAACCTCTCGTATTTGTTCAGCTGTGACCCCACCTGGTCGCAGGATCATTGGGGGGGTCACGGTGCAATCTATGACCGTTGATTCGACTCCGACACCCGTCGGTCCGCCGTCAACGATCCCAGCAATTCGACCAGTTAAGTCGGTTGCTACGTGGTGAGCCGTAGTCGGGCTTGGGCGTCCGGATCTGTTCGCACTAGGTGCTGCAATCGGTAGATTCGTTTCATGTAAAATCGCTCGGGCTACTGGGTGATCTGGTACGCGTATGGCTACTGTATCTAACCCTGCTGTGACGATATCTGAAAATACGCCTGGTTTTTTCGCAAAGATGATGGTTAAGGGTCCTGGCCAAAACTCGTCCATTAACAGATAGGCAGAGGCTGGAATCTCGGCGACGAGGTCTCCTAGCTGCCTTTTGTCGTCTATGTGGACAATGAGTGGATTGTCACTTGGGCGGCCCTTTGCTTCATATATTTTTCGTACGGCTTCTGAGCTGGTGGCATTAGCACCTAGTCCATATACGGTTTCGGTTGGGAAGGCTACGACTTCATTTCTTTGTAAAAGTTCGGCTGCCTGTCGAATCTGTGGGTAACTTTTTTTGGCTATCCACATTTTTATCCACATTCCATGTATAAGTGTTCATAACTTTTCACCTTTTCTAATCGGGCAAATGGGAATTGTCGGATTCCGTCTAAAACTGTATTTTACCCTATTCTCTATAAAATAATCCTAAAACAGTATAAAAGAGGTGAACACGTAATACAAGGAATATCCACAGTTTGTGTGTAAAAAGCAGCAATTTGTGTATAAGTTTGTGGACAATGTTGATGAAAAGTCAGAAAATAGCTATTTTTATAAGAATTTCTTTAAAATGTAGTAGTTATCCACAGTGGATAATTGTTCAAAATGCTCAAATTCTTCGATGTCTTCGTCTATTCCGCTTAGTTCAAAGCCGAGCATCTCAAAGAATGGGAGAGATTCTTGTCGATTGCTTGTTAAGAAGAGGGTATGAACCGACATCTTCTGCGCAGTTAGAAACATCGTTTTAAATAAAGTCAGTACGTCCTCCGGAAAAATTTGTTGGGTAATGGCTAGGGATCTGAGTAACCCTTTGTTTCCGTGCTTTTCCATGGCAAGTGTTCCTTGAATTTCACTTTGTTCGTTTTCTATATAAAGGACCGCGGCTCCGCTTTCCCCTAATCCTTCCGTTCCAAGTCCTGCTTTTTGTAAAAATTCTTCTACATTTACTAGAGTATGCTCATTGGCTTCTAAAATAATGTTCATCCTATTTCCCTCCTAAAGGTTATCTATCATTATTTCTATGATTTTTTATAGAGAAAAGAACTATTTTTCCCTTTTGATTCATAGATTCTTAGAGAAGATAGCAGAATGATGAGGTGAAGGTGAGATGATCCGGGAAGGTACGATAGAGGATATGAAAGAGTTGCTAGTAATTTATAGAGAACTGGATGAGTTGCACAGATTAAAGCATCCTGAATTGTTTACTGAAGGTGAACCTAGAGATTTGGGGTACTTTTTAGATTTGATCCTGGATCCTAAGAAATTATTTCTTGTAGCAGAGGAAGAAGGCAGACTCATTGGGGTAGCTGAGGGCTTTATTTTATCTAAACCAGCAGCTGGGGTACAGAGGGAGATAACGTGGCTTCATATTGATAATATTGCGGTTCTCTCAGAATTCCAGGGACGAGGGGTTGGACGGTCACTTCTCACTATTATGAAAGCGTGGGCGAAGGATCAGGGCGTCTTCCGAATTGAGCTTGTTGTGTATGAATTTAATGAGGCAGCACGTATATTTTATGAACGAGAAGGGTTTTGTGGACTCAGCAGGCAGCTGGTACTGACGGAAGAATAGATTCCACGATTCTCCCTTAGAAAAAAAATCTCATTTTTTTCGCATCCCCCTCTTTACCTTTACGCAACGTAAAGGTATATGATGAACATGCGAGGAGGGAAAGAGATGGAATATACCATAAACAAGTTAGCGGTTCTTGCCGGGGTGACGAGCCGAACGCTTCGGTATTACGATGAAATTGATCTGTTAAAGCCGGCTAGGATGAATGAATCGGGATACCGAGTGTACGGCAAAGAGGAGGTTGACCGGCTCCAGCAAATTCTATTTTACCGAGCACTTGAGGTGGATTTAGAGAGCATTAAAAAGATTCTTTCCTCCACAACATTTGATGAAGTAGAGGCGCTAAAGGACCACCGCGAACAGCTTCTCTCAAAGCGCGCTAAGCTCAATCAGTTGATCAACAATGTGGATAAAACCATTGAGAGTAAGGAAGGGAGACGAACGATGAGTGATCAAGAAAAGTTTGAAGGCTTGAAGGAACAGTTAATAGAAGAAAACGAAAAGCAATACGGGAAGGAAATACGGGAGAAGTATGGAGATGAAACCGTTGATGCTTCGAATGTAAAGATGAAGAAGCTATCACAAGAAGAGTTTACCCGAGCAGAAAAGCTTGGTGAGGAAATTCTAGACCGCTTAGAGGAGGCATTTGAAACGGGTGACCCAACGAGCGACAAGGCTCAGAAGGTAGCTGCGCTTCACCGTGAGTGGCTAAGCTTTTACTGGGCCACGTATTCGAAAGAGGCCCATGCGGGAGTAGCTCAGATGTATGTAGATGATGAGCGATTTACAGCGTATTATGATAAGCGAAAGCCTGGTTTAGCAGTGTTTTTGCGTGACGCGATTCACATGTATACAGGAGTGAAATCCGAGTAATCTTCAGGACTTGAGGCATTTGCCACAGGTCCTTTTGTTTAGTATTGTAAGACTTTTGTTTTATTTTATAAAATACGGTGCCTCTTCGTTTACTGCCTGCATAAACTCTTACAATGTACAGAAGAAATGGCAGGTGAAACAAATGAAACACGGTGATATTGTAAGGCATAAAGTGGATGGTCGAGTAGGAAGATTAAAGGTTGTGGGCAATAAGTGTATTATTGAAGACTTTAAAACATCTAGAATGATACAGGCACATCGACCTGTTGATTTCCAAGACGACTGGACTGTTATTCATGAGGCGGAGTAAGAAATTTCATTCAAAATGGTAAAAGGACTTCTAACAAGGATTAGATGTCCTTTTCTACTCTATTACTTATGAAGTTAGCCTTTTCACTTACCCAAATAATTTCTCAAAAAATTCAACCAAGAAGAATTTCACTTCTGTTTTTGGTTCTTTCTCTTCTACAAAGACGCCTGCTTCTTGTTGTAAATAGGCTACCATTTCTTCCGCTTGCTCTTCTTCTGTTAATTGTTCTACATCTTCTTCAAGCTCGGAATCTTGTTCAGCTGCTTCTTTATCAGATTGGGGCTCCTTTTCTCTTCTTCAAACCCTTCACTTACTGCGGTACCACTTGAAAAGTCTAGGAAGCATAGCGGCGGGAATAGTACACACCACCAATTTGAACCGTCCCCTTCTCCGAGGGTGATCAGTATAGCTTCATATTCTCCAGCCGGATATAAATACTGTCCGTAGAGCTTTGTTGGGAATTGTACGTTCGTTGCGTATTCTACATGAATGGTTTGATTTAAACCAAGTTCATTCATTTTCTCTTCAGCAATCTCTTCAATTTTAGGGAGATTGGTTTGGAGTAGCGCTCGTGCTTCATTTAAGTTATCAATTTCTGCTACCCACTCCGTAATGCTCGCATTTACTTCATCGCGAATTAGATGTTTCAGCTCTTGATCAGCATCACGATCGCTGTTTGCCAAAATTCGTAAGCGAATAGCTTCATCTGGTATGGTCACAACCTCTTCAGCGGCTTTTTCCGTTTGTGGTATATATAAACTCACGACTGTACTAACTGATAAAAGGAATAAGTACAACCAAGCAATTTGTTTTCGATGTTTCATTTTCTCCTCACCGTCCCCTTCAGTAGAACAGTGTGGACAAAATGTTCCCGTCTTAAACTAGGAGAATACATTTTTTTTACTAGATTTTAAGCCATATAACATCGCTATTAATCTTAAACTCTATTGATTCTCACTACGTTTTTTCTTTTCAACGATGAACGCAAGAACGAAAGAACCAATCAGCCCTATTCCCCCAAACACCAACGCAACCAAATCCTCTTTGGAATGTGAAAAGTCATATCCAGCGAAAAAGCCTAATCCAATTGCGATGACGATAATCCAGTGAAGTTGATTGTAGATCCATGTTTTCATTTGTGTGCCTCCCCTACCTGTGAATACAATACTCATTAAATTGAATAAAGCCCGTTTGCTTCTCTAACACCCACGTTTGTTCAAGTATGACGCCTTCCACTTCTGTCGTATGAAGGAGCTCAACACTTCCTTCCTTCACTTCAAGGACTTCAATGTTACGTGTAAGCCAGTATTCTGCTTCATTTTCAGAGTCTTTTTGAAGCATTTCATAGGTCATGATGCTTCCCTTTTTTGCAGGATAGGAGACAAGATGCTTTTTATCATGATGAGCATCCACCTCATAAAGCCCAGTTGAATCTTCATAAAAAACAAACGGGACCGCTGCTGTATCAATGGTTCGGATCAAACCAGATACATAGCCATCTTGAATGTCCTTGTATTCCACACTATATTCTCTTCTGTCTTCTACATCCTCTGTGCAAGCACCGAAATACGCGACACTCGTTTTAGAGGGAAGATAAAAGCTCTCGGCCTTCTCCTCATCAGATTCTCCCGGTTCATCTCCCATCAGCTGCTCGTCCTCTTGCTCATATTGAGGGAGCTCACCAGCAGGAACTTGTTCTACTATTTCATTTTCATTCAGAAGGTTTTCTTCTTCTGCGGTAGTCGTCATCTGATCTACTTTTTCTTCCAGGCATCCCGTAAGAAGGGAGCCTCCAATCAGAATTAACATGATTCTATGTTTCATATTCTCCTCCGACTCTTTTGGTGCTTTTCTCCATTTATGTTACCACATACTAAAGAAGAGAGCTTGAAAAACTTCAAGCTCTCTTTTACAGGATCTCACAAAAAACCATGCGGTCTTTGCCGTTTATATCAAACACCACTTTAGACCTAGCAGAAGGAAAGGTTTGTTGCAGGAGGTCACGGACAGCTTCTCCTTGCCCCGTTCCGACTTCAAAACCAATGAGTCCAGGAGAGTTCATCACAAGGGGAAGCTCCTCCATAAACTGCCGATACAGCACCATTCCGTCAGCACCAGCAAACAAAGCCGAATGAGGCTCATGCTCTGTTACTACTTCACTCATCCACTCTTTATCCCCTTCAGGAATATATGGAGGATTAGAAAGCATCACATCTAGCTTGACTCCTCTTTCCATTATGGGATGAAGCAAGTTGCCTTGGGTAAAATGAACCTCAGCACCTAATCGGTCCGCATTTTCCTTTGCAACCTGAAGAGCCTCCTCATGAAGGTCACTCGCATACACTTGAAGGGTAGGACGCTCAAGCTTCATAGAAATAGCGATGGCCCCACTACCTGTTCCAATATCCGCTAAGGTTAATGCAGTTCCAGTAGCTTTAAACAAATCCGAGATTTTTTCTAGCGTATGATACACCAATTCTTCTGTTTCCGGTCGTGGAATCAATACATGGCGATTCACCTTGTAGCACCTTCCGTAAAATTCCTCGTAACCTATGATGTGCTGAATAGGAATGCCTGACACGTGGTCTTTAACCCCTTTTACAAAAAGCTCTCGGATGGATTCATCGAGTAGAAGCTGCTGCTCTGCGAGAAGTTTTGAACGACTCCAGTCTAAAAGATGCTGCAAATATAGCTCGCCCACATTCTTGTCTCGGCTGTTCTCCTCTAAAAAAGAAGAAGCCCAGCGGAGGGCCTCAAAAATCTTCATCCTTAATCTTCCATACTTTCAAGCTTGCTTGATTGATCCTCTAGGATTAGTGCATCGATCACTTCATCCATTTTTCCTTCAAGAATTTGATCAAGCTTTTGAATCGTTAAACCAATACGGTGATCCGTTACACGGTTTTGCGGGAAGTTATACGTACGGATACGCTCAGAACGGTCCCCAGAACCAACGGCAGATTTACGCTGAGCATCGTACTCCGCTTGTGCTTCCTGCTGGAATTTATCGTATACACGAGCACGTAAAACCTTCATCGCTTTTTCTTTGTTTTTGATTTGAGATTTCTCGTCCTGACACGATACAACGGTTCCAGTCGGAAGATGCGTTAAACGAACAGCTGACATCGTCGTGTTAACACTTTGTCCTCCCGGTCCACTTGAAGCGAATGTGTCCACGCGGATATCCTTATCATGAATTTCAATTTCTACTTCTTCTGCTTCTGGAAGACAAGCCACTGTCGCAGTCGATGTATGAATACGTCCACCAGATTCTGTTTCTGGTACGCGCTGTACACGGTGCGCTCCGTTTTCGTATTTCATTTTAGAAAACGCACCATTCCCGTTAATCATAAAGATAATCTCTTTGTATCCACCTAAACCTGTTGGAGAAGACTCAATAACCTCTGTCTTCCAGCCTTGCATCTCCGCAAAGCGAGAATACATACGGTAGAGAGTTCCAGCAAATAAGGCCGCTTCTTCCCCACCGGCAGCACCTCGAACCTCCATGATTACGTTCTTATCATCGTTCGGATCTTTTGGAATTAAAAGAATCTTCATACGCTCTTCTAGGGATTCAATCTGCTCTTCAAGCTCTGAAATCTCTTCTTTAACCATTTCACGCATTTCAGGATCTAGCTTATCTTCTAGCATTTGTTTTGCATCATTGTATTGCTCTTTCGCATCCTTATATTCACGGTACGCTTCCACCGTTGCCTGATGGCCAGATTGCTCTTTTGAGTACTCACGAAGCTTCTTCGGGTCACTCACAACCTCAGGATCACTCAAGAGTTCATTTAATTTATCATATCGATCTTCTACGGCTTGTAAACGATCAAACATAGAACTTCACCTCAATTTTAGTCCATAACAGTATAAGTATAGTATATACGCTCAGCAAACTCAATATATGTCCTACACTCGACTTTCCTCGCTTCTGCTGACTTTGACAAGCTTTGCCCCTGTAATAAACCCGATACTACTTAATATAAGCGCTAATCCTACTATGGTGCCTACTGTGATGGGTTCATTTAGGAAAATCGCTCCCCAGAACACACCGAATAACGGAACAAGGAACGTGACCGTCAGCGTATTCGTCGGTCCCGCATGCTCAATCAAATAAAAGTAAAATAAATACGCAATGGCCGTGGCCAACACCCCAAGGGACAGGAGACTGAACACCACTTCAGGGGACCACGTCTTCTCACCAGTAGGGATAAAAATAAAGGGGAACAATAGTAAACTTGCCGCCAATTGCTGACCAACAGACATCGAAAAAGAATCCACACCTTGTAAATGCTTCTTTATGTAAACTCCCGCAATCGCATACGATAACGCCGCTAAAATACTACAGGATGCAGATAATATGACAATCCACGTCACAGGAATACTATTCCACCCAACAAGCGCAATCACACCACCCATTCCAAGCGCCATTCCTATGCCCTTTTGTACAGTAAACCGCTCACCAAGAAACACCCAGGCAACGAGAGCTCCAAAAAGAGGAGTGGTCGAATTTAATATACTCGTCATACTCGCATTCAGCTCAAGTGCTGCTATGGCAATAAGGGTAAAGGGGATGGCTGCATTCACCGTTCCGATTATAAGAAAGTGCTTCCAGTATTTTTTGATCTGCAGGGTCTTGTTCATTCCCTTTGCGAGTAGAAACATTACTAAAAATCCAATAAACACCCGGATCTCCATCGTTAAGAAAGGCCCTACTGCAGGAGATGCAATCCGAATAAACAAAAAAGAAGTTCCCCACAGGGAAGCCAATACAAATAGTGCAGTCATCTCTCTCTTTCCCATGCCTCTACTCCCCCATTCCAATTCCTGAATTCCGAACACCGAAATAAATCAATACATCCATCATACGCCCTCCCATGTAAAAATACTAGAGAAAAATGGAAGAGATTTTCAGCTTACAAGATCGTGAAATATGGAGAAGAAAGATGACAAAAAAAGCCAGACCACTTGGGATCTGACCCTTATTTTTCTTTTAACTCTACATGAATTTTATAGCGAGGCAGTGCTCTGGTTAGCGTATCATGTAGTTCCGCTTCCTCATTATCGCGCGTCACCGAAGTAAGATTTTTATTCGTATGAACGGTTACCCACATCTGTCCGCCATTTATCCAAACCTCATCGGCTTCATAAGGCGTTAGCTCTGCAATCGTCTCCCTCGCCTTATCCACATCAGTCCCAAGAGTCGGCTGATTCTCGGACAAATCAATAAAATTCGGATTTTGATTCGTCTGTGTCCGTGCCGTTGGCCAATCTTCTTCATTATGGCCAACTACATCATTGTCTACAAACTGAGTTCCTTCCTGATCGTTTCTGGAAAACATAGAGTCTTCCTCAGCTCCACATGCTCCGAGTAGAAGTAAGATCACAGTTAAACTCATCCAATATGTTTTTTTCATGGGTCGATCCCTCCTTTGTATAGGGTGCCCGGAAGTGTTGGGAGTATGCGGTCAGGAGTGGGTTTGGTGGTGGGAGAGGGTGGGGTTAACTACTTGGAATAGTAGGTGTAGAGAGTGATGGAATTTTTAAGGAAGGGTTGACAGGAGGTGGGGTATTAGATTTGATTTTTTGGTGAAGTACTATGGGCGACGAGTTGCGTGCGGCTCTAGCCCGTTTGCGTTCACTTTTCGACTGTTTGCGTGCACTTTTCCGCCTTTTGCGTGCGGTTTCAGGTCGCTTGCGTTCACTTCCCTTTTTTGCGTGCGGCTCTAGCTCGTTTGCGTTCACTTTTCGACTGTTTGCGTGCACTTTTCCGCCTTTTGCGTGCGGCCCCAAGCCTCTTGCGTGCACTCCTTTACTTTACATATACCTTCTCCATCTAATACTCCCATCCCAATCGAAAAAACCGCCATCCTAAGGATGACGGTTTACCAGTGACTATAAAAGAAAGTATTATTCTCCGTTTAGTGAGCGTACGTTCTCGAGTCCGGCGCTAACACCTGTTGGAACTTCGTGATGATGACGGCATCGCGGCTCATATGCTTCTGATGCGCCAACTAGGATGATTGGATCATCGTAGCACGCAGGATCGCCATTGATGAGGCGCTGAGTGCGACTTGCAGGAGAGCCGCAAACTGCGCATACAGCTTGTAGTTTGGTTACTTGCTCCGCTATGGCCATCAGGGCGGGCATTGGGCCAAATGGTTCTCCTCTGAAATCTTGGTCTAGTCCGGCCAAGATGACACGGTGTCCTGTATTCGCAAGTTTTTCAACGACGTTTACGATGTTTTCGTCAAAAAATTGGACTTCGTCAATGGCTACGACATCGATATCAGCTGTTACGGTATCTAAAATAATAGAAGAATGCTCAACCGGTTTTGCCATAACAGACGTGCCGTTATGAGACACAACGGATTCCTCACTGTATCGGTTATCCACCTTGGGCTTGAAAACCATTAAAGATTGTTTTGCGAATTGAGTGCGTCTTACTCGGCGAATCAGTTCTTCGGATTTTCCTGAGAACATGCTTCCGCAAATAACTTCCACCCAACCAGTATGCTTCATGAGATACATGACTCGGCCTCTCCTTCCTAATTGTCAGTCTCTAGTTGTGTATTTTTCTCGTTCTAGACACCATCTATGTAGAGTAGAATCTATGATTTTTTGAAAAATAACAGAAAAAAAAAGGAACAGTTTGTTCAAACTGCCTCTTTTTCTTTAGGCAACCTATTGATGAAGGTAGTCGAAAAAGAAGGATGGTCCTTCCTTCGAATAAAAAACAGGCAAGAAACATGGTGACTTGCCTGTTTTGTACCTACATTATTTAAGGCCGTATTTTTTATTGAAGCGGTCAACACGTCCGTCAGCAGACGCGAACTTTTGACGACCTGTGTAGAATGGGTGGCACTCAGAACATACGTCTGTTGACACGTTTTCTTTTACAGATCCAGTTTCGATTTCGTTACCGCAAGCACATTTGATCGTAACTTTAGTGTAAGTTGGATGAATTCCTGGTTTCATTCTTTTCATCTCCTCTCGCCCTGAATCATTCGAAACAGAGTTATATTCGTACAGTCATAGCTGTATTGTATTAAAAACACACTGACAATATTATAACAAGGTGATATTTGAAATGCAACCAATCTTTTCTCATTTTACTAGACTGGAAAAAAGAGGTTACTCCTTATTTGCGACCTGTTCCTGCCTTCATTTCTTCTCCTAATACGTCAAAGAAATCGCTGTTCGTCTTCGATTGGCGAAGCTTACGAAGGAAGCGTTCAGAGAAGTCTGGGGAATCTGACATGGTTTTACGGATAGCCCACAGCTTGTCTAACTTGTCTTTTTCCATTAATAGCTCTTCTTTACGAGTACCAGAGCGACGGATGTCAATCGCTGGGAAGATACGACGTTCTGCTAGAGCACGGTCTAGGTGTAATTCCATGTTACCTGTTCCTTTGAACTCTTCATATATCACGTCATCCATACGAGATCCTGTGTCTACAAGTGCCGTTGCTAAAATGGTTAAGCTTCCGCCTTCTTCGATATTACGGGCAGCCCCGAAGAATCGTTTAGGACGGTGGAATGCCGCTGGGTCAATACCACCAGAAAGAGTACGTCCACTTGGCGGGATGACTAAGTTGTAGGCACGTGCAAGACGCGTAATGCTATCCATTAGGATAACCACGTCACGCTTGTGTTCAACTAGTCGCATGGCACGTTCTAGTACAAGCTCTGCCACTTTAATGTGGTTTTCTGGAACCGCGTCAAACGTTGAGCTTACGACATCAGCATCAACAGAACGTTCGATATCCGTCACCTCTTCTGGACGCTCGTCGATCAGTAGGACGATGAGCTCTGCTTCTGGATTGTTCGTCGTAATCGCGTTCGCAATTTCTTTTAGTAGCATCGTTTTACCTGCTTTAGGCGGAGCTACAATTAATCCACGTTGACCAAAACCTACTGGTGCTAGGATATCCATAATACGAGTAGACACTCTGTTTGGCGTTGTTTCTAGCATGATTTGTCGATCTGGGTATAGAGGAGTTAATCCTGGAAAGTGAACACGTTCCTTTGCTGCTTCTGGGTCATCTCCGTTTACAGCTTCTACATGTAAAAGACCAAAGTATCGTTCGTTTTCTTTAGGTGGACGAACTTTTCCAGATACTTTGTCGCCATTACGAAGGTCGAAGCGACGAATTTGTGAAGCTGAGATATAAATATCTTCTGAGCTTGGAGAGTAGTTAATTGGTCGAAGGAAACCGAAGCCTTCTGATTGGATAATTTCAAGAACACCTTCCATAAAGAAGAAGCCTTCTCGTTCTGCCTGCGCTTTTAAAATCGCAAAAACTAGTTCTCGTTTTGTTAATTTACTGTAATAGGATACTTTGAAATCCTTGGCTAGTTCATAAAGCTCCTTTAGCTTCATGCCTTCTAAGCCTGCAATCGTTAATTCTTTCATGTTGACACCACACTTATTAGTTTTAAACTTGAATGATCCTCCATATGTAACTTCAGTAGTTGAAATGGTTTACACGGAAGGTGAAGAAGTAATGTTGAAGAACGTATTTGAAGTAGTTTGGTAGGTATTCAAAAGCACTTTCTATTGTACCCATAGGGGACAGTGATAATCAATGCTTATTTATCATTTGTGTTAAAAATTGTAAAGAAGGAGAAGGAGTCAGCCCTTCTCTTTCTCTTTTTATCTATCTCATGACTAAATTAGGTTTCTTCTTTAAGCTGTGGCGGCCGTCGATGAAGCGGACGGTACCTGATTTCGCACGCATAACAACCGAGTGAGTTAGTCCAAAATTACTTTTGAATTGAACTCCTCGCAATAGTTCGCCGTCTGTGACACCTGTTGCTGCAAAGATGGCATCGTCGCCAGTTACAAGGTCATCCATTCGTAGGATTTTGTTGCAATCTAAGCCCATAGATTCACAGCGTGCTAGCTCTTGCTCGTTTTGTGGTAAAAGTCTTCCTTGGATTTCTCCACCTAAGCTTTTAAGTGCAACGGCAGCAATGACCCCTTCTGGAGCACCACCGGATCCAAATAAGATATCAACACCTGTGTGATCAAACGCAGTGTTAATCGCACCTGCTACGTCACCGTCGTTAATAAGCTTAATCCGAGCTCCTGCTTCACGAATTTGTGCGATGATATGTTCATGACGTTCACGATAAAGAATCGTTGCCACTACATCTTCAACGTCTTTGTTCTTAGCACGCGCTACTGCTTGTAGATTGTCTAGGACTGAAGCATTGATGTCAATTTGACCAACTGCTTCGGGTCCTACTGCAATCTTATCCATGTACATATCCGGTGCATTTAAAAGGTTCCCATGATCAGCGACCGCTAAAACAGCGAGAGCATTCCAGCCACCAGAAGCAACAATGTTTGTACCTTCTAGTGGATCCACGGCCACATCTACACGTGGCCCGTAGCCTGTACCAAGCTTCTCTCCAATATATAGCATGGGCGCCTCGTCCATTTCCCCTTCGCCAATGACAACGGTTCCTTTCATCGGAACTGTATCAAACACATCACGCATAGCAGAAGTGGCTGCATCGTCTGCTTCCATTTTCTTTCCGCGACCCATCCATCTTGCCGATGCAAGTGCAGCCGCTTCTGTTACACGAACTAATTCCATGGATAAACTTCTTTCCATATTCTCCGCCCCCTGTGTTACAAGTATCATTTTAATTGGTATAACACAATAACAACAATATTGTAACACATTAAATAGGGGTTGTCTGAAAAATCATGAATTTTCTAGCTGTTCTATTTCTTCCGTGGTCATTTTTTCGCGCCAGATGGTCGCACCTAAACCAAATAACTTTTGTTCTAAGTCACTATATCCTCTGTCAATATGTTCTAAACCTGTAATTTCCGTTACACCTTCAGCCATTAGACCCGCAATGACTAACGCTGCACCTGCTCGTAGGTCTGACGCCTTTACTTTTGCCCCTTGTAATTGAACAGGTCCAGCCACAATCGCAGAGCGACCTTCAACTTTAATATTGGCGTTCATACGGCGAAGCTCATCAATATGCTTAAAGCGAGCAGAGTAAATCGTATCCGTAACAACCCCAGAGCCTTCCGCTCGAGTTAAAAGGCTCGTAAAAGGCTGCTGCAAATCGGTCGGGAATCCAGGGTAAACAAGTGTCTTAATATCTACCGTTTTAAGAGCATCCGATTTGCCGATAAATATTTGATCGTCACCTGGCTCAACTGGAACTCCCATTTCACGGAGCTTCGCAATGAGAGATTCTAAGTGAAGAGGAATGACGTTATCAATTAGAATCCCTTCTCCGACAGCTGCCGCCATGATCATATAGGTTCCCGCTTCAATACGGTCTGGGATGATGGTATGGCGACAGCCGCGAAGCGCGTCTACCCCTTCAATACGGATAACATCCGTGCCGGCCCCTTTGATTTTAGCGCCCATATTGGTTAGAAGGGTGGCCACATCAATGATTTCCGGTTCTTTTGCCGCATTTTCAATAATGGTTTTCCCTGTTGCCCGAACAGCAGCAAGCATAATATTAATGGTTGCACCAACACTGACAACATCTAAGTAAATTCTAGCACCACGAAGCTCATCCGCTCGCAGATAAATTGCTCCTTGCTCATTTGTTACTTCTGTACCAAGTGCTTCAAAGCCTTTTATATGCTGGTCAATCGGTCGCGGACCAAGGTGGCAGCCACCAGGTAAGCCAATGACCGCCTTCTTAAAGCGACCTAGCATGGCACCCATTAAATAATAGGATGCACGTAATTTTTTTACTTTACCACTAGGAAGTGGCATGGAAATCATCTTCGAAGGATCGACCTCCATTGTTCCTTCTTCAAATGATACCGTCCCTCCAATTTCTTCTAAAAGATCTTGAAGCATATGAACGTCTGATATATCTGGTAAACCATCAATTGTTACTGGAGAGTCGGCTAAGATTGTCGCGGGAATTAGGGCAACTGCACTATTTTTGGCCCCACTAATCTTGACAGAACCTTTTAGGGGATAGCCCCCTGCAATTTTAAGCTTTTCCATTTGAGACTCCCTTCCTCTGTGTTGAATAATACATCTTGTCTTTTATATAGACATCATTCTTCTTCAATATACCTAGAAGAAATTAACAGACTATTATCCTCTATTTTCCCAATCTTTCAAAAACGCTTCAATCCCTTTATCTGTAAGGGGATGGTGGAATAATTGTTTTAAAACCTTAAACGGAATTGTCGAAATATCGGCACCTTGAAGGGCCGCGTCGGTCACATGCTGCGGATGACGGATGGATGCGGCAATAATTTCCGTTTCCACTCCGTGAATGGCAAAAATATCTGAGATCGTACGAATTAAGGTTGCGCCGTTAAATCCAATATCATCCAGGCGGCCAATAAACGGTGACACGTACGTAGCACCTGCACGGGCTGCCATTAATGCTTGGTTCGCACTAAAAATAAGGGTTACATTCGTCTTTATTCCTTTTTTTAGCAAAGACCGAAACAGCTTTTAATCCATCGGGTGTCATAGGCACTTTAATCGTAATGTTATCTGCAATTTTCGCAAGCTCTAGACCTTCTTCAATCATGCCTTCTGCATCCGTTGCAATCACTTCTGCAGAGACAGATCCCGGTACAAGATCGGTAATTTCTCTTAAACGATCTTCAAATGTAACATTTTTTTCTTTAGCTACTAGAGATGGGTTTGTCGTTACCCCTGATAGAATCCCCCACTCATACGCCTCTCGAATTTCTTCCATATTTGCCGTGTCTATAAAAATTTTCATGTTCTAATTCCCCTTTGTTTGAATATCTTATTATTTTACTGTAGCTTGTCTAAAAAAGAAAATGTATTCACTTGGCCCCTATCATTTCAGTTCCTTCTCCCTAATCCGTTTGGCATACTTCGCCACTACCTACTTAGATTACATTCAAGAAAGATGAGTGAAATCCTTTTTTCTTTAAGGGATTTTCATAGGAGGGTAGAAGATTTTTGATACACGTCTAGATAATAAAGAAACCGCCTCAATAAAGGAGGCGGTTCTAATCGATGTATAAAATACTCAAGGAGAGTCTTATGCTTGGTTGCTAGAACCAAATTCGCGCATTTTACCTTTAACTGTTTCACGAATAGCGTCGCGAGCTGGTCCAAGGTATTTACGTGGATCGTACTCTTCAGGCTTTGCTGCAAGAACTTCACGAACTGTTCTAGCAGAAGCAATTTGGTTTTCAGTGTTCACGTTAATTTTCGCTGTACCAAATGAAATGGATTTTTGAATATCTGCAGTTGGAATTCCAGTACCACCGTGTAGTACTAGTGGAAGTCCAGTAGCTGCACCGATTTCTTCCATTTCTTTGAATCCTAGGTTTGGTTCACCTTTGTAAGGACCGTGAACGGAACCAAGAGCTGGAGCAAGTGTGTCGATACCTGTACGTTCAACAAGCTCTTGACACTCTTTAGGATCTGCATAGATAACGCCTTCTGCGATCACGTCATCTTCTTGTCCACCAACTGTTCCAAGTTCTGCTTCAACAGAAACCCCTTTAGAATGAGCATATTCTACAACTTTAGAAGTTGTTTCAATGTTCTCTTCAAATGGATGGTGAGAAGCATCGATCATTACAGATGTGAAACCTGCATCAATCGCTTCTTTACATTTTTCAAAGCTTGAACCGTGGTCAAGGTGAATTGCCACTGGAACTGTGATGTTAAGATCTTCCATAAGACCTTCAACCATTTTACAACGGTTTTAAAACCGCTCATGTAACGTGCAGCTCCTTCAGAAACTCCAAGAATGACTGGAGATTTCTCTTCTTCCGCTGCTTGTAAAATCGCTTGAGTGAACTCAAGGTTGTTTAGGTTAAATTGACCTACAGCATATCCTTCTGCTTTTGCTTTGTTCAGCATTTCTGTCATGGAAACTAAAGGCATTGTTTTTCCTCCTTAAATGTCAATAAAGCTCAAGATAGTTTTTGTTATCACAAGGGAAATATGTATTCATGTTCCTTGAGATGAGCTTTATTGATTGGAATACAACAGTATGATACCAAATTCACAAAGTTTTTACCAATGACTTCTTCCCATATTCATAAATTATCTACATTTTTATGTGTTTTTCGTGAATTAAACAGATTCTTTCACATATTGCTTAACAGCTTGCCTGATTTCATCAATGTCAAAAGGCTTAGCAAAATGGGTAATCGCTCCTAATTGCTTCGCTTCTTGAATCATATCTAACTCTCCGTATGCCGTCATGATAATGACACGGATATCTTCAATCTTCTGCTTCATTCTTTTTAAAATCTCAATCCCGTCCATACCTGGAATTTTCATATCTAATAAAACTAGGTCAGGTGTGTGTTTATCGACTATTTCTAACGCCTGTACTCCGTTTGCTGCTTGAAACGTTTGATATCCCTCTTTTTGCAGTACTTCATTTAGCAGAATGCGAATCCCAAATTGGTCATCTACGATTAATATTTTTTCTTTCATCTTTACACCTCTACCCCGATAAATTTGTATCTACACTTTGTCCCCAACTTATTATTTCTCTAAAATGTCCTAATTTCCTCCTAAAATCCTATTTTTTGCTCTTCTTTTTTTAAAACTCTATAATATAACCATATTTTCTATGGAAGAAGGTAGGGTTTTATACCATGTTAAAAATGTTCTCAACTCAGCTTACAGGCCTTTTCGGAAGAGTTCAAGCAAACGAAGAATTCGCAATGGAAGACGCCGCTCGTCTCCTTGCCCAAGCTGTTGCTGGTGAAGGTAAAATTTATATAAAAGGATTCGCCGAAATGGAATCTGTCGAACTCGAAGCCACCAAAGGCCAAGAACCCATGAGAGGGGCTTATACAATCGATATGTATGAAGAGATCACAGAAGCGGACCGAGTGTTAGTAGTGTCTCGCTTTTCAAACGATGCCGGCGCGATCATCCTAGCAAAAAAATTAGTTAGACGGGGAATAAGCTTTGTCGCTATTTCTGGTGGAGTAAAACAAAGAGTAGAAGGAGAAGAAGACCTTAGAGACTTAGCAGACGTTCACGTCGACACCAAGCTATTAAAAGGCATGCTCCCAGGAGAGCTCGGCGCCCGCTTTGGTTTCCCTGGAAGCATGGCTGCACTCTTTGCGTATCACGGAATGAAGTTCGTATTTGATGAAATTTTGACAGAGTATTTTGAGGAAGAAGAGTTGTAGTGGATGAGCTGCCGTTGCGGTGGCTTTTTTTGTTGGAGGGGATACCGCCGCTTGGGAGCGGTTCGGGTGGTTGCGTGCGGCTTTGGGTGTTTGCGTGGACACCGGGTTTTTGCGTGCGGATTTGGTCCGTTGCGTGCACTTTTCCAGATTTTTCGTGCGGGTACAGCCCCATCCTGTGCAGTTGCTCGTCACTATTGTGCGGTTCGCCAGTCATTTTGTGCGGCAAATGACCAATCTTGTGCGGATACTATTACTCTCGTGCGGCAAAGCCTAGATCTCGTGCGGCTAATCTCCAATCCTGTGCGGCTACATTCCCAAATGGTGCGGGTAGCCACAAATGCTGTGCGGGACCGATTTGCTAGTCTTACTGGTCTTCCCGGTCTCCCCGTTCTTCCAATTCTCCCCCAACTCACCTTCTCCCCCTTACACCTGGCCTTACGATCTCCAATTCCCCCTGACCTTCACACCCTCCCCGATCCTCCCAATAAATTAAAACAAACACCGCTACAGCGTAGCGGTGTTTGCCCTAACTATTCAAATTACTTCTCACCAAATAGTAAAGACGCGTTCACGAACTCACGGAATAGTGGTTGTGGGCGAGTTGGGCGAGATGTGAATTCTGGGTGGAACTGACAGGCCACGAACCATGGGTGATCGGTTAGCTCGATGATTTCTACTAGGCGGCCATCTGGGCTTGTGCCTGAGAATACAAAGCCTGCTTCTTCCATTTTCTCACGGTAGTGGTTGTTGAACTCGTAGCGATGACGATGACGCTCGTATACCACTTCTTCGCCGTATGCTTCAAGCGCCTTTGTTCCTTGTGAAATTTTACAAGGGTACACACCAAGACGTAGCGTCCCACCAAGATCTTCTACATCCTTTTGTTCTGGAAGTAGATCAATGATCGGATAAGCTGTTTCTGGGATTAACTCAGAAGAATGTGCACCTTCCATGTTTAACACGTTACGGGCAAATTCAACGGATGCCAGCTGCATACCTAAGCAGATTCCAAAGAACGGGATGCCGCGTTCGCGAGCAAATTGGGTTGCGACAATTTTACCTTCTACACCGCGGTCACCGAAGCCACCTGGTACAAGAATTCCGTCTACGTCACTTAGGCTTTCTTCCACATTTTCAGTTGTTAAAAGCTCAGAGTTTAACCATTTTACTTTTACATCTGCGTCATAGTTATAGCCTGCGTGTTTTAGAGCTTCTACTACAGAAATGTACGCATCTTGTAGTTCTACGTATTTACCGACAAGAGCAATCGTTGTTTTACGAGACAGGTTACGTACTCTTTCTAAAAGAGCATTCCACTCTGTCATGTCCGCTTCTTTTGAATCCAATTTTAAGTGGTCACACACAATTTGGTCCATGTGTTGAGCTTGTAGAGCTAGTGGTACGGCGTATAATGTATCGGCATCAAGAGCCTCAATCACGGATTGAGAATCGATGTCACAGAATAGGGCAATCTTATCTTTCATGTCTTGAGAGATAGGTTGCTCTGTTCGAACGACGATGATGTTTGGTTGAATACCAAGGCTGCGCAGCTCTTTTACACTATGTTGAGTTGGCTTTGTTTTCATTTCGCCTGCTGCTTTGATGTAAGGAACTAGTGTACAGTGAATATACATCACGTTATCGCGGCCGATATCACTCTTAATTTGGCGGATGGCTTCTAGGAATGGTAGAGATTCGATATCCCCTACAGTTCCACCGATTTCCGTGATCACGACGTCTGCATTTGTTTCGTGTCCTGCTCGGAAGACACGCTCTTTAATTTCATTTGTGATATGTGGAATGACTTGAACCGTGCCACCAAGGTAATCTCCACGACGCTCTTTACGAATAACAGAAGAATATACTTTACCAGTTGTCACGTTGCTATACTGGTTTAAGTTAATGTCGATAAAACGCTCATAGTGACCAAGGTCAAGATCCGTTTCAGCACCATCACTCGTAACGAATACTTCCCCGTGCTGATAAGGACTCATGGTTCCTGGGTCCACATTTAAATATGGGTCAAATTTTTGGATGGTAACCTTTAACCCGCGATTTTTAAGTAGTCTTCCTAAGGATGCTGCTGTGATTCCTTTTCCAAGAGAGGAGACAACCCCACCTGTTACAAAAATATATTTTGTCATGACTATTCCCCTACTTTCGTCTCGTAATTGTATTTTGTTAGTGTATCCAAGGGATGAAAAAATAAAAAACGCTCCCTACAAAAAGTGTAGGGAGCGTTCAGATTTATATCCGTCCTCTTTTAAAGAGCCCAAATAAGATTCTACATACGTGATAACGTGAAGTCAAGAAAAAGAAAAATTAAAATTCTTCTTCCTCATCTTCCTCTTCCTCTTCCTCTTCCTCGTCATCCTCTACGATTTCTAAATCATCGTCATCCTCGATAATTTCTTCATCGTCTGTGTCGTCGAAATCTTCTAAGTCTTCATCTTCAGCAAGATCTTCATCTTCTTCAAAATCATCTAGTTCGTCAAGATCCAGTTCTTCCTCATCGATATCATCGAATAGATCTTCATCATCCTCTGATTTTTTCTTTTTCTTGCGAACTTTGATCGTTGGAGCTGTCTCTTCTTCGATTTGATCTACTGGGTACCATTCACGAAGACCCCATTTGTTATCACCGATTGCAAGGAAACGGCCATCGATGTTCATATCTGTGTAGAATTGTGCAATTTTTCGCTTCATTTCTTGATCTGAAATTTCTAGGATTTTTTGAATATCTTTTACGATTTCATTAAACGGAATTGCCTCTTTTTTCTCTAGTAAAATGGCATTCGTTATTTCGATAAAAGACACTTCTTTTAATTCGTCTTGTGATAATTCTCTTATGTTCACCCTTCGCACTTCCTTTCTCTATTTCACACTCTCCACGAGTTTAAGCGCATAAAATTTCCATTTTAATTAGAAACATATACTTCATTATAAACAATCTACAATACTTTATGCTAGATATATCTATGTTTCTTAGTCTTTTTTTTGTTTTTATTTCTTTTATTCTTTTGGTACTGTCGTATTGCTAGATATAAAAAGTAAAAGGAAAGCAGAAAGAAGGTAATAGCGCCTAATTGCTTTTGATATAGAAAAATTCCGATAAAAACTACGATGATAATAATTAATCCTTTTATATAAAACATAGGTTCACTTCCTAGACACGAATGGCTTGCCACCCCTAAGTATAACGAATTTTCGAAAATTGTTGTATTAACCTAGTGTAAAATATTTCTTTTTTTATGTTGAGGATGAAACATGAGTTTGTTTGATTGAATTGAATGGCCGTTCCTACCATTCCTCTAGTACCTGATACCCTTCACCATCTGAATTTTTTTATCACTATTCACCACAATTAAACAAAAAAACGGGGAGGCCAATCTTTCCCCGCTTAAGTATGCCCTACATATTTCTTCTATATTGACCACCGACTTCGTATAAGGCATGCGTGATTTGTCCAAGGCTCGCTACTTTGACACATTCCATGAGTTCAGCGAAGATATTTCCGCCATTCATGGCTGTTTCCTGTAGCTTTCTTAAGGCTGCCCCCGTCTTGTCTTCATGCTCCTGTTGGAATTCACGAAGATGACGTATTTGAGCATCCTTTTCTTCTTTGGAGGCACGTGCTAGCTCCATATTATCCATTTCTTCCTCAGAAGGAGGGTTTGGATTTAGATACGTATTCACCCCAATAATCGGTAGTTCACCTGAGTGCTTCTTCATCTCATAATGCATGGATTCTTCTTGAATCTTCCCTCGCTGATACTGCGTTTCCATCGCGCCGAGTACTCCGCCGCGGTCATTAATTCTTTCAAATTCTTGTAGTACAGCTTCCTCTACTAAATCCGTTAGTTCTTCAATTATAAACGAGCCTTGAAGAGGGTTTTCATTCTTCGTTAAGCCATGTTCCTTTGAGATAATCATTTGAATGGCCATAGCTCGTCGAACGGATTCCTCTGTTGGTGTTGTAATGGCCTCATCATACGCATTCGTGTGGAGAGAATTGCAGTTATCATGAAGAGCCATAAGTGCTTGTAGAGTGGTACGAATATCATTAAAGTCGATCTCTTGTGCATGAAGACTTCGACCTGATGTTTGGATATGGTATTTCAATTTTTGACTTCTTTCATTCGCACCATATTTGTCTTTCATCACAATCGCCCATATTCTTCGCGCCACGCGTCCTATAACCGAATACTCTGGATCTAGCCCATTGGAGAAGAAGAAGGATAGATTTGGCGCAAAACTATCAATATTCATTCCTCTACTTAAATAATACTCCACATACGTAAATCCATTGGCAAGGGTAAACGCCAATTGAGATATTGGGTTCGCACCCGCTTCTGCAATATGGTAGCCGGAGATCGAAACAGAATAATAATTACGCACCTCGTGGTCGATAAAATATTGCTGAATATCTCCCATCATGCGAAGCGCAAATTCGGTCGAGAATATACACGTGTTCTGTCCTTGGTCTTCTTTTAAAATGTCTGCTTGAACGGTTCCTCGAACAACCTTTAGCGTGGCTTCCTTCGTTTCCATAAACTCTTCAAGCGTTAACGGTCGGCCGACTTCTTCTTCACGCTTTTTCACTTGCTGGTCAATTGCCGTGTTCATAAACATCGCAAGAATAATCGGTGCAGGTCCATTAATCGTCATGGATACTGACGTTGACGGTGCACATAAGTCAAAGCCATCATAAAGCTTTTTCATATCCTGAAGAGTACAAATGCTCACACCGCTCTCTCCGACTTTTCCGTAGATGTCGGGACGGTGTGCTGGATCTTCTCCGTAAAGAGTCACGGAATCAAATGCCGTACTCAGTCGCTTTGCATCGTCATCCTTTGATAAGTAATGGAAGCGGCGGTTCGTTCTCTCTGGAGTCCCTTCACCTGCGAACTGACGCTTCGGATCCTCCCCTTTTCGTTTAAATGGAAACACACCTGCTGTATAAGGAAAGGCACCTGGTACGTTTTCTTTATACACCCATTTTATAATTTCACCGTAGTCCTTGTATTTCGGTAGCACAACCTTCGGAATAGAAAGCCCAGATAAACTTTTTGTCTCTAACTCGGTGACGATTTCTTTCCCTCGAATGTTGGTAACGAACTGATCCTGTTCATATAATCTCTTTGTCTCTTCCCATTTGGAAAGGATCTCTTTACTTTCAGCATTCAAGGATTCTTGCACGCTTTCTTTTACACGGTTGAAAGATTCAGGGACTTCTTGTAAAAGGTCTTCGGTACCCTGCAGCTGGAAGAGTTGTCGCGCTACCTTCTCTTGCTCGGCTACCTTACGGTGATACCCTCTTACCGCTTCTGAAATATCTCGCAGATAGTAGCGACGATTGGGCGGAATGATCACATTCTGTTTCTCCACTACTTCGTGTTTACTAAACGCAGTCGTCCATCCTGAACGAAAACGCTCATTCATCTTCTCTGTAATGGCTGCGAACAAGGCGTTCGTCCCCGGATCATTAAACTGACTCGCGATGGTTCCGTAGACAGGCATCTCAGAAAGCTCCTGATCAAACAGCATACGACTGCGCTGATATTGCTTCTGTACCTGACTTCTCGCGTCTTCTGACCCTTTCCGGTCAAATTTATTGATCACAATAAAATCTGCAAAGTCAATCATATCAATCTTTTCTAGCTGACTCGGTGCCCCGAATTCACTCGTCATCACGTACATTGAGAGGTCCGCAATCTCCGTGATTTCCGCGTCGCCTTGCCCAATCCCGCTTGTTTCAACAATAATCCAATCGAATCCGGCTGCTTTTACGATACTCACAGCATCACGAATCGCAAGAGATAACTCTGACTTCGAGCCACGAGTGGCCAAGCTTCGCATATACACACGAGAATGGAAGATGGCATTCATCCGAATTCGGTCTCCAAGTAGGGCACCCCCGGTCTTCTGCTTTGTCGGGTCAATGGATAGTATGGCCACTCGCTTTTCAGGCACTTCATGTAAAAAGCGTCGGATTAACTCGTCGGTTAACGAGCTTTTACCTGCACCTCCTGTACCCGTGATCCCAAGAACTGGAACATCCTTCTCTTGTTTCTTCACAGATGTCAGAATGCTCTCGGCCGTTGCCGCCACGTCAGTAGCCTCCCTTACATGAAGCTCTGCAAGGGTAATCAGCTTACTAACAGCATTCACATTGTTTGGAGAAACGTCGTTTACCTGCTCGGCAATCTCTCCCCCTACTGTCAGGAAATCACATTCCTTCAGCATTCGATTGATCATGCCCTGTAAGCCCTGTGTTCTCCCGTCTTCAGGTGAGAATATGCGCGCAATTCCGTACTCATGAAGCTCTTTTATCTCACGAGGGATAATCACCCCGCCGCCTCCACCGTAAATTCGGATATGCCCAGCGCCTCTTTCCTGCAGGAGATCATACATATATTTAAAGTATTCAACGTGCCCACCTTGGTACGAAGATATCGCTATCCCTTGAACATCCTCTTGAATTGCCGCATTCACTACTTCTTCAACAGAACGATTGTGACCTAAATGAATCACTTCCGCCCCGCTGCTTTGTAAAATACGTCGCATAATATTAATTGACGCATCGTGACCATCAAACAAACTACTTGCTGTTACAAACCTAATACTATGCTTTGGTTGATAGATTTCCATGCTTAACCTTCCCCCTTTTACACTCAATACCGTGACAAACAAGCTCTGTTTGAAGCTCAATATACTCCTCTATGGTGTACCGCCGCTGAAAGGCCCAACGTCTAAATGCCCACATCTGCCCTTGAACGAAGATATCGTTCGCTGTTACATAGATTTGTTGTTCATCAAGCTCAATTTCTCCCGATCTCACGCAGTTGCGAAGGAGTACCTGAAACATGTCGACCATTTCCATTTCTTTTTGGAGCACGTAGGGGATGGCGTCCTTCGATAAGGACTTTGCTTCCTGGTACATAACTAGTACCTCCTCCTGCAGCTCATCCATTAGATGAAAATAGTACGCTATTGCTTGCTTTAGCTGCGAAATGGTTCCCCCGTTCACATCCATTTCGGACAGCTTCTCCTTCACTCCGTCGTAAATATTGTCACAAACTAAATAGAGGACATCTTCCTTTGTCCTGATATATTCATAAAGCGTCCCAATACTAAACCCCGCAGCCTTTGCAATCTCCCGCGTTGTCGTTCGGTGAAACCCCTTTTCTTTAAACAGCGTCACCGCTCCCCTAATGATCTGGTTCCGCCTAATTTCAATTAATTTTTCATCTTTAACTGATGCCTTAACAGGTCTTTTCATACACTTCCACTCCCCTAAGTGGAATTTGGTTTTTCTCCTATTCCCTTTGTTCGTAAGGTGCGAGGAGGTTGAAGGATTGGATGAGATTTTTGGCGGGTTGGCGCTTTTGGTGGGTTGGGTGGCATGGCTTTGGTGAGTTGGTCCTTTTTTGCGTGCGTCTGCTCTTTTTCCGTGCGGCTGTGGGCTTTTTTCGTGCGCTTTTCTCCCTGTTGCGTGCACTTTTCTGCCACTTGCGTGCGGATTGCGGACTTTTGCGTGCACCTGCTCTTTTTCCGTGCGGCTACGGGCTCTTTGCGTGCGCTTTTACCCCGTTGCGTGCACTTTTCTGCCACTTGCGTGCGGATTTCGGACTTTTGCGTGCACCTGCTCCTTTTCCGTGCGGCTACGGGCTCTTTGCGTGCGCTTTTCACCCCGTTGCGTGCACTTTCCCCGCTTGCGTGCGGATTTCGGACTTTTGCGTGCACCTGCTCTTTTTCCGTGCGGCTACGAGCTCTTTGCGTGCGCTTTTTACCCTTTTGCGTGCACTTTTCCGCCGCTTGCGTGCGGATTTCGGACTTTTGCGTGCACCTGCTCTTTTTCCGTGCGGCTACGGCTCTTTGCGTGCACTTTTCTGCCACTTGCGTGCGGATTTCCGCCGCTTGCGTGCAGGTTTAAGCCTTTTGCGTGCACCCGCTCTTTTTCCGCGGCTGCTATTTAACACGCCCTCACCAACTCCCCATCCATTCCATCCATTACCCTAACTTCCTCCCAATCCACCCCTACCAAATAGTCTTACTTCGTCAACATCCTAGAAATAACTAAACGTTGGATTTCCTGCGTTCCTTCGTAGATTTGAGTAATCTTTGCATCACGCATAAAGCGTTCGACTGGATAGTCTTTTGTGTAACCATATCCACCAAAGATTTGGACGGCATCCGTTGTGACGTTCATGGCTGTGTCTCCTGCCATGAGCTTCGACATCGCGGACTCTTTGCCGTATGGCAGTCCTTCAGATTCTAACCAAGCTGCTTGATAGGTTAATAGTCTTGACGCTTCGATGCTTGTTGCCATATCGGCGATTTTAAACGAAATGCCTTGCTGGCTCGCAATCGGCTTCCCGAATTGTTCCCGTTCTTTTGCATAGCGAATACTTTCATCCAGTGCACCTTGGGCGATTCCCACTGCTTGCGCAGCGATTCCGTTTCGTCCGCCGTCTAGCGTCATCATGGCGATTTTGAATCCTTCTCCAAGGTTTCCTAGCATATTTTCTTTTGGTACTTTACACTCTTCAAAAATAATTTCCGTGGTTGGAGAGGAACGAATGCCTAGTTTTTTCTCTTTCTTTCCAACCGAGAAGCCTTCAAATCCGCTCTCTACGATAAAAGCAGTTGTGCCACCACGTTGTTTCTTTTCTGAATCTGTTAACGCAAATACTACATAGATGTCTGCAATGCCACCGTTTGTGATAAAGATTTTACTTCCATTTAAAATATAATGATCTCCCTCGAGGCGAGCCGTTGTTCGCATTCCCCCTGCATCAGAACCAGAGCCTGGCTCCGTTAACCCGTAAGCACCGATTTTCTCTCCTTGTGCCATTGGACGAAGGTATTTTTGCTTTTGCTCTTCTGTACCAAATTTATAGACTGGCCAGCCCGCAAGTGACGTATGGGCAGATAGCGTTACCCCAGTTGAGGCACACACGCGTGATAGCTCCTCCACTGCGATACAGTAGGCTAAGTAGTCGCTGCCAATTCCACCGTACTCCTCTGGCCACGGAATTCCTGTTAAGCCTAACTCTGCCATTTTATCGAAAATGTCTCGGTCGAAGCGTTCTTCTTCATCTCGCTCTGCAGCGGTTGGCGCTACTTCGTTGACCGCAAAATCGCGGACCATTTTACGAATCATTTCATGCTCTTCACTTAATTTGAAATTCATGTCCCATCCCTCTTTTTCCTCTATTTTAATAAATGCTTTCCTAATACGACGCGTTGAATTTCGCTTGTGCCTTCGTAGATTTCGGTTACCTTCGCATCGCGGAAGTAGCGTTCTACTGGATAGTCTTCTGTGTAGCCATAGCCTCCGAATACTTGGATGGCTTCTGTTGTGACATGAACGGCTGTTTTAGACGCAAACAGCTTCGCCATGGAGGCTTCTTTTCCACATGGGCGCCCTTCTGTACGGAGGTTTGCTCCTTGATAGACTAGTAGCTTCGATGCTTCAATAGCAGTTCCCATATCGGCTAACTTGAAGGCTAGGCCTTGTTGGGCAGCGATTGGCTTTCCAAACTGAACGCGCTCCTTCGCATACTCAACCGCCTCATCAAATGCTGCTTCTGCTATCCCTAGAGCTTGGGCAGCGATTCCGATTCGTCCTACATCAAGGTTTGCCATCGCTATTTTAAACCCTTCCCCTTCCGCACCTAAAAGATTGGAAGCTGGAACCAACATATCCTCAAAGGTTAATTGAACGGTGCGAGAGCCGTGAAGACCCATTTTTTCTTCGTCTTTCCCAATGACAAGGCCAGGCGTATCCTTTTCCACGATAAACGCTGAAATGCCGCGTGTTCCCTTTTCAGGGTCCGTTGAAGCAAAGACCACATACGTATCAGCTTCTCCGCCGTTAGTGATAAAGATTTTACTACCATTCAGTCGGTACTGATCTCCTTCTAGCACGGCACGAGTTCGTAGACTTCCTGCGTCAGATCCTGAGCTTGGTTCCGTTAAACAGAACGCCCCTAAGTACTGTCCACTCGCAAGCTTCGTCACGTACTTTTGCTTTTGCTCCTCTGAACCGAAATAAAGGATCGGGTTGGTGCCAACCGATGTATGAACCGATAGGACGACACCAAGGGTTGCACTGACCTTTGATAGCTCGTGAATTGCGATAATATAGGACGTGAAGTCCATTCCTGCCCCGCCGTATTCTTCTGGAATGGTCATTCCCATTAAGCCAAGCTCCGCCATTTTCGATAAAATAAGGCGTGGAAACTCTCCTGCTTCCATCCTTTCTACAAACGGTGCTACTTCTTCGCGTGCGAAGTCTCGCACCATATTACGGACCATTTCTTGCTCTTCAGTGAATAAAAAGTTCATCCCCTAATCCCCCTTAGCTGTATTCGTAAAAACCACGGCCCGTTTTCTTTCCCAACCAGCCTGCCTTCACATATTTTCTAAGTAGAGGACATGGGCGGTACTTATCGTCACCAAAGCCCTCATGCAGCGTTTCCATAATATAGAGACATGTATCAAGTCCAATAAAATCCGCAAGCGTAAGTGGTCCCATCGGATGATTCATCCCAAGCTTCATGACGTCATCAATCGCTTCTTTTGATGCCACCCCTTCGTATAAGGTGTAAATCGCCTCGTTAATCATGGGCATAAGCACACGATTTGACACGAACCCAGGGAAGTCATTCACTTCAACTGGCACTTTTGAAAGAGACTTACTCATATCTTCAACGGCTTGATACACCTCATCTGCCGTCGCTAATCCACGAATAATCTCAACTAGCTTCATCACTGGCACGGGATTCATAAAATGCATCCCAATTACCTTTTCAGGACGCTTTGTCACAGCCGCAATCTCCGTGATGGGGAGTGAAGAGGTGTTGGTCGCTAAAATCGTGTGCTCTGGCGCAATGCTATCAAGCTTTGAAAATATATCTTTTTTAATCGTCATATTTTCTACAGCTGCTTCAATGACGATATCTACGTTTTTCGCGTCCTCAAGATTTGTTGATAACGTGAGACGGGAGAGAACCCCTTCTTTCTCCTCCTCTGTCATTTTTCCTTTTATCCACTGAGCGCGCTATGTTCTTTGTAATACTTGCTAACCCTTTTTCCGCAAACTCTTGTTTAACGTCGTTTAAAACGACGTCATATCCCCCTCGAGCACAAACCTGGGCTATCCCCGAGCCCATTTGTCCTGCTCCTATGACCATTACACGTTTGATTGCCATACCTTCTCCCCCTTTGCTTTTCTCTTACGCTTTTGGAACCTCAATCATAATGGCATCCCCTTGACCGGTACCACTACAGATCGCTGCCACTCCTATTCCTCCACCTCGACGCTTCAGTTCTAGCGCGAGAGTTAAGACAATTCTCGCCCCACTTGCTCCGATGGGATGACCAAGTGCTACTGCTCCGCCGTTCACGTTCACTTTGTCATGATCCAACTCTGCAATTCTCCCGCTCGTTAACGCCACAGCTGCAAAGGCTTCATTTATCTCAAACAGGTCAATGTCGTCTAAGGACTTTCCTGTTTTTTGTAAAAGTTTATTGATCACTAAACCAGGCGTTTCTGGAAACTCTTCTGCTGGCACCCCAATCTCTGCATGAGCTAAAATGGTCGCAAGCGGTGTCTTTCCTAACTCTTCTGCCTTTTCATCACTCATTAAAACAAGGGCACACGCTCCGTCGTTCACTCCAGGTGCGTTACCTGCCGTAATGGTGCCATCGTGATCGAACACTGGGCGAAGGGCTGATAGCTTTTCATACGACGTATCTTTTCGAGGAGCTTCATCATGATCCACGACCACCGGCTCGCCTCTTCGCTGTGGCACTTCGACTGAAACAATTTCCTCAGCAAATGTTCCGTTGTCCATGGCGATGACAGCACGCTCATGGCTTCTGAAGGACCAGCGATCCTGCTCTTCTCGTGTGATTTCAAATTTGGTTGCTGTTCTGTTTCCGTATGTCCCCATGTGCACATCGTTAAAGCAACACATTAATCCATCGTGAAGCATCAAATCCTTTACTTGATGATCGCCCATCTTTAGACCCCATCTTGCTTTCGGAATAGCATACGGAGCATTTGACATACTCTCCATTCCACCGGCTACAATGATGCTCTCATCTCCAGCACGAATGATCTGGTCTCCTAGAGATATACTTCGCATGCCCGAAGCACATACTTTATTAATGGTTTCTGTCTTTACTTCCCACGGAATACCTGCATGTCTTGCTGCTTGGCGAGAAGGTATTTGGCCTTGACCACTTTGTAACACATTCCCCATTATTACTTCGTCAATTTGATCTTTTGCAACCCCTGCTCTTTCGAGTGCTGCGCTAATTGCTTTACCCCTAATTCGGATGCAGTAAAGCTACTAAGAGCTCCTCCAAGCTTCCCAAATGGAGTTCTTGCCCCCGCAATAATCACAGTTTTTGTCATACTGTTTCTCCCCTCTCTTTTGTTCGTAAACGCTTTCAAAAATGACGTTGACTGAACGCTCGCTCATTTTTGTAGCAAAATAAAAAAAAGAAAAAACCTTCCCACCTCCATTATAAGGAAAGTTCTTGGGTTTTTACAGAATTTTAAGAAATTATTTTATAATACTATTTCACTCTTTGGATCACACGTTGTGGAATCCTATTTTCTTTTTACTACTTTTTTCTTAATTTAGGATTGACTTACTCAGTTGAACTGTATAAACTTCAACTATATAGTTCAACTGTATAAAGGAGATTAATATGAAAAGAACTAAGCATTTACCATTAACCGAGACGGTGTTCTACGTTTTATTGTCCCTACTTGAACCAAGTCATGGCTATCTTATTCTTCAGAAAGTAGAAGAGTTAAGCGAAGGCAGCGTACGGATGGCAGCTGGCACGCTTTATGGTGCTATTGAGAATTTAGTAAAGTTAGGGTTCATCGAGCCGGTTGAATCAGGAGACAAGAGAAGAAAGGTGTATGTTATTACCCATTTAGGTTTAGAGGTTTTAAAAGCAGATCAACAAAGAATGTCACACATGGTTTTATTGGCAGAGAACGCATTAAAACAATAGGAGTGATCATGATGCAACGGTTACGTTATTTTATGGATTTAGATAAAGAAGAAGAGTGGTTGAATGAAAAGGCAAAAGAAGGCAATGTACTCTATCAAAAATCATTCTTCTATCACTTTAAGGCCACGACAGAGAAAGATCCCACTGTGAAACTCGATTACCGAACGTTCAAGCATAGAGAAGATTTCGAAGACTATATAGCCCTTTTTGAAGATTCTGGTTGGAAGCACATAGCAGGGAGTAAACGTTCTGGAGTCCAATATTTTCAGCGTGTTTCTAACGAGGCAACAGGGGATATTTTCTCCGACTCTCATTCAAAGGCTGAACGCTATAAGAGGTATGCGCAAACGTCCGCAAGTTTACTATTCACATATTTTATTTTATTAATTGGGTTAATGAGCGCAGACGTCCTTCATCTGCAAGAAATGCTCCAGCCAAAGTCATTGTATTATACACCTGGATTGTGGGAGAAGGAGGGTGCTGATTTTTGGAGAGCATTTTTATTTGAAACGCCATACGCATTTTTCAGAGGTTTCGCTTGGTTGCTCTTCCCTATTGCCATTGTGATCTTTTTCTTGTCCGCTACGATTTCTTATATAAAATATGAAAAATTAGTAAATCAGTAGTAATATAATTTTTTAGTATGTTTACGATGAGCCTCTCCCTAAAATAATCCTCTTCCAGTTAAATGGATGGTAATATTATGAAGATGGGTGATTATTTGAATACGATTGCCTGGTTCATTGTTACCTGTGAATTTAGTTTCTAGATTGTCATTTTGCTCGGATTTTATATTCGGTATTCTTTGGGTAAGAAATCGCTCGGATTAATCTTTTTAGCCTTAACACCCTTAATTGATTTGGCTTTAAATGTTTTGACCACGTTGGATTTAGCAAGGGGCTCGACTGCTACGGTCGCTCAATGTTAATTATTTGGCTATCTAAACATATTTAACTCCTTGGAAAATGTGTGTTCTTTACCTTTATTTAATGATGGATTAGGTTTTAATCATAAGGCGGGA
>NZ_ABFU01000065.3 GCF_000171615.1 Bacillus coahuilensis m4-4 | reverse complement strand
TTTTTACCCTATTCCCTTTGTTCATAAAGAGCGCGAGGAGTTGAAAGGAATGGATGAGATTTTGGGCGGGTTGGCGCTTTTGGGGGGGTTGGGGTGGCATGGGTTTTGGTGAGTTGGTCCTTTTTTTGCGTGCGTCTGCTCTTTTTCCGTGCGGCTGTGGGCTTTTTTCGTGCGCTTTTCTCCCTGTTGCGTGCACTTTTCTGCCACTTGCGTGCGGATTGCGGACTTTTGCGTGCACCTGCTCTTTTTCCGTGCGGCTACGGGCTCTTTGCGTGCGCTTTTTACCCCGTTGCGTGCACTTTTCTGCCACTTGCGTGCGGATTTCGGACTTTTGCGTGCACCTGCTCCTTTTCCGTGCGGCTACGGGCTCTTTGCGTGCGCTTTTCACCCCGTTGCGTGCACTTTTCCCCCGCTTGCGTGCGGATTTCGGACTTTTGCGTGCACCTGCTCTTTTTCCGTGCGGCTACGAGCTCTTTGCGTGCGCTTTTTACCCTTTTGCGTGCACTTTTCCGCCGCTTGCGTGCGGATTTCGGACTTTTGCGTGCACCTGCTCTTTTTCCGTGCGGCTACGAGCTCTTTGCGTGCGCTTTTTACCCTTTTGCGTGCACTTTTCCGCCGCTTGCGTGCGGATTTCGGACTTTTGCGTGCACCTGCTCTTTTTCCGTGCGGCTACGGGCTCTTTGCGTGCACTTTTCTGCCACTTGCGTGCGGATTTCCGCCGCTTGCGTGCAGGTTTAAGCCTTTTGCGTGCACCCGCTCTTTTTCCGCGGCTGCTATTTAACACGCCCTCACCAACTCCCCATCCATTCCATCCATTACCCTAACTTCCTCCCAATCCACCCCTACCAAATAGTCTTACTTCGTCAACATCCTAGAAATAACTAAACGTTGGATTTCCTGCGTTCCTTCGTAGATTTGAGTAATCTTTGCATCACGCATAAAGCGTTCGACTGGATAGTCTTTTGTGTAACCATATCCACCAAAGATTTGGACGGCATCCGTTGTGACGTTCATGGCTGTGTCTCCTGCCATGAGCTTCGACATCGCGGACTCTTTGCCGTATGGCAGTCCTTCAGATTCTAACCAAGCTGCTTGATAGGTTAATAGTCTTGACGCTTCGATGCTTGTTGCCATATCGGCGATTTTAAACGAAATGCCTTGCTGGCTCGCAATCGGCTTCCCGAATTGTTCCCGTTCTTTTGCATAGCGAATACTTTCATCCAGTGCACCTTGGGCGATTCCCACTGCTTGCGCAGCGATTCCGTTTCGTCCGCCGTCTAGCGTCATCATGGCGATTTTGAATCCTTCTCCAAGGTTTCCTAGCATATTTTCTTTTGGTACTTTACACTCTTCAAAAATAATTTCCGTGGTTGGAGAGGAACGAATGCCTAGTTTTTTCTCTTTCTTTCCAACCGAGAAGCCTTCAAATCCGCTCTCTACGATAAAAGCAGTTGTGCCACCACGTTGTTTCTTTTCTGAATCTGTTAACGCAAATACTACATAGATGTCTGCAATGCCACCGTTTGTGATAAAGATTTTACTTCCATTTAAAATATAATGATCTCCCTCGAGGCGAGCCGTTGTTCGCATTCCCCCTGCATCAGAACCAGAGCCTGGCTCCGTTAACCCGTAAGCACCGATTTTCTCTCCTTGTGCCATTGGACGAAGGTATTTTTGCTTTTGCTCTTCTGTACCAAATTTATAGACTGGCCAGCCCGCAAGTGACGTATGGGCAGATAGCGTTACCCCAGTTGAGGCACACACGCGTGATAGCTCCTCCACTGCGATACAGTAGGCTAAGTAGTCGCTGCCAATTCCACCGTACTCCTCTGGCCACGGAATTCCTGTTAAGCCTAACTCTGCCATTTTATCGAAAATGTCTCGGTCGAAGCGTTCTTCTTCATCTCGCTCTGCAGCGGTTGGCGCTACTTCGTTGACCGCAAAATCGCGGACCATTTTACGAATCATTTCATGCTCTTCACTTAATTTGAAATTCATGTCCCATCCCTCTTTTTTCCTCTATTTTAATAAATGCTTTCCTAATACGACGCGTTGAATTTCGCTTGTGCCTTCGTAGATTTCGGTTACCTTCGCATCGCGGAAGTAGCGTTCTACTGGATAGTCTTCTGTGTAGCCATAGCCTCCGAATACTTGGATGGCTTCTGTTGTGACATGAACGGCTGTTTTAGACGCAAACAGCTTCGCCATGGAGGCTTCTTTTCCACATGGGCGCCCTTCTGTACGGAGGTTTGCTCCTTGATAGACTAGTAGCTTCGATGCTTCAATAGCAGTTCCCATATCGGCTAACTTGAAGGCTAGGCCTTGTTGGGCAGCGATTGGCTTTCCAAACTGAACGCGCTCCTTCGCATACTCAACCGCCTCATCAAATGCTGCTTCTGCTATCCCTAGAGCTTGGGCAGCGATTCCGATTCGTCCTACATCAAGGTTTGCCATCGCTATTTTAAACCCTTCCCCTTCCGCACCTAAAAGATTGGAAGCTGGAACCAACATATCCTCAAAGGTTAATTGAACGGTGCGAGAGCCGTGAAGACCCATTTTTTCTTCGTCTTTCCCAATGACAAGGCCAGGCGTATCCTTTTCCACGATAAACGCTGAAATGCCGCGTGTTCCCTTTTCAGGGTCCGTTGAAGCAAAGACCACATACGTATCAGCTTCTCCGCCGTTAGTGATAAAGATTTTACTACCATTCAGTCGGTACTGATCTCCTTCTAGCACGGCACGAGTTCGTAGACTTCCTGCGTCAGATCCTGAGCTTGGTTCCGTTAAACAGAACGCCCCTAAGTACTGTCCACTCGCAAGCTTCGTCACGTACTTTTGCTTTTGCTCCTCTGAACCGAAATAAAGGATCGGGTTGGTGCCAACCGATGTATGAACCGATAGGACGACACCAAGGGTTGCACTGACCTTTGATAGCTCGTGAATTGCGATAATATAGGACGTGAAGTCCATTCCTGCCCCGCCGTATTCTTCTGGAATGGTCATTCCCATTAAGCCAAGCTCCGCCATTTTCGATAAAATAAGGCGTGGAAACTCTCCTGCTTCCATCCTTTCTACAAACGGTGCTACTTCTTCGCGTGCGAAGTCTCGCACCATATTACGGACCATTTCTTGCTCTTCAGTGAATAAAAAGTTCATCCCCTAATCCCCCTTAGCTGTATTCGTAAAAACCACGGCCCGTTTTCTTTCCCAACCAGCCTGCCTTCACATATTTTCTAAGTAGAGGACATGGGCGGTACTTATCGTCACCAAAGCCCTCATGCAGCGTTTCCATAATATAGAGACATGTATCAAGTCCAATAAAATCCGCAAGCGTAAGTGGTCCCATCGGATGATTCATCCCAAGCTTCATGACGTCATCAATCGCTTCTTTTGATGCCACCCCTTCGTATAAGGTGTAAATCGCCTCGTTAATCATGGGCATAAGCACACGATTTGACACGAACCCAGGGAAGTCATTCACTTCAACTGGCACTTTTGAAAGAGACTTACTCATATCTTCAACGGCTTGATACACCTCATCTGCCGTCGCTAATCCACGAATAATCTCAACTAGCTTCATCACTGGCACGGGATTCATAAAATGCATCCCAATTACCTTTTCAGGACGCTTTGTCACAGCCGCAATCTCCGTGATGGGGAGTGAAGAGGTGTTGGTCGCTAAAATCGTGTGCTCTGGCGCAATGCTATCAAGCTTTGAAAATATATCTTTTTTAATCGTCATATTTTCTACAGCTGCTTCAATGACGATATCTACGTTTTTCGCGTCCTCAAGATTTGTTGATAACGTGAGACGGGAGAGAACCCCTTCTTTCTCCTCCTCTGTCATTTTTCCTTTATCCACTGAGCGCGCTATGTTCTTTGTAATACTTGCTAACCCTTTTTCCGCAAACTCTTGTTTAACGTCGTTTAAAACGACGTCATATCCCCCTCGAGCACAAACCTGGGCTATCCCCGAGCCCATTTGTCCTGCTCCTATGACCATTACACGTTTGATTGCCATACCTTCTCCCCCTTTGCTTTTCTCTTACGCTTTTGGAACCTCAATCATAATGGCATCCCCTTGACCGGTACCACTACAGATCGCTGCCACTCCTATTCCTCCACCTCGACGCTTCAGTTCTAGCGCGAGAGTTAAGACAATTCTCGCCCCACTTGCTCCGATGGGATGACCAAGTGCTACTGCTCCGCCGTTCACGTTCACTTTGTCATGATCCAACTCTGCAATTCTCCCGCTCGTTAACGCCACAGCTGCAAAGGCTTCATTTATCTCAAACAGGTCAATGTCGTCTAAGGACTTTCCTGTTTTTTGTAAAAGTTTATTGATCACTAAACCAGGCGTTTCTGGAAACTCTTCTGCTGGCACCCCAATCTCTGCATGAGCTAAAATGGTCGCAAGCGGTGTCTTTCCTAACTCTTCTGCCTTTTCATCACTCATTAAAACAAGGGCACACGCTCCGTCGTTCACTCCAGGTGCGTTACCTGCCGTAATGGTGCCATCGTGATCGAACACTGGGCGAAGGGCTGATAGCTTTTCATACGACGTATCTTTTCGAGGAGCTTCATCATGATCCACGACCACCGGCTCGCCTCTTCGCTGTGGCACTTCGACTGAAACAATTTCCTCAGCAAATGTTCCGTTGTCCATGGCGATGACAGCACGCTCATGGCTTCTGAAGGACCAGCGATCCTGCTCTTCTCGTGTGATTTCAAATTTGGTTGCTGTTCTGTTTCCGTATGTCCCCATGTGCACATCGTTAAAGCAACACATTAATCCATCGTGAAGCATCAAATCCTTTACTTGATGATCGCCCATCTTTAGACCCCATCTTGCTTTCGGAATAGCATACGGAGCATTTGACATACTCTCCATTCCACCGGCTACAATGATGCTCTCATCTCCAGCACGAATGATCTGGTCTCCTAGAGATATACTTCGCATGCCCGAAGCACATACTTTATTAATGGTTTCTGTCTTTACTTCCCACGGAATACCTGCATGTCTTGCTGCTTGGCGAGAAGGTATTTGGCCTTGACCACTTTGTAACACATTCCCCATTATTACTTCGTCAATTTGATCTTTTGCAACCCCTGCTCTTTCGAGTGCTGCGCTAATTGCTTTACCCCCTAATTCGGATGCAGTAAAGCTACTAAGAGCTCCTCCAAGCTTCCCAAATGGAGTTCTTGCCCCCGCAATAATCACAGTTTTTGTCATACTGTTTCTCCCCTCTCTTTTGTTCGTAAACGCTTTCAAAAATGACGTTGACTGAACGCTCGCTCATTTTTGTAGCAAATAAAAAAAGAAAAACCTTCCCACCTCCATTATAAGGAAAGTTCTTGGGTTTTTACAGAATTTTAAGAAATTATTTTATAATACTATTTCACTCTTTGGATCACACGTTGTGGAATCCTATTTTCTTTTTACACTTTTTTCTAATTTAGGATTGACTTACTCAGTTGAACTGTATAAACTTCAACTATATAGTTCAACTGTATAAAGGAGATTAATATGAAAAGAACTAAGCATTTACCATTAACCGAGACGGTGTTCTACGTTTTATTGTCCCTACTTGAACCAAGTCATGGCTATCTTATTCTTCAGAAAGTAGAAGAGTTAAGCGAAGGCAGCGTACGGATGGCAGCTGGCACGCTTTATGGTGCTATTGAGAATTTAGTAAAGTTAGGGTTCATCGAGCCGGTTGAATCAGGAGACAAGAGAAGAAAGGTGTATGTTATTACCCATTTAGGTTTAGAGGTTTTAAAAGCAGATCAACAAAGAATGTCACACATGGTTTTATTGGCAGAGAACGCATTAAAACAATAGGAGTGATCATGATGCAACGGTTACGTTATTTTATGGATTTAGATAAAGAAGAAGAGTGGTTGAATGAAAAGGCAAAAGAAGGCAATGTACTCTATCAAAAATCATTCTTCTATCACTTTAAGGCCACGACAGAGAAAGATCCCACTGTGAAACTCGATTACCGAACGTTCAAGCATAGAGAAGATTTCGAAGACTATATAGCCCTTTTTGAAGATTCTGGTTGGAAGCACATAGCAGGGAGTAAACGTTCTGGAGTCCAATATTTTCAGCGTGTTTCTAACGAGGCAACAGGGGATATTTTCTCCGACTCTCATTCAAAGGCTGAACGCTATAAGAGGTATGCGCAAACGTCCGCAAGTTTACTATTCACATATTTTATTTTATTAATTGGGTTAATGAGCGCAGACGTCCTTCATCTGCAAGAAATGCTCCAGCCAAAGTCATTGTATTATACACCTGGATTGTGGGAGAAGGAGGGTGCTGATTTTTGGAGAGCATTTTTATTTGAAACGCCATACGCATTTTTCAGAGGTTTCGCTTGGTTGCTCTTCCCTATTGCCATTGTGATCTTTTTCTTGTCCGCTACGATTTCTTATATAAAATATGAAAAATTAGTAAATCAGTAGTAATATAATTTTTTAGTATGTTTACGATGAGCCTCTCCCTAAAATAATCCTCTTCCAGTTAAATGGATGGTAATATTATGAAGATGGGTGATTATTTGAATACGATTGCCTGGTTCATTGTTACCTGTGAATTTAGTTTCTAGATTGTCATTTTGCTCGGATTTTATATTCGGTATTCTTTGGGTAAGAAATCGCTCGGATTAATCTTTTTAGCCTTAACACCCTTAATTGATTTGGCTTTAAATGTTTTGACCACGTTGGATTTAGCAAGGGGCTCGACTGCTACGGTCGCTCAATGTTAATTATTTGGCTATCTAAACATATTTAACTCCTTGGAAAATGTGTGTTCTTTACCTTTATTTAATGATGGATTAGGTTTTAATCATAAGGCGGGAGCTCTTCTTGCTTCCTCTCCCTCTTTTCTGCACCGCGCCCGGCTCGCGCGGGGCTGTTCTCTCTTCCTTCTCCTCTTTTCTGCACCGCGCCCGGCTCGCGCGGGGCTGTTCTCTCTTCCTTCTCCTCTTTTCTGCACCGCGCCGGGCTCGCGCGGGGCTGTTCTCCCTTCCTCCCCCCCTTTTCTGCACCGCGCTCGGCTCGCGCGGCGCTCTTCTCCCTTCCTTCTCCTCTTTTCTGCACCGCGCCCGGCTCGCGCGGGGCTGTTCTCTCTTCCTTCTCCTCTTTTCTGCACCGCGCCAGGCTCGCGCACCTCGCTTATCTTTCAGAAATGCTATTCATTTAATCAGCAAAAAAAGGCACGATCACCTAAATAGTGATCGCGCCTTTAATTAAAAATAACTCAATGGATTATGACACTAACGTTTCCGCCGGTCCTTCTCCAAATATTGCTTTTTCTAATAGTTCTGCTACATCATAAGTAGCCACCGTTTCTTCCACTTCTTTTGCTTTCGTTCCATCAGATAACATGGTTAAGCAGAATGGACAGCCAGAAGAGATCACGGTTGGGCTAACAGCCAGTGCTTGCTCAGTTCGTGCTACGTTCACGCGGTGACCTGTGTCTTCTTCCATCCACATTAGTCCCCCACCGGCTCCACAGCACATTCCTTTTTCACGATTACGTTCCATTTCAACCAACTTCACTCCGCTAATAGCATTTAAGATATCTCGAGGCGGTGAGTACACTTCGTTATATCGTCCTAAGTAGCAGGAGTCATGGAAGGTGATGGTTTCATTCACTTCGTGAGTAGGCTGCAGTCGCCCTTCTTTCACAAGCTTCGCAAGAAGTTCTGTATGGTGATACACTTCTCCTTCAAAGCCAAAGTCGCTGTATTCATTTTTAAAAATGTTGTAGGCATGTGGATCGATGGTGACGATTTTCTTTACTTCATTTTTTTCGAATTCAGCAATGTTGTTGGCCGCAAGCTCTTGGAATAAAAATTCATTTCCGAGACGACGAGGTGTGTCTCCTGAGTTCTTTTCTTTGTTTCCTAAGATGGCAAACTTCACGCCCGCTTCGTTAAGAAGTTTAGCGAAGGATAAGGCGATTTTTTGGCTCCGGTTATCGAAAGAGCCCATTGAGCCTACCCAGAATAAGTAATCAAATTCCTCGCCTGCTTTTTTCATTTCTTTCACAGTAGGGATATGAACATCGTCTCTGAGATCTCTCCACGCTTCTTTTTCTTTACGGTTTAGACCCCAAGGGTTTCCTTGACGCTCGATGTTTTGCATTGCGCGCTGTGCATCTGCATCCATTTTACCTTCTGTTAAAACTAAGTAACGACGTAGGTCGATAATTTTGTCTACGTGCTCGTTCATAACAGGACACTGGTCCTCACAGTTACGGCAAGTTGTACATGCCCAGATTTCTTCTTCTGTGATCACGTCACCGATTAGGCTTGGTGCGTATTCAATAGCAGCTGCTGCTTCGTTCGCTCCTGCCCCTGCAGATGCTAGAGCAATTTGGTTCCCCTTTGTTCCTGAGAAGGCAAACGTTGGAACCCATGGCTGCTTAGATGTAACCGCAGCACCGTGCATGGTTAGGTGATCGCGAAGTTTTGTGATTAAATCCATAGGTGATAGCATTTTACCTGTACCCGTTGCTGGGCACATATTTGTACACCGACCACACTCCACGCATGCGTAGAAGTCGATCATTTGAAGTTGATCAAAATCTGTTATCTTGCCGACTCCAAAGGATTCTTGTGACTCGTCTTCAAAGTCGATTGATTTTAATTTACCAGGATTGTCTATTCGATTGAAATATACGTTCACTGGTCCTGCAATTAAGTGAGCGTGCTTAGATTGTGGTACATACACTAAGAATGCCAGTAAGAATAAGAGGTGAATCCACCAGGAGATATAGAACACTACAATACTTGCTGTTTCTCCTACCCAACCAAATGCAGCTGCGATTCCGGATGCAATAGGCTCTGTCCACGCCAGCTCTTCACCATGCCAGATTAACCCCATGCCGTTCCCTACTAGTACGGATAACATTAAGCCTCCGATAAAGATCAGAACAAGTCCACTCTTAAATCCCCTTTTCAAGCGAACAAGCTTTTCCACATAACGGCGATAAAATGCCCACACTACTGCGATTAGAATAATCAGAGTGACAATCTCTTGGAAAAAGGTAAACGCAGGATACAGTGGCCCTAATGGAAGATGTGAACCAGGTGCTAGTCCCTTCCAAATGAAATCAATGGCCCCAAATTGAACCAATATAAAGCCATAGAAGAACATAACGTGGATAATACCACTCTTCTTATCCTTTAAAAGTTTCTTTTGGCCAAATACGTTCACCCAAATTTTATTCATACGTTCTTTTACATTGTTATCAAACTCTGGTTTTTTTCCAAGCTTGATATATTCCATTCTTGTACGCACTACATATACAAAAAGACTGAATGCGTAAGCGGTTACAAGTAGAAATAAAATCCAGTTACTAATCAATAAAATGTTTGCCATGTTAACCGTACACTCCCCTCAAAGTTGTCATGCTTTTTCCCCCTTTGCGTATAGCAAAACTTACAATATTCAGAATGTTTCTACCTCCATTATATAATGAATGAGCATTCAGTCAATATGTTTATCCGATTTCCTACATATTGTTTGATTTAGAGAGATTAGGGAAATTGAATAATGCCTATTTTGGGCACACTATATTTACTCGAGGTGAAAGAAAGGAGTCCTTTATGCTGTGGATCTTATTATTGTTCGTTCTATTTTTTACTTGGATTCGTTTAGATTTTATAAGCGGGCGAGCCTTTCATAAGCGTCATACCACTCACCGAGATTATCCGAAGAGAGCTTCTGATTTGCAGTTTATTGCAAATGGCCCAGAGCTTTATGATGATGTTTTTGATGAAATGAAACAGGCTACCTCAAGCATTCACATACTTAGCTATACGTTTGAACCCGATGAATTCGGTCAGGAGTTTATGGAAAGGTTAATCGAGAAAGCAAAAGAAGGATTAGAAGTCAGATTATTATTTGATCGATTTGGTAGCTTAAAGATGAAGAAGAAACATGTACGTCACTTGCGAGAGCACGGGGTTTACGTTGCCATCTCACAACTCCCTCATTTTCCCTTTTTCTTTTACACTTCCCAGCAGCGCAATCACAGAAAAATTATGGTAATGGACGGAACAACTGGCTACATTGGAGGGTATAACATTGGAAAGCAATATGTAAATCAGGATTGCAGATTGAATCCTTGGCGTGATTATCAACTAAAGGTTCAGGGAGAAGGAGTGAAGGATCTACAAAGAGAGTTCCTGCTTGATTGGAAACGAGCGACTGTAGACAATTTGGTAGAGAACGAAACATACTATCCTCCGTTAAAAGAAGGCAGACACGTACTACAATATTATCCTTCTGATGGGAATGGATTAGATCAGCTCTTTCTATCCTTTATTCAGCGCGCATACCGTTCCATTGTCATATGTACGCCTTATTTTATTCCAACAGAAGAGATTGAAACGGCCTTAGTGCATGCCTTAAAAAGAGGGGTACGTGTTCAAATTCTTGTTCCTGAAATGAAAGATCATATGCTAGTGAAAGAGGCTGCGTATCCTCATTTTCGAAAGCTATTGCCGCTAGGAGCTGAGGTCTATCAGTTCAACAAAGGATTTTTTCACGGGAAAGTGTTTATTTTAGATGATGAACTTTGCGATGTTGGGACAGCTAATTTCGATTATCGAAGCTTTTTCTTGAATTTCGAGTTAAACACGCTGATTTATGATAAAACGTTCATTAACGAGGTTCAATCTGTAATTGAACAGGATATGTCTAGTAGTACGAGACTAACGTTAGATGAACTGAATTCTCTGTCGTTCCTCGACCGAGTAAAAGAAATGATCGCTCGTCTTGTAAAGTATTTTCTTTAACAACAGGAGGTGGTTCTGATGCGAATTCGCTTTGGGTTTGTGTCGAACGCGAATGCTCTTTGGGATGCAAGCCCAGCTCAGACCGTGACGTACAAACGATTTACTGAACTAGGACAAGAAAAAGGAACGGAAAAGCTCCTTGAAGTGACCGCAAAAAATTTACGAAACACGAAGCGAATTCTCTATTATTTAGGCGCTCATGATGCACATGTGTATAGAATGTCGAGCTCTCTCGTCCCCCTCGCTACCCATCCCGATGTTATGTGGGATTTTGTCACTCCTTTTAAACAGGAGTGGGAGGAATTAGGGCGCCTCGTAAAAGAATTACGCATTCGTGCAAGTTTTCACCCTAATCAATTCACGTTATTTACAAGTCCAAGAGAAGAAGTAACCGCCAATGCGATCAAAGATATGGACTATCATTATAAAATGCTTGAAGCGATGAGAATCGTTGATCAAGGAGTCATCAATATTCATATCGGGGGAACCTATGGTGACCGAGAGGCAGCTATAGGTCGTTTTCACGAAAATTTAAAAGGTCTCCCTTTCCCAATTAAAGAAATCATGACCCTTGAAAACGATGATAAAACGTATACCGTAGAAGAAACTCTAGAAGTGTGTGAGAAGGAGAGCATTCCGATGGTGTTAGATATTCACCATCACATCGCGAATCCAACGGAAGCACCTGTTGAATCGTTTTTACCTCGTATTTTTGAGACGTGGAAGCACCGTGACCTTCCCCCAAAAATTCATATTTCTTCACCTAAGAATAAGGAAGAAGGAAATATTCGAGCACACGCCGATTACGTCGACCTCGACTTTATCCTTCCTTTATTGAAAGAGCTAAAGAAGGTTCAACAGGATGTGGACTTTATGATCGAGGCAAAGGAGAAAGACTTTGCTATGCTCCAATTAGTGGAAGATGTGGCTGGAATTCGAGGCGTGAAACGAATAGATGGTGCAGAAATCGAGTGGAAGTGAATGTTCAAAAGCTTAAACAAAAGAAAAATAACGTCAGCTGTGGTACGATGAATAAAAAAGAAAGTAGGGATGACAATGTCAACCGTTACCGTAACAGGTGGAACAGGCTATCTTGCCTCTTGGATTGTTCGTGACCTTTTAAAAGAAGGACACGATGTACGTATTACTGTCCGAAACAAAGATAAAGTAGAAAAATATCAATACTTAGTTGAGTTTGAAAAAGAATATAAAGGATCTCTTTCCGTTTTTGAAGCGGACCTTTTACAAGAAGGAAGCTTTGATGAGGCCGTCCAAGGAGCGGAGGTCGTTATTCATACAGCTTCTCCTTTCCTCATCAGTTCAGATAATCCCGAAAAAGATTTAATACAACCTGCAAAACAAGGAACTAAAAATGTGCTGACTTCAGTTGAAAAAGCCCCCACTGTTAAACGCGTGGTCTTAACGAGCAGCATTGTTGCCATTATGGGAGATAACAAAGAAATGGCAGGGCGTGAGGCATTCACGGAGAATGATTGGAATACAACGAGCACAAGTGACCACCAACCTTATCCATACTCCAAAACACTTGCTGAGCAAGAGGCCTGGAAAATGGTGAAGAGTCAAAATCAATATGATTTGGTCACGATTAACCCGAGCTTCATCATGGGACCTACTCTATCTGGTCGCAGTGACTCTACGAGTATTTCTACTATTCAGCAATTTTTAACAGGTGGTTTTAAAACAGGCGTACCAAAGCTCTATTCTGGTATTGTAGATGTGCGGGATGTAGCCAAAGCTCATATCCTTGCAGCGTTCAAGCCTGAGGCACATGGGCGCTATATTGTCTCAAGTGGTGAAGTGACCTTCCTTGAAATTGCTAAGATCATTGAAAAGAACTTCCCTGGTAAGTATCCGCTTCCTAAGCGAGAGGTTCCAAAGGCTTTAATCTGGCTTATTGCGCCAAGCGTTGGCTTGACTCGTAAGTATGTCAAAGAAAATGCAGGATATCGTATTGCTTTTGATACAACGAAGAGTAAACAGGAGCTTGGCATGACGTACCGGGCAATTGAAGCAACGTTTGTCGATCAGGTGGATCAGATGGAAGAGGACGGATTAGTCAAATAAGGAAATGAAGCTGCCCCCCACTCTATTGGAGTAGGGGGCTTAGTTTTAGATTACTTTTTTTAGATCAGGTGATGAAGTGGGCGTGTGGAGTGGAGTAGTCGAATGCGTAGGAGATGTGCTCGGTTTGTGCTGCGGAGTGCTCGAATTCTTGGGCGAAGTGCTCGAATAACTTAAAGTAGTGCTTTGATTCATTTTGCCAACTCCTCTTGGGCCCTTGACTCCAAGAAAAATTCCATTTAGATCGCTTGCCCTTTGAAAGAGAGCTCAAAAACTAAAAAGAAGGATTCCCGTTTGGTTACACTCCTCTATCATTCACTTAAAAATAATTGGTTGTACGTACTCAAACAATTTAAATCCCAAGTAAATCCCCACAATCCCCATGATTCCTGCGAATGCGGGAGGAGCAGGTATTGGTAGTCTGAACACGGCAAAGAGAAATCCAACGATCATTCCTGTGATGAGTGATAGTAGTACATCTTTTATGCCCATGAAAAACTGGCCCCCTTCATTGCTTGTTGAAGATAGTGTTCCCATTTAATGAAGAAATATAAATAAGCGCCGGTTTCCTAGTGGAAATCGGCGCTTTCAACTATTACATTTTCTCTGGAGAAGATACTCCAATTAATTTCAATGCATTTTGTAGGGTGATCTGTACAGAGCGAACGAGTAGGAGACGAGCTTCTGAAAGCTCACGGTTCGAATCGTCTAGCACTTTCGCAGCATTATAGAAGCTGTGGAAAGCAGATGCTAACTCGTTGATGTACGTCACCACACGGTGTGGGGAACGTTTCTTAGCAGAATCAGCTACCACTCCTGTGAATTCTCCTACTTTTTTCAGAAGGTCGATTTCTTTCTCTTCCTTAATGAGTGAAATGTTGGCACTTTCGTTAAATGTTACTCCTTGCTCATCTGCTTGACGTAGAATGGAGCAAATGCGAGCGTGTGCGTATTGGGCGTAATAGACAGGGTTTTCATTGGACTGAGAAACCGCTAAGTCTAGGTCGAAGTCCATATGTGAGTCGGCTGAACGCATTGCAAAGAAATAGCGAGTTGCGTCAAGTCCTACTTCGTCTACGAGATCACGCATCGTAACGGCTTTACCGGTACGCTTACTCATCTTCATTTTTTCTACCGTTTTTATAGAGCTGAACCATTTGAATAATTTCTACTTCCAAAGTTTCAGGAGAATATCCAAGTGCTTCAATGGCTGCTCTCATTCTAGGAATATATCCGTGATGGTCTGCTCCCCAAATGTTGATTAAAATATCATGTCCGCGTTTTAGTTTATCCTCGTGGTACGAAATATCTGGTGTCAAATAAGTGTAAGAGCCATCATTTTTGATTAATACACGGTCCTTGTCGTCACCAAATGTTGTGGAGCGGAACCAAGTTGCTCCCTCTTCCTCATATACATGTCCGTTCTCTTTTAATACATCAAGAGCCTCATCAATTTTTCCATTTTCATAGAGAGAAGTTTCCGAGTACCACACGTTAAATGGGACACGGAACATTTCAAGGTCCTTCTTTTAGTTTTTCAAGCTCATATTTTAACCCGTATGAACGGAAGAAGTCGTAGCGCTCTTTCTCATCAACTTCCACGTATTTGTCCCCAAACTCGTCTACAAGCTGCTTTGCAATTCCGATAATATCTGCCCCGTGGTAGCCGTCTTCTGGCATTGGCTTTTCCTGTCCAAGAGCTTGGAAGTAACGAGCTTCTACACTCATTGCTAGATTGTGGATTTGGTTCCCTGCATCGTTAATATAGTACTCGCGTGTAACAGCAAAACCTGCTTTGTCCAAAATGTTACATAGTGAATCACCCACTGCAGCCCCGCGCGCATGCCCTAGGTGAAGATCTCCTGTTGGGTTTGCTGATACGAACTCGACATTAATCTTTTGCCCTTCACCAGCATCTGACTCTCCGTAAGCTTCGCCTGCTTTAAGCACCACTGGAATTAAATCTGTTAGGTAGCTGTTGTCCATATAAAAGTTAATAAAACCAGGACCAGCGATTTCGATTTTCTCAATCGAAGCTTTCGTGCGGTCGAAGTTGGCTGTTAATTCCTCTGCAATCATACGAGGTGCTTTTTTTGCAACGCGCGCTAGCTGCATCGCCATGTTTGTAGAGTAATCTCCATGAGCTTTTTCCTTTGGTGTTTCTAAAATAACGTCTGGAATTTGCTCCTCTGTCGCAAGTCCTGCCTTGATAACGGCTTGTTTAATTTCTTCTTTTAGCTTACTTTGTACCTGATCCACTATATTCATTGGTTCAGCTCCTCCTTGTATGTAATCTTCATATCATAATCACCGACAGAGCTCCCTTGCATACGAAGTTCATAGCGAATTCGTAGGGTGCCTTCTCCTTCAGTTGTTTCTGTATGGGAAAGTTCTTTTGTATGGGTTTGAAGTATAAACGTACCGTGGGGACTTTCATAGGACCCGTTCATCCGATCTTCTCGGTTAAACGCTAGTCTCATTTTCACCGCTCCCCCGCGCAGGATGAGTCCCTGCTCGTTCGATAATTTAACGGTGGTCTTTACTGTTCCTTCTTCTAACACCTCGTCATACCGGAGATATGCGCTTCCTGCCTTCTCATAGTATCGACCAAATGTTGTAAATGAAATCGTTTCGTTTTCCTCGCCTTGAGTGATCGTCGTGGATAGATCCACACGCACCGTGATTTCTGTAGTCGCCACGCTCCGACACTTCCTTTAATTAAAAGTTCCTTATAACTAATTAAGTATAAGAATAATGAAGGGAAAATGCAACGGATGAAGGGAGTTTTAAAAGAACAATCATGAGAGCACTTTCTTCCGTGCAGTCATACAAGACCAGCTACTCGAAGTATTTTTCATCCTTCTAAATCTGCCTTTGTCCTATAGTACCTAGGTGCTTTTGCTAAGAAGAATTTTTATCGTTCCTCATGAAAAAACAGCACCTACTGAACATAGGTGCTGTCCCTTTATCTTACATCCAACCAAGAATCATTTCGCGGATGAGTTTACTTGCTGTATTGGCTGTTTGCTCGGAGTTATCATAAATTGGTGCCACTTCAACTAAATCTGCTCCAACTACTTTCACTTCTGAGCGAGCGATTTCATGGATGGATGCTAGTAGTTCACGAGATGTTATTCCACCTGCGTCCACCGTTCCTGTTCCTGGTGCATGAGCTGGGTCTAGGACGTCAATATCAATCGTAACGTATACTGGACGTCCAGCTAGCTGTGGAAGGATTTTCTTCAGTGGTTCATGTACCTCAAACTTTGAGATGTGCATGCCATTTTTCTTTTTGCCCATTGGAACTCTTCCTTCATACCAGAACGGATTCCAAAGGAGTACACATTTTTAGGACCAATATGCTCCGCAATTTTACGAATAGGTGTAGAGTGAGAAAGTGGCTCTCCTTCATACTCTTCACGTAGGTCTGTGTGAGCATCGAAATGAATAATCGCAAGGTCAGGGTATTTCTTCGCCATGGCTTTCATCACTGGCCACGAAACTAAATGCTCTCCGCCCATACCAAGTGGCGTTTTTCCGTCTGCTAAAAGACCATCAATATAGTCTTCAATCATCTCTAAGCTTCGCCCTGCGTTTCCGAATGGTAAAGGAATATCACCTGCGTCAAAGTATTTGACTTCTTCTAGCTCACGGTCTAAATACGCGCTGTATTCTTCAAGACCGATCGATACTTCACGAATACGAGTTGGGCCAAAGCGAGAACCTGGTCGGTAGCTTACCGTCCAGTCCATTGGCATACCATATAGAACGACCGAACTCTCCTCGTACGAAGGATGACTTTTAATAAATACATTCCCTGAATAAGCTTCATCAAAGCGCATAGTGGTGCCTCCTTATTCTGTTAAGTCTTTAACGAACTTCGGCAGAACGAATGCTGCGTTGTGAAGCTCTTTTGTGTAGTACTTTGTATCGATTTCATGGAAGCGATCTTCCGCTACTTCAAGTGGATTGTGCTTTTTTGAACCCATTGTGAAGGTCCACATACCAGATGGGTACGTAGGGATGTTGGCAATATATAACGTTGTAATTGGGAAAATTTCTTTTACATCACGCTGTACTTGTTGGATTAAATCTGCTTTAAACCAAGGGTTGTCCGTTTGCGCAACAAAGATTCCATCTTCCTTTAGTGCTTTAGAAATCCCTGCATAGAAGCCTTTCGTGAATAGGTTCACAGCTGGTCCAACTGGCTCAGTAGAATCTACCATGATTACATCGTATTCGTTTTGTGATTCAGCGATGTGCATGAAGCCATCGCCGACAATCACTTCTACACGCTCATTTTCAAGCTCTCCCGCAATCTCAGGAAGGTACTTTTTAGAGTACTCAATAACTTTTCCGTCAATTTCAACTAACACGGCTTTCTTCACGCTTGGGTGTTTTAACACTTCACGGATTACACCGCCGTCTCCTCCACCTACGACTAATACCTTCTCAGGGTTAGGGTGCGTAAATAATGGAACGTGTGCGACCATTTCGTGATAGACCCACTCATCTCTTTGGCTTGTCATGACCATTCCATCAAGGAATAGCATGTTGCCCCACTCTGCTGTTTCAGCCATTTCTAAATGTTGAAACTCTGTTGTCTCCGTATGTAATGTACGATTAATTTTCATCGTAATCCCAAAGTTCTCTGTTTGCTTTTCTGTAAACCAGAATCCACCCACTAAAATCAATCCTTTCCACGTTTAAATGTATTGGAACGAAAGAAGTCTTTCGTAATTGAACGTATCAGTTGAAAGAGGAGCCGTCAAATGATTGCATCGTTTGTAGCTTTCCCTAACACTGTAAATACAAACATGAGAAAAGTATAGTCGAATGACGGGAAATATCAAGAAAAATTTTCTACTATTTTTCAGTTCTTGTATAAAATATAGATTTGGCCCCCATACTAGAGGCTATAATAGTATGATAGATTTTTGTGAAAAAAGGGGTGAGAGAATGGAGATTATGCCGAATTTTAAGGGAATGAATTTTTCTAAAACGCTGAAATGGCTGCGAGCACTTGTGATTCTTTCAATTATAGTGGGGTTGCTTCTCTCTATTACCGTGCTTGGCATTTTGACGTATGCGAAAATCCAAGGGGCTCCTACTCTAGCTGTTCCCCAGTCCAATCTCTACTATTCCTCTGATGGGAAGATATTCGGAGAAACGCATAATGGGGAAAAACGCTATTGGGTCAACCTTGAGGACATATCACCCGCTTTAATCGATGCGACCATATCAGTAGAAGACAAAAAGTTCTACGACCATCTTGGCTTTGATTTAAAGCGGATTGCCGGGGCAGCTGTTGCGGACATTAAAGCGATGTCTAAAGTTCAAGGAGCCAGTACCATTACACAGCAGTATGCTCGTAATTTGTATTTAACCCATGATAAAACGTGGTCGAGAAAATTATCTGAAGCCATGTATAGCATAAGGCTTGAGCTATTTTATAGTAAAATGATATTTTAGAAGGTTACTTAAATACCATCTATTATGGTCACGGAGCTTACGGAGTGGAAGCCGCCAGTCAGTATTATTTTGGCAAATCGGCGAGTGAGTTGACGTTAGGGGAAGCGACAATTTTAGCAGGAATTCCAAAAGCGCCTAGCTCCTACTCCCCTGTCGCAGATTTAGAGAAATCCACAACTCGGCAAACCGTTGTATTAGATGAAATGATAGAAGACGGAAAGATCACAGAGTCTCAGAAAAGCACAGCACTAGCGGAGAAGCCTGTAATTATTGGAAACATAACCTAGAAGTGACGCAAACGGCTCCTTATTTCCAAGACCGAGTGCACTATATTTTACAAAATCAGTTAGGCATGACAGACCGCCAAATTGAACTTGGTGGCTTGCGTATTCACACGACGCTCAATGTGAAGCATCAGGAAGCCGCTGAGAGATTAGTAAAAGAATTGATTGTCAATGAAGGGTCTAAGCTTCAGGTTGCACTTACTTCAATGGATCCAGAAACGGGATATGTGACCGCGATGGTGGGAGGAACCGACTATGTGAAAAGTCCTTTTAACCGTGCTACACAAGCGATACGACAGCCTGGTTCGACGATTAAGCCGTTATTGTATTATGCTGCGTTAGAGTCAGGATTTGATCCTGCGACCACGATGAAAAGTGAGCTCACAAGCTTCCGGTATAATGACGGAGAGGATGTGTACGCTCCGCATAATTTCAACAATCGGTACAGCAATGATGAAATTACACTAGCTCAAGCGATAGGCATATCGGATAACGTATTTGCAGTCAAAACACACTTTTTCTTAGGCTTTGATGCGTTAATAGATGCGGGAAAGCAGTTCGGTCTTTCCACACCTATTGGCTCGGAGCCTTCAGCACCTCTTGGTACAAGTGAAGTTCGAGTGATCGACATGGTGAAAGCTTATAGCATGTTTGCTAACGGAGGTCGTGACATTGCACCAGTATTTATCACCAAGATTGAAGACCCAAATGGGACTATTCTCTATGAATATGAAAATGAAGGGGTTCAGGTATTAGATCCTGACCAAGCCTTTGTAATGACCGATATGCTCACTGGGACATTTGATCCTGCTTTAAACGATCATTCGTCTGTAACTGGATCGAGCGTTTTAGATTCGGTTACTCGCCCGTATGCAGCGAAAACGGGTTCTACTTTATGGGACCGATGGATGATTGGGTATTCCCCTCAGCTCGTATCTGGCGTGTGGACTGGTTATGACGACAATTCTGAAATGACGCTTGCCTATGACAATACTGTCGCAAAAGAACTGTGGGTTGGGTTTATGGAAGCTGCCCTTGAAGATGAAGAAGTGGCCGAGTTTGTCCCTACTGAAAATGTGATCAAAGTGGAAGTAGATCCACACACAGGAAAGGTTGCAACGAAGGATTGTCCTGTGACCCGCGAAATGTATTTTGTCGCTGGGACCGAGCCAACAGAGTTTTGCCAAACCCATATTGGCGAGGATCGATCTATTCGCGACCTTCTTCCTGGTAAAAAGAACGACGGTGACAGTGGCTCAGATAGTGGAAAATCACTATTTGATCGAGTTGTGGATTGGATTTTTTAATACATGTGAGCGGGAAGGCTTGGGGCCTTTCCTCTTTTTATTTGAGGGTTTTTTGACCGCTGATGTTTAAAAATTTCAATCGACGGTTCCTTACCTAAAAATAGACATGAAAAAACTCGAGCTTGTCCAGAGCCCGAGTTCTTTCATGTCCTAGTTCCATCTTGTGCGAGATGTGACTTTAGTTTACTCCCATTCGCTCATAAGAGCAATATGTGAAGAAAATTTTCAAAAAACTGTCATAAATTATTCACAGTTTTCCCAGTTTCTTTCCTAAACTGAAAGACTTTGCTTGAGTTCTTCAGAGGAATTGTTCCAGAATTCTTCATTGTGGTTGATCAGAAATTCTTTAAGCACCGTTTTGGAGCTTTCATCCATCTCGCCTACCATTATTTTTCGTTTTAGGCTTTTGTCCATTTTGTTTACATGGTCTGGTAATACCTTATAGCCTCGGCGTTTTTCACGGTTGACGACTAATTCACAGGCCGTTACTCCTGCGTAGTATGGTCCTGTTTCTTTTCGATCAATGGTTACCCATACAAGCCAAAAAGGTTTCCCACCTTCTGAATCCTCTCGGTTTGTTGTGAATTTGATTCCTTTTTCTACGCTGCTGCGAGCATGCATCGCACCGATGTCGACAAATGCATCCTTTTCTTCAACGTCTACGAAGACAGGCGAGATATTTTCCAAGCTTAAAGCACCGACCCCGTATCCACCGTGGCCGTCTGTTGGGTCGTTCTTGATGATATTAAAGCCCACTTTTTTCTTTTTTTCTGATTCCATTTGTGTTCCTCCTTTATTTTATAAAAAGAGTAAAAAGATCGAGTCGTAGAATGTGTAGAATGCTACAGAAATCGTTCTAATTCCACCTTGTAAAAATGGCCAAATTGTATAATCGCCAATTGGTGTTACGATCAGTACGATAAAAATAATCGGACCATAAATTTCGTATTGTGACATTTTTGCTCGTATATCTGGAGAAACTAGATCTTCAATAATTCTGTATCCATCTAGTGGTGGTAGAGGAATTAAGTTAAAGACAAACAATAATACATTCAAATAGACGATGGTTTGAAACAATTGAGCAAAGAACGTTGTAACTGCTGAATCTCCTAGAAAATACATAAACAATATCGCAAACGGCGTCGCAATAAATGCGACAACAAAGTTACTTAGCGGTCCTGCTACAGATACTAAAATACTATGTAATCGCGGTCTTCTCAAATTAAAACGGTTAACAGGAACTGGCCTAGCCCAACCAAAGCCTGCAATTAAGATTAAAATGGTTCCGATTGGATCCAAGTGAGATGCTGGATTTAAGGTTAGTCTTCCTTGTTTTGCTGCGGTTGAGTCTCCAAATTTATAGGCTACATAGGCATGAGCATACTCATGAACCGTGAAGCCTATTACTAGAGCAATCACGAGAAATGGAAGATTCGCTAAAAAATCGCCACTAAAAATACTCAAGTGATCACACTCCTCTCTCTTCTTTTTTATTTGCATTTATCCTGTAGAACATACTATTCTAAAAGAAGTAAACGTTATACGTATTGTATCAAATAACCCGTGACGGAGGAATGCATAATGCCTTATGTAACAGTAAAAATGCTAGAGGGTCGCTCAGAAGAACAAAAACAAGCAATGGTTGAGAAGGTAACCGAGGCCGTAAGTGAAACATCTGGGGCTCCGAAGGATAAAATTGTTGTCTTTATTGAAGAAATGTCCAAGCAACATTATGCTGTTGGCGGTAAGCGTTTAAGTGATAGCGAGTAAGGAAAAAAGCAATGGACAGTCGTCCATTGCTTTTTCTTTCTATTCTATTGCCATAGCGCATGCAATATACCAAGAATACTATAGATGATAATATGGTCTGCTATCGCAATCCCAAATACTTTTCTTGACGTCATCCCAAACAGCATATTCTTCGCATACGATACGGTCACGAATACACCGATAATAAGACCTACTGTGATACCTTCAGAGAATGTAGCGGCGCCTGTTAATTGAATCAGAATCGCAATAAAGAACGAGCTGACGATAGCTACTATGGCCGATCCCGCAAATTTTACCGGGTCACTTGCCTGCTTTTGATGAAGCTGCATCCAAACATCGCCAAAGAGAAGCGGAGAATAGTACACAGCCCCAAAGATCATATAAGCGAAGGCTCCAGCTAGAATAGCCAAATAGTTTAATTCTAGAAAATCAATGAACATATAGAATTCCTCCCATCAATTTATAAAGACCGAATTCATTGCTCTCTCTTCTATCTTTCCCCAAACCTATGACACCCACACTCAAAAAACGACCACCTCACTGGGCGATCGTCTTCTGCAAGCTTTCAATATAGTGATAGGCTTCCTCTATCTCTTCTAATGTATATTTCTGTTTAGATTTTAACGTGAATACCTTCTCAATCACGTCTTCCTTGTCCAGGTCATCGAAAAATAATACCGTAGATACCAACTCAAGGAAACGAGACGGCTTTTCGTTCATATTGACAAGGCATGTATCAAGAGTAGGCATCTTTTCTTCATACACGTTTAAAAAGTTTTGCCCCTCTTCCGTAACGGTATATCGGTATTGATAATAGCCACCTTTTTTCTCCCATACTTCTTCGATAAATCCCATATCGCATAACTCTTCGACGCGAAGAGTTAGTTCTTCAGAGTACGGTCCGTAAAAGTGAAATTGAAATTTTTCTTGGAACGGGAAGGATAACTTCTTCGCAATGAATATCATTTTTTGAAGCTTTTTACGGCCAATGATTTCACCAGAAGCTACAAAAGCGCTCATTAGCTTCACATGATCTTTCAACACACTTCTTCATCTCCTATATCATAAGTCTAATAGTTTTTTTATTTGGCGTTTGGTCGTTTTCTTTGTTCGCTCATCCTCTAATAGGTCAGCAGGAAAGTACAGCTTGTGGTCCGTTCTCCTTTTACCAGAAATGCCATTGACGATATGAGATTCCCGTGAGAGCTCTCTGATATCGCCAGAAGGCGTCACAAGATGGATAGGAAGGCGCTCTTCCTCTTCACCTGGCCTATAGAAGTCATACGGTAAGTCAGAGGACGAATCCACGACTAAATAATAGTCTGGATCGATGCCTGCTTTTTTAAAGAGAGCCTCTAGCTCACTATGCTTTTTATATTCTTTCGCTGGATCAAACTCAACGTATTTGAATAGCTGACGATTCAAGAATCTTTTAGATAAATCTCGTAAAATAGGATCCTCTTCATCTTGCCACATTTGGAAGTAATACAGGATGACGGATTCGTCTAGCTTGAGGTAATCTTCTAAGGTGAGATTGGTCTCAAAAAGTGAATAGAAGTGAATGGGGTCCTGTTTGAACGGATACTCTTGTTTGTATAGAGCTTTTGCACGGTGAAGAATTTTCGTTAAAATCACTTCTGCACTACGTGTTACAGGATGAAAATACACTTGCCAATACATTTGGTAACGACTCATAATATAGTCCTCTACGGCATGCATACCACTTTGTTTAATCACAACCTGGTCTTCTTTCGGTCTCATCACTCGAAGAATTCGTTCCATATCAAAGTGACCATAGCTGACTCCTGTAAAATAGGCATCTCGCTGTAGGTAATCCATACGGTCCGCATCGATTTGGCTCGAAATAAGACTAACCACTTGCTTATCCTTATACGTCTTCGCAATGACCTCAGCAACATGCTTCGGAAAATCTGGAGAGACCTTGACTAATACATCGTGGACCTCTGTATCTCCTAAAATAATTCGTTGCGTAAACTGTTCGTGGTCTAAATCAAATACCTTCTCAAAAGAATGCGAGAATGGTCCATGTCCTAAATCATGTAGAAGTGCCGCACAAAGGACAAGTAACCGCTCGCCTTCTTTCCATTCTGGGCGTCCACTAAACACGTCATCCACAATTCTTCTAACGATTTCATACACACCAAGGGAATGGTTAAATCGGCTATGCTCCGCCCCGTGGAAGGTTAGGTAGGTTGTTCCAAGTTGCTTAATTCGGCGTAATCTTTGAAACTCTCTTGTTCCAATTAAATCCCATATCACACGATCTCGTACATGTACATACCGATGAACGGGGTCTTTAAATACTTTTTCTTCATGGAGTTTTTCGTTTGCGTAATCCACCAAGCGTCCCCTCTTCCTACGAATCTTCCTTCTATTATAACGACTTTTTTTTCTTTCGTACATCCTAAGAACTTGTCGAATTAGCACGTTTAATAGGGTAATACCCTTATTATTCCAAGGTTGAACGACGATATGAAATTTTTTTCGACAAACTTCTACTACTCCCTGTATTGACCAATCAAAACAAAAAGGTCTAACACCCTTAAAACCATGCTTCCCCTTTTTGGATACATAGTTTAAGTCCGTAAGACCTCTAGCTATTCATCTTCGAAAAAAATGTCGTCTATTCTACTACTATTACTTCATTTTCTTTTGTACTTTTTCCATTAATTCGTCTTCTGTCAATGCCGCTACTGGACGGTTATTTACGAAAGCAAACGTCTTTTTCCGGCCAGGTCCGCAGTAAGACTGACACCCAACTTCGACTGGTGCCTCTGGGTCTAATTGCTTTAACTTTGGAATTAACGTTTTTATATTGACGGCTTGACAGTCATCGCAAACACGAAATTCGTTTGACATATGACAACAACCCTTTCTCTATGAAATTTTCACCTTTTTAGGCATCTTAAGAGATTTTACAGTGTATCCCTTCTCAATGCAAGGCTTATTCCACTTCCATCTTGTGGATTTCTCACACAAGTAGAGCAAAACTATTAGAAAAATATATTTCCCATTTTGGTATAAAACCGTTTCAACTTGCCCATGATAAAAGCGAGGAAGTCGAACACGGAATGGGAGATGAGTGTATGAAAACAAGACAAGATGCTTGGACAGAAGAAAATGATTTACTATTAGCTGAAACAGTTTTACGTCATGTGAGAGAAGGAAGCACTCAATTAAATGCATTTGAAGAAGTTGGAGACAAACTAAACCGCACTTCTGCAGCTTGTGGATTTAGATGGAACGCTGTCGTTCGTCATCAGTATGAGAAAGCACTCCAGCTTGCTAAAAAGCAGCGAAAGCAGCGTCAGCGAATTTTAGGAAAAGATCAGGGTGGCAAGAAGAAGCTACTCTATCAACCTCCTACACCTTCATTCGAGGATTTAGAAGCAATGGAAGCTGAATTGGGAGAAGAGTATGTACTAGATTCACCTGTTGTTCCAAAAGAAATGGTCGAGCAAAAAGAAGAACAGACTGAACCGATGGTCGGAGCGTATTCACCTCTGCCTGAAAGAACAGTAGAACCAACTTATTCGAGCCCTCTTACGGCTACAGCGGAGACAAAACCTATGCCTAGTCATATGAATCTGGAAAAAGTGATTGCGTACCTACAGCAAATGGGATCATCTACGTATCAAACCGATATCTTAAAATCAGAGAATCAAAGATTAAAGCATGAAATCACGGACCTACGTCGTGAAAATATAGAGCTTCAAAAGAAAGTATCTCAACTTGAGAAGAATTCTATCACTATGCAAGAGGATTATGAAACGCTTATGCAAATCATGAACCGCGCTCGTAAGCTAGTACTATTTGAAGAAGAAAACAGTTCTCCTTCTTTCAAGATGGACCGTAACGGAAATCTTGAGAAGATGGCTGAATAATAGAATGAACGTAAAAAGAGAATGCACTAAAAATGGCATTCTCTTTTTACGTTCTTACCATTCATTGTAAAATACAAACTGATTTTTACCTCTTTCCTTTGCCATATATAACGCTTCATCTGCCTGCTTCATAAGTTCTTCAATGGTTGATCCATTTTTGGGGAAAACTGATATTCCTACACTGAATGTAGCCTGTATTTCATTTCCTTTAATGATCAGTGGTTTATCCATCGTAGAAACATATCTAGTTGCTGCTTCTTCAATTTCGTCTTCATTATCTACGGAAGTTAACAATATGACAAATTCATCCCCACCAAATCGAGAAATTGTATCTTCTTTCCGAACCACATTCTTTAATCTAGCAGCACACTCTTTTAAGAATTCATCTCCTACATCGTGTCCATACTGGTCATTAATGCTTTTGAACCCATCTCCATCTAAAAATAATAAGGCAAATTTCAAATGATTTCTTTCACACCTTGCAAGATTGTGCTCTGCCCGGTCAACAAACAACCTTCTATTTGGTAGACCTGTCAATTCATCATAAAATGCTAACTGCTTTAATTCCTCTTCATATTTAACTTGTTGGGTGACATCACGGGAAGTTAGAATAATATGTTTGAATACATGCTCTTCATAAACTGGTGTACCCTGAATATCACACCATATATACCCATGTTCAAATGTTTTAACCCTCACTCTGCCTTTAAAAGACTGACCTAATAGGATACTCTCAAACAGCTTATCCTGAAAATATTTTCTATCATCTTGATAAATATTCTCTTTGTATTTTTTTTCCTATCACATCTTCTACATGATAGCCCAATAAATAAAAGTGGGAAGGTGAGGCATAGGTGCAGACTCCATTACGGTCTAAAAGAGCAATTAAGTCTCGTGATTGTTCAGCAATAAGTCGATATCGCCCCTCACTCTCTTCTAATTTTTCTAATGCTTTAATCGATTCAGTCATATCCTGTGCAATACAATAGATGCCTGAAACAATTCCGTTTATAATAATTGGGATGCTCGATACTGTTATGTTTTTTTCTGAACCCATTCTAGTAATAATTTTTAAATCATACGTATTGGATTGACCTTTTAACGTTTCTTGATACTGTTCAATAAAATAGTCGATATCCTCATTATGGACCCATTCTAAAAAATTGCTATGGATTAAAAATTCTTTTGAGGTCTCACACAGACTTTCAGTTATGGGATTCACTTCTAATATTTTCCCTTTATTATCCAACGAGAAGATTGCATCGGGACAATATTTGAATAAGGAACGATATTTAGAACGACTCTCATTTAACTTACTTTGTGCTTTCACCTGCTCACCTATGTCACGAATAAACGAGCTTATGGCAACAATATCTCCCTGCTCATTTCGTATTGCGGATAACGTTATTGATACGTCTAAAGATTGAGCATACTTATTCTTTCTTGTGGTTTTATATGAACTAATCTTTTCCCCATTTTTAATGCGAGTAATGAGATCCCTTACTTCTTCCATATGACACTCAAACGGAACCTCTTTTCCAGCTAGTTCCTCCTGCGTCCAACCATACAGTTTTTCAAAAGCTGGATTTACTTGCATGACAATACCATTAGGATTAATAATTAATATGGCATCTTCAGAATGAATTAAAAAGGAGCTTAACAATTCATACGCCTGATTAGAGCTTTTATGCTCATGGGTATCAAAATTTGTTTTTAAAGAATCAATAAATTTAATGAACCTTTCCATAGGCTCCTCCTTGAATTTCCACTAAATTATGTGTTAATGTAAATGCTATAATCAAATTGGTTGGCGTACTCTTCGAACTTCTGGATGGGTAAAGGTTTTGAAAAGTAATATCCTTGAATAATATCACAGTCTAGTTTTTTTGCTGCTTCAAACTCTAAAAGAGTCTCTACCCCTTCCACTACACTTTGGAGATGAAGGCCTTTAGACAAAGAGATAATAGATTTAAGAATTACTTGACTTCTTTCATTTCTATTATAGCTCTGTATAAACCGCTTATCTATCTTTAATGTGTCTAATGGAAATTCAGCTAGTAAGTTTAAAGAGCTATAGTCCGTTCCAAAGTCATCCATTGATACATGAAACCCTGCTTGTTGACAATCAACTAAGATTCGCTGAGCTTTTTTTGTATCATAACTAAATGTGGACTCTGTCATTTCTAACTCAATTAAATTAGGGTTAATACCATACTGATTTACTAATGTTACTAATGTATCCAAAAACCCCTTACGATATAATTGTTGTATTGAAATGTTAACACTAATTGTCTTATCTGGAATGTTTGTTATTTTTCCATTTTTGGAGTACTTTACACACTTCTTCAAATACCCATTCCCCCATTTCGATGATAAGACCTGTTTCTTCTGCAATAGGAATAAAATCCACAGGGGATACTGCTCCATATCTTGGATGTGTCCATCTCAATAATGCTTCCGCACCCTTGATTTTCTTTTCTTTCCATAGAACCTTAGGCTGGAGAAATAGCTCAAATTGGTTCTTTTTCAACGCCATGGTTATTTCGTTCTCTAGTTTGACTCTTTGAATGAGTTCTTGTTCTCCTATTTCTTTTTGAGAGGGAAATCGCTTTCTGCATTTGTTCAGTTGAATAGATAGGTCAAGAGATTTGATGATATCTTTTACTTCTAATCCATCTTGTGGAAAGTACACTTTACCGATTAGTACTCTAAAAAAAATTTCTTCTTTATCCACTTTAATAGGCTTACTAATTCTCTTTAGCAATTGATTTTTGCTGATTTTAAGCTCATCCGTTGCCATGCACACAAATGAAGCATCCCCAAACCTACTAATAAAAGTCTGTTTACCCAAAAAAGTTATCAATCTTTCACTCACGTTTTTTAGTATGCTATCTCCTATTTCGTATCCATATACAGAATTAATATCTTTTAAATTTTCAATATCTACTCTTAAAACGTCAAATGATTCTCCGTTCGTATGCCATTTTTGTTAATTCTTTAAGAAAAGATAGTCTGTTCGGTAATGATGTTAACGGATCTTTACTTGCTGTTATTTCATTGAGACGATATCCTTCACTCATATCATGGATGACCCCAAATGTACCTATTAATTCTTCCCCTATTACGAATGGGGTGGCTGATAGTAACACAGGTATAAGCTCACCTATTCCATTCAACACTTGACATTCCACTTTAAAAGGATTGGATTCGTTTATCTTTTTTATAAACATATCATCTGGACTTTTTTTGTTGATACGTAATAAGTTAGAGTATGGTGAAAGATTTAAATCTGCAGAACTATACTGTAAAAATTCTAGAGCCGATTGATTCACTTGAATGATCTGACCTTGTAAATCGATTAAAACGGTTGGAGTGTAATTATTTATAAATAAAGAAAGATAAATTTGATGCAAAATAGATAGAGTATCCTCCTCTTTTAAAAAAGCAGTCACCCAAGTTGAATGTAATGGTGATAAAGACTGATGATTCTTATCCCCTTCGTTAAAAAACGTCTGATTTGCATTACCACTGCTTCTCTGATGAGTCATTAAAAATCACCTACCTTACTACATTCATCAATTCAATTAGATCGAATTGATTTTTCCTAAACATGACATTTATTTTTTCTACTCTTACCATATAAGAATGTTCTCCAATAAAAACCTCCGTTCCAGGATGTGCTTTGTGAATAATTACTACACCTTCATTACTCGTTCTCATAATCGTGTGTGTTTCACTTACGGATCCCGCCTCATTGACTTCTATCCTTTTTTTTGCAAATAAGTTCCCACCCCGTACTGATCCTTTACAAATAAAAACGGATTCCGTATGAATCTTTGTACTCACACACCCTTTTCCAGTTAATATAATTTTCCCAGGGCATATTAATGTACTATAGGACGCTGCTTTAGCTAAAATACTATCGGTAGTTACAGATTCAAGTAGCGATAACTTGTATAATTCTCCTGTTATTTCTTGAATCTTCTCAATCTCTTCTATAGACTTTAACGTATCGGCGTTTAATAGTCTTATAAGATTTTCTATTACATTTATACATATAGAAGATAAGTCAAGATAATTTTCATTAGTATAATCGATAAACACGAGTATCTGTTCTTTTAATTTTTCTTCTTTTCCAGTTAGTAGGTGATTTACTAATTGACTAAGTTGTAGGTTGATATTTCTATTCTGAGAGGTATTTAAAACCGTAATACACGTTTGAATAAATGAAGGTAAAAGCTCTAGTATATTCTCGAGATAAAAAGATATTTGATGGTTTATCATATTCCCTCTACCCGCTATAATTGTACTTGAGGCAATATTTTCTGTAATCCATATGGATTCCTTCCCTTTCACTGTGCTCTCCGTTACATTTCCTTGGACAATAATTTGCCCTGTTGTTTCAATTAGTTGACTATTTTCAATTTGTCCATTGACTTCTAAATCTCCGTTGATTGATAAGGGGTCATTCACATTTCTTATATCATAATTTATATTATTTTGCTCGACAATTGATATGTCTTCATGATTCCCACGTTTATTGACCCGAAGTCTACCCTCTTTAGTGGAATAGAGCATATCATTTTTTGAATCTACTTCTACTCCATCTCCTATGTGAACATTTATTTCAATTGGTTTAGGAACTTTAATAGTTCTCATATGCAAGGAAATTCCATCAACTCCTTCAATACTTTTTCTGAAATAACCTAGTTTCTGAAATTTTCTAACAAACATTTTTTTTTGATTGGCAATCCCTTCTTCTATTGAATGGTGGCACTGATTAAAATTTATTCCTACATCTACTAGATAATCTATTTTACTATCTACAGGAGGAATAGGCTTTCTCCCTTTGGCTACTACTATACTTTCTTTCTTTTTAGTTCTTTAATGCTAATCGGATTTTTTCATACTGTATTCCGTATGTCACTCCTAATCTATTCAGCTCATTTATTACTTGTACTTCAGTTAGTTCAGCGTCTGGATAATCCTTTTCTTCTTTAACAATTGGTTTAAGATGTTTGGTTTTAGGGTGATCCTCTAAATGTTGGATATATTTTATGCTCGGTACAATTTCTAAAATAGCTTCTGTGAAATCATCATTTAGTTTAATTTCCCACTCTTCTTTCGTTACTCCACCTTCAGTTTCCCTTACTTCGATCTCATCACTATTTTTTACAGAAAATGTATCCGTTTGAATATGAACATTTTTCAAAAAATTCACTTTAGACGTCGGTGTTATGCGTAGCTTAGAACTAGGTAAATTCTCCATTTTCGACTTTCCATCCTCTACCCCTATGCTACCTGTTCTTTCTACTTCTTCTAGATTACTTGATAAGGCTGCTTTTCTTTCTGAACTCATTTTATCAAGTGATTTCCCTTGATAGCGTGATAGAAATTTATAGAAATTGACTAGCCAATTATTTAAATTTATGTGCCTTAAAACTTGCATACGCTTTTCCTCTCCTCATTTTAAATACCTATGATAATTTTACTATTTAGAAAAGCAATCTGGCTAACTCATTTCTTGGATTTCAGACGTTTTTATGCTACTTTCGACTTATATTCTGATGTATTTAACCACAAAATGTGTTTATATAAACAGTTTGTTTTAAAACACAAAACAGCCTAATAGGAATTTATACTCACTTATTCATTTTTCGACTGTAATTTATTATTTTTTTTAATTGTCGGCTAACTTAGTTATGGTCTATTCAAGATATATTGCTTTATTTTCTTGTTGATAACTGAATTGATACGTTTGTTCCATTACCTTCTTCACTATTTAATGTGAAGTGCATCACATAGGTAATGAGAGTTATTGATTTCCAATTAGCTCTAGCGAAGCGTTTTGTACATTTTACAGATTTTTATATATTTAGAAATCACTGTTTGATAATATCGCAAAAAATTTTTTATAGAAACTAAGAACTACTTTAAACGTTGATACTCCAACATTTCTAAAGGGAGGCTCACCTCCGCCCCGGAGAATGGAGTACCTTTCGCGCAATCAACCAGGCTTATTATAAAGATGATCATTTATTGAAAAAAGAAAAGGGTGTCCCAAAAGATTATACTTTTGGGACACCCTCTTCTTTTTTAAAGGCTCTACTAAACTAAGCTGCACGCTTATCGCAGGGAGTTGCTACTGCCTCCTCTGAAAATACTCAAGTTTCCTTCGTGCAGTGAGGAATCAACCATGATTCCACACAGTCCTCCTATAAACAGAGCAAACTATTATATTCATTACCTGAGAAGCATATCTTTACTATGAATTTACCTATTTGAATCTTTTAAGCTTATTGGTAAATTGATGTGAAAGGTAGACCCTTGATTGGGTAGGCTTTCAACCTCTATCGTTCCATTCATACCGTATACTAACTGTTTTACAATCGATAGTCCCACGCCAGTACCACTTGCTTTTTTATCTGACTTAGGTGAACGGTAAAATGGTAAAAATATTTTTTCCGCATCTTCTGCATCGATCCCTTCTCCTTCATCTTTAAACGATACGATGACTCGTCCATTCATTACCTTTCCAAAAATGTACAAACGATTTCCTGGCGTATTATATTTAATCCCATTTGAAATAAGATTAATGAAGATTTGATTTAGCTTTGTTTCATCTGCTAAGACATTTATATACGCTAATGATTTTTCATCTAGTTCGATTTCCACTTTATAATCCCTAGCTTTTTCTTTTGATAAGGAAACGGCATCCTTTAAAGATTTCAATAATTTTATCGGCTTAATCGTATAGTGTAGTCTTAATTGTTCTACTTTCGTCATGGCTAAGATATCATTAATCATATGAAGTAAATGATCACTAGATTTGATTATTTTGTCTTATTTTTTTCTTTTCAGAGAAAGAATGAAGGTTATCTTCTAACAATTGAGAATATCCTATAATATTATTTAGCGGAGTTCTGAGCTCATGACTCATATTAGCTAAAAACATAGCTTTTGCATCATTTGCCCGTTCTGATTTGGATTTCTCATGAATGAGCTGCAATTCTAATTTTTTCCTTGATCTCAATTTCCCTCTGTAAATCAGCGGTTCGTTCCTTAATTGTTTGTTCCAATGACAGGTTCAAGTCTTGAAGGGATCGTTCTGCAGCTACCCTACGTTCGATCTCACGCACTAAATTAGCATTCGTTCTTCTAAGTTCAGCTGGACTTGGTATACTTAATGCCTTTGGAAGAAGTGGCCATAGTACTGCAGCAGAAAGAAAGGAAGTGACTGCAGTTAGTACGAGTAGCACAAGATGTACTTTCTCATATTGGAAAGGGCGAAGAATGGAAACTACACTCATGAAATGCATAGCTCCACAGAGAAAAATAAACACCATAAATAAATAGTAGACACCTTTAAACGGAATATCCGACTGTCTCTTCCTGACAAATTGTTGAATAACAATTGGGATGGAAAAATAAGATAATGATATAATCAAATTTCCTATTACACTAGTCCACATAGCATTCGTTACAATAAACCCACAAAGTTCTTGGTAGAGTAATGATGTATTGCTGATCTGATCAAAGAGGCTATTCATCTACTTGCCTCTTAGGTTGAAAACTTATTAACTTACCTTTTTTATAAAATCAAACTTTTGTTTGCTAATGTTCGCCACTTTCTCATATCCTTCAAAATGGACTTGGTATACACTTCCGATCGCTTCAATATGAAGAACAAAATTAATATTAATAATAAAAGATCGATGTGAACGTATGTAATTTTCTTCAAAAAGAATTTCCTCAAGACTTTCTAGCGTTTCTGAGGTTTCAATAATCTTATCTTTCAAATGGATAAATGTTTTTCTACCATAGCGTTCAACCATTATAACGGAGGATTTATTGACTAAGTATAGTGATTTTCCATTTTTAACTGAAAATCGTTCTGGAGAATTGTTCATACCCACCATTTCATTTTGAAGTATCACTTTTTTTGTCTTTTTCCATAGCTATAAATAGTCTTTGGCGCTTAACCGGCTTAATAACGTAATCAACAGCTGCTATATCAAAAGCATCAACTGCAAACTGGTCATATGCTGTAATAAAGATAAAGCATGAATTTTCTAACATGGATGAAATTTCTCTAACCGCTTCTAATCCGCTTAACTTTGGCATTTGAATATCAGTTATTATTAGGTCAGGCATTAAGCTAATCGATTGATTTACAAGTTCATCTCCGTTTTTGCATTGAGCTACAACTTCATAACCAGGAAATTTACTGATATATTCTGAAAGAATTTCTAAAGCATCTTCGTTATCATCCGCTAATATTACTCGTATCATTTGATTAACCTCTCTTTCCTTTAACACAAGTAAATATTTTACTATATCAAGGAAGAAGTACAAGAAATTTCTAGAAGCAAATATAGTTAACATTTACCATATTTGCGATAGAATTATATTGAAATAGATTCTGCCAATGCTGACAGAATCTACAGAATTTATTATTCGGCTAACACTTTCTCATTTCGTTTGACTACCCTATTAAAGTATTCTTGATACAAACCAATCTCTTTTCCCTCTAATTGAGAAGAAAAGATGTTTTGGCTGTGATCTTTTAACACCATTAAAAACTTCATCATAACGTCTGAAATGGTTAGGTTTTCTCCTAGGAGCTCTGATAAAGATGCCATGACCTCAGGTACGATCTTCGGATACTCAAACTTTGTTGGGTTTCCTTTTATTCCTACATTATAAAATTCTTGAATGACACGGGCTCTATCACTTCCACTACCGTTTATGCAAAGATAGATTTGGACCGCTACCCCATTTTTAATTCGACGCTGAGAAATCCCCGCAAACTTTTGATTTTTTATACTTAAGTCATAGCTTCCTGGGCAATAAGAACCCACTATTTCTTTGGCTTCTATTTGAACATCATAGTCTTTAAACATCATTTGAATGAGTTCATACATGGCATCATAGCCTCTATTTATATCAATTCCCTTTTCACTATCTGGGAAAATTAGTGATAGGTTTAATACTCCTTCATCTAATACAACGGCTAACCCACCGGAGTTCCGTACAATATATTGATAGCCATGCTTGTGTAGAATATCAAGACCCTCTTGCAAAAACGGAAGCTTTGTATCCGTAATGCCAAGAACAATTGTATTGTGGTGAACCCACGACCGAGCAACAGGTGAAGATGCTTTCGCTCCTACACTTGTACATAGCGTATCGTCCATAGCAAATGATTGTAGCGCTTTAAAGCCTGGACCAAGACTTGATTGATCAATAATGCGCCACTTATCCTGTTGTAATAATGATTGATTCATAGGAAGGCACTCCTCTATAGTAAAATCGCTTTCCTATTATAGCACACCTGTTATGAATACTTTGATGTTTCCTGCACTTGATAGATAGTGTCTTGCCAAATTTGATACCCATAAAGAAGAACAGCAATCACCAAAGTGAGGTGGAGATTATACCCCTTGTTATTTTAATTTTTCTGAATATTAGTGGTGGTAGTAGGAAAAATATGCTATAATCAATTAAAACGAGTGGAGGTACAGCACATGGAACTTCTTATCATTCTTTTTTGTGTATACATAGCCATCTCACTATTCATTCTACCTTTTCAATATCGGTTATTAGTAAGCTTAAAAGCACACGAGAACACAGTTCGAGCTGAAGGGAACATTCAAAGCAAAATGTATGATGATATGAATGCAGGCGAATTTATGCTTCACTCCAACGCGCAAGGGAACCCTATATTCTTTCTCTCAAACATTCTAGCAACACTATTAGTTAAGTATAGAGAAACTAGATAAACAACGCTGCTTCCCATACAACTTATTTGGAATCATCCATTTTTATAAAAAAACTCGGAGAGAAACTAATCCCCCGAGTTTTTAACTATTATAGTGCCTGTGCTGCTGTAATGAGCGCAAGCTTGTACACATCTTCTTCGTTACAGCCACGAGAAAGATCATTCACGGGAGCATTTAATCCTTGAAGGATGGGTCCCACTGCTTCAAAGTTACCTAAGCGTTGGGCGATTTTGTATCCAATGTTCCCTGCTTCTAGGCTTGGGAATACGAATACGTTTGCGTCCCCTTGGATGACTGAATTTGGTGCCTTTTTCGCTGCAACAGATGGAACAAATGCAGCATCAAACTGGAACTCTCCATCTAATGTTAAGTGAGGAGCCCGCTCGTGTGCTACTTTCACTGCTTCTACTACTTTTTCTGTTTCTGGAGATTTTGCTGAACCAGCCGTTGAGAAACTTAGCATCGCAACGCGTGGGTCAATATCAAACATTTCCGCTGTTTTTGCGCTTTCAATAGCAATTTCAGCAAGGTCTTGGCTGTCTGGAGAAATGTTGATGGCACAATCTGCAAATACGTACTTCTCCTCTTCACGTACCATAATGAAGACACCAGACGTTTTGCGTACGCCTTCTTTTGTTTTAATAATTTGAAGTGCTGGACGAACAGTGTCAGCAGTTGAATGTGCAGCACCACTCACAAGACCGTGAGCAAGCTTCGTGTACACAAGCATCGTTCCAAAATAGTTTTCATCTTGGAGAATACGCTTTGCATCTTCCTCACTTGCTTTTCCTTTACGCCGTTCTACAAAAGCTGCTACCAGTTCTGGCATTTTTTCATATGTAGCAGGGTCGTAAATTTCACACCCATCTACTATGACATTTAATTCTTTTGCTTTCTTCTCAACATCTTCTTTTGCTCCAACTAAAATAGGTGTCACTATTTTATCGGCAGCTAGACGGCTGGCCGCTGTTAAAATACGCTCATCTAAGCCTTCTGGAAAAACTATCTTCAAGTTTTGTCCAGACACTTTGTCTTTTAATGACTGAAATAAATCGCTCATTTTTGTTCCTCCTTTATGTACTACTAATTTTCAGCATACTCTTATCCCACTGATTTTCAAGGATAATCCCTCTTGTATCCGTTTACAAACTTAAAGTTTTTCTTTTCTGAAAAATCACCCTACTATTTCACTTTTATTGTATCCTTCCCGTTCTTTGCTATTCAAATGACAATAAAACGACAAATGGCTTAAAGGAGAAAGTTATGGCAAAACTGTGATATAGTAAAATGGATATTACATAAAGGAGTGATTCCCATGAGTGAACCGGCTCAAACATTAGATGGTTGGTATTCTCTTCATGATTTCCGTGCAATTGACTGGACGACGTGGAAGATGCTTCCGAGCGAAGAACGTGCTGCAGCTATCCAAGAATACCACCAATTTTTAAATAAGCTAAATCAAACTCAAGAAGAAGAAAAAGGGAGCCACGCTCTCTATACCATTGTTGGTCAAAAAGCTGACATCATGCTGATGATTTTACGTGAAACGATGGAAGAGTTAAACGAGCTTGAAACAGAGTTCAACAAGCTAAAGATCACAGAGTACATGATTCCAACATTCTCCTACGTGTCTGTTGTAGAGTTAAGTAACTACTTACCTGGCGGAGAGGATCCTTATTCAAACCCTCACGTTATTGCACGACTATACCCAACACTTCCGAAAGCCAAGCATGTGTGTTTCTATCCAATGGACAAGCGCCGTCAAGGGAATGACAACTGGTATATGCTACCTATGGAAGATCGTAAAGAAATGATGCGCAGCCATGGTATGATTGGTCGCCAATACGCTGGAAAAGTGAAGCAAGTCATCACAGGTTCTGTGGGCTTTGACGATTATGAGTGGGGCGTCACTTTATTTGCTGATGATGTACTTCAATTCAAGAAGCTTGTATACGAAATGCGCTTTGACGAAGTAAGTGCTCGTTACGGTGAGTTTGGTGCATTCTATGTAGGAAACTTACTGGAAGAAGAAAGAATTGCGACATTTTTACATGTTCAGTAAGGAAGTAAAAAATCCTTAAGGCCAAGGCCTTAAGGATTTTTCTTTACTTCACAACCGTATCTGACATAACAGCCGTTCCGCCGTAAATATAGTAGAAAGAAATTTTATTTTTCTTCACATAAGCTTCTACTTGGCTTCCTAGCTTTTTACCATCTGTTAATACAACCGGAGAGCCCGTTACCGATGCAAAGTGGCTTCCACTAAGAGCATCTGGGAATTTCCAACCATTTGTTACCGCAATGGATGTTGCGTTTGGATAGTAAGTTTCTGCTACTTTAATGGATGTTTCAATACGATCCTTACCTGCAATTCTATTCACTGTTACGCCAAGTGACTGTAATTCCTTTTTCACTTGGTCGCTAACAACTGAGGTTCCACCAACGATGGTGACAGTTTTCACCTTGCTCATCTTTACATACTCTTTAATGTCCTTGTGAAGCTGATCTTTGCTTGAGTTAAGCAAAATAGGAATTTGTTTGGTTGTGGCATAACTAGAAACGCTTAGAGCATCCGCGAAACTAGAGCCCGACGTTAGAAATAACTCAGTCGGTGCCTTATTCACTTTTGAAGCAATTTGAAGGCTAGTGTCCGTTCGATCGGACCCACTGATTCTCGTCACCGTAAATTTCTTCTTCAAATGAGATTCAACCTCTTTTGATACGGCTTTCGTTCCACCTAAAATCACAATTTTACCATTTGATTTTAGAAGTCTCTGCGCTTCTTTAGATGCCGCCTCCAACACGGAAGTTTTTCATTCACCAGAATAACGGTACCATTTAAGCTTTCTGCTAAAGGACCACCCGCTAATGCATCTGGATAGTTCTCACCAGAAGCAAGGATTACGGTATCTAATGAATGATCCGCTATTTTCTTTGCGAAGGCTAAGGACGTTTCATATCGTGTATTTCCTGAAATGCGTTCTTTTCCATTTTTAGGAGTTACGTTTGAAGTTACGTTTAATTCGTATGGTAAAAGACTTCCGTTTCCATCATACGTTGTAACAGACACATAGTAAGGACCTTTCCCAAGTGTGAAGGCTCGAACTTCATGATCATCTTTTCCGTAGTCATCTACCGATGCTATTTGTTGACCTTTGCTATCATATACCTTCATAGTTGCATCTGTACCAGGTGCTTTTAACGAAAGGGTTGCTCGTGTATTTTCCCATGTTGGTAACACGTACCAATCCATATCATCACTCAGTGACTTGCTGTTAAAGTAGCCTTTGGCACTCCATGTTTGACCTTGCTTCTTTAGAGCAAGTGGATGACTTGGAACATTTCCTTTTACAACTGAATTTTCATCCTCATCCTCTGTAGCGATTGGACTTGTTGTTAACTCATACGTAGACGTGCTGTTCACGTTCGCTCCACCGAAGTAGTTAAGCACTACGATAAACTGTCCCGCTTCTTCTTTTCTCATAAAGGAACCGGATTCACTCTCATTTTCAAACCCTGTATCATACATCTGTTGTGATTCGAATTCTTCCCAATCAAGAACCTTGTCACCATTTATATCAGCTAGCACGATAACAACTGGGTCAAGTGGGAGCTTAGAGCTTGGATCTGGAGTAACAGAAGTATGGAAGCCCCACACGCCGCTTTCACCAGGAGGTAAATAAAATAAATCCATATCTCCACTTGCTGTTAGGTTACCACTAACCGTTTCCTCTCCTAGATCATACGCATGCACATCTAAATTGTTCGGCTCGAATTCATCCTGTTCATATGATCCCATGATTTCTGTTGAAACCGTGTAGCTATCAAATGAAGGCGTCCAGTCCAAGTCACTTACTGCTACTACATAGTCGGTGCCTTCAACTAAGTTAGCCATAATTTGATCTGACATCGAGTATAGACCTATGTTCATTTGAACAACAGCCCACTCACCAAACTGCTCATCAAACGCATACAACTCTACTAACGGGTTTATCTTCCCTTTAGATGTTACAGCAAGCTTTGCTGATACGTTATCAGTTGCTGTAAAAGAAAAGATATCGACATCTCCACCAAATTGCAGGTAATCTGTCACGTCATCTCCAAGTGTGATAGGATGTGCTCCACTAAACGGATTGTACAGCTCTTCTTCGTACTCTTCTTCATCCATGTATTCATCTTCTTCATCGTGTTTGGAAATAGACTTCTTAGCATATTCTTTTAAGCTCAAGTTCCCGCTTAATAATAGTTCTTCCTCTTCCATATATTCCTCTGGAAACCCATCAGCATCCTCTGGAATTACTTTTCCGTCAATTGTTACTGTATACGGAAGCAAAGAGGACATGCCACCGTAGAAACCAAAATCAATCTCAAAGAACTCATCTTCAAAGATTTCCTCATCTTCACTTAAATAAGGAGCGCTCATCAGTTCAGCTGTATAGGTATAACCCGGAATCGCATCAAAAATAAGCGTCTCTCCCTCACCGGAGTATCCGAGATCTTCCCATAACATTTCAAACTTCTCTTCTGTGCCATCTTCAGTTATCCAAAGTTTGATGGCTGGATCAATTCCAGGAACGCCATCAAGCTCTACCTTTACTGTTTGTTCTTCGCTAACAGAGAACGTATAAAAATCAGAATCTCCATCCTCTCCAGCTAAATATGCTGGTTCTTCTAACACATAAGGAAGTTCTTCGACTAACGTTGGCGTACTCTCAGAATTCCCTTCATCAAGAAGCTCCTCCGTTACCATTACATCAAGGGTAAAAGAAGCCTTCCCGTTGACCCCTAAATTCTTATTTGAATCTTTAACTTCAAGTAAAATTGTCCCATCCGTCATAGCTTGATATAGGTACCCTTCCTTGCTTCCCTCTCTTGCGTCATCAAGCTCTAGCATATCCATCCATTCACCATCTTGGTCAAAGAAATAGATTCCTAGTTTATAATCCACATTTTTATCTCCTTGTAAAAGAGTTTGGACGTATTCTCCCTCTTTTACATCAACGGTATAGAAGCGTTGGGACTCTTCCAATGTCAACAAGCCATTTGCCGACCCCTGATCATCCTTTAATGTTAAGGATTCTGCTACTTCTAGTCCCTCTTCTGGATATAATTCATAGCTTACAGGAATGTCTCCTTCAAAGCTTAGAGCCTCACCTGGATCTACTAGGCCGTGTGCATATTTTAAATCATAGCCACTTTCTCCAAGGTCTTTGCTCGTATTCTTTAGGATATACTCAATTTCACTTGGCGTAAGATCTGGATTATCCGCAAGCAGTAACGATACCACTCCCGCTACAACAGGGGATGCCATGGATGTTCCACTCATATTCATATACGTCGATTTATTCCAATAACCTGTACTATAAATGTCCTGACCAGGAGCTACCACATCGACTGATGGTCCGTAGGTTGAAAAGTTCGCAAGCTCCTCATCTGCATTGGTTGCACCTACAGAAATAACAGAATCATAGCTAGCTGGATATTCCTTTTGATTAGACCCAGTATTCCCTGCAGCTGCTACCACCACTACACCAGATTCTACTGCATATTGAATAGCAGAATCTAAAATATCTGAAGGAAAACCTCCACCAAGACTCATATTAATGACATTCGCACCGTTATCCACCGCATAAATGATTCCTTCAGCAATATGGTAATCACTAGTAAAAGGAGTACCATTAAACACATCAATGGCTAATAGATTTGCAGAAGGATTTACACCAATTCCACCTATCCCATTGTTCTTCTCAGCCGCAATAATTCCTGCAACGTGAGTTCCATGAGCATCAGCCACCGGTTTTTTCATAGGATCTAAAATGTTGATTGCTCCAACTATATTATTCTTCAAATCTTTATGCTTTAAATCCACACCACCATCTATGACGGCTACCGTTACTTCTGAATCTGAAGCTTGATCCTGAGCTTGAAGCAACCCTAACTGTTCTACATGATATTGCTTGTCCACTTTAGGATCATTTACTGCTAGCTTCTCATATGAAACACTTTTTGAAATAGAACGAACACCCGCGGTTTTTCATAAACTTTAATCGCAGCTTCTAACTTCTTCTCATCTGTTACACGAATGACGTCAAATCCAAGCTTTGAATAGCTTTTAACAACCGTCGCCCCCGCTTTTTTATGGACAGAAGAGGCAATCGGTTTATCTGTCTTAATAATGTATTCATTCTTTGTCGTTTGTTCTTTCTCTTGCTTTATGTTGGTAAAAGAAATCTCTTGTTGTTTTTCCTTTGAAAGTAAATTCGTCCAGTCCTTATACGTGATGTTTGCTTGATTAGAGCTTTGCGCAGACCCAACAACCGGTGGAGTAACTAACAGCATTGATAGGGTAATTGGTAGAACAGATTGAGCTACCTTATTCATCTTCCCCATGCATTTCCCTCGCTTCACTAATTAATTGTCATTTTTTTCTATCGACTAGAATAGTTTAGCAGAATTTTCTAAAAATACTAGATTGATTGTATCGACAAATATCCTTAACATTCGACACAACTGCATCCCACTCTCGCCTTTCGGATTAAGCTGTAGAGAATGTCTAGGCATATCCCCTCCTGTACCTTCATATGTTTTTAACAGCGGGAAGAATCATCTGTACAAACTAAAGTAATCAGTACACCAAAAGAGGTGAGATGATGGGAGTAGTTCCGTATACAGAAGAAGATGTAAAGCTTCTAGCTCGATTAATGAGAGCAGAAGCAGAAGGTGACGGGCAGCTTGGGATGCTAATGGTTGGAAATGTTGGAGTAAACCGCGCACGAGCAGATTGCCTTGATTTCAAGAATATTAGAAGTATTCGTGACATGGTGTATCAAAGTCCCGGTGGTTTTGAGGCTACGCAAAAAGGTTATTTCTATCAAGCAGCAAGGCAGAAGGATATTGATTTAGCTAGAAAGGCCATTAAAGGTGGACGCTATCATCCTGCTCAATATTCACTATGGTTCTTTCGACCAGAAGGCAACTGCCCTGCTCAGTGGTTTAATCAATACAATTCTGGTCGCTACAAATCTCATTGTTTCTTTTCGCCAACACGCTCAAATTGTGCATCTGTATTTTAAAATGATTGCTTAAGGGGGAAAAAGGTAATGAATTATTCACAGTATGGAAATCCATATGGATATGGTCAACAAATGTACGGGGGGCAGCAGCAAGCTGGGCAAATTCCTTATTACGGTCAGGGCTTACAGGTTCCTGCTCCAACCAATGTACCGGCTCCATCACAAAATGTTCCTGGTCAGTTACCGATTGAAGAGTCCTACATTGAAAATATTTTACGATTGAACAAAGGCAAACTCGCTACGGTGTATATGACATTTGAAAATAATACGCAATGGAATGCCAAAGTGTTTAAAGGTATCATTGAAGCTGCTGGCCGTGACCACTTAATCTTGAGTGATCCTCAAACAGGCATGCGCTACTTATTACCAATGATTTACTTAAACTATATTACATTTGACGAAGAGATTGAGTATTTACCTCAGTTCGGCGGTGGACAAATGGCTATGTATTCACCTAGGCCTTAAAGAATGATGATAAAACCTCTGATTGCCTCGTTTTGACGGGGCGGTGAGGGGTTTTTTTTGTTGGGGAGAGGGGAGGGTTATATCGTGGGGGGACGTGGGGGGACTGGGGATTGCGTGCACTTCTCTTTTTTGCGTGCGGTTACCGGGGTTTTGCGTGCGGCTCTGGGCTTTTGCGTGCGGTTTCCGGGGCTTTACGTGCGGCTCTTCAGCTTTTGCGTGCACTCCTCCCTTCTACCTCCACCGCGTCCCTAACCACATTCCACCGATCAAAAAAGACACCCCACCAAATGGGGTGCCTTCTAAAATTCTATCTGATTTACAACCATTTTAAGCTAGCAATTCCAATTAATACCCAGCCGGCTAGGAAGAGTACTCCACCAATCGGTGTAATGGCGCCAAGAACGCTTATTTTGGTTAAGCTTAAAATATATAAACTGCCTGAGAAGAAAAGAATACCAGCGAACAATAGCCAGCCTGCCCAGTTTAATAGGCTGTTGCCCGTTACATGCAGGCCTAGAAGGCCAACAACAAAGAGACCACCAGCATGAAACATTTGATATTGAACTGCCTTTTGCCAAGTTTCTATGTATTTTGCTTCTAGCTTTCCTTCTAATGCATGAGCGCCGAATGCCCCAAAAGCAACGGAAAGAAAGGCGTTAATGGCACCTAGTAAGATAAAACTTTCATGTGTTCCACTCCCTTTTAAAAATCAAATAACGAGCTTCCATTGGCTCCATCATCTGTTGGTATTTTTTGTGCCTCGTTCACAATCGTACTTTGCTGCTTTGAAGCCGTAACTGGAGGTGCTTCAAGCACTGTTCGTTTAGTGTATTGTGGTGACGGAGATGTCGTAATAGGAGAACCCTCTTCTTGTAAAAGCACTTCGCATAGTGCTTTTATCGCATAAATATGAGATTTTAAAGCAGGGCCGTCCTGTTGCCTGGCAGCTTGAAGCTCTTTTTCAACTTGCTGTAATATTCCATGGTGACTAATATTCATTTTATCTATCCTCCGGTCCGCTACAGAGATGTTCAAACTGGGTGAGGTCTTCATCTGAGGCGAAGACCACGAGCTTATCTCCTGATTTTAGTTGTACATCTGCTTGGGGGTTTGTAATCAAGTTAGCTTCTCGGTGAATAGCCACTACCGTCACCCCGTATTTCGCGCGAATGTCTGCCTCGCCTAATGTAGTTCCCTCTAATGTTGAACCTTCTTTAATAATAATTTCTTCAAACCCAAAGTCATGGTCGCTTGAGTGAAACATCATGTCTACATATTCTACACTAACGGGCTTTAACATGGAAAGGACCATTTGCTTTCCACCTAAAGAAGATGGATTGATGACCTTGTCTGCCCCAGCCCTTCTTAGTGTATCAACGGAGGATGGCTTTTCTGCTCGAGCCACAACATGAATGTCTGGCATGATTCCTTTTGCGGTTAACGTAATAAATACATTATCCGCATCGCTTGGTAAGGTTGCGATAACTCCTTTTGCCTTCTCAAGACCTGCCATAACAAGCATCTTATCATCCGTTGCATCCCCAACTAGATAGACTTCCTCATCGCGCATAATGGATTTTAACTGATCCACATTTTCGTCTATGTATACCGCATTTACACCCTTTTCTCTAAAATGTTCAAGCACTTGCTCCCCGACTCGACCTACCCCACACACAATAATATGATCTTCTAGCTTTTGAATTTTTGTTTTCATTCGTTTCAGCCTCACTGATTCAGAAAACTCTCCCTCTAAAAGAAGGGAGGCAATAGAACCCATGGCATAGGAAACAATGCCGATGGCAACCGGTATAATAATGAGAGCAAATAATTTACCAGTTCCACTCTCTGGAACCGCGTCCCCATATCCAACGGTTAAGACCGTTATCATTGTAAGCCACAGAGCATCAAATATATTCAGTTCTTCAATTATCATAAACCCTACTGTTCCGGCGACAATAATGAGGTTCATGAGAACAATACTACGTACTAAATGATGGTACCGCATGCTTCTGCGATAGGCGTTTTCTTCCTTTTCCATCAAACGATGATTTAACATAATTAGGACCTCACCGTATTCTTTTTTGTAAACGCATGGCACGCTTGTCCTGATGCTTTTTTTACCACCAAGGAAGGTAGCTGCTTCGATTTAAACCCGTGAGCTTTACACCCTCTTGAATGATGCTGTTCCCAAGTAACATAGAAGTACTGACATTGTAAGCAATTTATCGGCTTTTCCATCCATGTTCCTCCAATCGCCAGTCAATCGGATGTTGGCCATGCTTTTGTAGCGCCTCATTCACTTTGGAGAAAGGACGGCTGCCAAAGAAGCCTCTCCTCGCTGAAAGTGGGCTTGGATGGGGAGAGGTACTGATCGTATGCTTCGTCTCATCAATAAGTGTTGCCTTTTTCTCAGCAGGCTTTCCCCATAAAATAAAGACAATATGCTCATCCCTACTATTTAAATGCCCTATCACATGGTCTGTTAGTATTTCCCACCCTTTCCCTTTATGGGAATGAGCTTGTCCTTCTCTAACCGTCAATACCGTGTTTAACAGAAGGASRCCTTCTTTTGCCCATTTTACAAGAGAACCGTTACGAGGTGGAGCATAACCCATATCTTCTCTTAGTTCTTTGAAAATATTTCGAAGGGATGGTGGGATTTTCACTCCATCCCTTACAGAAAAGCTTAATCCTTCCGCTTGTCCAGCACCATGATAGGGGTCTTGACCTATGATCACTGCTTTTACCTGGTGGTAAGGAGTTAGGAGAAAAGCATTCCATATATCCTCATAGGCTGGATAAATAGTCTGGTGTTCATATTCTTCTTGTACAAATTGTTGAAGTGTTTGAAAGTACTTTTTTTCTTGCTTCTTCTTTTAGAAAAGGCGTCCAGTCATTGTTAACTTGATGGAATATGGCGAATCCCTCCTAGTCCTCTATTACTACTGTGGTCTCATAGCCGAGCTCGTTAAAAAACTGAGTAAATGTTTTAATCGCATTATCTTCGGCTGTTTCTAACACGCCTTGTTCTATAGCTTCTTGTTCTATTTTAGCTTGAGCTTTTTCAGCAAGTTCATATCCTTCTTCCCAGTTTACTTCACTTCGGAATAACCCTTCCACTGAAAAGGTTTGAACATCATCATAATTGATACTAGGTGTCTCTAAAATTTCTGCCTTTGGTAATCGAATATCTAATGTTTTCTCTTTTTCATCTATGGTGATGTCATTCTGATTCATTTTATTTAAATCAACTCCAGCTAGGACAGTACCGGTAAAAATGACAAGGAATTCACGTTTCGTCCCTGGAATATCAAGTCCTATGTCTTTTCCAAACAGCTGATTGTCTTCCTGACCTATCACTGCTTTTGAAGTGGCCTCAGCTGTGGCAAGAGACTGTAGATCACGAATTTGTTCGACAATACCCGTAGAATTCTCTTTAAAAGTAGAACCTGAGAATATAAAGGACCATGCTAGAGGAATACTCCATATAACCGCTATAGCTAGAATAAAAGGAAGGATGATTTTCCATTTAACAAAAGATTGAAGCCATTTCCCCACTCCTGCTTTAGGTAATCTTCTATCCATCATGGTGGTCGCTGCTGTTTGCTCTAAAGCTGCTTGTAATTCATCTATTTTTTTCTCTAACTCTATTATTTTTTCTTCTTTCATACAGACACATCCCTTCTATTTCTATTATAAGGTAGCAAAGTAAAATATTCTTATTTTAATTCTATGGGAAATAAAGGTAGTAGTTTACTAGACGTTAGATCGGGTAAAAAAGGAGTGTAGAACTTTTTACAATTTAAAGGAGGAACTGTTCATGTATAAAATTGATGTAGTAGAAAATGGTGTACAAGCACAAGAGCTAGTTAATCAATTAGAAATGGAAGGATATACGCGCGAGCAAGTTTATATCTTTGCTCACGATAGCAATCGCTCTAGTCATTTAACAGAAGCAACTCACACACAAGACATCGGTATTAAAGAACAAGGCTTCTTTGAAACGTTCGGCAACTACTTCAAAAAGCGCGGTGACGAGCTTCGTTCAAAAATGCGCGCGGTTGGAATGACTCAAACAGAGGCAGAACAATATGAGGAAGAACTTGATAAAGGAAAGCTAGTCGTCGTGGCTTCTAAAGAAGTCGGCGAATTAAACAATACAAAAACCTATTAAGGTAAGGAAAGAGCAACGGAACTAGCCGTTGCTCTTTTTGTTTACTAAAATGACCCTACCACTTCTACTTTTGGATTGTTCTCCTTTATCTTTCTGGCAAGGGTTTTAGAACCAGACATTGACACTACATAGCTTTTTTTCGTTTGTTTTAATGACCAGTCGATCTGGATTTCCCATCGGAAGACCAATCATCTGACTTCCTTTCTCCCCAGCAAATGCTTCAGATTCTCTTACTTCAATAATATCATTATAAAGAATTTCAATTTTTGCCAAACCCGAACGTATCATCACACCCTCATCCGACGTTTTATACGTTGTCCCTAAAAAGTACACGTTTAAAAAGATGATTCCTATAATACCTGCTATGACGAGTAACATGACGATGATTTCCATTTAACCACTCCTTCTCTCTCTTCTTTTCCATACGGACAAGCTAGAAAAAAAGTTTCAATTTTTGGAATGATAGACGATAAACAGACCTTTCGCTTTCTCTTTCTGTTTTTAGTAAGATAAGGGTAGATGTATTGCCATAATAGGAGGAACATATGGAACCGATTAAAAAACTTGAAGTAGAACAATTAATACATTCCTTTGAACATAAATCTGTCTACATTCACTTAGAAACAACGAACGGAGCGTACGCTTCCCACTTCAACGAAGGCTTTTTCTCAGCTGGAGCCTATATTCGCAACGCACAAGTGCAATACGAACTCGGAAAAATTATGGGCGATGGACCATTTCGTGTGGGGTTAAAGCTAGCGATTGGCTGGATCTACGCCGAAGGCCTCACTCACTACGAGCTTGACACCAAAGGTCGCCTCCTCATGGCCGGCCACGACCACGACGGCAAACTCGCCGTAGCACTGGAAATAAGTGAGACACCGTTTGAATAGAAAAGCGGAGCCGACTGGTTAGGGGCGAATGGACTGGAGGGCTTGGCATCAAAATAAAGGAAACACGGAGAGCGCTAGCGATTCGATGTTGACTTATTGAAGATGACAAGACCGGAAGTCCATTAGCCCCTAGGAGGCGGAGCTGGACATAAAGAAAAGCGGAAGCGGCTCGCTTAGGCCCGACAAGAGTAGTGGGGGCATCCCGGAAGGCGCTCTTTGCCTTTTGGGAGGTCCCACTACTCTCGAGGGACTAGCCGCTGGAGCTGGACATGAAGAAAAGCGGAGCCGACTGTTCAGGGGCGTACAGGGTGGAGGGCTTCTCCCCAGAAATATAGGAAACACCAAGAGCGTCAGCGATTGGATGTTGACTTATTGATGGGGAAAAGACCGAAGCCTGTTAGCCCCTAGGAGGCGGAGCTGGACATAAAGAAAAGCGGAGCCGACTGGTTAGGGGCGGATGGACTGGAGGGCTTGGCATCAAAATAAAGGAAACACGGAGAGCGCTAGCGATTCGATGTTGACTTATTGAAGATGACAAGACCGGAAGTCCATTAGCCCCTAGGAGGCGGAGCTGGACATGAA
>NZ_ABFU01000066.3 GCF_000171615.1 Bacillus coahuilensis m4-4 | reverse complement strand
GGCGCGAATCGCCCTGTAAAGAATTAACAAAGCAGTAACATTAAAACAAATCATGGCTCTGCGATTTGTTTCGGATGAAGAGCTTCCTACACTTGTAGATCGTGCAGTAAATGAAAACGTAAGCGCGGATGAAATTAAAAAGTCTATCCGAAATTGGAGAGCGGACCATCATAGAGTATAAAGTGTTTAAAATTATTCGGTACAAAAACGCTTGAGGAATCCTATTCTCAAGCGTTTTTGTTGGCCAATTACCAGAAAAAAGCTCCTACAACGGCAAGAGCCGCTATTGCTCCAAATCCAATCGCAAGACCAGCTCCAAATCCGAATCCAAATGGTCTGTATCCGTAAGGGCCATAACCAAATCCCCTTGGTCCACTAGGTGATACTGGATTAATAAATACATGTGAACGAGACACACGAGTGATTCTTCCAACGTGAACACGTCCACATTTTTCACGTACTCTTACTACTTGACCCACATTTCGATTACATAAATCGTAATAACCCACCGTTTTCCCTCCTAATCTGTACGTATTTCTCTGTATAGTATGTAAGCCTTGTCCTTCGGGKTKGTACCAATGCCTAATTGAAACAAAATAGAAAACAATTAGCAGCGGGTAAAGCTGTATTTACATAGTATGGTACTAGTCAAAAGCAGGGGGAATGAAAACGTGAGCTATCTAGATTTTCTTAGTGAGTTTGGTGTCAGTTCTGCACATCCAGGAGGTATCCAGGGAACAAAAGCGTTACTTGATCAATACGATTTTTCAGAAGGTACGAAAGTGTTAGATGCAGGATGCGGAATAGGTTCGACAGCATTATTTTTAGCCCAATGGTTTGACTGTTCAGTGGTTGGAATTGATCAGCACCCCGTCATGGTAGCAAAAGCAAAAAGACAGTTGATAGAGGAAAGGGAGTTAGACCTGTCGTATATTTGTAGTTCTTTATACAAAATTCCTGCAGAGGATAGTACATTTGATGTGATTATAATTGAGTCTGTGTTGTCTTTTTTACAGGCAGAAAAGGCATTAGAAGAGTTTTATAGAGTTTTAAAAAAGGATGGAGTCATGCTCATAAATGAAGCAATCAAAAGAGAAGAGCTGAGCAATGAAGCCGAACACCAGTTGGTTTCATTTTTATGGTTTAATGAAGTTAAGAACTCTTAAGGAATGGAGAGGGTTATTCGAAACGAAGGGATTCGATGTTGTGAAATCTTTGGACATCCCAAAAGTGTTTGATGAAGATATTGAACATGGTATTGAATTTCAACTATCTGAGAATATAAATCCTGAACTTTTTACGTATTTAGAATCAGCATGGRCCACTACAGGCGAAGGTGAAAGAATGGATGGAAGAAAAAATCATCGTTTGTAAAAAAGTGTAGCGAAGGCAAACTGTACTATTAGGGGTGACTACATGAAATTTCATGTTATTCCCCTATCTTTCAACGAATAAGATAAAATAGAAGAAAAGAAACAGTTAAGGAGGTCTTTAGTTGAGTGAAATCATGGTAAATGTAGAGGGGTTAGTCAAACGATATGGTTCCTTCACAGCAGTAAAGGGCATACATTTCCAAGTGCATACGGGAGAAATTTTTGGGTTGCTCGGTCCGAACGGAGCCGGTAAAACGACAACGATTGAAATGCTAGTCGGCTTAAGAAAGCCAGACGGTGGAACCGCTACACTTTCAGGGTATGATGTTCAAACTCAAGTGAATCAAGTAAAAGAAGTTATAGGAGTTCAGCTTCAATCCACGTCTTTATTTGAACTATTAAAAGTGGAAGAAATTCTTCATTTATATGCAAGCTTTTACCCTTCACATATAGACATCAATAAGCTTATTGAGGATATGCTTTTAACGGAAAAAAGAAATGCCCGTATTAAAGGACTTTCTGGTGGTCAGAAACAGCGTTTAGCTATTGCATTAGCCCTTATACATAATCCTCATATTGTGTTCCTTGATGAACCAACAACAGGACTAGATCCACAGGCTAGAAGAACACTGTGGGACATCGTAAAAAGGTTAAAGGAACAGGGGAAAACGGTTCTTCTTTCTACTCATTATATGGATGAAGCTCATGTTCTTTGTGACAGAATTGGCATTATGGATCAAGGAGAACTTATTGCATTAGATACGCCAACGAACTTAGTCAAAACATTGCAATCCTCTAGTACTGTAGAATTTAATCTTACAAACCGACAATCTGAAGAATGGTTTTCTGGAATGGATGGGGTAGAAGAGGTTAGAATTAAAGATCGTTTTGTACAGCTATACACAGATGACATTCAACGGACCTTAACTTCTTTAATTAACAAATCGACCGAAGAAAACGTTAAGATTGAGGATTTACAAACACGTCAAGCTACCTTGGAAGATGTTTTTATTCACATGACAGGTAGGAGGTTGCGAGAATCGTGAGAGCATATTGGCAGTTAACGTTAGCACAGCTACGAATTTTTGGTCGTAATCGGCAAGTATTGTTTTTCACCTTATTATTTCCTATCATTTTAATGCTGGCTTTAGGCTCTTTTATAGGCGGAGGAAACACGGGTACCATAAATATAGGCATGACCGATGCTTCGAATAACGAGTCATCTTCTAAATTAATGGATGTATTTCTTTCAAATGAAGGAATTTCTACCGAAATCTTTGATACCGTAGAGAAAGGAAAAGAGGCAGTAGAAAAAGGGGATATTCAACTGTTAATGGAAATTCCTAAAGGTTATAAGGTAGAAGAAGGAACGAGTACGAGGATCCCGGTGTATTATAACGAAAAAATTTAACAGACCGCTGAACTGGGAATAACCGTTGTGAATGGTATCATTGATCAATACAGTAAAGAGTTGGTCGACTATGAACCATTAGTAACGATTGAAAAAGTGGGAATTGAAGCGCTCAACATTCGTTACGTTGACTTTTTAATCCCTGGCATTGTCGCCATGATGATTATGAGTAACAATATGAACGGGGTAGCAGGACAGATTTCTGCATGGAGAGAACGTGGAATATTACGAAGAATGCAAGGGACGAGATTGAAAGCCTCTACTTTTATTGCTGCACAAATTACCGCACGACTATTGCTGAATGGATCGCAAGCACTACTGGTCGTACTAATAGCCAATTTAGTGTTTGGAATTAATGTGGAAGGCTCGTGGCTCGCGCTTATATTCTTTATTGCTCTTGGGACATTAGCTTTTATGTCTTTAGGATTTATCATAGCGGGCATTGCTAAAAATCCTGAAAGTGCAGGACCTATAGCAGGGTTTGCATCATTTCCCATGTTATTTTTAGGAGGGGTATTCTTTCCGATAAGTAATATGCCGGAATTTATCCAACCCATTGTGAAAATTCTTCCTATTGCTCATTTATCCTCAGCGCTACGAGAAACTATGAATATCGGAACGGCGTTTCTTGAATTAGCACCAGAAACACTTATCCTCTTCGGCTGGTTAATAGGGGGATTTGCTATAGCAAGTTATGTGTTTAAATGGGAATAAAGAATAATCTTTAGTACATATATTAAGAATGTCTTTGCTGGTGAAATTAACCCAAAACGCATTTGTTAGAGGGTGTTTGTCGATTTCGAGCAAGTTTGATTAATTAGAATTAATCTGAGCATTTTACCAATTCTTCATATATAGTAGAATATTTTTCTATAATCGACAAAATTTTAGTAATTTAGTATTTTCTGTTTATCGGTATGTGCTATAATTTTTAAAGGTCATTATTTTTCCTTAATTTACTAAGAAAGTAGGTTCTTAAATGAGCTGGTATTTGAAAGTACTAAAGAATTATGTAGGGTTCCAAGGACGTGCGAGAAGAAAAGAGTATTGGATGTTTATTTTGTTTACTACTCTAATTTCTATAGTACTCACATTAATTGAATTAGCAGTTGGATTGCCATCTGTATTAACAGGAATTTATTCACTAGCAATCTTGCTTCCTTCATTAGCTGTAAGTGTTCGACGATTACACGATACAGGTCGTAGCGGTTGGTGGCTTCTCATTAATCTAGTCCCTCTAATTGGCGGAATTGTTTTCTTAGTATTTACATGCCTTGACAGTGAGCCAACTGCCAATCGCTTTGGTGAAAACCCAAAGAATCAAGCAATTTAATCTTAGAGAAGCCCACCTCATCCGTGTGGCTTTCTTTTTTGTCGTATTCTCAATAAATTCTAACCAAATCAATAGCTTTTCAAAAAATCAAATAAGCAAATGAAGTGTACTTAAACTATTTTTATGTCATCCTAGTAGTGAGGTGAGAAGCATGATTAAAGTTGTAGCAAAAAATTTCGTTAAAGAAGGACAAACTGAACTGTTTCTAGAACGAATAAATGATCTTATTGTAGAAACTTTAAAGAAGAAGGGTGCATTTCCTATGAACTATTCCAGGATGTAAAAGACCCTACAATTTTTACAATGATTGAAGAATGGGAAAGCACGTTTCATCTTACGAATCATATGAATTCTCCCCATTTTAAACAGGTAGTACCTACACTTGGAGAACTTACAAGTAAAGAAGGAGAAATTAACGTATATACTCCTTTTAAGTAAAATGAAAAAGGCCAAGTGATTACTTGGCCTTTTTCCGTTAATACGTTGTAACTTGAAACACTTTCTGTAACCAATACAAAATGTATTTAAAAACTGGGAGTGAATCTTGATACGTATCATATTCTGTCGTAAATTCTCCTCCTTCATTATTCCATAGCATGGAAAAATAGTGTTCTACCTCAGCTGAAAGCATACTAGAAGGAGAGGTGACAATCTTAATATCTTCTTCAAGATTATAATCATCTAGATTTCTAGAAGTGAAATTACTAGAACCACCAATAATTGTATGTTGATCTTTAGACTGTTTGTAAAATAGCTTCGTATGATATTGTTCTTTATTTGTATTGTACCAACGAATGTCGATATGGCTGTCATTTAACTCCATTAGTTCAGACGCGATGGGTAAATTAGGGAGACCCATTTTTTGCTGTCCAAATGCATTTTGATTAGGATCAAGAATAATTTTTATACTGGCTTCGTTCTGAGCTGCCGTATGAATACCTTGAAGAATATCCCTATCTGCTAAATAAAACATCCCAATCCAAATAGTATCCCCTTTTTCTGAGCTTACTAATGCTTCAACCAGGGCATCTCTCACTTTACCTTCTGTTAAAATTTGAGCTAGCAGCTTTTTTGTTATCCCCCTTAGGAAGGGAAGACTTTTGTATCCAGCGTTCAAGTTCTTCTTCGGTGGGAAAGTGTGATAAATCACCATTCGAAAAGGCTGCAACTGCACGCTCTGCTTGAATCATATCAAAAAGAATTTCTCCCTTCACCTTAAATCCAATATTACTATGAAACCCACTGGCATCATGTGGATTGGCAGACATGATAAATCCAGCATCCTCTGTAATTACCACTTTTCGGTGATTCGCCTTTATATTTAATAATTTTAAATAAGATCGAAGCGTAACGTTTGGAGCAGAGTTTGCCATGGGGTTAGGTAACCAACCTGTTCCTTCTTGACCAAACCACTGGAATAAGGTTCGCCAAAGACCCGAATACAGAATATTAGGATCTCTCAATTGATTTAAATCCGTGTAGACAATTTCTGCACCCATTTTTTCTAGGGGAGCTATCTCTTCAGCAATATGAGATCCGTACGTCGTATTGATGTGGTCGGTAATAAAAATAACTTTTAAATCTGGATGATTTTCCAGCTGCTTTAAAAGTGCTTTGGATAAATCAGAGCTAATCGTAGGGTAATCCCGTTCTCCGTTTGAGTAGCTATTCACTAAAAAGAGATCAAGGATTATAAAATGCTCTGCTGATTGAATCGCTTGTGTTATTTCATTAAAAATAGTATGGTCAACTATTTCCTTTCCATCTTTTTGATACGTTACATCTGCTAAAAATTCCACCTCATTTTCACTTAGCTCTACTATATCTGAAGCATAGGAAATTCCTTCTGGTAAAGGTTTTACTCTATGATAGATCATCGTAATCAGTAAAAGTGCACAAATAGTAATGACAATAATTTTATTCATCTTTCTCATAAGGACACACTCCTCAATCTTAAAAATCCTCCTATCTTTACCCTATTTTCAAACGATTGAAGCGTAAAAATGACCAATAAAATGAATGGTCTGTGATACTAATTAAAAAAAGGGGGGAAGAAAATGGAATGGATCTCAAAACGGTTTAAACAGTTTGCAGAAATAGAGTGTAATGGGTCAAGTCCTCTATATGAGAATCTTGCCCTTGGGGTATCAATAGATGAAGAACTATTGCAGCTATGCCTTGCCTGTAAAGAAGGACAACCTATGCCTAATTTATTATTTGGTGCTGTACATTTTTTGTTGTTGGGTGGTACTGACCATCCTTTGAAAAACTATTATTCAAGTATGACGAAGAATCCAAAGGATCCTGAAAAGGCATTTCCTTATTTTAAAGATTTTTGTCAAATCTATAAAGAAAAGATTACTAAACTTCTTAGGGAAAAAATAGTGCAAACAAATGAAGTGAGTAGATGTGCTTATTTGTACGCTGCATTCTCACACGTTTACGAACGAACAAAAAAGCCTCTGGCACTCATCGAGATTGGTACCAGCGCAGGTTTACAGCTATTATGGAACGAATATAGCTATGAGTTCTCCAATGGGAAAAGAGTTGGAAAACAGACATCAAAAGTACATATTACCTCTGAAATTAGAGGAACCGAACCATTTTAAAAGAAGAACCGCCCCCGGTAGTGGAGAGAGTGGGAATCGATTTACATATTGTTCATGAGCAAGATTATCCCTGGTTGAAGGCATTGATCTGGCCTGAGCATGAAAGAAGACTGGAAGTATTTGAGCAAGCTGTAGTAGAAAGGAAGAATCATTCAGTGCAGCTATATGAAGGTGATGGAATCAAGTTATTGCCACACTTTCTAGAAAAAATGCCAGTGGATTCAATAGTTGGAGTTTTTCATACTCATGTAGCTAACCAAATACCTGAAAAAGAAAAATGTTTTTTATTAGACACCATTAAAAAGGCGGGAGAAAATCGAGATATCTTTCATCTCTATAATAATATGTGGGATCGAAAGCTCCATTTAGATTTCTATCAAAATGGTGTGGAAACAAATCATACGATTGGAGAAACAGATGGTCATGGAAGATCGTTTGAATGGTCCATGTCGATACTAAACACACAGTAGAAGGAGAGCAATCATGGAAAAGACGATGAAGGGGTTAAAAACACCAAATACAGTCCAATCTCTAACACATGAATTAGAAAATTTAGGCGTGAACAAAGGAATGGTCATCCTCGTCCATTCCTCGCTTTCCTCCATTGGCTGGGTAAATGGTGGGGAAGTAGCGGTCATACAAGCCTTACTGAATGTTCTAAGTGAAGATGGTACTTTAGTTATGCCAGCACATTCAGCAGTATTATCAGACCCTGCTCATTGGGAGGCACCTCCAGTACCAGAAGAGTGGTGGCAAACCATTAGAGATACGATGCCAGCCTTTCATAAAGCCTATACACCGACCTTCGGCATAGGGAAAATCCCAGAAATTTTTCGTAGCTTTCCGGGTGTTATTAGAAGTGAGCATCCTGATGTTTCCTTTTGTGCATGGGGAAAGCATAAAGAGAAGATTGTCCATCATCATGAGCTTGAGAATGGGTTAGGAGAAGGCTCTCCATTACAACAATTATATGATATGGATGCACATGTTCTTTTATTAGGGGCTGGCTATGATGGAAATACCTGCTTTCACTTGGCTGAGTATAAAATTACCTAAAAAAAGGTTAATAAAAAGGGTGCACCTCTAGAAATAGACGGCAATAGTAAGTGGCAGGAATTTGTCGACATTGAAACAAGAGAAGAATTGTTTGAAAGTATAGGAGAAGCTTTTGAAAAAAATAATCAAGTTATCTTAGGAAAAATAGGAAAGGCTCAAACAAGGTTGTTTAAACTGAGAGAAGGAGTGGATTTTGCGCAGAGTTGGTTAGAAAATTATGATAAAACTAGCAATGAATAAAACTATTTCCCTTCAACTTTGTACCTTAAGGTGTCAAGACTATTGATGATAGAGTAAAAATATTGTTCTAATTAGATTGTTCTTAATAGGTATAACGACTTTGTAAGAAAAAATCTCCAGTAAACCAATGGTTAATCTGGAGATTTTTCTTTATTCTTCTTTATTTTCTGCACGGACGATACTTTCGAATTTTCCTTTATGTGCCCCGTCGCAAAATGGCATCTTGTTTGAAAGACCACATCGGCAAAGTGAAAATGCGGGTTTCGTTTCAATCACATTTCCTTCCCCATCAATTAGCTCAATATCTCCAGTCACACGAAACGAACCATTATCATTCACTTTAATCGTTACTTTACTCATGCTCCAACACCCTTTCATACAAATTAAAGTTCCCCATTAGTAATACTATCCTGTCTATTCAAATATGACAAGACGTGTTAGGAGACGAACAGCAATTTTACTGGTAAACTAGATGTAACTCTCACTGAAAGGGTGAATCAACATGAAAATTGAGTTAACACCTTCAGCACAGCAGTTTGTTGAAAGTAAAACGAACGGAAAAGCTGGCTATTTAAAGCTACGATATGAAACAGAAGGAACTGGATGTGTACTAAATGGAGTACCAGCCTTATGGTTTGTTTCTGAACCTGATGATGGGGATGAAAAGCTTGAAACGAATGTGATGCCAATTTTAGTGGAAACATCTAAAAAAGTGTTCTATGATGAGCAATTAAAAATAGATGTAACAGAAAAGGGGCACATTCAACTAAAAGCTCCTAGTCACATCTTAAATGGAAGAATGGCATTTATTGATCATACAAAAAACTAGAGAAGGTTCATTTCTTCTCTAGTTTTTCTTTTGGTCTTCAAGTTCTTCCCATGCTCCCAAAAATAAATTCCAAATAGTGATGCCATCCTTAATACTTCCGAGCCCTTCTTCAAGTGTCCAAATAGATGAGAGTACTGCTCCACAAAAGCCGTATTGGATTAAACGAATCCTTGAAATGCCAAGCCCTACAGAAAATTGTTCTATCCGCTTTTTTAATAGAGTATACGGGTCATGTTGATTCATAAGTTCGTTTGTTAGGTATGGAAACGTATCAAAGGCAGGTTCTCCTATAATCCCTTTAGGATCAATTCCTATCCATCCTTTTGTATGGTCTAGTAGAATATTTCCGTGATGAAAGTCACCGTGTAATAAATACTCCTCACATGATGTAGATAGAAGTTCATCTTTCCATTGTTTTGCAAGATTCATGATAGAAGAGGGAATGTCTTCTCCCTTATAGGTATCAATACTACGCAGCCATTCATTGGCATGTGGAAATCCCTTTGCTTCTTGAATAGGCTGCCAAGTAGAAGCTAAAATGGATAGGGCAATCTTCGTTTTTTCATCGTCAGGTATATCGTATTCTCTTAAGGTCACTCCAGGATTCAATGCTTCAAGGAGCATCCAACCTTCCTCCAAGCTGTACTCTACAAGTCGCACAAATTTAGGAGATTGAAAAGCTTTAAGAGCTAGTATTTCTTGTTGAAATTCTACATTTGGTGGTGCGGTTTTAAGAGCAAGAATGGTACCATCATAAAGGATGAAGGGGGCAACAAAATGATAGCTAAGCTTTGGGTATGGATCTTGTAATCGCCCATTAAATCTACGTTCAATCTTCTTGATAATACTACGAATAGTTAACAGATACAGGTTTGTTTTATCATTCCCATGAACGGCTCTAAATGTAAGCTCGACATTTCTAGGCATCATCATAATTTATCTACTAAAGAATGTTCTACTAGAAATTCATTGAGTACTCTCTCATATTCTTCTTGATTTCGAAGATAGGACTCTGCATGCTCGCCGTATGGTGCAATGTAAAGTTTTTTAGCACCTTTCTTTTTTTCAAATAAGCTTTGAGTCATAGCAGGGAGAATAAACGTATCGTCTTTACTATGGATGAATAGAACAGGACATGGTATATTCTCTACAACTTTAAGTGGTGACACATCTTTCGTCGTGAATCCACCACGCAATTTTAAAAATAGATTTGTGATGGGAAGAAGCCATTTTCCATTTGATTTCATCTCAACGTTGAATCTATAGAGGATTTGCTCTTCAAAATCTGAAAATGGACAATCAGCAACGATAAACTGAGGAGGGTCCTCTGCAATTCCTCCGTAAAGCAAGGAAGTGACGGCACCCATGGACTCTCCGTGTAAACCATAGGTCATCTCTTCACCTTCACGCTCTCTTAGAGTTTTAATCACCGTTTTTAAATCTTCTTTTTCAAAATGGCCAAACGTAGAGGTAGCTCCGCCAGACTCCCCGTGTCTTCTGTGATCATAAATGACAGCATTGTATCCACGTTTAATAAAAAGGTTCATGTATTTAATAGACGTCATTTTATTAACAGTAATTCCATGAGCGAAAATGACAAATTTCTTTGTGTTATGTGGTTTCACAAAAACACCATGAATAGTATAACCATGCCCAGAAGGAACGGTGACATTTTCTTTTGGAAGTGCTTCATATTCTTCCATATTTACCATGTGATAGTTGATCTCTCTCTGAAGAATTTCTTCATCATTCTTTTTCTCCATATGTAATAAACGGTTTGTTGAGTAGATTCCTAGGCCAGCTATTGCACTTGCCAATCCGCCAATTCCTAAAAGCCAACGCTTTTTCATCCCATTCACCTCGTTTGGTATATATACGTTATAGTACCACTTAAAGTAGCAAAAAAGGAATGAAGAAGAGGTATTTACTATTGAATATATGATAACCTTTATGTTGCTACTAGTATTTTCAATTCGGAATAGGATGATTGGATATTCTAAAAGTTCAAAAATACTATGACACTACTTGATTCAGCCTTGTAAACTTTGCAGTATTGATAGCTTATTCCTTAATGGTTTTTCGTTTTTTCTCATAAAGAAAGAGATTTGCTGATTTTTAATAAAGTAAAGCTACGTGTCTATACATCTTTCTTCTCTAGTAAATACAATGAAGTATATCAAATTGAAAGGAGGAGAAAGATGAGCTTTCATGGTCATAAGCCAAGTATTACGTTCAATACATGCTCTTGCACTATTTCTGGACTTGAACAAACGATCCGTGAACGATTTCGACGTGGTGAACCAATAGGGGTTACTTTTTTTGGGGTAAGAATCAGCAGGTATCTTCATCGGAAGGTATAGGGGAGTAGATAAAGCAGTATTAGAAATTGATGACTTACTTTTACCTGGAACAACTAGTTTTGTTCCATTAAATGAAGTAGGTAGTGTGGAAAAGGGAGTGGAATTCCAAGAACAACCTGTATCCTTAAAATTAAATAATTAAGTAATTTTTAGGAAATATAGAAAGAAGACTATAAGTAAAATATGTAGTCTTCTTTCTATTAATTCTTAAGATCTTTTCGACTGCTCCTTCTTTGTAATTTATTTTCTAAGGAATTATTAATAAGTACTGAGATGTGTGTTAACTTTCTACAGAAAGCTAGTGACGTTATTTAACAGAGCTTTTCCTAAAGAAGGGATAACTAAAGTATAGTCCTAGACAATATAAACCTAAAGCTACATAAGCAGGTAATAGATGAATAAAAGAAATGTAACCTATAATAAAATGAATTGAAATACCTGAAATAAATGCAGGTAGCCCTCCTAAAAACAATGTCCACCATATCCATTTTTGTCCTTGTTGGAACCCCCAAAGGGATAAAGTAAGGACTAAAATTCCTACACTAAGAAGCGCACTTCCAAAGCCTGCACGATCATGGGCAATCACGGGGATTAATCGATCATTAAACATTTGTAGCTGGTCAGGTGTCATACAAATATACAGAAGGTCTGTTGGAACAAACACACTCGTTACTCCGAATGTTGAAATGACAACCCCTCCAATAACGAAGGCAAATCCAAGCATGACAAAGAAAAATTGACCGAGCACGCCCTTTCTCCAAACAGAATCATTGAATAAATTGGAGGATGTTGGTGTTTCTTTACTATCTTTTGTCTTTCTATACCCATCAATATAAAAAGGAAGAAGAATCATCCAAAATACTAAATGGAGCCAATCAAAATATCCAAAGCCAATAAAAGCAAAGATGCCTAAAAATCCAATGATCGCTGCTGCATTAATAGCATCCTTTGCCCATTTTAACCCATTTTTGACACCAAAATAGCTTAAGGTCATATAGAGAATTCCGCCTGAGATCATCGTCCCAGCAAGGGTGATTCGATCGTGAGTCATGAATAGCATAATTCTTTCATTAAAAGCCCAAATCTCTTCTCGTTGCATTCGTAAGAAGGTTTCGTCGTAGGGAAGAAGAATCGTCGTAATGCTAAAAAGTAGAGCTAGTAACCCGCCTAAAAATATAAGGAGGCCAAATATCCAAAAAGATTTCCATCCAGGAGTTTCTTCAGGTTGTTGAACGTCTAAATTTAGTAATGCTTCATTTATTCTTTTCGTAAGACCAGGACCTGATGTAACATAGCCCCCTTGAAGCATGATAAGGTCGACTCCTGATTTTAATAATTGTACTCCGTGAATTGGTTCAGAAATTCCACCTGATGTTAGCAGTGTTTTAGCAGGGCACTTACTAGTGAAATCACGTAGTTTTTTTAGTGTGAGTGAATTCACATTTTCTTCACCAAGTTCCACAACATACCCTTTAATACTCTTAGACATCCCACTAGCTTGAATGTGTAAATCGTTTAATGCTGTAGAAACGTATATAGGGTTATGTGTAAATTGCGTGTAGTCCTCATCGAAGACATCAACAATAAAACCGCTTGCCACGGAATTTAATTCTTGTATGAGCATACGTATTTCCGAAGTCGTTCCAGCCAATCGAATGAAGATAGCTTGAGAGATAGAGAGTTTTTTAAGTTTCCTCTTTGTTGCCTCTAATCCAATCAACTCCAAATCACTAGAAAATTCAACCTGCTGCGTATTGGGATTCCTACTAGGTGGAGTACCTCTTTTAGGTTGGATTGTCACTGGACCAACCTCGATAAATGAAAATCCTAAATTCGAAAAAGCTTTTGTACCTGTCAGTAAAGGATCTATTTTTCCTGATAGTCCAATAGAATTAACGAGTAAATTATCATCTATAGTCTTTATCAATTGAGGAGAGCTTTCTTCTCTTCCAAGAAAATGAATGATTTTTTCTCCTTTTGGGAGATTTGAAATACTAGTCATTCCTTTATGAATAAATTCTCTAGAATGAAAAGGAGGTAGTCTCTTTAAAAATGGATGAAACATAATATGATAAGACCAATCTGGCATAGGTGTCACCTCGCTCCTTTTAGTAGATCTATTAATAGTGTAATGGAAAAATCCAGAAACATAAATGAAAAGTAAAGAGGTTGACTCAAAAGGTCGTTAAAAGACGATTTTTTTGAAGTATTTCTTTTTTATTATTATTTTAGAATTATCACATCTTTTCATTTTAATTAGGTTGGTTCTCGCTGCAGGCGCGAGACTCACGAGGGAAATAGCGGAAAAGGTGAGACCCCACAGGGCTTTAGCCCGAGGACTTTGAATAGGCTTACTCGAGTTTTCACCGCACGAATAAAATGCGCAGCATTTTATGAGGAGGCTCACCTCCGCCCCGGAGAATGGAGTACCTTTCGCGGAAATCAACCGGGCTTATTTATTGATGATCATTTGTTGAGAAAAGAAGAGGGTGTCCCAAAAGATTATACTTTTGGGACACCCTCTTTAGTTCATTATGATTTTGAATAGTTGATGCTATACAGGTCATGACGACGATCTTTAAGCTGACGAACAGTACCAGATTGTCTTTGTCTTCTCAGAACCTCGAGGTCTACATCCCCTATCATCACCATCTCAATATTTGCATTGGTTTCTCCAACAATTCCGTCGCGTGCAAATTCAAAGTCTGAAGGGGCAAAGATAGCAGATTGTGCATATTGAATATCCATATTCTCTGTTTGAGGTAGATTGCCAACGGTACCAGAAATAACGGTGTAAATTTGATTTTCGATAGCTCGTGCCTGTGAACAATAACGAACTCGAAGATACCCTTGACGATCTTCCGTACAGAATGGGGTAAAAATAATTTTTGCCCCTTTATCTGTAGCGATTCGTGCTAATTCTGGGAATTCAATATCGTAACAAATTTGAATAGCAATTCGACCACAATCCGTGTCAAAAACTTTTACCTCATCCCCAGCACTAATGCCCCACCATTTTCTCTCGTTTGGTGTAATATGAATTTTGTATTGTTTTTCAATCGTACCGTCTCTTCTAAAAAGATAAGCTATATTATAAATTTCATCATTCTCTTCTTTTACCAAATGGCTGCCACCAATAATATTCACGTTGTAACGTACGGCTAAATCTGTAAAAAGTTCTATATATTGCTCAGTAAATTCCGTCACTCTTCTAACTGCCTGACTAGGCGATTTTTCATTTAAAAAGCTCATAAGCTGAGTTGTAAAGATTTCAGGAAACACGACAAAATCAGATTTTGCATCCGATGCTACATCGGTGAAATATTCAACTTGGTTAGCGAACTCTTCAAAGGAATTAATTTTTCTCATCATGTACTGAACCACGCAAATTCTAACAGGGTAACTCGTTTTAAAATATCTTTTAGTCGAAGGACGGTAGTCGATATTATTCCATTCCATTAACGTTGCATATTTCCCAGATTGCACATCATCATCTAAATAGTTTGGATTAATTCTCATCAACGTAAATCCATTAAGGAGCTGAAAGCTTAGTACAGGATCGTAAATTTTGTGTCTAGATACATCGTCCACATACTCTCTTGGACTCATTTCAGTTGAATATTTATGATAATTAGGGATTCGTCCACCAATAATAATACTTTTTAAATTTAGTTTTCTTGCCAGCTCTTTCCTAGCTTCATAAAGCCTGTGACCAACCTTCATTTTTCTAAAGTCTGGATGAACCATTACTTCAATGCCATAAAGATTATATCCCTCTGGATTATGGTTCGTTATGTATCCATTATCTGTTATGTCATCCCAGGAATGACGATCATCATATTCATCAAAATTTATCATTAAGCTTGAGCAAGACCCAATAACCTTGTCTTCTAACTCGGCAACTAGTTGACCTTCTTGGAACATTTCTAGATGGCTTAATAAATGCTCCTGTTTCCATGGATCCATACCTGGAAAGCATATATGCTGAAGTTCAATAATCTCTGGTATATCTTGACTTTTCTATTTTTCGAATTCGAATTTTCTTCTCATATTGTGATAAATCTAATTTGGTAGCCATTTTCTCACTCCTCTATTGACGTTTATTTTTTCCCTTCTTTTTTAAAAAGATAAACTCAAAATTTATTCACAAAAAGGACAAGAATGTTTCATTTATTGTTCATATGTTCATAGTAGTGTATATTTTAAAATGGGTATAGCTTAAATTAATTAAAAAGAAGGTAGCGGCATGTCTAAAAAACAAGAGAATGTATTATTTTTAGGGTTCGCAGCTAGCTTAATTGCCTCGATGGGCTCCTTGTATTTTTCAGAAATAAAGGGCTATGAACCTTGTWCCTTATGTTGGTATCAAAGGAWTTWAWTGTATCCTATGACGATTCTTTACGCGGTGGCCATTGCCAAAAAAGATGGAAACATATGGATGTATACAAGAATCCTGTCAAGCTTGGGATTGTTCGTCTCCGCTTATCATTATTCCTTACAAAAGTTAACGTTTCTTACTGAAGCTGCCCCTTCATGTGGTAGAGTACCTTGTACAGGAGAATATATTAACTTTCTTGGATTTATTACCATTCCATTCTTAGCTTTAACAGCATTTGTTATCATTTTCATTTCAACATTTCTGCTACAACGGTCTTTAAAGGAGGAAAAACAGTGAAAAAAATTATCATTTTTACACTTGGTATACTTATATTATTTGGTGCAATTGGTGGATTAACCTATTACCAGAATCAACAAGCTGCAGAAGGAAATCCATTTGGAAAAGCTACATTGGATGCTTCAACGTTAGAAATTTTAGATGATCCGAATTACCAAAATGTCATTCTTCCAGATGAGCTAGATGAAAAATTAGAAAACGGGGAAGAAGTGACTGTGTATTTCTATGCTTCTGATTGCCCACATTGTCGCTCAACTACACCAATTCTTGTGCCAATCACAGATGAACTTGGTATATATATGGTTCAGTATAATGTGAAAGAATTTGAACAAGGGTGGATAGACTACAACATCGAAGCAACTCCAACCATCATTCATTTTGAAAACGGACAAGAAGTAAGCCGCTTAGTAGGTGCACATCCTGAAGAAGATTTACGCACATGGTTAAATAGTGAAGTTGTAGATTAATCTGTTTCACATTTTAATTAGCAAAAAAACTCGGAGTTTAATTTATAAACTCCGAGTTTTTTATTCTTACGCCAAGTAGACATTCGCCGCTTTCCCAAATCGACTTATGTCTGTATTCTTAATGAGGAAATGATCCAGTTCGAAAGGACAAGTGATCCCGTTTTCTTCAAGTATACCTACATTTTGAAGAAATAAGTTTCTGTAATACTCATACTGCTTTTCTTTCTGTTTGGATTCAATGATTGATATAATGGTTTGAAGACTAGATAATATCATAAAATATTCCTTACGCGTTCCGTAATACGAAAGCTCCTCACGAGACATATGTAAGAAATGCTCCCCTCTAAACTTTTCAATTTCTACATCAGAAAAAAATTGAGGGAAAATCTCTTCGTACATATAATCAAGAAGGTCGAGTATTTCAGCTTCTTGTTCCTCTGTTGATGCTATGAGTACTTTCATGTTATTTATCCCACCCTACCTATATGCTGCTACTAGAATATCATATGTATTGGCCTGAAGACTGTGGTAAGATTCACCATGCATGCTTCAGAAACAAGTGCCCTAAGAAAAGAACGACCACATTAGGATTTTTGGAGGTTCCATATGCTTATACAAAAAATAGGTAATTATTGTAAGATTGATGCCCCTTCTAATTGGGAGGGATTAACTATAGAAGAGATTCTTAAAGATAAGTGGATGGCTCCTAAAAAGTTGGTCCATACGTGGAGAATGGAGAACAGCATTCTATTAAATAATGAGAAAGCAAACTGGAAGGTTCCCCTTCAAATAGGTGATAGTATCTTTTTCCCTTTTTATAGAAGAAGACTATGGATTTATACCAACAGTGGGTAGACTACAAATATTATTTGAGGATGATCATTTATTGGTGGTGAATAAGCCTACTGGAGTTGATACTCATCCTTCTCACGAAAACCAACACGATTCATTAAGTAACTTTGTAGCTAGTTATTTTGAATCTCAAGGAGTTAAGTGCAGGGCACATCCGATTCATCGACTTGATCGTGACACTAGCGGAGCGGTTATCTTCGCTAAACATCATTTAAGTCAAGCAATCTTAGACAGAATGCTTCAACATAAACACATTAAAAGAACATACCTTGCCATCGTGAATGGCCAATTACAGAAAAATCATGATACGATTTCAAAACCGATTGGCAAAGATCGTCATCACCCTACTAGGAGAAGAGTTTCGCCTAATGGTCAAACTGCGGTAACTCATTACACAGTAGTAAAGAACATAAATAATCTTAGCTTGTTAGAATTATCTTTAGAAACAGGTAGAACTCATCAAATACGAGTTCATTTGAGTCATTTAGGCTATCCAATATTGGGGGATACATTATATGGAGGAACAAAAGACCCAAACGGCCAAGCTCTCCATGCTAAAAGTGTTCAATTTGTTCATCCTATTTCAGAGGAGCCATTTACTATACTAGCACCTCTCCCTAAGGAAAAAAGATGGATGCTTTTTGCATAAATTGACAATAAATCAATCTCCCTTTCGAAAAGTGTAAATGGTATAATACATCTATTGACAAGAAAGGAGAGGAAATGATGGAAAGTTTTAAGAAATTCCAGCGAGAAACACTAAAACATTACATAGTCAGTTCCTCTCTTGCCGTTTTTGGGGTTGGAAGTGTTTTTATTTTTTACACACTTCTTGATATTAGTCCATTTGAAATCACGCTATTGTGCTTTATTATTATGTTTTCTTCCATCTTTATGTTTGCAGGAGAAATTCTAAGCTACAGAAAGAATATTAAACCTATTAAACAATTTTATGAACGATCACTACCCTCTAAAGAAGAATATGACCAAGCTTTAGTCGCTGCTAAACGTTTTCCCATTGAAACCGTTAAACGAATATTAGGTCCACATTTATTTGGCCTTTCCATTCCAGCTGTCATTCTGATCCTTCTTTTTATCTATAAAGGGTGGATTCACTTACCCTATATATACGTTGTCTATGCATGTGGAGGTGCTATTTTAATTGCAACGCTTCATGCTGTTATTGAGTTTTTTCAGACTTCTGAGTCCAGTCAACGATTAATACTAGACATTCAATTAAGAGGACATAAACTAAGAATTATGGATGATGGAAATCATGATTACTATGCTAGTATAAAGAAAAAGCTTTTAACCTCCTTTATCTTTACCGCAACATTTCCTATACTATTATTTATTTTAGCATCAAACGTACGATTAGATGAATATGGTTCAAATGGCTATTGGACTTGGGCTGGTTTTGTTTTAGCTGTCATTACGACTCTTTCTTTTATCAATTCTATTTTGTTATATAAAAGTATTGATGCTCCTATTAATTCTCTAAAGCTGCAATTTGCCAAGGTGAAGCAAGGACACTTGGACACGATGAACAATATTTATACAGACGAATTCTCTAACCTTGTAAGTGGATTTAATCATATGGTTTCAAGTATAAAAGAGCGAGATGAACGGAATGAACAACTACTTGAAAGCTTCTTTACAGTATTTGCAGCTACATTAGATGCTAGAGATCCTTATACAGCAGGACATTCCATTCGTGTCGCTGAGTATTCTGTGATGATTGCAGAAAAAGCTGGAATTTCTCATCAAGAAATAGACCTCCTAAGAAAATCTGCTCTACTCCACGATATTGGAAAAATAGGCATACCAGATTCTGTTCTATTAAAAGAGGGGAAATTAACAGACTTTGAATTTCAACAAATAAAAACACATACAGTAATAGGGGCCAATATCTTAGAACAAGTAAAGTTACCTGTTGAATTACGCCCTATTCTTCCAGGGATTAAATACCATCACGAGCGATATGACGGTAGAGGATATCCTGAAGGATTAGCTGGAGAAGACATACCACTTTTCGGTCGTATTATAGCTGTTGCTGATTCTTATGACGCGATGACATCAGATCGTCCATATCGAAAGGGAATGCCGAGCCATAAGGCAAGGGCTATACTCGAGTCCGGTAAAGGTACACAGTGGGACGCCAAGTATGTTGATCATTTTTTAGATGCGATAGAAAATGAAGAATACCAGAAAGCAAATTGAAGGTAGAGGGTGAATTTTCATCCTCTATTTTTTTGTTCTAGCCATTCTTGGCATTTCTCAATAAAAGGTTCAGGAGACTCTTTTATATGAAAAGGAAATAAGCCTTTTGTTGTGTGCAAATATAAAATACCCCCATGATTAGAAAAAGAACGATAGGAGATATCCAAGACTTCAAGTATACTAAATGTTTGATCATGTGTTGAAATCCCCCATTCAAGTAAGGTTAGAGTGTAATACTTATTTTCTGTTACTTGCATAAGTTGATTGATCACTTTTTTGCTTTGTACATATGTAATTGATATAGTTGATTCCATTTCCATCTAATAGGATCTCTCCTTGTTTCATTCATTCTCTTAGCTTAGCAAATGAATGGCTATGAATCAAAAAACAGGGCAATGAACGATAGAAAAGTTCATTGCCCTGTTTTCTATTGAAGTGATTTAGCAATAGACACGGTACGCTTAGCTTGATGCTTCACCGCCGCCTCTACATTTTCAATCATGTTTCCTTCTTGATCAATGGTGACACTAGTACCATATGGGTTTCCACCAGCAGCAAAAATACTATCGTCTGTGTAGCCTGCTGGTACTATAATCGCTCCCCAGTGCATCATCGTCTTATAAATGGATTGAATGGTCTGCTCCTGTCCGCCATGAGAGTTACTAGCAGAAGCCATGCCTGTCACAACCTTATTTGCTAACTTTCCTTGAAACCATAATCCACCCGTTGTGTCAAAGAATTGTTGAAGTTGTGAAGGGATGTTCCCGTATCGCGTAGGACTTGAGAATATATACACATCAGCCCATACTAAGTCGTGTAGAGATACTTCCGGGACATGTTGGGTTTCCTCAACATGTTGTTTCCATGCTGGGTTGGACTCAATCGCTGCCTTCGGTGCTAATTCTTTCACTTTCAACACTTTTACTTCAGCCCCAGCCTCTACCGCACCTTCCTTTGCCCACTCCGCTAACTGATAATTCGTACCTGTTGAACTGTAATAAATAACTGCAACCTTTACTGAACTCATCGTCCATGTCCCCTTTTCAATATATTAATTCAACTAGAATGATCTAGGATGAATAAGAATAAATGAATCTTTATGTATATTTTAAGAATTGAAATCCACGCTCCTCCCTTCTAATTCCCGTAAGGTTGGGCTCTGAAACGTAAAAGCTAGACAACAATATAATTTATTTTGAAATTGAGATAAATATTCATATAAAATGAAAAGAAAACGGAATTCAAGTAAATTCCGCCTTCATTTGACAACCAATTTATTTTATAAATGCATCCTTATTTTTACTATATAAATGCAATCGGTGAAGTGGTCTAGTCATTGCCACATATTGGAGCTTTATGTCTAATACATTTGATTCTTTAAATTGTTCATCTATTGATACTAAGAACACTACATCGAACTCTAAACCCTTAGATAGATAGCTTGGGACAATGACGACCTTATCTTTCGGAATTCTTTCATTTTCTTTTAACATAACAAATTCATCTTTTCTGTCACTCATCTCATCTGCAATCTTTTCGCATTCATTCGCTGTTTTGCCGATAATAGCAAATGTTTGTAAGCCGTCTTCTTTATAGCTTAATAATCTTTCCCACAGATGACCTTGAAAGTCAGAAGTTATCTGGTCGTAGGTGGGAGTCTCTCCGTACCTCACAACTGGCGTTACTTTCGGAAATGTGTTTGGTAGCTTTTCAAGCAATTTATTCGCTTCATTCATAATTTCAACGGTTGTCCGATAGCTTTTTTGTAGTTCTTTATATGTCGCTCGTGGGAAGATTTCTTTTAATAGGGGCTCCCAGCTTGAGATACTTCGATAAGAGTGAATACCTTGAGCCAAGTCTCCAACAAGTGTAAACATATCAGTATCCAGTGCTGATTTTAAGGACTGAATCTGCATATAAGAATAATCTTGCGCTTCATCAATCACTACATTTTTTGCTCGATGTTGTTTATCCACTCCAAATAGATGGGTTTGTAAGTAAAGGAGTGCGGGTAAATCTTCAACTTCCACTCTACCTGACGTAAATTGCCTATTGCTATAATCACAAATCATTTCAGCTTCCTGCATGGTTAATTCCTCATTTGAAAGCTCGACTAACATGGTTGGGTTACTATATAACTCTTTGTAATAGTTCAAAATATTCTTTTTTTCAAACTGCTTAAAATAAGAATTCACCCCGTTGCGAATTTCTTTTTTGAGTTGCACGATGCGTTCTTCTTTCTTATCCAACGCTTTCGTCACATACTCCCTGCGCTCTGGACTTTCTTTTCTAAAAAGGGCTTTTTCAATTTTATCATCGAAAAATCTTTCTACTTTTTGTAACATAAGCTGGCGATTATTCTTTACCGTACCTTGTAAATCCCCTTTAACTTCTCAATCCGTTTATATAGAGGTAAATAATGATATTCCTCTATCAACAGCTTATTAAATCTATTTGCTGCATATAAGCGGTATTTATCAATATAGAAGTCATCTTTCGTCTGAAATCTTAAAAAAATGTGTTGGATATAACGGTCAAGTGTTCTTTTCATTTCTCTAGAACCCTTAAATCTAGCCACATCTGCCGCTACCAGAGAGGCTTCTGTTTGATTTTCGACTAAATTCATTAATTTATCATCTTTACGTATTCGTAATGTTTTTTCAATACAGGTGAGTGCATAGTCAGAGAATGTGGTTTGTCTGATTCTCTCTACTCCAAGTTCAGGAAGTGCTTCTGATATATAATCTATAAATAAATGACTTGGGGCCAAAATCATCAACTGACTTGGATCAAAGTATTGTTTGTATTGGTAGATAAAATAGGATATTCGGTGCAGGGCAATGGTCGTTTTGCCACTTCCGGCCGCTCCTTGAACAATGATCGGTTTATTTAGGTCAGCACGAATAATTTGATTTTGCTCTTCTTGAATAGTGGAAATGATTTCTGTTAAACGGTTACTTGAGCTTTTCGCTAGGGAATCTTGAAGTAATTCATCCATGGTGGTTAAATCAATATCACGTATTTCCTCTAAATTTCCCTTTTCTATCATATACTGGCGCTTTAACGTAAGCTCACCATGAAATGTTTCACCTTCAGCTTGATAGCTTTCCTTACCAATTCGTCCTTCATAATAGAGATTAGCAATAGGTGAACGCCAATCCACAATGATTTGCTCCTGGTTTTCACGTTGATAAAGAGATGTCTTTCCTATGTAATGCTTTTCATGGTTCGCGCTTTCTTCTCTCTTATAATCGATTCTTGCAAAGTATGGTTTGTTCCGAGCTTTGATGAGAGCATTTACTTCATCTTGAGACATGTCAAAAAAGCTTGCATTCGCAATTAAGTCGGTGTAAGCAGCAGAGGATTCAATAAAATCTTCATCTCCAAACGCTTCTTTCATATTTTGCTTAAATTGATCTTTACTTGTTTGGGCTGTTTTAATGACTGCGTCGATATATCTCTTCGTAAATTCTAATCGATTGGCCTCTTGTTGAAATTCAGGGTGAAGTGGTTGTTTTTCCATCCTTCGCTTCTCCTTTCGATTATTTGCAGCCGTCATGAAAGGAATCTGTGGGTGATTGGGGAGCAATAGTAGATATTACCAAAAACTAGAGAACAAATCAACCGTTATGGAGTAAGATCTCTTTAAAAACAATTGGAATTAATATCTATATGGACATGATTAAACCTCGTCAAATAAGACGAGGTTTAGGGTTATCTTTTATTGGTTTTATGATGATCATATCGTTTATTTGCCCGAAGGGTGATAGATACTTGCTTTAGTTTCTGTTCTTCTTTTAATAAATCTCGTATCTCTTTTAACACATCCAATTCAGATGCAGATTGAATTTCATACGAGCTATTCCGGTTCCCTTTTATTCTATTCATCATTTTAATTATGAAAAAAATGCTAGCAGTAATAATGAAAAAATCCACTAATGATTGCAAAAACTCTCCATATGGAATATAAATAGATCGGTATCTTAATGTGAGTGCTTGTAAGTTTATGCCACCAATTAGCACACTTATAACGGGCATCATAATATGTTGAACAAGAGAGTCAACAATTTTACTAAAGGCGCTCCCTACCATGATAGCTACCGCTAAATCAATCAGATTTCCTCTCATTGCAAACTCTTTAAACTCTTTCCACATTGTACCCCTCCTCCCCTACACTTTATGGGACAGGCCAATGGAATATGAATAACCCTGTAAACATCTCTTTTGTTTACGCTTATGGTAAAACCTTCTATAATACATAAGAAGAAAAGGAGGCTTGCGCGTTGAACATTGAACAAAAAGGCAGTGGTGAAGCCATCATATTTATTCATGGGGTTGTAGGAAATCAACAAGCCTTTAAATATCAGTTTGAATCATTGTCTAACGATTATCATGTTATTAAATATGACTTATTAGGTCATGGTACTGACCGTGGAGAAAATATAGTCTTATCCATCGATACTCTTACTGAACAGCTTAAAGAAATTTATCATACTGTAGGCATTACTAAAGCTCACCTATGTTCACTTAGCTTTGGAAATTTTATTGCAGGCGCGTTTGCTTTTCGCTACCCCGATATGGTTTCTTCTTTAGCTTGTGTTGGTGGCTACCTCGCTGAACCAAAAACCGATTTATTTCAAGCGTTTCAAAGGAACCAGGAAACGTTCTATAATTTAGACTTTAAAGATTGGATCGGCCAATATGCAAACTCTGTTATTCCTCGTTTACTCACCGTTGACGAAGGACCAGAAAAGTTTATCGAGTACGGCGTCACGATGAATCCCGACGTTATGAAACAAATTGTCGATTTATTCTTTTCTTATCCATTTGAACAAGAACTTCCGTTAATAGAAGCTCCCTACTTTTGGTTCATGGGAGAATTTGATCAGATTCATTTAGATACACTCATAACTCTTAAGGAAAAAGTTCAACTGTTAACCTTGGTAATTGCGAGTAACGCTGGTCATTTGGCCTATCGACATGCTCCAAACCTGTTTGAGGATCAATACAGACAATTTCTTTCCCTTCACAGTTCCACTGGTTTATACTTAGCAAACATAAAAAAGAGACAAAAATAAAATTTGTCTCTTTTTCCCTATTTTTCATATTCATTGTCATGTAAATAATGGAACCAGCGTAGTTAATTCTTTCACTCCACATTTTTTGCTCATACTATGATAGGGTGGTCGCTTACTATATACCTCTGTGCTACACCCGTTGCATGCTCCTTAAACAGATTTCTTGACCATTTTTCTTTTCATGGTATACACTAAACTCACTTACAAAAAGTTACTAACTTTTAAGTAGTAATATTATCCATTTAAGGAGGACACATCAGATTATGACAAACTTTTTTGATGTAGCAACAGAGCGTCGTTCCACTAAGGTTTACGACCCTAACCATAAAATCTCTCGTGAAGAGTTATCAAAGATGTTAGAAATTACCACAAAAGCACCATCCGCTTGGAACTTACAACACTGGAAATTCTTAGTGTTTGACGAAAAGCAAATTCAAGAAAAATTACTTCCAATTGCCTACAATCAACAGCAAGTCCTTGAAGCTTCTGCCGTCATTGCGGTTTTAGGTGACTTAGAAGCAAACAAGAATGTTGATCCTGTATTTAATCCTGCCGTGGAAGCTGGATTTATGACACAAGAGATTAAAGATGCACTAAACGCTCAAATTCAAGGTGCATACCAAAGTGAACAAGTAGCACGCGATGCAGCATTCAGCAACGCTTCATTAGCAGCGATGCAATTTATGCTAACTGCTAAAGCCAGCGGCTATGACACTTGCCCAATCGGCGGATTTAACCCAGCAGCATTAGTAGAAGAATTTTCAATTTTTGATCGCTATGTTCCTGTTATGTTAATTACAATCGGAAAGCCACTTCAAGAAGCTCGTCCTTCTAGCCGACTACCACTAGAATCCGTTGTTGAATTTGTAAAATAAACAACACCCCCTTAAACCAAATAGTTTAAGGGGGTTTTTAATTTCACCCATCCTGGGGCAAACTAATCTAGGGAGGTGGTATAGTGAAATACAACGAATCATTACCAGATTTTAAAGAATTAAAGGACCGAATGATTGCAGCTCCTTCGTCTAGTCCTACCCTAGTCATCAAAACAAACGTAGATCCACAAGATGCAACAGAAGAAAATCCTTACTACTCTAATTCATCGATTGACGAAGAAGAGCATTTTAGAAATTTTTTCCATGAGGAGTCCTAGCACTTCTCATGGTTTCTCTTCTAATAACCTTTCCACTACATCTTGTATGATAAAAGGAAGTTTATGAAATGAATAAGGCTTATATAGTCGTTCCGTCCACTGATGACCATCATTTCCGTATACGCCAAAAATCAGAGAAGGAATAGACAATTCTTTAATACTTTTAAATGGCACAGGCAGTAATACCTCTTGATAAGGTATGTTCTGCTTTAACTCATCTAATTCTTGATCTGATTGATGTATCGATAAAAAGCTCCCATCCGATAAATAAGGAAAAAATCGCTTCATGGCAAACACTTCATTGTATTGCTCCTGTAATTTCGGAAGAAGTTCCTCTAACTGCTCTTCAATGAATTCACCATAAGAGTTATCCCTCGACAAATAATTACTTGGTAAATAGGGGGGAGCAAAGAATAGTAAGATTCTTGGGTGCTTCTTAGGATCTGCTTGCTGCAATATATCTACCATTTCAAAAGCTTGTGCTCGCTCATCCCCCTCTAGGTTTACCTTCTTCATAAGATCTTGAACCTGTATGCCTTGTTCCGTTAAATACTCTACATATTCTTGAAGCGTTTGCACCTCTATTTTCCACTGTAACGTAGATAGAGGGAGATGATGTTTCGAACGGTACACCTTGTCATTCCGAATGGCCATCTTCTCATATTCATCAGCAACATGTTGTGCTATTTCTTTTAATTCCTGTAAGATGTCGTTTGGACTTTTTTCATAAAGGAAGTAATTAAAATAAAGTCTCGTCGAAACTGGTGTCTGGACACTGTACTGCTCCTTCGTATCACGTAGCTGCAAGCAAGTTGGTGGAAGAATTAATTCTCCGTCGATCTCTTCCATAAGTTCCAAGTTATAATTAATTCTAGAAACCAAATGACTCGCTAACGTTGTTGGCTCTATAGCAGAAAGTGCATTTCCTACATGAGCTTCTCTTCCATAAATACTGAAACTTGGTAACACTTTCCCCGCTGTTCCGGTGTATACTCTTTTGATTGATTCCTGATTATATTGAGGAGAGATAAAGTCCGTATTGATAGCTGCTAAAAAGTCTAATCCTTCTCTTTTAAGGCGAAGAACTTCATCTACAGCACCAATCATTCCTCTATGGTTGGTTTCTTCATCTGCATTGAATAGAAATAAAAGGTTTCCGTTTAAACTAGATTTTTCGCTATAAAACAGTAAATTAACTAGATGGACCGCTACCCCGCTTTGCATATCCAGTACTCCGCGCCCATACATCCAATCACCAGACTGCGCTTCTTTCTTCAATTCAGGTTGTTCATCAAACTGCTGAAAAAATGTCTGGAGTGCTTTTGGACTGTGTGCTATATCCTCTAACTCTCCGAAATCTTCCACACCAACTGTGTCAAAATGGCTATGCATCAGCAATGTCTTAGCCTGCTCTCCTTTAAGAAGAGCCCAAACATTTTTTCTGCGAAATGGATCCTTCTCTAGTTCCTGAATCCAAACTTGTTCTGGATGCTCTTTAAAATACGGGAAAGACTTAATTATGTCGTATATCAAATAAGCTTTTTGGATTTCTCCATCTGTTCCATTCATACTCGAGCGTTCGACAAGCATTTCTGTCAGATATTCTGCTTGTTCAGGGACTGATAAATTCTTTAATTTGTTATACATTTTGTCATCCCAACCTTTACTGTCGTTACTCCTATAGTATTGGAAATATGGAAGGATTGGAATAAAAATCTGACAATTTCGTTATATTCCTTTACAAAAAATTTAAAACAAAACTCTTGAAAAAAATCATAAAAACGAATATTATATAAATTGTGTTTAAAAATGTTCGTGTTTTTGGAGGTCATTATGTTTAAATTAGATGAAAATAAAACAACAGTTAAGACAGAGCTGCTAGCCGGCTTAACTACGTTTCTAACCATGGTATATATCGTTGTCGTTAACCCAAGTATATTGGCTGACGCAGGTGTACCCTTTAACCAAGTATTTCTTGCCACAGTAATCGCAGCAGTCGTCGGAACATTATGGATGGGTCTTGTTGCCAATTATCCGATAGCGATTGCTCCAGGAATGGGTTTAAACGCCTACTTCGCTTATTCTGTTGTATTAGGTGGAGGTGTTTCATACCAAGTAGCGTTTGCTTCTGTGTTTGTTGCAGGGATCTTATTTGTCCTTTTATCCTTAACAGCACTTCGTGAAAAATTAATCGAAGCTATTCCAAGCAACTTGAAAAATGCCATTTCAGCAGGTATCGGTTTATTTATCGCCTTTATTGGTCTTAAAAATTCTGGAATCATTGTGGCAAATCCCGCAACCATCGTAGGTTTAGGTGATTTACATTCACTACCCGTTATTTTATCTCTAGTTGGATTACTGGTTACATTAATCCTTATGATCTTACGTGTGAACGGGGCATTATTCTTTGGGATGATTATCACAGCTATTATTGCTTTCTTCACTGGTGAATTGTCGTTTGAACAAGGAATTGCTCAATTTCCAATGTTTGCAGATGGAGTATTTGCTTTTGGTTTAAGCGATTTAGCTGATGTATTCACATACGGACTATATGCCGTTATTTTCTCTTTCCTACTTGTTACCATTTTTGATACAACAGGAACAATGGTCGGGGTAGCTAGTCAAGCTGGTCTTATGAATGATGGGAAAATGCCTCGTGCTCGTCAAGCTCTATTAGCTGATTCGGTAGCAACAACAGTAGGTGCTACACTAGGAACAAGCCCAACAACTGCTTATATTGAATCCTCTTCAGGTGTTGCAGCAGGTGGACGAACTGGTTTAACAAGCGTAACGGTTGCAGGTTTATTTGCTATTGCGGCATTCTTTGCTCCTTTAGTAGGTTCTATTTCAAGTGTTGCAGCCATAACAGCTCCTGCACTAATTATTGTTGGTAGCTTTATGATGGGACATATCGCCCAAATAGATTGGAATAAATTAGACGAAGCATTCCCAGCGTTTTTGGTTATCTTGACTATGCCATTAACATCAAGCATTGCGACGGGTATTGCATTCGGATTTATTACGTATCCTGTATTAAAAGTATTTAAAGGAGAATGGCGAGACGTTCATCCATTACTCTATATTTTTGCCGTGTTATTCTTTATTCAGTTGGTATTTTTACCACACTAATGATTGATCTTTGACTCAGAGACTAGTTGTCTCTGTAGTTTTTTTATGTGGAAAAAGTTGGAGTTTTACAAAGGCTTCATTGATTATATTGGAGTGGACCATTGGCGTCTAGTTCTCTACTTTTGCGCTTTTCCTAGAAGGTGGTGCGCTTTTTTTCACGATCTCCGCGTCAGTGTAGTTCTGTTTGCTTTACTATTGTTGCTTTAGAATAAAGTTTGATCAAAAAAGTTTGATCAAAAATATCTCACAAATCCTAACATCAACACTAATGAAAAGAATCCATTTTGAAAAAAGATTAATCAAAATGGATTCTTCTCCTGAAGACACGATGTGAATTTAAGTTCAATCATTTTCTACCTTTGTTATTCGACAATCGTCACCGATTCTTAAATAAACTATAGCTCTCATTAACTGATATACCTTATTAAATCACAATGAAATTTGGGCTTTCCACAACTTCATTTGAATCTACAATTAAGCAGTTTTAATAGTTACTTCTAATTGAATATCCACATTGCCTTGAATTGCACGACTAATCATACAAGATTTTTCAGCTTTTTCCGCAATCTTTTGTGCGACCTTTTTGTCTCGATCGGAAGCATATTGTTTCAATACTATTTCTGGTCGATGGATAATTTTTTTATATGTAAATATACCATCTGTCACATCAACAATTGCTTCTGATTCCATCGTTAATCCATCTTTCTCTATCTGACTACGTTCCATCATTGCGGCTAGTGTAATAATATAACATGTTGCTGCTGCCCCAAGGAGCATTTCGTCAGGATTTGTACCAATACCGGGACCGTTCATTTCTTTTGGTATAGAGATTTTTGTCACTAAATGATCGGCTTCGATTTCACCTACATCATTACGTAGTCCTGGCCAATGCGCCTTTAAATGAAAATGATGCTCTGCCATTTTCATTCCTCCTTGCATTCATTTTTATTTTGTTAATAATTAACTAATAAAGGTCATATAAAATAGTCACTAACTATATTATATGACATTATATTTTTTACAACAAATGCGCCCTATTGAACGGACGAGGGGACAGGGACTTTGTCCTGCTGAAAAACTTGAACTCCAAATAATATCCTTTTACTCTTAGTTAAAAGCCTTGAGCTTCGGATCAAGGCTTTTTGTTTTTTGTTAAATCCATTTTAGCATTTTAGTGGTAGGTGGCGGTCGGGTCCTAGGTTTCGTTAGATTAGCTAAGGTAGAAGACAAGGTCCCTGTCCCCTTAACCGGCTAGACAAAAACGCTTTCAATATGACAAATTTATGAATCCCATGAACAAACTTCACAAGGTGTGATGTTTATCACACTGTTTTCCACTACACACATGGTATATTCTACATGTGAAATACTTCACAACCAAACAAAATTGTGTTATTATTCAGTTGTAGATATTGTGAAACTTTTCACAATTAGAACCCTTTAGGTTCTTAAAGAATTCTCAAACTAACAATTAAATTCAAAATAAAAGGGTGATCGATGATGTTCGGAAAAAGAAAAAACAAAGTTGCACTAATTGGTACAGGTTTCGTTGGTTCAAGCTATGCATTTGCCATGTTAAATCAAGGGATTGCTCAAGAAATGGTTTTAATAGACCTAGATTTCAACAAAGCTAATGGCGATGCGCGTGATTTGAATCATGGACTTGCATTTGCTTCTCCTATGAAGATTTATGCTGGTACTTATGCAGATTGCCATGATGCAGATCTAGTTGTTATTACAGCAGGAGCTGCTCAAAAGCCAGGAGAAACTCGATTAGATCTTGTTGAAAAGAACGTCAAAATTTTTAAAGGGATTGTGACTGAGGTAATGAACAGTGGTTTTGATGGGATTTTCTTAGTTGCCACAAACCCAGTTGATGTTTTAACATATGCTACTTGGAAATTTTCTGGTCTACCGAAAGAAAGGGTCATCGGTTCTGGTACAATTTTAGACACTGCTCGTCTACGTTATCTTTTAGGGGATTACTTTAATATTGATACTCGTAATGTCCACGCTTATATAATGGGTGAGCATGGAGACACTGAATTCCCTGTTTGGAGCCACGCTCGCATTGGTTTAAGTCCATTGGAACAGGCTAGCAAGAAGCCAAACAATGAATTGATGACCGACTTAGATGATATATTTGTCAACGTACGTGATGCTGCTTATCACATTATTGAACGTAAAGGAGCAACATACTATGGTATTGCAATGGGGCTCGTTAGAATTACGAAAGCCATTTTTAATAATGAACAGTCTATACTCACTGTATCTGCCCTTTTAGAAGGTCAGTATGGTCAGGAAGATTTATATATCGGTGTTCCTGCAATCATTAACCGTGAAGGCATTCAAGAAGTGATTGAACTTCCACTAAACGAGAAAGAAAATGAGCAGTTCCAGCATTCTGCGAAAGTATTAAAAGATGTGATTCATCATTCATTCGCTACACAAAAGTAAGAAAACAAGCCGTTATTGACTCTCGTCGGTAGCGGCTTATTTACGCAGAATTCCTATGACCTATTCATATCACTTAACCTTTTTACTTCTTTTTCAAGAGAGTCTAACCTTTTAGGTATTCGATAAAAGATTGGAAGATACGCTACCAATCTAACGATGAGTAACCCCACGTCTTAAACCTCCTTCTCTACTCTAATAAACTACCTGTTTAAACCGTTCATTGGTTAAACAGACTTCCCATTATCCCAAATAACCCTTTCCCTAACAATATACTAACTTTTCTTAAGTAGTTATGCACCTAAATTCATAAGAACACATAGGCTAAAACAGAAGATCACGATAAAGAAAGGGGTATGTCTATGTATCGTCAATTGCCTTTTTTCCCACCGCCTACAAGTCCACTAAGCTCATTCCCAGGTTTCCCTCAAGGTGGGGGACAACCGAATCAACCTGGATTCCCTGGCCAATCACCTTCTCAAGGTGGAAACCAAAATGCCTCCTGGACCACCACCATCTCAAATTCCCGTTGAAACACAGTCCGCTTCTGTAATGGCTGTTGATCCTGGTTCCATAAGAGGCTGCTTGTTTCGTTATACGTATATTTGGCAAAATAATCGACAATCTTACTGGTTTTACCCTACCTTTGTGGGTCGAAGAAGTGTAAGTGGATATCGTTGGACTGGATGGGGTTGGGTATACTTTGGAGTAGACTTACGAAGAATTCGTTCATTTACATGTGTGTAAGGAGGAGATTGGATGTATCCTTATCTATCATATAGTAGAGGAACCAAATCACAAGATCACACGATTAAAGTGTACGGTTCGTATACCATCAATGTTGAACCAGATGTAGCCTATGCAAAAATTGGGGTTTTAACTTCAAATAAAGAACTAGCAGTGGCTCAAAAGGAAAACGCAGCGATTTCCCAAGAAATATTACAATCCTTTAAAATGAACCGCATTCCTTCTAAAAATATACAAACGTCCACCTATCAAATTTACCCACAGTATGATTATATTGAAGGAAAACAGCGGTTTAAAGGGTATGAGGTTCGTCAAGTGTTTCAAGTAAAGATGAAAGATTTAACGAAAATTGGCAAAGTCATAGATGATGCTGTGACTAATGGGGCTAATATCGTAGAAAGCGTACAATTTGATGTGGAACAAACCGAAGAATATTACAACCAAGCACTAGTTAAGGCCTATGAGCGTGCTTTAGCAAAGGCTAGAAGCTTAGGAAATGTATCAACGGTAGGTGGAAAACTAGCTCCCGTTAAAATAGTCGAGCTATCTACTTCTACTTCACCAACACCTTACGGGAAAGTACTAGGAGTCAGTTCCGAAAGTACAACACCTATTCCAACCGGAAAAATAGGCGTTACGGCAAAAGTAGAAGTTACATTCCAATAATAAAGTATGGACTATCCCTTCCCTAATCGGATAGTCCACACCTTATATGATTAGCAGTGTTGTGTATCCAGCCACTCCTGTCATAAATGCCCAGAAGTTGCTTCACGATCTTCAGGGAGCTCTTCTTTTAAAACATTTAGTATAATACCCCCCGCTAAAAATGCGAACAGAAATGAAAGGAACATTTCATTCACTTCTAAAACATGGCCAACAATCCACCCCAATACAATCCCACTAGCCAATATAAATCGCCCGAATCGATCGTATACTTGTCGGTGGTGTTCACGTAGGCCATGGTCATTTGAAATAAAATGTACTGCAAGAGCTAAAAAGTTAAAAAATAATTCATGTAGTCCCTCATATTCCTCTTGTACAAGGAGAGAACCAATTAATGCATTATAAAGGAAAAAGGACCAAATATGTAACCAAAATATACCCGCAGTAGGCTTTGATGATGGACGAGTATTTTTCCTCTTTGAAGTTTTGACTAGTCTTTCTAAGCCGTAAAATATGCTAAGCCCTACCATAGCAAGAACGTAGGCATGACTACCTAGCCAAACCCACACCTCCCCATCATCAAAAACTTGTTGATGCTCCTCAAGTTCTGGTAATAAGTGAACAAACACGTACGCAACAGAGATTCCACCTGCTACTGAAAGGAAGCGACTTCTTGGAATTACGGATAAAAATTTCATATTTTTGGAGAGTAAATGAATGAACACAAATCTAACCATAAAAATAAAGCTCCACCAAAACATAGGCAAGCTCCTCTTAAACAATAATTTAATAAGTAAAGAGCCGTCTCTTGACCGCTCTCTGTTGTTATAATGCTATATCTTGCTCTATCAGAATAAGCTGCTGACAAAGTGCCTTTAATTCAGAAAAGGAGCCTTCATATAATTGTCTTCCATCTTCTAACTTAACAAATCCGTGATCTAATAGCATATGAATAAAATAATCTTTAACAGAGTCATGGGTGACTTGAAGAGACTGTTCTTTCATGATTATCATCTCCACCCTTTCGTTCATTCGTGATGTTTTAATGTTTAACTTATATCATTAAAACTGTTCCCAATAATTCACACTGGTAAACCTTATACTCTGTCCTTTTTTAATGGATGGTCACAAAAAAAGGGAGGATGATAATGAGAACTGTAAGCAGTAAGACTCCAAAGCCCCCCATTTTCTTTTTTGTTCTAAAAAGGACATAAGAATATCCTCCTGTATAAGTTATGGCACATACTATAATGGCCCAAAATACGAATATCATCTACAATCAATCCTTTAACACATTCAGGTTCGGTGTTTTTATTTGCTTACCAAATTCTCCGATTGTAATCATACAATCTACTGTAATAATAAGATTCGGATAACTGTTCATCCAATCAAACTTCTCGTATTGGGATATGGTGAGAAACTCTTTTCTCCCCTCTAAAGACAAATTAAATGGGTCTCCTTTAAATTCATGTTGCGTCATTTTAATCAATTCCATTAAGTTATCTTCTAGTGCGGTTTCTATTGATTCTCTTAACAGTTTTTTGTTCTTCTCAACATTTGCATAGTCTTTTAAACTCGGGACATCTAGTACATCAATCGTTATTGGAATTTTTATTTCAACAGTCGGTGTTTTCCCTTGCAGGTTCATTTTGTTATTTATTTGATTTACTCTTCATTAACCTCACCGCTATTCTATATTCATCCATTAGTGGATCAGGGTAGGTGGTAATGATATCGGACATATTTAACGTTTCATCTAATATTAAGGCTAACCTCGTTTGTTCACCGGTTAATTTTCCAATCATCTTGCCTTCTTTAAACACAGCCGATCCAATAAATTGAGTGGGGTTTCCACCCTCTTTATTAATTTGTCCTGCTAAAAATTCATCTTCGTTTGCTCTCTTATTTTCCTCTTCTTGAACTGTACTTGCATACATCCCTAAGAATAAATCGGCATCTCCTTCTGCAATGGTTAGAAATCGCTGGATATTCGCTTCTGGTACAAGTCCCGTCTCATTTGTTCGTTGTGTCATAAATTGAAAATATTTATGAGGTCTTGTTTCAAGAATAGGTTTATTCTGCTTTAAAAACTCGGCAGCAGGTTCTTTCGTAAATATTAGCTTCGTATTTCTCCGTATACTTTTATCTTTCGTAGTAACATACATGAGGCGTAAAAATTGTTCCGTTTTTGCAAGATCTTCATGTGTAATGATGACATCTAGATGCTCATACGTCACTTTTCGTGTAATAAATGCATTAGATGTATCTCTCGCTGAAACAAAATCATTGGTTTCAAACGTCACAATTTCATAAGGATCTTCGTTTGCTTGTCCTCCCTTTGCAGCAGATCCTACTTCAGGATTAGCAATTTGATAGGTAACTTTCAGCTTTCCTTCTTTACCTTGATCCAGTCCTAAAGCGACAACATAGGCTTGCTCTTCTACTTCTTTTTTGTCATAACAGCCTGAAAGAAATAGGATGACCATCATGAAAAGAACTATGTGTCTGCTCATATTAACTTCCTTCCTTTTGCGAATATCCATAGTAATACTAGATAAATCAAAAAGAAATAAGAGCTGTAGTTGAACAAGGTTTTACCAACCGTATAGACATTAACGGCTGCATTCTCAGGTATCATTCCGGTTAACAACACAATGACTGCTAAAGGAAATAATAGATGCTCGAATTCATCTATTTTGACAATCTTTGAAAAAATATAGGCTAACAAATAGAGAAATACCATAATCTTTATAAATGTTCCAATGAGCCAAAATAGGTAAAAAAAGGGTTTCTAGATTATCTAAGTAATAGCCAAGGGATATATTTCTTATGGCTTCATGAAAAGGATACGTAATATTCTTAGCAGATGGATAATCAAATAAAAGTAAATACACGATAAAAAAAATAAATAGTTTTACCATGACCACTGACAATCCCACGATAGTGGTCTTTTTGAACTTTTTCACATTGTGTATAAAAGGAAAGATGAAGGCTAATACGATGACCTCGCCATACAGGGATAAATTTGAAAAGGATTCTTGTGCGATTACTTTTACACCTGGTCCAAGTATGGGGAACATCCGATTAAAATCTCCAATCCGAATCATTAAAATTAAACGAAAAAAGGATAGCGGCTTCTAAATATAAAAAGGAAAGCCATGATACAGTTCCGATGGCCTCTAGTCCTTTCTTAGCACCATAAAAACAAACAAGCATGAATAAAAAGTAAAATAAAAATGACAGGAGACTGTTCAAAATACATAGTAGAAATTAAATCAACATAACTTCTACTCTCAATGACAATAGCAGCAAATAATATACCTAAAAAAATGATATTTAGTAGATTCCCTAATGCCTTACCAAACACCTTTCCGTTAACTTCATATAAGCCTCCCTTATCTAATTTGACTAATAGATGACATAAAAAGGATATAGGAATTAAAAGGATAAGGTAAGAAAGTGCCGGAACCATCCATGATGAACTCAACACATCTGGATAAATGAGAGAAGGCGTCATATCTGTAACTTTTAATCCAATAATTATTAAGAGGATCGCAAAATATTCTTTTTGACCAATTTGATCCATCACCTTCATACTCATCGTATCTTCCTTTCTCATTCCTGATTTTTTGTCTTTTTTAACAACATCAGCCGTTTTTAAATAACCAGGTCTTAATCGTTCATTCCATAGAGATTTTCTTAGTACCGTATCATCTGAAGATCGATAGGACGGAGACATTGGAGCTAGATAACTCACACCAAACGATTTAATCGTAACCATATAACAAAGTCCCATTGTAAAGGAGAAGGCCATACCCATAATGCCAAAAAAACCAGCTGAAATGATAAACATAAACTTCAGCATTCGTACTAAAAAATTCAAGCTTAAATCATTTATAGCAAAAGAAGATAATCCAGAAAGAGCCACAACGATAATCACAATGGGGCTAATGATATTTGCATCCACGGCGGCCTGACCTAAAATGAGCGCTCCAACAATTCCAATCGTTGGACCTATAGGGTTAGGTACTCGCAGTCCAGCTTCACGTATCAATTCAAAAGCGATTTCCATGAGTAAAATTTCAAAGACGGCAGGCAGTGGAACCTTCTCTCTCGCTCCTGCAATTGCAAACAGTAAATCCGGAGGAAGCATACCGCTGTGGTAATTTGTAATAGCTATATAGATGGATGAAGAAAATAGGGTGATAAAAATAGCCAACACCCTAAGGATGCGTGTGAAGTTTCCGTACGGTAAGCGTAAAAAATGATCTTCAGAAGAATGAAAAAATGACCAAAAAGTTGCAGGGAGAATAAGACAATCTGGACTATTCTCCATTAACAACACAATATGTCCATCCTCTAAGAACGCTGCAGCTCGATCAGGTCGCTCCGTATAGAGAATCGTAGGAAATAGAGACCTGTTGCTTTCTTCAATATACTGCTCTAATAAAGAAATGTTTGGCACTGCATCCACATTAATCTTTTTAAGTCTGTTTCGTATTTCCTCTAGTGTATCTTTGCTGACAAGATCATCATTATAAATTAACAGCACTTCATTTAATGAGCGCTGCGATACAACATGACTCTCTGCATACAACTTTTCTGAATGTTATTTTTTTTCGAATAAGAGATAAATTTGTTCCTAACTTTTCTGTAAAAGATTCTTTTGGTCCTTTAATAGACATTTCGTTTTCAGGTTTTCCAATACTCCTACTTTGAAAGTCAGACGTAGCAAAGATATAGGCATTTTGGGATCCATCTAGTAATAATACCGTGTCTCCCTTGCTTATATGGCGGACTACTTTTAAAAAATCATCGGTAGGCGTAATGGAGGATGCTGAAACAATGTCTTCAATCTTTTTAGTAGGGGATTGATTCTTCACTAAAGGATTGATTATGCTTGACTCAATATCTTGTGATGTTGAAATACTTGCCATATAGACTACTACTGATTTTTGATCCAACCCAGAAACCGTCAATGTACGAGTGATATAGTCCTTATTTCGTTCAGGAGAAAAAATAGAGTTAAGATCCTGTATATTCACTTCTAACTCTTCTGAAACAAGTTTGCCTTGATCTGACTTGGTTTGTTTTCTTTGGAGTACTCTTCTTTTCAAATTCATCCTCCTTTACGATAAGGCTTTAGAGTTATCCTTACCATTTATTTAGAAATTATGTTTACAGTGGGTGGTGTTTTGCTTGTAGCTGGAGTTTTTTACTGATGAGGGTAATTTTTCCAAATAAAATTAAAAAAACTGCTACCAAACCTACTTTGGGTTAGGTAGCAGTCTCTCTATCACTTTATTGCAGAGGCTTATGGCAATGTGGACACAAATTTTTCGTATAGTTCCTAGGAATTCGGTGATTACAATTATTACATACCTTTAGGAGAACTGGATTATTCTCAAGGTCATTTGCAAAGCCATAACCCGAAGTAAAAGCCTTCATTCCAAATCGAACCATGATCCCAAGAATAAGCCCTGTTGCGAGTAATCCAATGAACATACGGAAACCTTCCTTCTACATCCTATAGATCTAGTATACTATGTTTCCAGTCGTTTTCCATCTGATCATTTACTTTGTAATCGTCTTTTTGCTAACCGAATTATTATGGTCTAATTCCTTTCCTAAAAATATCGCAAGCTCTAGCATTCCAAAACGTTCCGCATATTTTTCCGCTTCACTATTGTAGTTGGTATTCGTATTAATATCATACGTGTAGATTACACCCTCTTTGTCTCGAATAAATTCAATACCTGCTACTGATATACCGTTTGCAAGGAGAACCTGTTTATACTGATCAATAATGGGGTCTTGAAAGTTTTCAATCACTTGGAATTTAGGTTTATTTTCAACTACTTCACCTACCGGACAAAATAACTCTTCTATACTACACACGTCTGCTGGGCACAGCTCAAACCCTTCAGATGTATCTACTTGAACGGCATATACAAATTCTCTCCCTACAAATTCACAGCGAGTAATAGATTGATCTGGAGATTGAATATATTCTTGAAGTAAGGTTACTCCATCGATAGGCTCTTCATACGCCCCATCTAAATATTGCTCAAAAGCTTGAAGAGAATGAAATAATTGAACTCCTAGTCCTTTACCTGCACGATTGTGCTTCGTGATAAACGGGGTCCCTTCAAATTCCTTTGCCCCTTGTAGTAAAGCCTCTTTTCCAACAGCTGCAATAGTTCTAGGGGTTTTAACTCCATGTTTTTCTAGTTCTAAGTATTGTTGAACTTTACTTATTTCTAGCTGAAGAGCACGAGAACCATTAATGACGGTCCTACCATGATACTCTAACCATGAAAGCACTTGAGCCGTCAATTCTGGAGCATAACGATGCCCTCTTGTATGAGAACTTGCACTCATTCTACTATAGAATATTCCTTCTGGTGGAGAGGATAAAAGATCTATACTCCCTTCGTCTAGATGCCATAGCTCATATGGCAGATTATATTCTTCTAATCTATTCGTTAAATGGACTGTCCATTCATCATTTTCATGTATAACGTATATTTTACTCAACGGACATCTTCCCCTTTTGTTAATTTCGATTTTTTTCCACAAGTGGCATTACCTTTTTTGAAAAGTTCTCCATCTCTTCTAATTGCGGAGAGAATTGAAGGAGTAATAAATCAATTCCTGCTTCTTCAAAAGCAAGGATCTTCTCAGCAATTTGTCTAGGTGTACCGACTAAATTAGGACGTAATCCACGATTCGACACAGAATAATCCTGAAGTTTAATTTTTTGTTCTAGTTGAGATTTTGTTGTGAAATCGTTGTAACCTACATACCCGCTAGAATCTACTACATGAGTGATACGACGCAGCTCCTCTAAAGCTTCTTCCTCTGTATCTCGACAAATAACATACGCCGCCATACCAAAGGAAGAAAGAGGGATCGTAGTAGTTTTGCTTCTACGCTGCTTCATATCATTTACTTTTTCCCTAATTTCAGATACAGTACCACCATGCATCACATACGCATCACAATGCTCGATAATCGTATTTTTTCCTTTTTCACTTTCTCCACCAGCATATAATACGGGATGAGGCTTTTGAACTGGTTTAGGATATAGATGACTATTTTCAATAGAATAATAGTTACCGTCATATGAGAAAGGGTTTTCACTTTTCCAGAGCCCCTTCATCACTTCAAGAAACTCACTTGTTCGCTCATATCGCTCATCATGCTCAGTGAAAATTCCACCATATTGCTTTGCTTCTTGCTCCCACCAAGCCGATACTACATTTAATGTAAACCTCCCGTTACTAATCTGATCAATCGTAGCCGCCATTTTTGCCGCTACCGCAGGATTATGAAAACCTGGACGAATGGCCGTCATAATTTCTATTTTATTTGTAACCGCTGCTAAAGCGGATGCCGTTGACCAAGCTTCTAAGGAATCTGCTTCAAATCCTTTTATATCATTCAAATACAATTCAGCAATAAGTGTCGTGTCATATCCCCATTCTTCCCCTTTAACAATCACTTCTTTGGCATATTCAAATGTAGCTGGCATTTTTTCATCCTCAATATTTCTTAACCAACCACCAAAAATCGGTAACCAAAAACCGTATTTCATTTCAACCCCTCCTTTATTAAAAACCCAATTTAACCAACCTGTTTAATAGGAATTATGATTAAAAAAATAGATATGTTTATCATATTAAAGTGATAGTATGATAAAGCGTATGATATGTCAATAGCTGTATTTGTTATTACTATATTTTAAAGATGATGAATTGATACCAAGCTGTATTACTGTTTTAAATGTAGCTTTTGACCGAAGAAAGTGTCTAAGAATAGGAGTTGCGTAACGAAATTTCAAGTAAGAATGAAGGCAGTTCTAAACAGACGCCGCTTGAGTAAATCTCAGCGCAGATCGATATGAAATGTGTGCAGCTATCTTTCCTTTAGACGCGAAAATAGGGCTTAGACCGAAATTTGACGCAAGCAAGGGCAAGCTCTGGCGCAGCATCTCGTAATTTGGACGCAGGCTCTTGGGGATTTGGCGCACATCACTATCCTTTTGACGGGACAATGAATCTCTGACCGAAATTTAGTGCGTCCAACACAGTCACACTCTCATCATCGCAAGAACTATGGGACAACACAAACGCACTTAACTCATTTTAACTAATACCATAGCGCTAAATTATACTATAAGTAAAATAAACTTTACAATATGTAAAGTTAACTATACAATATACTTAACGATTATAATATGGAGGTCAGCATGATTGTTAAAAACCGCGTGAAAGAACTTCGTGCAAGGCACAATTAACACAAGGTGCCTTGGCTGATTCGGTGAATGTTACTCGCCAAACGATTATTGCACTTGAAAAAGGAAGCTATGTACCTTCCTTATTACTCGCTATGAATATCGCCACTCTGTTTGATTTACCCGTTGAAGAAATCTTTTATTTTGAGGAGGAAGAAAAATGAGAGTACGTCAAAACATTTTTATTTCAGCTTTAACCTTAGGACTTTTTGCTTGGGCTATGGTAGAAATGTATGATGCATTTACACAATTTGCTAATGTGGTGAAAAGTTCAACCCAGACATTTATGATTGAGATTAATCTTATTCCACTCGTAGCTTTTATTATAATAGGAGGAATTTTATCTTACATTAGCTGCAGTAAGAAGCAAAATAAGTTTTGGTCGAAATCCCTATTGCTACCACCTGAATTAGAAGAAACGGATGAACGTGAAAAACAAATTACGAGTCTGGCTTGTAGAGCTTCTTATATTAGCATGTGGTATTCGTTTCCTATTGTGACAGCACTGTTAGTACTCTATCCATTTATTATCGACCAAGTTCCTTATTATCCAATCCTACTGTTTCTACTATTACCTCTTACTCAAATGATTAGCTACTTAGTATCGTGGAAGAAAAATTACTAGGGGACAGGGACTTTGTCTTTTTGCGTAAACTAATGATTTCACCTGTAAGATCTAACTTATATTTGGTCAATAAAGTATATAAAGTGAGAGGCCATTCCAAAAGCAAAATCGCTTTGAAGGAAAGGGCCCCTCTCCTTATATTTTGGTCTCATGTAATGGTCTTTACGGTACCAATATCATTTTCCCCTTCGTCTTCCGACCTTGAAGAAGCTCGTGAACCTTTGCTGCTTCATCTAGAGGATAGACGCCCCCAATGGTCAAGGAGAGCTTCCCTTCTCGCAGAAGCTCAAATAATTCCACTAAACTTCTTTGATATAGCTTTGGTTTGTTCATCATTTGTGGAAGGAAGAATCCAACTACAGATTGATTTTTTCCCATTAAATAGGCTGGATGTAAATGTGGCTGCTCTCCGCTTGCCACTCCGTAAATAACAAGCCGTCCAAATACGGCAAGACATTTAAGAGATTTTTTAAACACATCTCCACCAGCCATCTCTAAGATAACATCTGCTCCATTTCCATCTGTTAATTCTAGGACGCGATCCTCCCAGCCTTCCTGTGTATAATCTACCGCTTCATCTGCACCTAAACTCAAAGCTAATTCCCTCTTTTCTGCCGTGCTAGCAGTAGCAATAATTTTTCCCGCACCAAATTCTTTGGCAAGCTGAACGGCAATACCCCCAACACCACCAGCTGCTGCGTGTATAAGAACCGATTCCCCTTCTTCTAATCTCCCCATCGTTTTTAAAATATGATAAGCACTAAGACCTTGCAACGGTAAGGAAACAGCCAAGTGAGGATCAAGTCCATCTGGTAACGGAATAAGAGAACGAGAGTCTGCTAGAGTATATTCAGCGTAACCTGTAGAACGTGGTGACCCTAGTAGAGTAACGACCTTTGTTCCTATTTCTAAGCCCACCACTTCTTCACCAAGCTCGACCACTTCCCCCACTACCTCTGAACCAGGCACATAAGGAAGAGGCGTTTCGACAACATACGCTCCTTCTCTTCTGGCTGTATCTGCATAGTTGACTCCAATGGCTTCGATCTTTATTAATACATCCTTCTTCTTTGGTATGGGTCTTTCTAATTCGATAACTTGTAAAACGTCTGGTCCTCCATACTCTTTAAACTGAATCGCTTTCATCTTAGCGTACCTCCTCTATATTTTGCGTTACACCCATTCGTTGTAATGCTTTTTTATAAAAACCTTCATGTATTAATTGGTCAGCTAAGTTTCTTTTCTGTTCAAGTTGAATCGTCGGTAAATACCTGACAATCACTTTATTTATTCTAACAAGCCAATTTTTACGCTCATCTCCTTCAACCACTTCTGATACAAGCTGCTTCCAGATGCTTTCTATTCTTAATAAGCTTTCAAACTCTAAGAGTTGAACGAGAGCTGAATAGGCCCCTCCACTTTTTTCGTTTCGCAAGCAAGACGATTCAAGCGCGTAATACTCGATGAGCGAATCAGACCACTTCATCATAACCTCTTGTTCATGCTGTAACGCTTCACCATATTTAGTTATCAGCAGGACACTGAGACTGCGATTAATTTCCCTGACAGTGGAAAGTAGCGTTTCCTCTCTTCCTTTTCATTTAGAGAATAGGCACCGATGGTCAATTTTTTTAAAAGTTGAGTGGGCAAAACTAACCGATTAATTTCGTTCGTACCTTCAAAAATTCGATTAATACGAGAGTCGCGATACATTTGTTCAATCGGATATTCCGCAATGTATCCTGCTCCTCCGTGTAACTGGAGTCCTTCATCTACGACCATATCTAGAGTTTCAGATCCGTATACCTTACATATCGCACACTCCATGATATACTCCATTAACCCCGCCGCCACTTCTTTCGGTAATGCATTTTCCTTTAACCCTTCTAATCTGCTATCTAACAAACCTCCCGTTCTGTATTGAATCGACTCAGCAGCAAAAATTCGTGCCGCCATTTTTATAATCTTTTCTTTACTCGCTGGGAAATCACTTATACGACGACCAAACTGCTTTCGTTCTTTAATGAAAGCCATCGTCGTATCTAGAGCATGAATCGCACCACCCATGGCGGCAAAACCTAAATTATAACGACCTAGATTCAGCACATTTAGGGCAATCACATGACCCTTTCCAATTTCTCCTAACACATTTTCTTTAGGAACTAGACAATCCTCTAATAGTACCGAACACGTGCTCGAACCCTTAATTCCCATTTTCTTTTCTTCAGGACCAATAACAAGACCAGGGAAACCTTTTTCTACAATAAATGCAGTAAAATGCTGCCCATCTACTTTGGCATAAACAATAAAGGTGTCAGAAAATGATGCATTTGTAATATAAATTTTTGTTCCATTCAGGATATAGTGTGATCCTTCGTTGTTAAGAATCGCCTTGGTTTTCGAAGCAAGAGCATCAGAACCTGCGTTTGGTTCTGTTAGGCAGTACGCACCAATATATTCTCCGCTTGCAAGCTTTGGTAAATATTTTTGTTTTTGTTTTTCAGTACCAAAATACGTGATTGGAAGAGTTGCAATACATGTATGATTTGAATGAGCAACACCGTAGCCGCTTGTTCTCCCTGTCATTTCACCCACAATTCCTTTGGTCACTTTATTTAAGCCCAGTCCCCCGTAAACTTCTGGTACACTATGGGCTAAGAGTCCGAGTTCTCCCGCTTCACGTAGTAGCCGAACAACCTCGTCAAATTCTCCATCCTCAATGGCCGAACGGTACGGGTCTACCCTATCCTCAACAAAACGTTTAGCTGTCTCCATCAACATCCTTTGCTCATCTGTTACATCTTCTGGAGTGAACACAGTATGTAAGGCCGGAGTTCGAACGATGAACTCTCCACCTTGAATTTCCTGTCTTTTCGTTTTCATTAGTGGATCCCTCCTTTTTCAGCTAAGCCTTCTGCATGCTGAATGAGTGTTCGAACAAATTGATTGAACTGTTGAAATCGTTCATCTGTTGTTTGCCCTTTTTGATAGCGATAGTAGATTTGCTGACAAATAACAGCCAATTTAAATGTAGCAAAGGTTGTATAGTAATGGATTTTACTCATATCGCGACCCGTTGCCATCCCATATGAATCGATAAATTCTGCTCTAGTATAAAATCCTTTCTGTATCGTGAGCGTCGGTTGTCCTAATCCGTAGACTAATAGCTTTGGATCTGCCGGTTCCATCCAGTAACTCATGGCTGCCCCAACATCTGCAAGGGGATCTCCCACTGTGGACATTTCCCAATCAAACAATCCCACCATCTCTTTCACATCTTGAGAAAACAAGGCATTGTTTAACTTATAGTCGTAATGAATAACGGTAGATTCCTCTGTATGTGGGATGTTAGATAGTAGCCACTTACGTAACGGCTCGACTTCTTTTATATCATCTGTTTGACTTCGATCGTACCTCTTTAACCACCCTTTTACCTGCCTTTCCATAAATCCTTCAGGCTTCGATAGTTCTTCAAGCTTCGTTCCTTTATACGAAATTCCATGTAACTTAACAAGGTTATCAACCATTAGCTTTGATAGCATTCGATTTGTATCATGTGAAGGGGTGACTTCTTTAGGATAACTTGTATCAAATAAATATCCGTGCCTCCGCTCCATCAAAAAGAACGGTGCTCCCACAATCGTCTCATCCTTAGAAAAAACAAGGGGCTTTGGCGCAACCGGAAACGTTGGGTGAATAGATTGAAGTAGAAGAAATTCCCTTTCCATGTCATGAGCTTTCGGAGCAACAGGGCCTAAAGGAGGACGACGTAACACAGCCTCCCACTCGCCGATTCTTACACTGTATGTTAAGTTACTAGCCCCTGATGCAAATTGCTGAATCTCCAATTCCTCATGTGGCACCTGTAGATTTTCTGTTACAAACTCTTGCAGTTTCCTCGTATCTATTTCTTCTCCTTGACGGACAGGAATGAGTTGTGTCATAAATCGTTCTCCTTTCCTTTTGACTCCTACTTTTCCTTTACAGTAGATTCATATTTTTCAAGCTTCTCTTTTAAACTTGAAGGAATAGATTCACTTTGCTGTAACTGAAAATTAAAATAGACGATGATAGCTTTCCCTACCGCAATTCTCTCCCCTGACTTCTTATCCACAATTTCATGCAGTAAGGTAAAACTTTTGTCCCCCACTCTTCCAACTTCTGTACGAATGATTAACTCTTGATCAAACCTTGCTTGTGCTAGAAAATCACACGTTGTAGAAGCGAGTATAAACTTCCAATCTTCTATACTCACACCGTATCCAAGCTCTTCAAATAGCGAGACTCTCGCATCCTCAAAGTAAACAAAATAATTGGTATTGTTCACGTGTCCTAACACGTCTATTTCTCTATACCGAATTCGGATTGGCAACTCATGTGCCATAGAAATTCCCTCCTTTTATACTCGTACTCCATTCTCCTTATACTGATAAAATCCCTTACCAGTTTTCCGACCAAGTTCTCCTGCTTCCATCTTTTCTATAAAACTTTTAAACGGTTTGTCACTCTCATCTCCCGTTTCTCTATAGCGCTGTTCCATCACATAGTAGCCCACATCGATTCCAGATAAATCCATTAATTCAAACGGTCCAATTGGATGCCTCAATGCTTTTCTACAAATCAAGTCAATGTCTTCAAAACTTGCATAGCCGTTTTCATAAAGATACATCGCTTCTTTATGTAGCGCTCCTAGTATCCGATTTGCGATAAATCCTGAGATTTCTTTATGAAGCAGTATTCCCGTACGGTTCATCCTTTTACAGATATCCAGTGTCATTTGCGCTGTTTCTTCACTCGTCTCTTCACTTTTTACAACTTCTACACAATCCATAACGAGCGGAGGATAAAAGAAATGCATATTCACGACTTTATCTTTTCTGTTTGTCACACTTGCGATTAACCTGTTAACGATCGTTGAACTGTTCGATGCCAGAATAGCATGAGGCGGTGCAAGTTTATCAAGACGGTTGAAAAGGGACCTTTTTGCCTCTAATTTTTCGACGATCGCTTCAATAATAAATTCTGAATCAGGGATCACCTTCTCTAATTCTGTTGAAAAGGATAATCGACTAAATGCTGAGAGCATCCTATCTTCTGGAATTTTCCCTTTTGCCACCCATTTGTTCATGATGTCTTTTTAACTTTTTCTCTGCTTGAATTAATGCATTCTGACTAACGTCTACTAGATTTGTAGTATATCCACCAAGTGCGCTAAGCATAGCAATCTGATGCCCCATCTGCCCTGCTCCTACCACCGTAATATTCTGCACTTTATTCTCCATCAAGAATCCTCCCGTTAAGAAAAGGGGAGCATGCCCCCCTTATTTCTTTAATCCATTCAGAATCATTTCCATAAATACTTTCGTTACTTCTTCCTCTGTCATCCGGCCGTTCATTTGATACCAAAGATAGCTCCAGTTGGCCATGCCGAGAATGCCAAATGTGACAATATCCACTGATAAATCATCTCGGAATTCTCCGTATTCGACTCCTTCTTGAATGAGTTCTTCAATATTCTCACGGAATTTATCCCGTAACGGGATCACCTTCTCTAAATCGTTATCATTTAAATTTCTCATTTCTCGAATAAACACTCTGGCACTTTGACCATGCTCACCGATATCTTGAATTAAGCTATACACAATGCTATATAGTTTTTCTTGAACCGATTTACTCCTGTCTTCTAACAATTGCTCCTGTTGGATTAACAACTTTTCAATATAGGCTGTATGAATTTCCATAAGCAAGGAATCTTTTGATGTAAAGTAATAATAGAATGTCCCTTTTGTGACACCTAAACTGTCCACAATATCTTGGATACTTGTTTCTTTAAATCCTTTACGTGCGAATAATTCAATTGCCTTCTCTGTCATCTGCTCTTTCATGATTGCTCCTCATTTTTTCTCTATTTTTATGATTGTTTTACAGTTTCATCCCGTAGTGCTCGTCGTAGAATTTTTCCTACGCTTGTTTTCGGTAATTCGTCTCGTATCTCAAAAAATGTTGGTACTTTATAGGCAGACAAATTAGCACGGCAATACTCCAACAACTCCTCTTCTGTTGCCTGTTTTCCTTCCTTAAATACAAGAAACGCTTTCACGGTTTCGCCTCTATATTCATCTGGCACACCAATAACAACAGCCTCTTGAATAACAGGGTGTTCATATAACACTTCTTCAATGTCCCGAGGATAAATATTAAATCCTCCTGCAATAATCATGTCCTTCTTGCGATCTACGATAGACAAATAACCTTCTTCATCAACGGAAACAATATCTCCTGTTAACAGCCAACCGTCTCGTATTGTATTTTCTGTTTCCTCCGGCATATTCCAGTAGCCTTTCATAATTTGAGGTCCTCTTATAATCAATTCGCCCAATTCACCAGGCTTACATTCCATGGTTCCAGTAGCAATATCCACTACTTTGTATTCTGTTTGAGGATACCCAAGACCACATGTACCTGGTTTTCTTTTACTGAACGGAGGATTGCTATGGGTCACTGGAGCTGCTTCTGATAATCCGTAGCCTTCTGTGATTTTTGCCCCTGTCTTTTGTTCAAAGGCTTTCATCACTTCAACAGGCATCGGAGCGCTTCCACTGTTGCACACTCGAATGCTGTCAATTCCGTAACTTTCCGCATTTGGATGATTTGCGATGGCTACATACATCGTTGGAACTCCTGGAAAAACCGTTGGTTGCTCTCGTTTAATGGTTTCAAGTACCTCTTGTAAGTCAAAGCGAGGTAACATTACAATCTCACTTCCACAAAATAGCGTTAAATTCATACATACACTCATCCCAAATACATGAAATATAGGAATAACAGTTAAGCACTTATCATTCCCTACCTGGAACTCTTTTTGATAGAATTCAAATGATTGTGATGTATTGGCCATTAAATTAAAGTGAGTTAGCATTGCTCCTTTTGACCGTCCAGTTGTTCCCCCCGTGTATTGCAACACGGCTACATCATGCTTCGGGTCAATGTCAATTGGGGTGAAATTTCCATCAGAGCTTTGTAAAAAGTGCGTGAAGGTTAAATCTGGGAGATCTGGAGTGAATTCTTCATGAAGACTAACAGTTAGTACCGTCTCAACATGGGTTCGTTCTTGAACAGCTTTGACTCGAGGATAGAGGGCATCAAAGCTCACAATGGCAGTTGAACCAGAGTTTTTTAATATGTACTCTAGTTCTCGTTCAACAAGCATTGGATTAATTTGGGTGACAATTCCTCCAGCTAATAAAGTTCCGTAATAAGCAATAACATATTGGGGACAATTTGGCAGCATAATGGCGAGTCTATCACCTTTTGAAACCTGTTTTTGAAGGGACGAAGCAAATCCCACTACATAATGGTACAGCTCTTTATAGCTTGTTGTTCTCCCGTAAAAGCTTGTAGCAATATGTTCACTGTATTTGACTACTGACTGCTGCAGCATTTGGGGTAGAGAAATTTCTGGAATACTAATATCGTGTGTGACTGTACCTTCTGGATACTTTGCCAACCAATTTTTCACATTACTCATTTACTATTCCCCCTTAAATTTTGGTCCTTTCATCACAAGGCATTTGTTCCACCGTCCACAACCAACACTCCACCCGTCATATAATCTGACGCTTTAGATGCTAAAAATAGGCACGCACCTTTTAAATCTTCATCACCTCCAAATCGACGTAATGGCGTCATATTTAGAAAATAATCTGCACCATGGTCCATCACCTGTTGGCTCATCTTCGTTGGGAAAAAACCTGGTGCAATTGCATTGACTTGGATGTTATCTGGTCCCCATTTGACGGCAAGATCCTTTGTAAACGCAATGAGTGCGCCTTTACTTGTGTTATAGGCAATCGTGTCCATATAACGAGGATCCGTCCCGTTCAACCCAGCAATACTAGCAATATTAATAATCTTGCCACTCTTTTGCTTTAACATGGAGGGACCCACCGCACGAGTCATTAAAAATGTGCCGGTTACATTGACATTTATCACCTTATTCCATGCAACGAGGGGCATCTCAGTAACAGGTGCTCCCCATGTTGCTCCAGAGTTGTTCACTAATATATCTATACGACCAAAGCGTGTAAGCGTCTCTTTCACCACATTCTCTACTTGCTCTTCGTCTGTAACATCTAGGGCTAAAGCGAGGACTTCTACTCCTTTTCCCTTAACTTCTCTGCTACTTTCTCACAATTTCAACTTTCCTTGAACAAAGAACGAGGGTTGCTCTCGCATCGGCCATTGCACTCGCCATCTGAGCTCCTAGACCTCTTCCCCCACCGGTAACAATGGCCACTTTCCCTTTTAAGTTAAATAAATCAAGACTAGACATTCGTTATCTCCCTCCCACGTTCGCTATATTTTCGTAATTCCAATTTCGCAAGCTGGGCTTTATGAACTTCATCAGGGCCATCAGCAAGGCGAAGCGTTCTGGCATTTGCCCAGTGTGCTGCCAGGGGATAATCACCGCTAACACCTGCTCCCCCAAGGGCTTGAATTGCTCGGTCTATAACTTTTAATGCCATGCTCGGCGCCACAATTTTAATCATCGCAATTTCTGCTTTTGCCTCTTTGTTGCCAACCGTATCCATCATATAGGCCGCCTTCAATGTTAGTAAACGAGCCTGTTCAATTTCTACTCTAGACTCAGCAATCCATTCTCCTATAACCCCTTGTTCTGCTAACCTTTTTCCAAATGCTTCTCTGTCTCGTACGCGTTTACATAGAATTTCTAGCGCTCGTTCCGCTGCTCCAATTAACCTCATACAATGATGAATTCTGCCTGGTCCTAATCTTCCTTGAGCAATGGCAAACCCTTTCCCTTCTCCAAGTAAAATATTTGAAGCAGGCACCCGAACATCCGTGAACGTTAGTTCACCGTGTCCATGGGGGGCATGATCATACCCAAACACCGGCAGCATTCGTTCGATTTTCACCCCTTTTGTGTGAAGGGGCACAAGGATCATGGATTGCTGTTCGTGACGGGGAGCATCCGGATTGGTTTTCCCCATTACAATCGCAATTTTACAGCGTGGATCTCCTGCGCCAGATGACCACCATTTACGCCCATTAATCACATACTCGGCTCCATCCCGAATGATACTTGCTTCAATGTTCGTAGCATCAGACGATGCTACATCTGGCTCAGTCATTGAAAAGCATGACCGGATCTCTCCTTTTAAGAGGGGTTCTAGCCATCTTTTTTTCTGCTCCTCCGTTCCGAATCGTTCAAGAACTTCCATGTTCCCTGTATCGGGTGCGTTACAATTAAATACCTCTGGACCAATAATGGACCTCCCCATCCATTCACAAAGTGGAGCATACTCTAAGTTGGTTAATCCTCCACCAAGCTCGCTATCAGGAAGAAATAAATTCCATAAACCACGTTGCCTTGCTTTAGCTTTTAATTCCTCCATTACAGGCGGAACATCAGACCATCTCGTTGCCTGCTCATTTAGCTGCTGTTCATATATAGCTTCAGCTGGATACACCTGTTCCACCATAAATTGTTCTAACTCATTATGTAAGCGCTTAAATTTTTCTCCAAAAGAAAAAATCATCCTCACTCACACTCCTTTCATTCACTAACTAACCGGTCGGTATGTTGTGCACAAAATAAGTGTAAAGGATGACCCTGAATAATTTCAAGTATTTTCTGATAATTAAAACGATAAATAAATCGACAGAGAGGGACAGGGACTTTGTCTTCCTTAGTCATCATTTTATTTATTTCTCGTAACCTATCCTTGATATCCATCTTCACTATTGGGTTCAAGAGTACTATAAAACCTTTCTATATTATCTGAGGTCAAAATTCCTTCCCTATAAAAATGGTTCACATAAACAGACAACAACATTCCATTTTCCTCTGTTTGCACCACGTTCCCTAGCACACTATTTATGATATCCTTCAATTCTAATGGAAAAGTATACATCGTATTCCATGCTCGAGCTTGGAGTTCTAGATCATCACTTAGCACAGCATCTTCTACTTCCGCAAAAGATAATGGCTCGTTTTGATTTGCATATGGATCCTCGTACACATTTGTATGAATAAATTGGATAGGGTGATAATCAGATAGACTGTAAGTATAGGATGTAGAGCCAATTGTTACAATGAATTGGCCTTCCTTAACTTGAATATCTAGTCCTACTATCTTTCCTCCTTCTATCAGATTAATAGAGTGAATAAAGTCAGGTGTTATAAACCAATAGGAATAATCCCGATTTAAACGAACTAATAAATCTTGCAAAGAAGTTTTCGAAAGATTTCCTTCATCCTTTAGGAGTGTATATTCTTTTGGATGAAAATAGTACTCTCCCTTTAACTGTTTCATTGTGATGGTCCACTCTGAATCTGGACTTTCAAACAGCACACGAAATGCATAGTGCTCGTTTTGTCTTTGTAATTCATAATATATAAACCAATGCCCTTCCTGTAACGCAACATCGATTTCTTCATCTACAATATCTTGAAATGTTAGCAGAATATAGGAATGAGGAGTAAATCCTCCATCCGTGTTGATCCATAGATGCAGATTGTCACCTTCTCGGTCCAATCGATCTATTCTCGAATCATGTAAACTATAATGAAAGATTTCTTGAACAGAGGGGGGTAAACTAGTCATTGCGTGCTGGGTCTCTTTTTGAGCTGCGTCTAATATATCTTCGAACTTTGATGTTTCCTCCCTTACCCAGTTTAAATAATCCTCGCGAATTGTTTTCGGGAGAGTTGGTTGATTTAGCGTACCTGCTTCCACAAACGGAATGAATTGCTTTGGGAGGGTTGTCAATAATTCCGGTTTCACTTCCTCTAGCTCACCTATTAATTGCTTTTGTAGATCTACCCCTTCAGACTTTGCCTCTGCTACTACACATGCCCACTCATCATCGGATTCTATGAATGGAAGTATATGAATGGATTGAAAGTGTTCTTTTGCTTGTTTCGTTAGGTTCCACATACTAACTCCCTCTCTATCCATCTAAATATTCACCATTCATTCTTACCATCTGCAACAATACCTCTCTCTCCCACTCCCCCAATCCCTTCCATCAATCTAGCGCAAGCAACAGGAACGAGCCATCTCTCAAACTCTTTCCTATTTACGTTACATTTTCGTAAATAAGCGTCAGCCAGTTGCTCTCTCAACCTTATCTCTTCTTCCAGTGGATGACTCATTCCACCAAACCTGACTAATATATACGTTCTTGCTATATCCCCATAAGGGTGTCCACATGTAGCATCGGCCCAGTCAATCAACACCGGACCATTTTCTGTCACCATCACATTAAGGGGATGGAAATCTCCATGACAAAGTGTGTTTCCATTTGGAAGTTGTTGAATGACTTCAATCCATTTTTTGTTTTTTCTTCTAGCGTAAGGCTAAAGACAGCCATAATCTTTTGCATCAGTCGATCTTTAAGAGAAGGGAAATGGTGAGCAGCTATTTTATGGATAGAATCTTGAAGCTTTAGTAATAAATCCAGCATGTCCATTGGACTATAGTTTGCAACAAATAAGGATGGTCCTTCTATGTACTGATAGATGATACCAGTCCGACCACGATATTCTTCAACTCCAAAAACTTTCGGAGTAGGGAGCCCCGTTTCATTTATCATTTTACTAGTAATAAGTTCCTTCTCAATTTCTTTTAGGTGTGCCTTCATGAAATAGTTTCAATACCGTATCATTCACCCATAAGTATACTTCTGCGGTGTTTCCTTCTCCGATTTTTCTATGCATTATCGGTGTCCCTGCTTTTTGGCTTCCCTATACCCATAATAGGCAAGCGTTCCTTGAGTCTTTCCATCTAGTAAGTGAAGGCCACATTTCTCGTAAAACGGGAATACATCTCGAGACGTATGCGCAAACCAATCCCCATGCGGTAGCTTAGCCATAGACAGCTCTATTAGTTTTTTTTGCAATACCACGCCCCCTATAATCCTCCGATACAATTAAATCCGAGATGGTTGCCATCATCATCTTGTCTGAAATTATTCTTACCATCCCGACCATACGCTGCTGGTCCCAAACTGTAAAAGCCCAAGTAGCATTTTCCATTATGAGGGAAAACTTCTCAAGCTGCCATTCTGGTACATCTCGAACCCAGCCCACCTCTTCAAATAAACATTTTACCTCGTTTGCCGGCACGCCAGTTGTTCCTTCCCTTATGACTAGACCATGGAAGTATTGATACATAAGCACTCCTCCTTTTTACTGTATGGTACAAATACTCCGTGACTCGGCAGACTCCTTCATGGCTGCCACAACTTTTAAGGATTCTAATCCCTCTTCTCCTGAAATAATAGAGCTTACGTTATGTGTTAGACAATGAATGACATGATCGATTACGCCGCTATTCTTTTGACTTTCTAAATCATAGCGAACAGTATCTCCGCTATATTCTTCTACATTAAGAGGACACTCCTCACGACCAATATGAATAGCTCCCTTTTCAAGGTAAAGGGTCATACTATTTTCCTCTTTCCCGTAGTTCGTCCATGAAAAGCTAGCATCCCCCTAAAACTCCCCGCTTAGTTCGTAGAATACTTGTAACATGATCATATACTTCAATTGGTTCATGGTTCTCATCTTGCTTATGTATAGCACCACCAAAAGCACTCACTTCTTCCATCTCATCAGATAGAATATAGCGTAGGAGGTCCATTTTATGAATTCCCATATCTCCAATCACACCACTGTAAGAACGCTCCTTTTTAAAAAACCACGTCGCATTCGACTTTGTTGTTCCCCAATGCTCTGGTCCCCTATGTGAAAATGTCGTTTTAAAAGAAAGCACCTTTCCAAGAGAACCACTATCTACGATGTCTTTAGCTCTTTGATGTGCCCTCACAAATCGTTGGTTATGAGCAATAAATAATCGCTTTCCAGTCTTCTTAGAAGCTTCTACCATCGCTTTAGCCTCTTCTATTGTATTGGCCATTGGCTTTTCACAAAGCACATGTTTCCCCTTGTTTAACGCTTCAATTGTGTTGAACATATGAGTTTCGTTAGATGAACAATCACTAATCAGATGTATACGAGGATCATTAAAAAGATCTTCTATACGATGTACTGACCTACCCTTGAACTTGTTTGCTAGCCTTTCTGCTCTATCTTGATTTCTGTCGTAAAATACGATTTCACCTACCTGATGATGTGCTGCATATTCAGGCGCATGGCGATGTTCTGCATATTCAGGCGCATGGCGATGTTCTGCCATACTTCCACTTCCTATAATCCCAACTGATATGTTTGTCATTTACAGTCACTCCTTTTTTTCACTATACCAAAAAAGAGCCACCTCATGGCGACCCTTTCACTATATTAGTAAGCTTTTTAATTAACCTTTGTATCCTTCGGTAGAACCATAGCAGCCACAATATATCCTACAACGCACGGAAATACGGCTGTTGCAATCATGATCAGTACAAATAGTACTCGAACAACCGTTGCACTCATCCCTACATATTCTGCAATACCACCTAGGACACCACTCACCATTTTATTTTTACTTGATTTTGCTAATTTACTCACTTTACAACATCCTTTCTATCCTATTTATTCTTACTAATACCCTATCCTTTCTTTCTTACACAATTGAATACCCTTTCAATTTTTATACTATTTCTACATAATGAAATTCTATTGCGCAAAAACTAATTATTGAGTAAAGTAAGCTAGTATGTTTAATAGGAGGGATAACATTGAATCAATCTCAAACAACTCAAAAAGTTCAAATAACAACGGCTGATCCTTCTGCTATAGGGTTATTCGGATTAGCAATGGTTACGTTAGTGGCCTCTTCAGCAAAATTAGGTTGGACAGACGGCGTATCTTTTGTACTACCTTGGGCAATTTTCCTTGGAGGAATAGCTCAGCTTTTCGCAAGTGTTCAAGATGCAAAGCATAACAATACATTTGGGACAACGGCATTCGGAGCATTTGGATTGTTCTGGTTAGGTGTCGGAACGAGCTGGCTCATTAGCTTTGGCGTATTTGGAGAAGCGGCCGCTGCGGCAGTTGATCCTGCTCAACTTGGTGTTGCTTACATTGGATATTTAATCTTCAGCTTATTTATGACAGTAGGAGCGATGGAAACACACAAAGTTCTTTTCATTATTTTCGTTCTTATCGATTTCTTATTTATTGGTCTTTCCCTTTCTACACTTGGTATTATGCCAGAAGCTATGCACATGCTTGCGGCTATTTCTGAATTGTTAATCGCTATTATGAGCTTCTATGGTTCTGCAGCAAGTGTGTTGAATACTCACTTCGACAAAGTTACTCTACCAGTTGGAAAGCCATTCGGAATTTTTAAATAATCGTTAAAAAAAGAGAGAGGTAACCCCTCTCTTTTTTGTAAATGTATAGGTAATTATATCTATTTTACCACTGGATTTATTAGTTCTATGTAACCATTTTCATGTGTTTATCTCCCTGTATTTATCATAATTTTCTAATGATTTATACAACTTTTGTATATACTGCTCTACATAAGTTTACTGCGAATTCCATTTTCAGCATTCTTTCTAAAATCTCGAAAATACACTGCTATAATCCTTTTTTGTGCATTTTTTCATTTTCTCATTCTATGCTAGAGTTATAGAGTAATTACTTTTGCGAGATAGTGATTCCATGTTTGAAAATAGGATCTTATACGCAAGTCAATTGACTAGAATCATATCGAAAGTTGGTTTATCTAAATCTATTTTCTATATGTATTTTAGAGACAGGTGGTAGACACCCTAACATTTTACCGGTGAAATCGGTAAGATCCATTGCAATGTAGAACTCTCGCTAAAAATTTTAGGAGCTGATTTTAAGTTAATGGAACTTCAACAAAATGTTCATTTATTATGGTTTATCGGATTATATGCCGTCTTGATGATTGGTATCGGGACGTATTTATCAAAGAAAGTTTCAAGTAGTAGCGACTTTGTTCTGGCAGGTCGTAGTTTAGGTCCTTTTGTTTTAATGGGAACATTGTTAGCAACTTGGACAGGAAGTGGCAGTATCTCAGGTGGAGAAACTTCTGTAGCGTATAGCTTTGGACTTATTCCTTCCTTGATGCTAGTGGTACCTACTTTAATAGGAATCGGTATTTTATATATAGTGGCACCTAAAATTCGTGAATTTGGAAAATATACCGTTTCTGGAATTTTAGAAGCCAAATATGGTAGTTCTGCTCGAAATCTTTCAAGTTTTATCATTATTCTTGCGTATGTTGGAATTGTATCGTACCAAATGAAAGGCTTTGGATTTATTTTAAACCTGACGACTGGGATGTCTGTTGGACTAGGAACAGCTATCGGTGCAGCTCTTATAATCTTTTTAGCGATGATTGGGGGATTACGTTCAGTAGCTCAGACTGATGCCATTAGTGGATTTTTAATGGTTGGCGGATTGCTTATCACAGTTCCTACCATCTTTATAATAGCTGGAGGCTGGGAAGAAATAGTGCAGAATGTTCCAGCATCGCATATGACTACAACAGGAGACTTAACAACGATTCAATTAATTGGTTACTTGTTACCCTCTTTGTTCCTTTTACTCGGAGATCAAAATATGTATCAGCGATTAGCTTCTTCTACAGGTGATCGTGCTTCTAGAAAGGGCAAATTGGTTGGCTGCTTGCTATGTTAATTATTTCTCCAGCCATCTCTCTTATTTCATTCGCATCAAGATCTTTGTTCCCGTCTATTGATCCTGGAATGGCATTAATGGCAACCACGACCATTATGCCTATTGCCATAGGTGGTATTCTGCTAGCTGCCGCCGCATCCTTTATTATCACAACAGGTAATTCCTATTTACTTTCTGCTGCGACAAATCTTACGTACGACCTTTATCTGAAGTATGTGAATCCTGAAGCATCAGATAAATTACAACTGAAGGTAACAAAAGTTTCTATTGTTTTATTAGGGGCTCTAGCCTTTATAATTATCAGTTATTTCCCAAGTGTCTTAAGTGTACAAATGTATGCTTATACGGTTTATGGAGCTGGTATTACACCTGCCGTTCTAGCTGTTTTCTTTTGGAAACGCGTAAACGCTGCAGGAGGTATCTCTTCTATGATTGCTGGTGTAGCTTCTACCCTTATTTGGGAAGTTGTTCTACAAAAGCCATTCGACCTAAATAGTGTCGTGATTGCTGTACCTGTAGCTATACTCGTTCTAATTATTGTTACACTAGCTACGACAAACAAAAACCGTTCAAGTAATCAACTACTAGCGTAAGGAGGAATCATATTGAACCGTCGAATGAAAGATGTTCAAAATTTGTTAGCTGAAAAAAATATCGATGTTGCTTTTTTTAACTCAACAGAAAACGTATTTTATTTATCAGGCTTTTACACGGATCCACATGAAAGATTAATGGGGATGTTCCTGTTCAAATGAAAGTCCGCTTTTTGTCTTACCTGCAATGGAAGTGGATCAGTTACAAGGGACTGGATGGAGCTATGATAGTATTGGGTACTACGACCATTAAAATCCTTGGGAATTAATTGAGAAGAAGTTAGGTACCAAGCTCATTCAATCAATTGGTCTTGAAAGTGAAGTACTCAACTATAAAAGAAGTGAATCGTTACTAGCTCTCTTCCCAGGCTCACATGTAAGCTTTTTAGAAGAAATCATAAACCCACTTCGCGTCGTGAAAGATGAAAATAAAATTGCCACGATGAAAAAAGCAGCCGAGTTAGCAGACTTTGGTGTAGAGGTCGGTATCAACACCTTACAAGAAGGCATCACTGAAATGGAAGTTTTAGCTAAAATAGAATATGAGTTAAAGAAAAAAGGTGTTAAAGAAATGTCATTCTCTACTATGGTTTTATTCGGAGAGCATGCCGGTGAACCACATGGGAAACCAGGAAACCGAAAGCTAAAAAAAGGAGATTTCGTTCTATTCGACTTGGGAGTTGTACTAGACGGATATTGTTCAGATATTTCAAGAACCGTAGCGTTTGACTCTGTGTCAGAAAGACAAAAAGAATTATATGATCTTGTATTCTCAGCACAAGCTGCAGCATTAGCTGAAAGTAAGCCTGGCACTCGAATTGGAGATCTGGACAAGGTTGCTCGAGACCTTATTTCAAATGCTGGGTACGGGGAGTACTTTCCTCACCGTATTGGACACGGGATCGGCATTAATGTTCACGAATACCCTTCCATGAGTCATTTAAATGATCATCTACTTGAAGAGAATATGGTGTTTACCATAGAACCTGGCGTATATGTTCCAGAAGTAGGTGGAGTGAGAATTGAAGATGATGTTGTGGTTACTAAGGACGGTTACAAAGCTTTGACAGCATTTCCGAAAGAGTTACTAGTTGTTTCATCAAAGAAGCACTAGATATGAAGTAATAGAAAAGAGGCTTGTAGGCACCCCGTTGCCTACAAGCCTTTCTCATTATAAAATTTTCTCCAAAAATTCCCTTGCTCGTTCCGTTTTTGGTTCTTTAAAAAAGCTCACTGGGGGAGAGTCTTCCACGATTTCTCCTTGGTCCATGAATAGAATTCGATCGGCTACCTCTCTTGCAAACCCCATTTCATGGGTGACGACTAGCATCGTAATTCCTGTCTTTGCTAACTCCTTCATTACAACTAACACCTCTTTGACCATCTCGGGATCAAGGGCAGATGTTGGTTCGTCAAACAGCATAATTTCTGGTTCCATCACTAGTGAGCGCGCAATGGCAACCCGTTGCTTTTGACCACCTGATAATTTAGATGGGTACACGTTCGCTTTGTCACTAAGACCAACCATACTTAGTAAATGCATCGCTTTTTTATGTGCCTCTTCTTTTTTCATCCCCTTCACCTGAATAGGTGCATACGCAATATTATCTACTACATTCATATGAGGAAACAGATGAAAGTGCTGAAATACCATTCCGATATGCTGACGTGCTTTTAATATATCTGTGTCTTTAGAGGTAATTTCTTCATTACGGATGAAAACTTGTCCTTTAGTAGGATTTTCTAATAGATTTAAACAACGAAGAAAGGTTGATTTACCAGAACCTGATGGGCCAATTACGGCAACCACTTCTCCTATTTCAATGCTAGTGTCAATATTTTTTAGGACTTCTAGTTTTCCAAAGCTTTTATACAATCCTTGTACTTTAATCACTAACCTGCATCCTCCTCTCTAAGTAACGAGCCCCAGATGTTAAGATAAGAACCATCACATAGAAAATTCCACCCACAAGGATAAGTGGTTCAAAGTATAGGAACGTTTTTGAACTAACAATAGTCGCTCTTCTTAATAAATCCATGGCACCAATGGTAGAAACTAGTGCAGATTCTTTTAATAAGGCAATGCTTTCATTCGCAAGTGCTGGGAGAATCTTTTTTACCGCTTGTGGCATAACGATATGCCACATCATTTTACGATATGGTACTCCCAAGCTCATAGCCGCTTCTCTCTGTCCCTTATCTACTGCAAGAATTCCACCCCGGATTGTTTCAGAAATATAGGCAGCGGAGTTTAATGCAAACGCAATAACACCAGCAAGTAAGGGATCGATATCGTATCGTAATAACTGAGGAGTAGCGAAATAGATTAAGGCAATTTGTAAAATTAGTGGAGTCCCTCTAAATATAGACGTGTACGCTATCCCAAACCATTTCAATGGCTTAATCGTAGAAATTTTAAAGAATGCTAGAATAATTCCCAATAAGAATCCAAAAAAAGTTGATAACACGGTAAATTTTAACGTGACCAATATCCCTTCTACTATAAAAGGGATATAGGGCACGATTTTATCAAATTGCAAATCCAAGCCCTATAACACCTCTCTTCTGTTGTCAATTTTTATTGTCTTTTTTAGTTTTCAAACCACTTCTTAACTAGTTCATCCATGGTGCCGTCTTCTTTCATTTCTGCTAGTACTTTGTTAAAGTCTCCTACTAAATCTGATCCTTTTGGAAAAGCAATAGCTGAACCAGCAAGCTCAGTATTCTCAATTACGGTAAATTTCAAGTCACTATTTGCATCCACATATCCTTTAGCTACTGTATCTTCAATAATCGCTGCGTCAATACGGCCTGATTTGAGCTCTTGAATGATTTCAGGAATTTTGTTTAGCGACACGATTTCTATTCCTTCGACAGCTTCAACTTCTCCTTCTTGGATAGAGCCTAGTTGAACTCCAACTTTTTACCAGAAAGGTCTTCTAAAGTGGCATATTCTGTTCCGTCTGCTGTTACAATCGTATTTTTTGCTTCAAAATAGATTTCAGAGAAATCAGCATTCTCTAGTCGTTCAGGTTTTGGTGTCATACCTGCCATAACAAAATCACCACGCTCCGATTGTAAAGCAGGCAATAGCCCATTAAAGTCCATATCTTGAATTTCTAATTCATAACCTAATTGCTCTGTAATATGTTTTGCAATGTCAACATCAAACCCGATAATCTCTTCTGTTTCTGTATCAACAGATTCATATGGCGGATAATCCGCTGAAGTTAACATAACCAATGTTTCTGCATTAGAACCACTTGTCACGTCTTCCGATGATCCACATGCTGTTAAACCGACTAACATAAAAGCTGCTGCCATTGATTTTTTCTATTTTTATTCATTTTTATTCCCCCTATTTTTCTTTTATATTATTATAATAGTTATATAATTCTGATTACTCAATATTTTTTTAGAATAACAATTTCATAGAGTGAATTCCGATACACATTTAATATTTATTCAATTTATTGTATTATTATATATAAAAAAGTTTTAAACACAATGTTTTTTATATTTATTTATACCTATTAATATTGATACAAATTTACTAAAGGGAGATTTCTATGAATTGGTCCAAACAATTTCCAGAAGATATATTTTTAACAGAATTGAAAGAACTTGTTTTACAAGAATCACCTTCATCCAATAAGAAAGCCGTAGATACTTTAGGTGAATATATAAAAGAGAAATTACAAATGTTTGGATGTGAAGTGGAGGAGATTATTCAAGAAAAATCGGGGAATCAGTTGATTGCTACGCTAGGTCATTCAGACTCTTGTTTACTCGTTCTTTCTCATTTTGATACGGTAAAGCCGATAGGTGGATTAAAAATTGAACCGTATAGAAACGAAGGCACTCGCATTTACGGCCCTGGAGTGTTTGATATGAAAGCTGGAGTCGCCATGATTCTTACGGCACTCTATCAACTCAAAGAAATGAATAAACATCCACAAAAAAAGATCCATTTTTTCTTTAACAGCGATGAAGAAATCGGAAGTCCTTCTTCTCGTCAACTAATCGAAGATTATGCAAAAAGAGCTGAGTACGCTTTAGTTTTAGAGCCACCTAGTGGAGAAAAAATTAAAACAAGTAGAAAAGGAGGAGGAGAACTTCATTTACGTGTACACGGGAAAAGTGTACATGCAGGCAACTACCATGCAAAAGGAATTAACAGTATTGGAGAGCTGTCTCAGCTTATAGTCGAACTACACAGCTGGACAGATTATGAGAAAGGTACCACTCTTTCGGCTGGAAAGATTAAGGGTGGAACTGCCACCAATGTGGTGCCTGATTATGCAGAAGTCATTTTTGATGTACGTTTTAATACGTTGGATGAAATGGAACGAGTAAAAGAGAAAGTTTCTCAGCTTACAGTAAAGAAAGGATCATTAGAGTATGAATGGTCATATTTAACTCCTCCTTTAGAATTCCATAAAGGTACGGAGACTCTGTTTGAACGAGCAAAAAAAGAAGCGTTAAAAGAGGGGTTTGAACTAGACCATACTCACGCCGGCGGTACGAGCGACGGAAACTTTGCTTCACTTGCAGGGATTCCGGTACTTGATGGACTTGGAGCTAAAGGAGATGGGGCCCATGCCATTGGAGAATATATAGAAATGGCCGATTTAGCCAAAAGATATGCATTGTTTATGAGGTTATTATTACTAGATTCATAAAGAATAGCGAAGTGGCTCATGTTGAGTCCTTCGCTACTTTCAATCCTTAATTGAGTACTCACTGGGTTGTATAACCACCGTCAATGACTACGGCCTGACCCGTTACACCTCTAGCCCCTTCGCTTGCTAAAAACAAACAATATTCCGCAATCTCCCTTACTTCTAATAATCTTTTTTGCGGAACGAGAGGATAAATAACGTCTTCCATTACATTTTCTAGCGGTACGTTTCTTGTTGATGCTAAATCCTTGAGCTGATTTTGAACAAGCTCTGTATTCACGTATCCCGGACAAACCGCATTAACCGTTATTCCGTGCTCTGCTCCCTCTAGTGCCGCCACTTTCGTTAAACCAATGACACCATGCTTAGCGCTATTATAAGCCGCTTTTCCAGCGAATCCTATTAATCCATTAATAGAGGCCATATTAATAATTCTTCCAAACCTTGCTCTTTCATTATTGGAAAAACCTCTCTAATCGCAATAAATGGAGCTGTTACCATAATCTTTTGGAGTAGCTCAAATTTATCTGTTGGAAAATCTTCTATCGGTGATACATATTGAATACCAGCATTATTAATTAAAATATCTAGCCTACCAAAATGACCTCTCGTAGAACCTATCGTTTCAATTAATTCTTTCTCCACCGTTACGTCACATTTTTTTCCTAAGGACTCGTATCCTATATCCTGCAATTGTTTGACAGAACGCTTAACACCTTCTTCATCAATATCAGAAATAACGACCTTAGCACCTGACTTGGCAAAATAGTGGGCTAGTTCAAATCCTATCCCTTTTGCAGCTCCTGTGATTAAAACCACTTTATCCCTTCCCAACTACAGTCCCTCCTTAAATACCTAAACCAAGTGAAAATAATGCAATCGCTAATATAACCCCAAGTAGTGGAACAATAACGGTAACGGCACCTACTGCACCATAAGCATCCTGATGAGTTTCTCCACAAATGGCACGAACGGTAGTCACGACATATCCATTATGAGGTAATGAATCTAAAGCACCCGATGAAATGGAAACAACCCTGTGTAACGCTTCTGGGTTTACTCCAGCATCAATATAATGAGGTGCGATTAAAGGAAGCGCGATGGCTTGCCCACCTGATGCTGATCCTGTCATACCTGCAATAACACTAACTGCGACCGCTCCACCAATAAGCGGGCTACCTGGAATATTGGTAATAGCCTCAACAGCGGTTTGAAATGCTGGTACTGCTTTTGCGACTCCGCCAAATCCAACGACAGCAGCCGTATTACCAATGGCAATTAAAGCCCCAATCGTTCCTTGCGACATAGCTTCCCAGAAATTAGTGAAATAGTTATAGTTTAAAGCTAATGTTGTTATTACCCCTCCTAGTAAGGCAACAATCAGGGCAGATTGAGCCAATGAATCATGGAAGATAAACGAGATGATTAATACAACGGCCAATGGTAGTAAACCTGTTAACGGATTAGGAAGTTCCTTATCAACGATTACGGGATCATTTTCACGAGATACATAGGTTTCTCCCTTTTCTACAGCCTTATTTATCATACGTTTTAGCCACCAGTATCCAAATAGGGCCATGAATACGGCAACAATCAAACTTACTTCCCACCCTGCATAAGGGGAAGTATTTAAATAATCAATTGGAATCCAGTTTTGGATTTCGGGAGATCCTGCTGAAGTCATGGTAAATGTTACAGATCCAAAAGCTAATGCTGCGGGAATAAATCGTCTTGGAAGATTTGCTTGTTTAAATAAACTAACGGCCATTGGATAAACAGAGAACGCGACAACAAATAGGCTTACCCCACCATAGGTAAGAAATGCACACGCTGCTACAATAGCTAGTACAGCACGTTTCATTCCTAACGTATTGACAATCCACTTTGAAACACTATCCGCTGCTCCGCTATCCTCCATGACTTTTCCAAAGATTGCACCTAATAAGAACATTAAATACCAAGAGGCCACAAATCCAGAGAAGCCTGACATATAATTTCCTACTAAATTGGCCTCTCCTTCACCTACCAACTGCGGGAACAATGGGAGCCCACTAAAGACAGCCACCACTAATGCACACAGTGGACCAGCTACTAATAGATTCATCCCTCTCATGGTTAAGATAATTAATAATGCCAACCCTCCGACTAACCCAATCATACTAAGCAAACTGTTCACCTCTACTTATTCAAAATGAATCCTTCTTTTTCACCCTATTTCCTACTCTAGATTCTAGGCTTGCTATAAATCTATAATGATTCAAAACTACTTAAATGTACTAGTCATCATAGAATAGTCTGTAAGGCATGTTCAAAAGAAAAACTCTTACAGAAAATGTATACGCTTACACTCCTTTATATACCTAGCATTCTCAAAAAAACAAACAAAAAAAGAAGCCGTCTAGGCTTCTTACAGTACAGACTCCAAAAATGCTCGAGTCCGCTCTTCCTTTGCCATCTCAAACATTTCATTAGGATTGCCATCCTCTACAATTCGACCATCATGCATATATACCACTCTGTCTGCAACTTCACGAGCAAATCCCATTTCGTGGGTCACGACAATCATAGTCATCCCTTCCTTAGCGAGTTCCTTCATCGTAGCTAAAACCTCTCCCACCAGCTCTGGGTCTAAGGCGGATGTAGGTTCATCAAATAACATAATATCCGGTTTCATCGCTAGTGCTCTAGCGATCGCTACTCTCTGTTTTTGACCACCTGATAGTTTATTAGGATAAACATTCTCTTTATCAGCAAGACCTACCTTTTGTAAGAGAATCTTAGCTTCTTTTAGCGCTTGCTCTTTTTTTATTCCTTTCACATGAATAGGAGCTTCAATAATATTCTCAATCACAGTTCGATGTGGAAACAGATAGAAATGCTGAAAAACCATCCCTACTTTTGATCGATAATGATTTAAATCATCTTGATCACTTACACTCTTCCCTTTCATGATGATGTCACCACTATTTTTCTCTTCTAAGAAATTGATACATCGTAGCAAAGTACTTTTACCTGAGCCACTTGCACCTATTAAACATAAAACATCGCTTTCTCTTACTTGAAGGTCAATGTCTTTTAAAACATGTAAGTCACCGAAAAACTTATTCAGTTTCTTTACTTCTAAAATAGCACTCATCCAGATGCACTCTCCCTTTTTAATCACTAATTGACATACGTTTTTCTAGTCTTTGAACAATAAATGTGAATAGGTAGACTAGGACTAAGTAATAAACAGAAACAATTAATAAATAGGTCATATTGTCAAAATTATTAGAACCAAGTGTAGTGGCTACATTAAATAATTCATACATACCGATAAAAGAGGCAAGTGAAGAGTCCTTTAATGCAATAATAAATTGGTTTCCAAGTGGTGGTAGCGCACGACGAAAGGCTTGTGGTAAGATAATTCGTCTCATCGTAAGTCCTTGACTCATTCCTAATGAACGACCTGCTTCCCGTTGACCTTTATCAATTGATTGAATAGACCCTCGAAGAATTTCTGCAATATAAGCTCCATTATGGAAGGCAAGTCCCATAGCAACTGACCAAAAATCACTAATATTTAGTGAGGCTAAGCCGAAGTAGAAAATAAAAATTTGGGCGATTAAGGGCGTTCCCCTTACCACAAAAATATATGTATTTGCAATCCACTCAAGTGCTTTAATACCTGAAATTTTTAAGATAGCAAAAAACAATCCAATGACTAACGCAATTAAGACCGACACAAACGTTACGAGAAATGTCCATCCCATTCCTTTTAGAAATATATCAAATGTATCTACAAATTCTTGAAAAAAATGTACCAACCTTCTCCCTCCTTCTAATCCATATACAAAAGAGATGAGGCTTCCCTCATCCCTCACTCTTGAAATTATTCTTCCGGGTTTGTCGTGATGTCATCTCCGAAATACTTTTGACTAATCTCAGCTAGAGTTCCGTTCTCTCTAAGGGTGTCTAATGCTTCATTAATTTTCTCTAACAGTTCCTTATTCTCTTTTGAAACGGCAATAGCCTGTTCACTTCTACCAAGAAGTTCTCTTGCCTCAATTGTTAGTCCATTCGCGATAGCTTCTTTTCCCGTTATAAAATCTGTAATAACAGCATCATGCTTTCCTTTGCTTAATGCTTCAAGTGCAACAACATCACTGTCATAACGTTTGATATTTTCCGTCACAGTCACAGCACTTTCTTCGTATGTAGATCCTTTTGACACCGCAATTTCCAAGCCTTCTAAATCCTCTAATGTTTGTACATCACTGTCTGGTCGTACAAAAATCTGTGGGCCAGAGTAATAGTACGGTGTGCTAAAATCAACTTGTTCTAAACGCTCCTCATTGATCGTATGACTTGCAACAGCAGCATCAAACTTACCTGCCTTGACCCCTTCTACAATCCCTGAAAATTTGTATTTTTCCTGAACAGGGTTTAAACCAAGTACATCTGCAACAGCCTCTGCTACTTCAATATCAAATCCTGTCATTTGACCTTCTCCGTTCGTTACACTAAACGGTGCAAATTCTCCTGAAGCTGCATATGTAAATCTCTCTTCTTCAACTAGTTTCATACCAGTTGAATTCGTTTCTTGTGATCCACAAGCAGCCAAACTCATCATGATAGCAAGTAAAATCGTTAACATTACCTTCTTTTTCATCTCTATTCCCCCTAATCTTGTTCTTTTTACCGAACATCCCAATTATACTAATTGTATAAAATATTCACAAAATTGATTTCAAGCGTTCTCCTATCCTCAGCCCCTTTCTGATGTAGTGAGTAAAAAAGTTTGGAGATTACCTTACAATTGCTCCATATTATTCCTTATTTCTTCACAATTCGAAATATTCATTAGTCAATACCCTATCTATACACGTGTAAACGTATTTTTTCCCTCTCTTCTTATCTACTATTTATTTGCAGTGTCGACTCACTATCTCATCAAACTAGTTCAATCACATTAATTAACATTCATAAAAAAGAGGATGATTAAGTGGTGATACCACTCAAACATCCTCTTTTCCATTTATTTGTTGCCGTTTACTTTATTATGTTTAATTTATACACATGCTCATCATGTGATGCAGTAAAGATTTCACCGGTGCGTTCAAATCCCATCTTTTTATATGCTCCTATGGCAGATTCATTTTCAGGGATTACAGTTAAATAGATTTCATCACAGTTATACTGTTCAATCATCTCTTCTACTACAAGCTGAATCGCTGATTTCCCGTAGCCCTTTCCTTGAAACTCATGACCAAGCATAACGCTACCAATTTCATATCTCTTGTTTCCTTTGTCATATCCGTGAGTGGCAAAGCCAACCAGTGCATCTCCATCATATATCCCTCTATTTGTCCAACCATTAACGGATGAGATGGCAATAAAAAACAATTAGAAGCAACAAATCGTTCAAAGATTTGGTAAGGTTTTTTCTTGTTCTCTTTCTGATTTTAAATTAATTATTGACCAGAAGTTCTCCTCTGTGACAGGTCGTAAATGTAATGTCATAACCCTATCCCCCATTAATTGTAAGCGTTTCATCTACTATTATGACATACTTACAGAGAGTATGCTTTACTTTCTAGCTGCAATTAAACCTAAAACAGCAACAATTTTCCCTTTTACATGCCTTCTCGATAACGCTTCTAATGCATGTGGAACTTCTTTTAAATGTACTGATTGTTCAATCATAGGGGATATCTCACCGCTAGCTACTAATTTCAGTAATTCATCGCCCATTGTAGCTAAATTCTCTTGTACGACAAGATCTCCTCCATGAGCAGCTCCTAGCGCCACTTCATGATAGGAAATCGCTTTGGTAAAGGGCTTAATCACGGTAAAATCAGGTGGCCCCGCAATAAATGCAATCTGTCCGTTAAAAGCCAAAGTACGAAGGGACCTTGTAGCGTTATCTCTACTAACCGTATCTAAAACATGATCAACTCCGCGATTTTCAGTCATGCGTAGCACATCTTCCACAAAATCTACTTCGTTATAATCCATAACAAAATCTGCCCCTAATGATTTTACATACTCGTGGTTCTCTCTTGAAGCAGTAGTCATAACAGAAAGTCCACTTCGCTTCGCTAATTGTATAGCAAAGCCGCCAACACCACCTGCACTCCCATGAATAAGAATGGATTGTCCACTCGCAATATGAAGTTTTCTATATAGTGCTTGATACGCCGTATAACCTGCTGTCGGTAAGGCAGCGGCATCTTCAAAAGAAATCCCTTCTGGTATGATAGAGACAGTATGAGCCGTTGTAACTGCATACTCACTATACCCACCCTTTCTCGTCAAGTCACCGTGGTATACTACTCTGTCTCCTGCTTTTATATGTTTAACATCCTCTGCTACCTCTGTAACAATACCTGCCACATCTAATCCAAGAATATGAGGATAGCTCCAATTTGGATTCCCGCCCGTCGCTGTTTTATAATCCACTGGATTTAACCCAACTGCTTGAACCTTTACGACAATTTCTCCTAAATTCGCTTGTGGAGCTTCATAATCTTCTACCTTCATTTCTTTCCATTGTCCTTTATCGTGCAAAAGTAATGCCTTCATTCTGCATGTCCTCCTTAGTAGCTACTCATAATATAGCAAAGTGTAGCCTAAGCAAGAATAATTGACAAAGAATAAGACAAAAAAGGAATATTTTATTATGATGAAATAAAATACTCCTTCTTGATCTCTCTATTCTTTTGTTACGTCACAGGAATCTGCCGTACAATGTTCTCCTTCACTAGCTACTACTTCAATATCTTTATTTTCATTCCAAGATTTTTCAAGAACCTCCTGGAATACTTGTAAAGGTTGAGCACCAGACACTGCATACTTTTTATTAAAAATGAAGAATGGAACACCTTTTATCCCAAGCTTACTACCTAAAACCTCATCATTCCGAACATCTTTTTTATGTTCATCAGATGTAAGCATACGGAGTACATCAAAACCATCTAAACCAACTTCTGAAGCTAAGGTTACGAGAGTATCTGGATTCGCAATATCTTTGGATTCAGTGAAAAAAGCATAAAAAAGTCTCTCAGACATCTCATTCATTTTGCCGTGTTTTGAAGCATAGTGTACAACTCTATGAGCATCAAACGAGTTACGAGGAATCATCGTATCAAAATAATAATCTAGTTCCTCCTGCTTCGCTTGAGCCGCCATATTGTCACACATGCCTTTAGCTTGTTCAAGACTAACACGATATTTGGTAGCAAGGATTTCTGCCATGGATTGCTTGCCTTCTTTTGGCGCATTAGGATCTAATTCAAAACTTCTAAAAATGACTTCAACTTGATTTTATGAGGGAACGTTTCTAATGCTTTCTCAAGGCGCCTCTTGCCAATATAACAGAACGGACATACAAAATCTGACCATACTTCTACTTGCATCGTAATCACATCCAATTAATTAGTATCTCTCCCATTGTACCATCTTTTTGAAAAGGTAAGGAGGAATACACTCAGATTAATCTTATCTAAATAGAAAGACATCAAAGAGAATTCATCTCTTTGATGTCAAAGTTTTTATTTTAGTGTATTTTTTAAATCATCTACAACAACTTGCTTTGTTGTTCCACCAACAACCCACAAATCAAGTACTTTATTCTCTTTTGAATAACTTTCTACGAACGATTTTACTTTTCCATTCACAGACTGGCCAACTAAAACCATTGGTGCTTTTGTTTTTACGGACAACGCAGAAGCTGCTAATGCGTCTGGAAAGTTTTCTCCAGTCGTTACAATCATTGTATCGGATATCATTGCTGCTTTAAACGCTTCATTTAATGCAGCAACTGTCTCATAACGATTTTCTCCAGCAATACGCTTTACATCTTTACCTGTTTTTGTAATTTGAGAGTATACGTCTTTACTGATTACGGCTTCTCCACCTAATACGACTGTTTTCTTACCTTTAACAAAATCAAGGGCGTCAGAAGTAATTTCATCCTTACCAGTAAGTACAATAGCCCAGTTGTTAGCAGAAGCAATTGGTGCTGCAGCAAGAGCATCGGCAAAGCTAGAACCAGAAGCTACAAATACACCGTTCACATCTTTTAATTCATTATTAATCATTTCATTCGTCTTAAATCGATCCGCTCCACTTACTCGCTTCACGTCATATTCTTTTTTCATCATATCTTCAACAGACTTAGACACTGCTTTCGTTCCACCTAAAATAACAACTTGTTCTGCACCAAGACGTTTCAGTTCTTCTTTCACTTCTTCATTTAACTTTTCACCTGTATTTAGTAAAATCGGTGCATTATCATACATGGCAGCTAATGGCCCAGCAGATAATGCATCTGCAAATTCAGAACCAGTTGTCACAATCGCTGTCTTACTTCCATGATCTTCTGGGAAACCATCAGGATATAGAGTATGAGATACTTCTAGTGACGTGGCCACACGGTCTGAACCAGCAAGAGTTGTTACCTCAGCTTCCATCGAATTTACTTTGTTTTGTTCTAAGATTTCAAATGTCATATCCGCGTGAAATGTGTTGTCAATTAATCCTTCATAATGCTCTGAAAGAGGACCGTAGGCAAATACAGGGACCTCTTCTCCTGTATGTCCATCTGTTGTCCAACCTGCACGTACGCGCTCGTTACCAATTGCATCGATTGCATCATCAATCGTGTAGTAATCCTTTGTTGCTGCTGCATCTTTAACCGATTGAATTTCTTCAGAGGTTAGCTCTAAATCTATGTTTTCTTTAAGAGTTTGTTCCACATCTGCTCCACCCACAATTAAACCTGCTATGTAATCTGGAGTATGTTTAAATGCTTCAAAAACTTCACCGTGAAATAAATAAGGACCACCACTACCAATTGAAAGCCCTCCAGTACTATGGTCAGCAGTGGCAACAACTAATGTTTCACCGTCTTCTTTAGCATATTCCACAAGATATTCGAATAGCTCTGCATACTCTTCCATTTCGCTCATTGCGGAAATAACATCATTATCATGACCAGCCCAATCAATTTGGCTTGCTTCAATCATTAAGTAGAATCCATCTTCATTTTTCTCTAAACGTTCAATAGACTCTTTCGCCATTTCGACTAAAGTAGGTTCTTCTTCATGTCGATCAATAGCTTTACTTAAATCTTTTCCAAATAATCCTAACAGCTGGTCATGAGAATCTTTCATCAATTCAGTTCTTGTAGTAACATAACCGTATCCATCCTCTTGAAATTCTTTCGTTAAATCGCGATCTGCTCTTTTAAAATACTGCTCTCCACCACCAAGTATTACGTCAACAGCATGTTCTCCGTTTATCATGTTGTCATAAAAATCATCGGCAATTTCATTGTAGTTGCTTCTACTTTTATTTTTAGCAACATATGCAGCAGGAGTGGCATGGTTAATTCTAGAGGTAGCGACTAAACCAGTCGAAAGACCCTCTTCTTTAGATTGCTCTAAAACAGTTTTAACCTCGTTCCCATGAACATCTAAACCGATAGCTCCATTGTAAGTCTTAATTCCTGACGCCATTGCTGTAGCCGTAGCTGCAGAATCAGGAATATTTTCCTCATGATCATGCGCATACACAGTTTGCATTCCTACAAAATAATCGTCAAACACAGTTGCTTCAAGATCCTTAGTTGACGGATCATCCTTCATATATCGGTAGGCTGTGTAAAATGGTTGTCCAGCTCCATCTGCAATGACCATAATCATGTTCTTTACACCGGTTTCTCCCTTAAGCTGGACCTCTTTTTTTGCTGAAGCATCCGTTGAGCCTGAAATTAAACTCGTTAAGGCTAAAGCGGACGCGGCAACAACTGGCGCTACTTTTTTTCCCCATTGTTTTTTCAATTTATTTCCTCCTCTTTGTTTCTTACACCCATTATCATAGAGTGGACATGTTAATCTACTTTTAACATTCATAGGTATAATTGTAAAAATTTATGTAGATTTCTATCGAACAAATTAACATTTAATCAGAATATTTTATATTATGTGTACAATAAATTTTATTAGTAAAACTTATTGCGCAGATAATGACCATAACTACATCATTTTTTTCATGCTATTTATTTTTATTGCTGTAGCTATATTCAATTAAGAATGGTTTACACTAACTATATAAATGAAAATTCTAATAATTAATAGGTTATGTCGATGAATAAAAAAACCCGCCTTTAAGACGAGTTTGTTTACCAAAATCTATGACATATTCTTTCCGTAGAATATTTCATCCATCTCTTTATTCAGTTTGTGACTGATTTCTTCTTGTTCTATTTTCGACAAAGTATCCTTCGTATAACCAAATAAATAGTTATCCAAGTCAAATTGGTTTAACTTGCATTTCGTATTAAACAGATTTTCTTGATACACATTTACATCGAACATATTATATTGATCTTTCACATCGTCTGGAATGTAATTCTGAATAGAATTAATTTCATGATCAATGAATAATTTATGTCCACTCACATCTCTAGTAAATCCTCTTACTCGATAATCAATGACCATAACATCCGTTTCAAAGGATTGAATCATATAATTCAAGGCCTTCAATGGAGATATTTCTCCACAAGTCGCCACATCAATATCTGCACGAAACGTACTAATCCCATCATCTGGATGATACTCTGGGTACGTATGAACGGTAATATGACTCTTATCGAGTGCACCTACGACCGCTGTTGGAGCAGGTCCTGGAGATTCTTTAAACGCTTCTTCTTTAGCATCATCAACAGGTCCTTCAGAAACTAAGATGGTCACACTAGCCCCTTGAGGTTCATAATCTTGTTTTGCAATATTTAATATATGAGCCCCTATAATATCTGAAACATTTGTCAAAATTTTTGTTAGACGATCTGCATTATACTGTTCATCAATATAATCAATATAGGCTTCTCGTTCTTCTTTTGTTTTGGTGTAGCAAATGTCATACATATTAAAGCTTAGAGATTTGGTTAAATTATTGAATCCATGAAGTTCTATTCGTTGTTGGTGAGTGAGTTCCATACGAATCCCCCTATTTCTTCTTGTCTCATGCTTTATATTCCCCAAAAAGGGAAATTCAATCATGCGATTCTTTAAAATTCATGCATAAGAAGTTTATGGATAAAAATTGAGGGGTAACGTTTTTTGACAAATGAATAAGGAGTGATAGATTGTATGGACAATTACTGGAGATTTGAAATGGCGGATTATGCGAGTCGACTACCAGAGTTATTACTTGCCATTCTAGTACTAATTATTGGGTGGATTGTAGCAAAGATTATTGAAAAAGCTGTATTTAACCTGTTAAAACGAACAAAATGGGACAATAAATTATTAGGACAATCTGATCCAAATACAAAACGAGATAGAAAATGGTCTTCTGAAAAATTATTAGTAAAATTGTGTACTTGTTTGTACTCTTGTTTGTATTTATTTGGTTTTTTAATTTATTAAATTTAACCATTCTTGCTGGTCCCCTTGCAGAAATGCTCAGCACTATTTTAAGCTTCGTTCCTCAACTACTTAAAGCTGCTCTAATCCTATTAGTTGCATGGATCGTTGCTGTGGTGTTAAAAATATAATCCAACGAATTGGCAAATCTCAACGAGTTTCTCAAGCTCTTAAGAAATCATCATTCATCACAAACGACCAACAATTATTTTCAATTGTTGATCAGGTTGCCAATGTCGTATTTTACTTAGTTCTTCTCGTATTCTTACCTGGTATTCTATCAGCCTTATCAATTGAAGGACTATCTGGTCCATTCTCAAACATGCTACAAGATTTTCTAGCGTTTATTCCTAATCTTCTTGCTGCATTCCTCGTAGTGGTGATTGGTTGGTTTATCGCAAAGTTAGTAAGAGATCTTGTTACTAACTTTTTACAAGCGTTGGGGATAGATCAGTGGGCTAGGAAATTGGGCTTAAACAAGCTTACTGAGTCCAACCCTTTATCTAAAATAGTAGGTTATATTGTTTATATTCTGATTTTAATTCCTGTTATTATTACAGCACTAGAGCAACTACAACTAGATGGAATAACAGAACCTGCTATCTCCATGTTAGAAGACGTGTTCACTAAGATACCGAATATTGTTATGGCAGTTATCCTTATTATTGCTGGTATCTACATTGGTCGTTTCGTTGCTCGTTTTGTTTCTAGCTTACTTAAAAACGTGGGAGTAGATTCCTTCATTCATCAACTAAACATACGAACTAACCGTTTCTCTCTGTCATCATTGATTGGAACTCTCACTCAAATACTCATTGTGTTTCTGTTCACAGTCGAAGCACTTCAATTAGTAGAGCTAGAATTTTTAGTTACGATTGCTACTGGAGTTCTTGCCTATGTACCAAATGTAATAGCAGCTGTACTAATTGTTGGTGCAGCAATCATCATTGGTGGGTTTGTTGAAAGAATAGTATCTTCCATATTAACAGGAGACTTACAGATTTTAGGTGTAATTAGTAAATATGCGATTATTGCATTAAGTGTATTTATGGGACTTGATCAATTACAAGTAGCACAAAGTATTGTTCAATTAGCCTTTATGCTAATCCTTGGCGGAGTAGCCTTAGCCTTCGGATTAGCATTCGGATTAGGTGGACGTGATTTTGCTGAAAAATATTTAATTAAATTAGATAAAAGAATTGAAAAAACGTCTGTGACTAAGCAAACACCATCCACCTTTACTCAGGAGGATGATGATAACCATCAAGACGGCTTTACACCACCACCAACCATTTAACGAAATAAAAAGCTGATTTCATATAATTGAAATCAGCTTTTTTTATTTTATTCACCATATATCATTTTCTTTGTCATTCCACCATCAATCACTATGTTTTCACCTGTAATAAAATCATTGTTTGGATTGGTTAAAAATAAACAGGCCCTTGCAATATCACTAGGTTTCCCAACTCTTCCTGAAGGATGCTGTTGATGGTCCTGAGTGGATAATTCTTCATAATCCCCTGTATGGATCCATCCTGGACTAATACAATTTACTTGAATATGATCTGACCCTAGAGAAATTGCTAGGCTATGCGTTAACGCAAGAAGACCTCCTTTAGAGGCTCCGTATGCCTCTCCACCCGGCTCTGACATTAACGCTCTCGTAGATGAAAGATTTATAATTTTTCCACCACCATGTTTTTTCATCACTTTAGCGCATTCCCTAGCCATAAAAAAAGAACCCTTTAAATTCGTACCAATAATCTCGTCCCACTCATTCTCTGATAACTCATAAGGTGACTGAAACCTTGAAATACCCGCATTATTTATTAATATATCTATTTTTCTGAAGTTCTTCTCAACTTTTTCAACAGTCTCTGTAATGGCAGAAACGTTCTGTAAATCGATACAGTACTCTGCAACCTCAGTTTGCTTCCTCAACTGTTTCACCATTTTAGCTAATCCTAGATGATCTCTGTCAACTAATATGAGAGTTGCTCCTTGCTCTGCATATTGCCTTGCTACTTCCTTTCCAATCCCATTAGCACTTCCTGTAATAACCACAACTGATTCACTAAACATTCCCGTTTCCTCCTCCTCTGTTCCTCTTTGAACCATTCCCCATTTTAAAAGAGAAACAAACTCTTATTTAGTAAGAGAGTTTGTCGCTTCTTTTGACTTCTCTCCTATACGAAGTTGCTGTGTTGCAAATTCACGATACAACATATGAGAAGCAAACAATTCAGTATGAGTACCTTTCCCTGTCACTCGCCCTTTCTCTAAGAAAATGATCTGATCTGCATCCACAATGGTGGAAAGTCGATGAGCGATAACGATAGTGGTTCTCCCATTCATTAAATTTTTCAATGCTTCCTGCACGACTATTTCTGATTGGCTATCTAAGCTAGATGTTGCCTCATCCAGCATTAATATTTCTGGATCACGGAGTAAAGCGCGTGCAATAGCAATTCGTTGACGTTGTCCACCTGAAAGCTTAATTCCCCGTTCTCCTACTTCTGTTTCATAGTTTTTTGGCAAGTCCATAATAAAGTCATGGGCATAGGCCATTTTTTGCAGCCTCTTCTACTTGATCTTGTGTAACGTTCTCTGACAATCCGTACGTTATATTATCCAAAATAGTACCAGAATAAATAGGAGAATCTTGTGATACATACCCAAGCATTTTGCGCCAAGACTTCAAAGAAAACGATGAAATTTCTTCAGAACCCAGTAAGATCCTTCCGTTAATCGGAGGATAAAATTGTTCAATTAAAGAAAATAGAGTCGTTTTTCCACTTCCACTTGGACCTACTATGGCCGTTACCTTGCCTTTTTCTGCCACAATATTTATATCCTTTAAGGTGATCTCATCAAAAGAGTATCCAAATTCTACAGAATCGAGAACAAGAGGCCCTTCTGCTTGGTGAACTTCTCTCCCTTCAGTAAGTTTTTCCTCATCTAACTCTAAAATGGAGACAATCTTCTCCGTAGCACCAATTGTTTTCTGAAACTGTGTGATAAACACCACGATTTGAGTAATCGGCATGATAATTTGAAACAAATAAATAAAAAAGGCAACCAGTTCTCCTGCCGTCATACTTCCTGAAGTTACACGTATACCACCAAACCCTATAATGAGCACAAGAACGACGATGATTAACGAAGAAACAAGGGGACTCATAATTGCTTGTATAACGCCTTCTCTTATACCATATGAATATAAATTTTTAATCCCTTTTTTCCTCGCTCCCATTCAATATCCTCTGCATTAGAAGCTTTTACTAATCGAATTTCAGATAATACCCCTGTAAGCCCAGCCGAGAAAGACGCCGTCTCAGCTTGTAATCCTCTTGATATGTCTGCCATTTTCTTGCCAATTGGCAGTAATATAAGAATAGCGACGGGTATAATGGAAAACATCACTAACGTAAGAGGCCAATCTAGATAGAATAAGACACCAATTGCTCCAATTACAGAAATAATTCCTGTTATAAAGCCAGTTAGATGCTCTGTTATCAAGTTCTTTATGATTCCAGTATCATTCGTCATTCTGCTGACTGTATCTCCTGTTTCATGGTGATCATAATAGCTAACAGGAAGTATAAGAAGTTTTTTAAAAGCTCCTTTCGCAAGGCCGCAATCATATGCTGACCAACTTTGGCTAATATGTATACTGAAACACCTCCAGCTAAAGCTTGAATAAAAAAAGCTACAATTAGTAAGATGATTAGCCCTGTATTTAAAGCACTTAGCGAAAAATTATCAATGAATCTGCTAGCTAATAATGGAATGGCTAAGCTTGCAACAGTCGTTATGATACTTAACATTAATGAAATGCTAAATAATGCTTTGGGTGGATCTGCTATCTTTATTAAGGTTAAAAGCTGAAACACGCTACCATTTTTCTTATTTTCAACCACTTTTCCCTCTTCTCCATTCATTTTAGCTTTATTATAGACACAAACACATTTCTGTTACTACTATTCACTCTTTTGAATACAGTTCATGTGCTTTTCACATACTACATACATATGTAGACTAGGAGGTGAAAAGGATTGCCTAATTTGAATGATAACAAGTTCAAAAAGATTCAATCAGAAAGTCAAAAGCAGGGTAAATCTCAAGAAGAATACGCTGAAGAACTTGCTATAAATAAAAAGAAAGCACAAGCTAAAAAATGAGTCCACAATAGGGCTCATTTTTTCTTCCAATTAAACTGGTTTCATCTTCCCTTTTTGGAGGTATAGATAAATAACTAATCCATTAAGGTGGTCAAAAACAATGAGTGAAATCTATTCTAGAAAAGTGACAATGAATCAATCATTATCCATGCAGCAAGTTTTAAAGCTCTATCACTTTGCCAAGGATTATAATGGTCATATTTATTTTATTGAACGACATAAAAAGATCGCATTATCTTCTTTACCAAAGTTAGTATCCTATTTCCTAACATCTAAAGATAAGCGTACTTTTAAAATAGTCATTGAAGGAACAGAGACAAACGAAGCGTTCGATGCTCTACATACCATTTATTCTAGTCGTTCAACCATCACGGCCTTTACAACCTCTCCACTAAATAGTTCAATGGAAAACAGAAGCTAGAATCTAAAAGCTTCTTGTTTTTTTTATCAATGTCTGCATAATTTTCTATAAAGGATGAAAACTAGGAATAATGTCTTAGTAAATAGAGGTGGAGAATGATTAATGTTGTTGAAGCGCTCACTGAATTAGTTAAGAATTTTACAGATGAAGAGCCTAAACCTCCCCTGCACGTTGGAGAAGTCATGGCTTTATGGACTGCTTTTACTGCTTTCGAAGAAGCTCATTCTCTTTATCAAATCGGGCTAAACACGACAAATGATCCAGATTTAATTACATTACTTGAAGATGCCCTTAAAGGAAGCAATCAAGATTCAATTAAGATACAGGATTTACTTGTAAAAGAAGGGGTACCATTACCATTATCCAATGCAAATAAACCCGAATCTAATCCGATGTCTGTTCCAAACGGCGTGAGATTAACAGATGATGAGATTGCCAACTTAATCTCTGTGAAAGTAGCAGCCTCTATCTCCTTCTGCGCTCAATCCATGTCGCAGTCTATTCGATCAGATGTTGGTCTCTTATTCATTTCCATTCAAATTAATTTAATGGAATACGCTGCAACATTAAAGAATGTATTGAAAAGAAGAGGATGGCTGCGAATACCTCCTCCATATATACCGCCTGGTACACCATATAACGACTAACAATGTTAAAAAACTCGAGCTAAAATCCTTTTTCATGATTTAAGCTCGAGCTTTTTGTTTTATAATGTTTTTACTTTTTCTACAATTTCAGAAGGTTCCATACGGTCCTTATAGTCCGCTTTACTGTATTCAAACTGAATGGTACCATCTTCTTTAATAATAAAGGTTGCAGCTACAGGTAGTGACCACTCATCATTTCCGTTGTGCTTCACAAGATCTAAGTTAAAACTTTTATAGATTTCCACTAAATAATCCGGTAGAGAATAGACTAAATTAAAATCATTTGCCACAACATTTCCTTCATCACTTAATACATGATAAGCTAGCTCATTTTTTTCTGCTGTAGTTAAGGATTCATCTGGAGTTTGAGGACTAATGGCGATAAGCTCTGCACCCACGTTGTGAATTTCTTCCAGTTTCTCTTGATAGGCTCTTAATTCCATATTGCAATATGGACACCAACCTCCACGATAAAAGGTTAAGATAACTGGTCCTCTTTCTAACACTTCATACAATGTAACGCTCTCACCTTTTGCATTTGGAAGCGTAAAGTTAGGTGCTTTTTCACCAATTCGAAGTCCTTTCCCGGCATTTGATGCCTCTAGTTCATCAATGGCTGTTTGCATTTGCTCAACAACTTCTTTAGGAGCGCGCTCACTGAATGCACGAATATTCTCATCAAATTGTTCTCGTAAACTAGTCATGATTAATTCCCACCTTCTTGTAATTTTAAGTCTATTTTATCCTCGCTGAAATTGAAAAGATGTTAGATAGCTAACACTTATACACTTTCCATTAAAGTGTCTACTAATGCTGGGTTAATTTGAAGAGGTTTGCGTTTTATAACCCCTTCTTTCTCTAATTCACCCAAAAATAAACTCACCGTTTCTCTTGAAGAACCAATCATGCTGGCTATATCATGCTGGGTCATTTTGACTCCTACTGTTTGCCATTCCCCGCTTCTAACACCAAAACGATGACTTAGTTGTAATAGCAGTACCATAATACGTTGCTTCACGTCCCTATAAGCAATACTTTCACTCATACTGTACACGTCATTTAATTTACTGGACAGGATACTAATTAGTTTTAATGACAGGTCTGATCTTTTACGAAGTAGTTCTTCAAATCGTACCTTTGATAGCGTGCATATATACGAATCAACCATGGTCTGTGCATAAATATGATCTTCAGATAATGAAAAACTAGAAGTCTCTCCAAAAATATTTCCTTGTCCTAGAATATCAACCGTAAACTCTTTTCCGCTTGGTGAGAGCTTGTATAACCTTACTTGCCCTTTTTCAAAAAGTATAAAGAGCGCATTTCATGATTGGGACTTAAAATCATCGTCCCTTTCTTTATGGGCGACGAGCTCGTCATCTCATTAATTTCCTCTAGTTGATGATGGGGCAATTCATCTAACAAATTGATTTGAGACAACATAAATAATTTATTCACTCATTACACCTCTTATTTTTCATAACATTCTATAATAGCGTCGTAATTTAATGTCCCCCCTTCTATCACTAGTAGGGGTAACCCTTCATCTATATAAATTTTTTCTTGGTCAGACTTTACCTGTTCTAAAACATTTATTTCTTTGTATGGTATTTGTAGTATGTCTAACCGTTTTTTCACTGTTTCACACTTATGGCAGCTTGTGATTGTATATAATATCATTCTAATTTGTTCTCGCTCCTTTTCCAACTTCCTTGCTCTATTCAATATGTAGTCTAATCTAATCCTTTCATCCTAATCTGTTAGCTAGTTCACATTTATATTTAAGTGAAACATTGTGTAGGGTATGTGAATACACTGTAGTAGAAATCAAGAAGGCGGTAATCAGATGGACAATCATAATCTTGAACAAATCGCAGAATTTGGCGCATGGACCCAAGCATTTGGAACCATTGCCTCAGCTATTAGTTCTACACCGAACCTTCCCTTACCGGAAATCTTATTAGAGGACTTAAATATTATTGGAAACACATTGCAGGCTACTGGGAATGCTGTCCTTGTAGATACGACAGTACCAGCAGATTTATCCTCAGTAGGGAATGCTGTACAGTCCATCGGTAATTCAACCGTATTGGTAGGATTATTACTCCATTATAGTGAGACTCGAAAAGAGTTATTAAATATACAGGGAAACTTATTACAAGCTTTAGGAGGTGGAATAAGCGTAGCGTTTGTTTATGGACAAACTCCAACTGAAGTTCAAGTTCTAAACCTGTACGGGAACTTATTGCAAACGATAGGTAACAGCATTCAATCCATTGCTGGATTCATTGAATTAAAAAGAGATGAAGACACATCAGAACTAAATGCTGTGGGTTCATGGATACAAGCGGTTGGGTCTGTATTATCCGCAATTGGTCAATCCATTGACACCCGGTCGAATGAAAACGAAAAAAATAGAGATCAATAAGATCTCTACTTTTATAGATTACCCCACACGTCCGTCTTTAACAAAGATTGACATGGCTTCTTTAAGATTCGCTTTAATTACAATACTCTCAAATTGAATGCCCAATGATACGACCGTTTGAGCAACCTCAGGACGAATACCCGTAAGAATAATTTCTACTCCTAATAATTTTAGAGCTGAGGCAACTTTAAATAGTTGGTCCGCCACCATCGTATCTACTACTACGACTCCTGACAGATCAATAATGAGCTTGTTTAAATGTAATTTAGTCGCAGATTGTAACGTTTCTTCCATCAGAAGTCTTGCACGTTCAGTATCAATTGTACCTATGATAGGCAATATAGCTACACCTTCAGCAACAGGAACAACCGGTACAGATAACTCCAAAAATGCTAACTTCGCATTGGATAAAGCTTGTTGGTGAAATTTAACGAAGGTTAAACTAAATGAATAGACTGCATGATCTAATAGAGGATGAAAGATTTCGGATATCTCAACTATTTCTTCTATGGATACCCCATTTTGTTGAATCTCATCTTTCAGTACATTCCATATATGTTTTCGGTAAAATCTTGTTTCAAATAAGGCTTCATCTAAATGAGCACCTAAATGATAAATAGTTTCTCCAGTTTGGGCACCCCATTGTTCAATTAAATGCTCTCTTTCTTGTTGAGAAGATTGATCTCTAATAATTTGACCGAAAATGTTGACCAGTTCGGCTCTCATTTCTAGAATCTCATCTTGCATTTCTTCCATAATACGAAGCTTTTCAGAATCTTCCACTAATCCCACTAATTCTTGATGAAGATTTCTTACAATCTCGTATTTTCTATCTATCAATGCTTGACCAATACGATTAATAGTATTCACGTCATTCCCTCCGTCAGCCAAATACATAACCTTATTTCTTCAGATTTTGACCTCATTATATCAAAATGAATAAGGAAAAGTCTTTCTTTAAGCCTTTCCTCTACTCTGAATTAGGAAGTTGACTAAATACGGTTTGTAAGTAGTGTGACGTGAGGCAAATCTCTGTATTCACTTTTCGAATTTCTTCCCAAATACTTCGGTCCAATAAATAACTTCCTCTTGCTTTTAAGAGGTTTGCTTCTTGATGGGTAAGTAGCTTTTGAAATACTTTTTCATTTGTTATTCCATAAAACAAGACAAAATTATATCCTATATCCACTACCATCTCTGCTGATGAATCTAATTCTTGCAGTTGCCTATTTACTGAGGATGAAACATGTTGAATAAATGAGTCTAACTTCATATGGTGAGCTAAGTATCCTCTAATCCTTCCATTTGCATTCACTGATGTATTTCCTCCTTTTTCTACATGAAGGCTCCGGTCATGTTTATTCTTGCTGTATTCCAACCTGTTGATTGGAGTTATACAGTAGAAAACGGTCTGCATGATAAGCAGAGCTACAATAAAAAAACTCTTTTGCAATGGATGCAAAAGAGCCTAGAACGTTCTTATCACCCAAAGCTAAATGCTTTGCAGGTAGAAGCACCTTGCATGTATGAGCATGCAGGTTGCTGTGAATTCATTGAGCCTGATCTCTCCTTCACTCTTGATAAACTATACAATTACGTCCAGTTTACCTTTTTCGCTCTATTAATTCAAGATAAATATAGATTACATATATTATCCAATAATGGAAATAATACTATTCGTATAATTTTATTACGTATGAGGAGGTGCCTTTAGTGACTGAGGAAAATAAGCAACTTTTTGAGGAAGATATATTAACGAACCGGCAAGGTCATCCTGTGACGGACAATCAAAGTGTACGGACGATAGGAGACAGAGGGCCAACCACACTAGAAAACTATGATTTCTTAGAGAAGATCTCTCATTTTGATCGAGAACGAATTCCTGAACGCGTTGTCCATGCGCGAGGGGCAGGAGCACATGGTTATTTTAAATCGTACGGAACATATAACGGAGAGCCCTTATCAAACTACACACGAGCTAAAGTGTTTACCAATACTGATATTGAGACACCTGTCTTTGTTAGATTTTCAACAGTGGTACATGGTGGACATTCTCCGGAAAGCTTACGGGATCCACGTGGATTTGCTGTTAAGTTCTATACAGAAGATGGGAACTGGGACCTTGTTGGAAATAATTTGAAAATTTTTTTTATTCGAGACCCTCTTAAATTTCCAGATATGGTTCATTCTTTTAAGCCTGATCCCGTAACGAATTTATCTGACCCTGAACGAATGTTTGATTTTTTATGCCAAACACCAGAGTCCATGCATATGGTTACGTTTCTATTTTCACCTTGGGGTATACCGGCAAACTATCGACATATGCAAGGGTCTGGCGTACATGCCTACAAGTGGATAAATACAGAAGGCAAAGGGGTTCTCGTAAAATATCACTGGGAACCGAAGCAAGGGATAAAAAACTTAACACAACAAGAGGCCGATCACATTCAAAGTATGAATTATAGTCATGCAACTCAAGATTTATACGAATCGATTGAAAATGGGGACTATCCTGAATGGGAGTTATACGTTCAGATTATGCCAGACGGAGAACACCCTGAGTTAGATTTTGATCCCCTTGATCCAACAAAGCTATGGTACAAAGAGGATTACCCTTGGTATGCTGTTGGAAAGATGGTATTGAATAAGAATCCTGAGAATTACTTCGCTGAGGTAGAACAAGCCTCTTTTGGAACTGGTGTTTTAGTGGACGGCCTTGATTTCTCTGATGATAAATTACTGCAAGGACGTACATATTCTTATTCTGATACACAGCGTTATAGAGTCGGCTCCAATTACTTACAACTTCCAATCAATCGGCCAAAAAAACATGTGGCTACAAATCAAGAAGCAGGGCAAATGGATTACCGAACGAACTTTAGCTCCAATCAAAATCCACATGTGAATTATGAACCGAGCTTAATCGGAGGGTTGAAAGAAGCACAAAACCCTGGAAAAGAACATGAACCTTATGTAGAAGGCAATGTAAAACGAGTAAAAATCTCCAGAGAAAACAATTTCGGTCAGGCTGGCGAAACATATAGACGATTTGAGGAATGGGAACGTTCAGAATTAATTTCAAACTTAGTTGACAATTTATCAGGCTGTCGAAAAGAAATTCAAGACCGAATGATAGAGATGTTCACACAATGTGACGAAGACTATGGTAAACGAGTAAAAGAAGGATTAGAACATCACAAGACTGTGGACAAAATGGAAGCAGCTGTTAAAGAAGCGGAAGAAAAAGGACATCCTTCTGACCCTTATTAAAGGATAAAAGGAAGAAAGCTATATGCTTCTTCCTTTTATTTTCCTCCGAAATGAAACTTTTCGATTTCCATTTCGTATATACAACTACACTCACATATAGAAAGGAGATTTTTATGAGTTCACTTTTGTTGTTCTCTGTCATTTTTGGTTATTTTACTTACTCTCATTACTGTTCCACTATTTCATAAATCTACTAAGGAAAGTCCATCTTCATTCTCCTTATTTAAATTGATAGGATCTGCACTAATCTTTACCTTCATCATTTTTGGAGTGTACTATTTAACCAATCTAGATCGAAACGTTTCTTCCATTTGGTTCTTCCTTCTCACTGCTACTATTATAGGAACCGTTCTATCTACTGGAAAAGAACGAATCGTGAAAGGGATTTTATTTTTAGGCACTTTAATCTTCTCCATTTTTCTACTTACAGCATTCCTTTTCAATGCTGATGAAAAATTCAATCAAGCTAAAATGAAGGAAGACGTTGAAATCGAAGCGTTTGATGAGAGTGTGACACCAGCAAGTGTCCCTCCACAATTTGCACGGAATAAAATGAAAAAGGCTTTTGGTCAAGTACCAAATACAAGCTATTACGAACTTGGAAACCTACAAATTCAAAATGTGAACGATCAATACGTGTACATTGCACCAGTTGAATTTTCAGGATTATTTAAATGGATAAAAGGAAAAGAAACACCTGGGTATTTTACCATGAGTGCAACCGATACATCGTCTAACCCAGTATTTATGGATACACCTATGACTTTTACGCCATCCTCCTATTTCCACCAAAATGTTGACCGAAAAATTAGAAACGCGTACCCTGAGAGAATTTTCTATGGAGACGTACAATTAGAAATCAACGATGAAGGAGAGCCTTTTTATATTCAAACATACGGTGAGTTTATTAGTGCACGAAACGGATTTACACCTTTAGGAATCGTTATGATCAATCCATCCTCTGGTGAGGTATCCTCTTACACATTTGAAGAGACGCCAGAATTTATTGATGGAGCCATTTCTCCTGAAGCTGTTAGCCTGCAAAATAGTTACTATGGTAATTATATCGAAGGATATTGGAATAGTATATTTGGTAAAACCAATGTTAAGCTTCCATCAGACGAAGGTACGGAAGCGAATGTCAGTCCTGTTTTTATGGAAGATGGAGAGATGTATTACTTTACTGACTTTACAAGCCCTAAAGAAGGAGTAGATTCCATGCTTGGCTACTCTTTAACCAATGGGAGAACAGGAAAAGCAACGTATTACACAGGTAATTTAGAAGAATCGTACATGGATTCTTATGGAGCTCTTCAGATAATCGAAAAGAAATTTATTGAGAAGAAATGGTCTGGGGAAATGCCGATTCTTTACAACTTTTATGGAGAAGCAAGCTGGCTAACTCCAGTGCTAGATTCCAATGGATTTTTTCAAAACTATTTTATAGTATCTGCTGCTAATCCAGAAATTTCTGCCTATGCTACCACGCCAAAAGAGGCATTAAAGAAATACAAAGTCGCATTACAACGTGGAGGAAGTAGTGTAGATGGCAGCTCTAATGCTGAAGAACTTAGCATTACTGGAAACGTTACACGTGTGTTCAAGGAAACCTCTGGGGACTATGTTCTTGTGTACTTTTTACTTGATAACGGGAGTAACTATGTCGTCTCTGCCGAATCCAACCCCTTATCCATTTACTTGCAAGAGGGGGACGAAATTCGCGCCATTACCTTAAACACAGGAGAAGAATTCTTACCTATAAAAGAATTAGTCATTGAAAATCTAACGAACTAAACAAAAAACAACAAGACCGTGTAGTCTTGGTTGTTTTTTTGTTTAAAAATTCAATTGATCATACCATTCCTTCGCTGCCTTGACTTCTTCAAGCGTTAGCTGATGGCCACGGTGTTCCCAATGTAAAGTCACATCACTACCTGCTCCTTTAAGGAGATCGGCTAACTCTTTCGATTCTTCTAGAGAACAAATTGGGTCATTTGTTCCCGCTGCAATAAAAACAGGAGTAGACTCTAGATTAGGAATCGTAATTCCTCTTCTTGGAACCATTGGGTGATGAAGAATCGCAGCTTTTAAAGAATGGGGATGATGAAATAATAGGCTACCTGCAATATTTGCTCCGTTTGAGTAACCTATCGCAATCACTCTGTTGCGATCAAACTCTTGTTCATCTGCAATGTGGTCGAGAAACGCATACAGCTCGTCTGTTCGTTCAATTAAATCTTTTTCATCGAACACTCCTTCTGCAAGTCTCTTAAAAAAGCGCGGCATTCCATTTTCTAGTACACTTCCACGCACACTTAACACTCCTGCGTCACGGTCAATCATTTCAGCAAGTGGAAGTAAATCTTCCTCGTTCCCTCCCGTACCATGTAGCAACAATAATATGGGTTTTGAGGGTCTTTCGCTTCTTTATAGACGTACTTCATTGAGAAACCTCCTCTAGTTTATATGGTCCTTTACTTCAATCGGAAGCAGGATAGACTCAATTTGTTCTCTTCTCTCTTCATATTGCGGAGGAAGTTTTAACGCTTTTCCTAATGCTTCTATATCTTCATCCTGTGTGAAACCAGGTGGATCCGTTGCAATCTCAAAAAGTAATCCTCCACGCTCTCTAAAATAGACCGCATGAAAATAGTTTCGATCTTTCACAGGAGTTACCACGTATCCCAGATGTTCAATGTGTTCTTTCCATTGAAGCTGGTCCTGGTCATCCTTCGCTCGAAACGCAAGATGATGAACAGTCCCTGCACCGGAGCGACCTCTACCCATTGGAATTTTCTTTACATCTATTACGTTCCCTATACTTCCTTCTGAACGATACCGAGTATAATAAGCATCTTCTCCAATCTTTTGAAGGCCCATTCCAGTGTGTAAAAGTTCTCCAGTGGAAAACGGATGGGAAGAAAAAAGAATAGCTCCAGCAAATCCTTGGATCGCAGCATCAGAAGACACTCCAGCAAATTCCCATGTATTCTTTTTACCGTCAGCGCGTTCAACTAACTCCAGCTGTAAGCCTTGTGAATCATTAAATTGCAGATAATCTTCCCCAAATCTATTCGTCTCTTCAACTTTTATATCAAAAGAGGCTAATCTTTTTTTCCAGAACTCTTTACTTCCCTTCGGAATCACATAGGAAGTTACCCCCACTTGGCCGTCTCCTATCATTCCTTGTCTGGCTCCTGGCCATGGGAAGAACGTAATGATTGTGCCTGGCTCTCCTTCTTGATTACCAAAGTAAAGGTGATACGTACTAGGATCATCAAAATTAACCGTTTGTTTTACTAAACGTAACCCAAGTACCGTTGCGTAAAAATCTATTGTGACTTGAGGGTGACCAACTATTGCTGATATATGATGAATACCTAAAGTTTTCAAGTAATGTCCCTCCCCAATAATTATCTTGAATTCGAGATAATTTTAAATCAATTTTCACATCCTGTCAATTTTATTCCTCCAGTAAGACATAGCCGTTCGTAATCCGTTCACGAAAAAGGTGCCCATAATAGCTATTGGACACCTCCCTCTTAGTCTTTTTCAGTTTTCATATTAAACTTTTCATTAAACTTTTCTACTCTACCACCACGGTCAGAGAATTTCTGTTTTCCTGTATAGAAGGGGTGAGTATCTGAACTGACCTCCACTTTAACGAGGGGATATGTATGGCCATCCTCCCATTCAATGGTTTCAGTTGATTCCATCGTAGAGCCTGTTAAAAACTTATTGCAACTACTTGTATCCATGACGACAACTTTTCTGTAATCTGGGTGAGTTTCTTCCTTCATCTATAATACCTCCAGTAATTCTCAGCATTGAACGATGTTAGTATTACTTATTCCCCATATACAAGAAATAAACCGTCTTAATCAGACTAAACTTTAGAAGAATAGATTAAATACATTGAGAAGAACTAAAGAAAATATAGTTAAACTAAATAATCGCTCTGAAACATTTTCTGGTAACCGATTTAACAGCCAAGATCCAATGAATCCACCAGACAGGCCACCGATAACCATTGTGACTAAAATAGGCCAATCTACTCCCGCAAACTTCCCTGAAAAAAATGCTGTTATTACAGTAGCACCTTGAGAAAAAAGATGATGAGAATGGAATGGATCACTGCCGCTTCCATTCTCATGCCAAATAGTAATGACAAAATGGCAATATTTAATGGACCTCCACCAATAGATAGGAATGCTGATAGAACCCCTAACACTAAACCAACTAATAAAACTATGGAGGACTTATTTATTTTCATCGAATTTATTTTTTGCTTATTTAAAAAATATACGAGTATAAGTAGCATGATGAAGGCTAAAATGCCTGATTGAAGATTTCCAATCAACTCTTTTATTTCATCATATTCTACTAGCCAATCTAATGTTTTTTCCCTATTACCCCTCCCATAATTGCACCCGTTGAAAGAAGAAGGCTTAATTTGAGATTGACCTTTCTCTTACTTACTAGAGCATGAATTAGCGAAACTACTGACATGGAAAAAATAGTGGAGGCAGATAAAATACTAATCATCCCAATAGAATCTCTCCCAATAAGATCTAGAACGGGTTTAATAATAATGCCTCCCCCCAACCTCCTGCTAAGGCACCAATTACGGTTGCGATAAGGGCAACAGAAAAATAAAGAATTATGATAGCTTTTCACCTCTTTCATCACACTTTTATTAAAATTTATCTCATCACATTTATTATGTACTTAAAAAAGAATAAAATCTTATTCTTATTATCTTATACCCAATTCAATTTACAAAAAGAAAAGAGATGACTCATAAAAATCGTATTTTTACGACCTTTTAAGCCACCCTCCTGTTGACATCTCATATACTTCTCTATAATTCTGTTCGAATATCCCAAAGCTCAGGGAAAAAACGTTGGTCTAACACCTTTTTTAAATAGCCCACTCCAGAAGATCCACCGGTCCCTTTTTTAAATCCAATAATTCTTTCTACTGTTTTCATATGGCGAAATCGCCACTGCTGTAGACAATCCTCTATATCTACAAGCTTCTCTCCAAGCTCATATAACTCCCAGTACTGATCCGTTTGTTGATACACTCTCATCCATGCATCACGTACACTAGGATTTGCTTGATAACTTATCGTCACATCTCGTTCTAACACTTCTTCAGTTATCGGAATTCCTGCTTTATGTAAAGCACGAATGACTACATCATAGATGCTTTTTTCTCTATAAGCTTCTTCCAATTGCTGATGTAAAACTAAGTCCTTTTTATAAATTTCTAATACATGAGGTGTTTTATACCCAAGCATAAATTCAATCATTCGATATTGGAAGGATTGAAAACCAGAAGCTTGGCCAAGTGAATCTCTAAATTCCATATACTCAGATGGCGTTAACGTAGATAGTACATCCCAAGCTTGAATAATCTGAGCTTGTGTTTTACTTACTCGTGCCAACCGCTTTTGAGCAGTTGATAAATCATCCGCTTCAATGGAAAGAATCGCTGCTTTTGTTTCATGTAAAATAAGTTTCATCCATAATTCACTTACTTGATGAATGATGATAAAAAGCATTTCATCATGATGGCCAGACCGGCTACTTTGTGCATCTACTATTTTATCCAGCTGCAAATATTCTCCGTACGTCATATGATGAGTAAAATCTGTATGAATGCTATTCTCTACTCTTGGGTCCTTACTCATTCTCCTCATCCCCTTTTCCTAATGGACGAATGACAGCGCGCACTGGGCTACCATCTCCATCTTGAATCGGTAAAGGTAAGGCAATCAGCTCATAATCTCCTGGCACCACATCGGCGAATACCAAACCCTCTAAAATATGAATACCGTTTTTATTAAGCTCATGATGGGTTAGAAGCTCTTTACTAGTTAATGGATCAACGGATGGTAAATCAACCCCGAGTAAGATGACCCCTAGTCCGGCAAGGTATGGTGCGACCTCTGGCTTAATCAATGGAATCTGTTTAGGAAACGTTGTTGGTGCATCTTCACTAGTTGTTTTAGCAACACCCTCTTCGTTCCCCTTTCTAACTGAAAGGAACGAAGTAATTCTACATCTAAGCAATTAAAGAGAGAGACGTCTATCACTTTTGCAGGTCCAATAAATAGATTGATATCTAAATCCAACACTCTTTCCCCATCATTTGTAAAATGATACGGAGCATCTATATGAGTTCCTGTATGCAAGCTACTCGTAATTCTTCCAACATTCACAGACCCTGTTTGTTCTTTAGTAAATCTCGTTTCATATGTAAACGGCGTATCATTTGGCCAATGTGGAATGTCATTTTGTAAAACCTGAGAGATATCCTTCCATCTACCTTTTTCCATTACGCGACCACCCCTCGCTTGTTCTCAAACTTTTTATAGGTCTCGTTCTTCATAATGTCTTTTAAAATTTCCACGCAATGATAGACTTCAGTGAACGTATTATATAAGGCAACAGGTGCTAACCGGATAACGCTTGGAGATCTGAAATCCGGAATAACTCCCGCCTCTTTTAATGCCTTACAAATTCTTGCTGCCTCGTTGTGCTGAAGGAGAATATGACCTCCTCGACTATCGTCCTCTCTAGGATTACAAATCGTAAAGTGATCATCACCTAGCTCGGTTTCTATTAAGCTCATCAAATAGCCTGTAAGCTTAAGAGATTTCTCTCGAATGGCTCCCATCCCCACTTCTTCAAACATGGCTAAGGACCCTATAATAGGTGCCATGCTTAGCAGATTAGGCGTACCAATTTGATAGGCTCCTGCATCAGAGGCTGGTTCTAATTCATGCTTCATATCAAACTGCTTGGATTTATCCGAACTGAACCAGCCAGCAAGACCAGGAACCTTCGCGAAGTGTCGCTTGTTCACATAGTACCCTCCTGTACTACCAGGACCACCGTTAAGATGTTTATAATTACACCAAAAAGCAAAATCCACATCCCATTTACTCAATTCATGTGGAATAGCTCCTATAGAATGAGAAAGATCAAAACCGATGAGGATCCCTCTTTTATGTGCCTCTGTTGTTAGTCGCTCCATATTTAACACTTGCCCACTCCGATACAGAACGCTAGGTAAAACAATAAAAGCTACATCTTCTGTCATCTCGTTCACAATATCTTCGTCATGTAATGTATATCCATCTCTACTTTCTACTTGAATTAAATGCTCTTTGTCATCCAAATTTTTTAGAGCTATCTGGCTTTTTAATGCATAAATATCACTTGGAAAGTTTAGATGGTCCGCTAGGATCTTCGTCTTTCCTTCCCTAGGCTGATAGAAAGTAGACACCAACTGGTGCATATTGACCGTAGTGGATCCACTGACCACAACCTCTCCTTCATCAGCACCTACTAGAGACCTCATTCTATTCCCAAGTGATTCTGCTAAATAAAAACCATGGTTGTTTCCCTTCGGTCCATCCATCTATCCCGTATGTCCTCCATGCTTCCATGACACTGTAAAGAGCACTCTCCGCTCTTTTCGATAATAAACCAAGAGAATTACCGTCAAAGTAAATCTTGTTGTTGTCTATATAAAACTCTTCACGATACTTGTTTAGCGGATCCTGCTGATCCATTTCCTTTGCCCATTGTAACGTGTTCATTCTCATCCATCCTTCCTCATTGCTCTTTTAATTATTTCAAATTTCAATCTTCTTTACAACGTGAATCATAGATAAAACGAACAGGGATCGAAAGTTATTGTTCGTGCAAATCTTAGTACTTTACACACCTACTGGTATGGTACTGTCATGAGTAGCAGTTCAAAAGTCTGTATTTAGTGATAGAACATCAATAAATAATTTATACCTAAATTTGTTCATTTCGGTTAAAATATTCATAATTCAATAGTGGAGTTTAAAGGAGATAATATGAATATAATAGTCCCCTTACCAACATTCATTCTTCTATTAAGTAGCTCTAAACATAACTATGCCTTAACCTTTGCGGAGCCTCCTGCTCCAGATATAGCATTTAATGAGTATGACTGTTAGCTTTCATTATTACTACTATTATTCTATTTGTAAGAAGGATTAGGAGGCTT
>NZ_ABFU01000067.1 GCF_000171615.1 Bacillus coahuilensis m4-4 | reverse complement strand
TATTAAAGTAATTTAAAGTGAATACATACATATTGGCTCAGTAGCTCAGTTGGTAGAGCAATGGACTGAAAATCCATGTGTCGGCGGTTCGATTCCGTCCTGAGCCACTTACAAAAAGTACTGCAAAGACGAAGCTCTTGTAGTGCTTTTTTATTTGTCTAGTTTTGTGGGGATTGAGAGACGAGAGGAACCCCTCAAGATGAAGCGGAAGGCGCGAGGACCTTTTAAAAAACGCCAAGTGAGGAAGAAAAGACGCCCGCATAAAACAAGACAACACGAAAACCGCTCATAATCAACCAATCCCCGCCCCCCGGTCTTGCCCATTGCCCCCCATTAACCAAAGCCGCGCCCACGTTTCTATGAATCTGCTCATATCTTTCTACCTATTAAAAATTTTACGTCCACTTAATAATAGAGGGTCAAACACGTGCTATGATAGATAGTGTTTGTAATTGATTGAATTTTCGTATGAAGCTACCTAGGAAAAGAAAGGTGACGAGATGAGCATTACTATACAGATTAACCAGCTGGAAAAGAGTGTACAGCATGAAGGTAATCATACTACTCTATTATCCCTTCCCCATTATGTAATAGAATCAGGAGAGCAAGTAGCGATGATGGGAGCGAGTGGTTCTGGAAAGACGACGTTTCTTGAGCTTTTAGCAGGGATTACGACGCCATCAGCAGGTAGCATTCTCCTGAATGATTGGCTATTTCATGAGTTGCGTGACAACGAACGATCACATATACGGCTTGAAAAGATGGGACTTGTACTTCAAGATTTTATGTTATTTCCTCACCTAACGGTCGAAGAGAATGTCCTATATGTCTATGAACAATACAAAGATAAAATGAACACCTTACTAACATCCTTACGAATCCAACACCTCAGAAAAAAGAAAGTGAAGCACTTGTCAAAGGGAGAACAGCAGCGAGTGGCCATCACTCGAGCGCTACTTCACGAGCCATCCTTTCTACTTATGGATGAGCCGACAAGTAATTTAGACCCTGCCACCGCACGAGTTATCATCCAAACCATCCAAGAAGAAGCAAAGAAGACGGGGGCCACTTTACTAATCGTGACGCATGATGAGAAAGTAGCCAACTGTTTTCCAAGAACCGATAATATGGAAAAGTTAAACTTCGCGTACAACCATCAGGAGGCACTTTTATGAGTTTGAAAAAGAAGCTATCCCTTATATGGTTGAACGGTAAAGGTAGGCTAGGAACTCTACTGGTATTAATTTGTTCTAGTAGTCTCGTTTTATCGTTAATGATGACAGTACAGCGTGTATCCCTTCAGGCTGAGGACTGGACGAGAAAGCAATCAGGTCAGTACGAATTAGTAGTTGGAGCGGAAGGAAGTGCTCTGCAGTTAACGTTAAATAGTTTGCAATTTTTAGATACACCTGTTGGGAACGTTCCGTTCGAACTCTATGAAAACCTTCAAGAAGATGATCGAGTTTTACGAGCCATCCCTATTGCCTTAGGGGATACATACAAGAATCATCCCATAGTCGGGACGTCTCTTGACTACTTTGAGCCATTTAGAGAAGGACTTCCAGAACGGTTTTCGCTAAGTGAAGGAGGCATGTTCCAAGGTGCAATGGAGGCTGTACTAGGCTATGAAGTGAGTAGAATGCATGGTCTTATGATAGGCGATGAGCTTGTTTCTGAACATGACGCAGGAGATATCCACGAAGAAGGCTATACAGTAGTAGGAATTTTAGCCCCGTCAGGCACTTCTACAGACCGAGCTGTCTTTGTTTCCTATGAAGATATTTGGCATATTCATGAAGAAGGTCACAGCGATGAACATACCGAAGAAGAATCTGAAGCGGAACCGACAGAGGAGCATGAACATGAAGGACATACAGATGAACAGCACACGGAGCATTCCAGTGACGATAAAGAGTTAACGAGTATTCTGGTAAAGCCAGAGAATATTGGGTTGCTTCCCTCTTTACAAGAGGAATATGACAGAATGGAAACGGTTCAAGCCGTGTATCCAGTAACGGTGTTCCGAGATATTTTACAATCCGTATCTATTAGTGAAGGAATTGTTCAGCTATTCTCTTCCATAGCGGTTATATTTGGTTTCGTTCTCTTGTTATTTGTTGTGTTAAGTGGAAGGCAATCCAGACAGAGAGAACAAGATATTTTATATCGTTTAGGCTATTCAGATAGAGTAATTCGTAGTTTGTACATCGGGGAAAGCATCCTACTGCTACTAGTGAGTGTGGGATTGTCCCTCTTACTTTCAGCGGGAAGCGGTGCGTTGATTGAGTGGTATAGCTTACAGGAGTTAGGAATTATTCTGCCAGAGTCTAGGCTACTCTCTATAGATATTCTCCCTGTTTTTATTGGGGTAATTGTCGTTTATGTGCTTCCATTATTTTATAAAAGAGGTGAGGGGTAAGAATGAAGAAGTGGTTATGTATGCTGGGCTTTGTTTTACTATTAGGTGCTTGTCAAAACAGCGAGGACACCCATTCAACGAACGGAGTGGCCCAAGCAGAATCTGAGGAAACCTTAACTGAAATTCAGTTCTCTCAATTCTTCACAAAGTCTGACACGGGTGAAGGTGAAATTACAGAAGAAATTCTGGCGTTAGAAGGAAAAAAGTCGGCATTCGTGGATATATGACAGAGCTTACTCCCATGGATCAAGCCTTCATTTATTTAGTACCACAGCCAGGAGCAGCGTGTCCTTTCTGTTCCGTTGATAATCCAAAGTATATTGAAGCCATTGCGGTGTATTTACCAGAAGGAGATTACCAGGATTATTCTGAACAAGAGATGTGGGCATACGGAACGCTTGAAGTGGGCGAAGAGGTGGATGAACTAACAGGGTTGATTAGTATGTTCCGGTTGAAGGCAGAATCAATGGTGCCGTATCAGCCGAGGTGATGAAAAGTAGTATATTCGTATAGGTAGCTCCTATTAATTGTGAAGAATAGAATCGCCATTTGCCTTACTTTTGATATATCTGAAGGATGAAAGGAGAATTTATGAGAAATTCTCCTTTTTTAATAAAATCTATAAGGAATCTGTTTTGAAGGATTACTGAACAAGGAAAGTCCATTCATTTTTTAGGGAAATGATTCAGTGAGTCTGCTAATTTTTTTATTCTGATATTTTGAATAGAAATAAAAACCAATAATATGCCCGACTAAGGTTAACAGTATAAACACTATTGTATAATTTTTAATGAAATGGAACATGTCTGTTGAAAATAGATATACGGCTAATAATCCACCAAAGGAATTGATTAATGTACTAAGGATAATATTAGTTTGGGCTTTAAATGTTGAATATCCCCATAAATAAGGATATATAATACCGAAAATGATTCCGGAAATTAGACCAATCCCAATTAAATTCCATACATAGTGAAAGGGGATATTCAGTCCATTATAAGCAACAGTTCCTAATAGAAACACCCATATAATACTTCCTAATGCTGCTTGGGTAAAACTTTGTCTTAAATGAATAATCATGATAATCTCTCCTTTATTAATTTTGCATAGTGCCTACTTACTAAATATTTTTTATCATTTTTTGTATATACCTCTAATCTTGCATAGTCACCTGACCTAAATGAAGATATTTGAGAAAGGTTCAAGATGGTGGAATTGTTTATTCTAAATAATCCATTCGCCTCGAATTGTTTTAACTCTTTTAATCGCATATCTAGCAAATACTCTTCTTGATTACTTAATATGACTTTAGATAAATGACCTAGTGATGTAATTACTTCAATTTGTTGAATCCTTATGGAAAGCTTCCTATTGTTCTTCGGATTCTGAACATTTATGGTGCTGTTTGAGCTTAGTCCTTCTTTCAGTGTCCATAATTTTTCTTTTATTCACTGGATTTGCTATGATCTCAATTTCATTAGTGTCACGTGCTATATCCCAAGTAAAGTTTATTTTCATGTGAGCCTCCCTTCTTATGACAAGAATATCAATTATCTTGTGTCATGATAATAAGTATTTATTTTGTTACATAAATACTGCATTTTGTTGCATTTAAAGGTTTAATAGACATATAAAAGATGTAATATTCTAATGTAGATCTTAAGAAAAGGAACTTCTAAATGGATCGTTCCTTTATCTATTTTTTTTATTAATAAAGTATTATCAAAATGACTAGCACCCTTTTAGCACTCATGTAGAACAGTCCTCTTAACGGCTAAAAAGGGTTAGTACATTCTTTAAAATTACTATACAAAAAAGGTGCCAATTAGTTTCCTAATGACACCTCCAAATGTGCAATACAATATGATTTGACCTTTTTAATCTTTTAGAACTTCTCTGTGTTAAACAAAATTCCCTCTAATTGTCTGTTCCCTACAAAAACAACCGCTCAAATGCCCAGTAAGCCCCTACCACAACGATAAACGAAGAAGCGACTTTTAACGCAACCGAATAAAAATCCTTCTGTTGAACTAAGCGTAACACTGGAATAATGAGAACAACTAAAAGAATTTGCACCACTTCGATGCCAAGGTTAAAGCTTAGTAACGAAACAAGTAAATGATCTTTTGGAATCGTCATCTCAGATAGTAGCCCTGCAAAGCCAAGTCCATGAATCAGACCAAACGCAAATGTAAGGGCCCATCTTTGCTTCACTTCTTTTCTAACTAGATTCTCTATAGCAACATAACAAATGCTAAGCGCAATAACGGCTTCTACTAGTAAGGAAGGAAGCGTGATAACCTGCAGGTAGCCAAGTGTTAATGTAATACTATGGGCGATGGTAAATGCCGTAACAATACCGATTAAATCCTTTACCTTTTGCCTAGCAAGCAGTAAAGCAAATAGGAACAGAAGATGGTCGTATCCTGTAATAATATGCTCCATCCCAAGAATAAAAGAATTCAAGCCAGCTGGCATTAGCCGTGCTGGAAGCTTCCCCTAAAGTTGAAGCATCAATAGAAGCGGTACGATTCTCGCCCTTTAAAATGGTTTCAGTGAAGTCCTCTCCTTGCTGAATCGATACAAAGTTCGTGTACGTCGTTTTCCAAGATGAGTCTAAATATAGGGAGTCTTGTAACGTGATAAGTGAATCCGTAGTTGGATAGCTTTGACTGATCGTGACATACGTTTTATCATTTTTTTCTTCTAATAGAATAGACTCTAGCATCCCTCGCTGTGCCACATCATTAAAAGTTAGTATAACGTTTTGGTTGTACCACTCCACAACGGAATCCTGTACTAATTGTAGCTCTTCTTCTTCTATTTGATTAGTTTGATTCTGATCCGCATCAATATGCTCAAGAACAGAAAGGTCATCGATTGAAAAAGTAACAAGTAGAGCTTCTTGATCAACTGTAACGGTCGTATAGCTTGCGCTGTACTCATGTGCCTCTGATACTGGGATGCTGGCGGTGAACCATAACAGGGTCGCCGTTAAAAATAGAATAATTTTATTCATAGATTATGCCTCCTTTATACCTTAACTATCTTAGAAGAGAATTATTTTGAAAGCTTGCTAGATTTATTAAATAATTGTAAATTTACTGAATTGTATTTCAATAAATTGTTTACAATTTTAGAACATCTTATTAATATAAATTTGTTAGTTTGGTATAGTCTGCAATTCTAGTAAAAGATTACTAGAATTGTGAGAGATTTGACTAATAAAAGGGGGATTTAGTAAGTGGACAAGTGGATTAGACAGAACCGCAAATGGTTTTCTATGTTGCTCGTTGCCATGATGGTGGTTAGCTTATTGCCTATGAAATCAACAACTGTTAGCGCTGAAACAGCAATCACGGACTTGTTTTTTTCAGAGTATATTGAGGGTAACAGCAACAACAAAGCCGTAGAGATTTTTAATGGTACGGGCAAAGATATTGATTTAAGCGAATATACCATTGAAAGATACAATAATGGTAAAAGTGCAGAAACAGATGCGAATGTTACAGCCCTTTCCGGTACATTAACAGATGGTGATGTCTATGTTATTGGTAACTCTGGTGCCGTACAAGCAATCAAGGACCAAGCAGATGTAGAGAACACAGTCACTTATTTTAACGGAGATGATGTACTATTACTTAAGCATAATGGTACGATTATTGATTCTTTAGGGAAACTAGGAGAAGATCCTGGGGATAAATGGTCGGCTAATGGTGTAGAAACAGCTGAGCAAACGTTAGTAAGAAAACCATCTGTATTATCTGGAGATGTTGATCCTACTAACGATTATGACCCTTCGGTAGAATGGAACTCGTATCCTACTGACACATTTGATTACTTAGGTTCTCACACAGTAGATACAGTCATAACAGAACCAACCGATCCAAATCTTATTCCGATCGCGGATGCGCGTTTAAAAGCAAAAGCCGAATCTGTGACGGTGCAAGGGATTATCACTTTTGCCCAAAACTCAACAGCAATGTACATACAAGATGCAACAGGCGGAATTAAGATTGATACGTACGGTAAGAATGTTCCACTAGATTCTTATGCTATTGGAGATAAGGTTAAGGTAATGGGAGTTATTGATGAGTACAACTCGGAACTGGAAGTATCTCTTGAAGATGCTGCTAATATTACGGTTGTGTCGAAAGATAATGAGATACCTGCACCTAAATCGATTTCTTCACAAGACCTAGGTAACGTTCAAGGTGAATGGGTGAAGATTTCAAGTGCGAAAGTGAATACCGTAGGAAGCACATTAAAAGTAGAAGATGCAAATGGAGCGGCGGATGTGTACACAGGAAACGCCAAAAATTATGAATCTTCTATGGTTGAACAAGGGAAATCTTACGACTTTGTTGGGATAGCTTCCAATTTTAAAGGAACGAACCAACTAAAATTAACAGACGGCAAATACATTACAGAACCAGCACCAGTCGATAATGGGGACGCAACACCAATCAAGGAAGCACGCGCAAAAGCTGCTGGTGAAACGGTCACGGTTCAAGGTGTCGTCACTCACGCAGAAACAGATAAAATCATGTACATCCAAGACTCCACAGGTGGCATCAAGATCGATAACTTTACGAAAGCAGCTGATATTACAACCTTCGTTGAAGGGGACCTTGTGAAAATTGAAGGGAAAATCAGCGGATTTAAAGACGAACTACAGGTATCTCTTGAAAAAGCAGATGCGGTGACACTAATCAGCAAGAATAACCCACTTCCAGCTCCAAAAACCATCACCCTAGATCAATTAGAAGAAACTCAAGGAGAGCTTGTAAAAATAGAAATGGCTCAAATCGTTGATACTTCTAATAACTACAATATTGTCATCAAAGACACAAAAGGCACACAAACAAACCTTTATTTCGCAGCAGCAGACAACTTTAATAAGACTTCCGATGTAAAAGAAGGACAGTATTTCACTATTGTTGGAGTCGCAGCAAAATATACAAGCGTTCAAATGAAGCTGCGGAACGGAGCAGATCTTGAACTACAAGATGCTCCTGAAGATGCTAAGCTTCCTCTAATTTTTAACGTGGTACCAAAGAAAATGGAATCAACGTTTGACGCGCGTCCTGTTATTTCTGGACAGCTAGAAGCAGCGGGATCAGCATTAGATTTCTCTACGTTCTCTTTAGTAGTAGACGGTGAAGATGTAACGGGCTCTACAACACTAGATCAAACGAATTTAATGTTTGACTATACTCCATCAAGTGATTTCGCAGTTGGCGAACATTCTGTTGTCATTTCGATTTCAGATGTGAGCGGAGCGAAAAATGAAATCACGACGTATTTCTACGTACAAGACAACCTAAATGATGAAGATGTGAACACATACTTTGGTGTTCCACATGCTCATACAGGATACTCAGATGGAAAAGGCACGCCAACAGATGCGTACCAAATGGCATATGAGCAAGGGTTAGATTATCTTGTTGTAACGGATCACAGTAACTCTCTTGAGGGAGATGAATATGTGTCCGATCGAAAAGAATTTATTGAAAAAGAAGGCTCTGAATGGGCGAAAACAAAAGAGATGGCAGAAGAGTTCAATGCAGCTCATGAAGGGGAATTCTTAGCTGTACGAGGCTTTGAAATGACCTACTCGGATGTTGGACACTCCAATGTGATCAATTCTACAGACTACGTTGAACGTAAAACGATGACACAATTAAATGACTTCTATGAATGGTTAACAACGGAGGAAAATGTTGTAGCAGCATTTAACCACCCGAACTGGCCGAGTGATTCATTTAATGACCTAGCGTATGATCCTAAGATCGACCATATTATGGCGATGATTGAAGTAGGTAATGGTGCGCCTCCTTATAGCTATGCTCGTGCAGAAGAGTCGTTCATTAAAGCAATGGATAACGGCTGGCATGTTGGAGCAATCAACGGTCAAGACAATCACTCCACAAACTGGGGAGTTCCAGATAACCTAACAGCAGTGGTAGCGGAAGACCTAACAAATGAAAGCTTTATTGAAGCATTAAAGCTTCGCCGCGTCTATTCAACAGAAGCGCGTGACACAGAACTGAAAGTAAAAGCAAATGATTTTTGGATGGGTAGTACACTAAATGTGGCAGATGGTTCGGAATTAGACTTTGAAATCACGGTAAAAGATCAAGATGACCCAATTAGCACAGTCCAAATTTTAACAAATGGCGGGCAAATCATTGATAGCGTGGAAGCAGGAGAAGTAACAGAATTCTCTTGGAACCCAACAATTGTAGATGGACAAGGGGCCAACTGGTATGTTGTAAAAGTTATTCATACTAACGGTCTATGGACGACAGCGAGTGCCATCTTTACTACTGGCGGCGAAATGGACGTTAAATTAACAAACCTTGAAGTAAACCCGGATCCAAGCTTACCAGGACAAGAATCTGAGCTTGCGGCAACCATTACGAATATGGGTGTGCGTGGAGTTGAAGATTTAGAAGTGAAGTTCTTCAGTGGCTCTGTTTCTGAGGAGAATTATATTAGCACAGGTACAGTAGAATATATTGGCCCAGGTAAGAGCATGAAAGCAACAGCAGGCTGGACACCAACTGCTGCAGGACAAAACAAAATTATCGCAGTCTTAACTGACATTCCTGGTGTGACAACCGTTACACAAATGGACAAGTCTGTGAAAGTAGTAGAATCGAATAACAAGAAAGTCATGATTGATGGTTCTCACGGAAATGCAGATGTACCAGGTTCGATGAACCAATTTATGGAGCTGTTACGTCGTAACGGGTACCAAGCAGTAATCAACACACAACCAATTACGGCAGAGTCGTTAGTTGGATTTGATGTCCTTGTCATCAATGCACCAAGTACAGGTAAAGCGTACACGGCAGCCGAAGAAAAAGTAATCGGTGACTGGGTAAAGGCTGGCGGTTCTTTAATGCTTTCCTCTAAATCAAACTACGGATATGACAATAGCATTGTGAATCCGTTATTAGCGGAGCTTGGTTCAGGTATCCGTATTAACAACGATAACGTATATGAGCCAAACACTTCTGATAAGTTTAGTGGTGGAATGAAATGGTCTGTTTATGCGTACAACGTACCAGAAACAGAATCAGGATTAAATGACAATATTGAAGCAATTCGTTATTTCAGTGGTGCCTCATTAGTTGATGAAAACTTAGGTGCTCTAACGAACGATTCAGAATCAGGTCTTGAAATATTAGTTGGTGGGAACAGTTCTTCTTACAATTTTAACGTGGCAGATGGGTACCATACGTACAACGAAGCCATTGGCGCGGAAGGTGATGAAAATCAAACATCCGGACCAAACGGTGAAGATATCCCGATCATCGCGAAGGAATATGTAGGAGAAGGACGTATCTTAGTTTCTGGTCGTCACTTCTACTCTGACTTTGAGATCGTGAACGACGTAAGTAACACGAGCTTCACTCTACGTACAATGGATTGGTTAGCGGATTATGACCGTATCAAAACCATTGAAGATGTAAGAAACAATGCAGAAGAAGGAGATATCGTTACTGTACAAGGTACCGTAACCGCTCCAACCAATAAGTTCTTCGATACTGTGTATATTCAAGATGAAACTGGCGGGATCTCGTTATTTGGTACACAAAACAAAGACCTTCCAGTTGGGACAGTGGTTATCGCGACAGGGGGCGTAACAACATTTGAAGGCGAGCTAGAGCTAGAATATGAGAATTTTGATATGGAAATTCTATACGTAGGCCCTGGTGAAGAAGTGGACCCAGTGAAAATTAGTACCAAAGAGGTGTCAGACGGAACGTTTAACGGAATGCTGGTCACAACAGAGGGTAAAATCAAGGATATGAACGATGAAGAAAGCTATTTTATCGTTAATGATGGAAAGGCAGATGCTAGAGTATTAGTAGACGGCTATTTACCATTAGATGTAGATCGCTTTAAAACAGGTGATAAAATTAGCGTAACAGGTATCGCATCTTCCGGTGCCTCAGGAAACCGGATCCGTGTCCGCTTTGCGGAAGACTTAGTCATGCTTCAAGATGACGGTGATGACGACGGCGGCGAAGATGATGGAAATGGTGACAAGGAGGAACCAATAGAAGAAATTTCAGGGAAAGACCGTATCGCAACGGCTGTTGAAATTTCTAAAGAGCTTCATCCAAATGGTTTTGGAAAAGACCATCCATATAAAACGGTATTAATTTCAACAGGTTATAATTTCCCTGACGGTTTATCGGCGGGTCCATTAGCGACAGCATTAAACGGACCAATTCTACCGGTGGACTCAAAAGGAAAGTTAACAAGCGAAGTATTAAATGAAGTGAAACGCTTAGGTGCGGAAAATGTGTACCTAGTCGGCGGAAAAGCCGTTGTATCTGATGATGTTATCAAGCAATTAATAAGCATCGGTGTGAAGAAAGACAAGATTGAACGTTTAGTAACAGAAGATAAGGAAGATCGTTATGGTACAAACCTAGCCATCGTTAAAAAGCTACAAAAGCTAGGGTTTGATGGGAACGGTGTCTTTATTGCAACAGGTAACAATTTTGCGGATGCCCTAAGTGCTGCTGCTGTAGCAGGGGTAGAAGGAATGCCAATTGTTCTAACAAACGGTAAATCCTTAAGCAAAGAAGCGTTAAGCGTTCTTAAAGGAGAAGAAGTGTACATTCTTGGTGGACGTGCAGCGATTAGTGACCAAGTCGTGGTGGATGCTATAAGTGAAGCGAAGTTTGTAACACGTATCTCTGGAAGTGACCGTTACGGAACACTTAGCACACTTCTTAAACGCTTTGACACAGGACAAGAGCTATTCATTGCAAGTGGAGTGAATTATCCAGATGCCTTGTTCTCCAGTCCATTAGTGGGAGATCAAGACGGCACATTATTATTAGTGCACCCAGACTACATCCCTGCTCATCTATCAACACAAATAGAAAGTATGATAGATGAGAACAATCTAACATCCGTTCGAGTACTTGGAGGAAACCAAGCCGTTTCAGATAAAGTACGTGATAAGTTAGAAGGGTATTTAAAGTAAATAGCAAAAGAACTGACCCTAGGAATGGGGTCAGTTCTTTTCATTCATATGGTGTCGTTCGTCTATGCACTATAGTATAGAGGGAAAATAATTTATTCTCATGGTAAAAGGTTCGACAAGATGATTCTCCTATACTCATAGAGGAAATAGGTACTACACAAAAAGGTAGAACGATATGGGAATATAGTTTTCTCCTATGAGTCGTCTATAAAAAAAAGTAGAAAAGGAAGAGGAACACGAACAAGTGTCCTCTTTAATGGTAACGGTTGCATAACAAAATGGTAGATCTATGTCATTTTATGACACGAATGCTACATTTATATTACAGTTCTACAACTTTCGACCCAACGCAAAATGAAGTATGGTAAGTTAATAGAGCAGTTTACAGATCATACTAGAACATGTCGGATAAAATATAGATACATAGAGATGTGAAGAGTTTAGGGGGATAAAGAAATGAAGGGCTTCAAAACCACTCAGTACCTTCAAAAACTAAATACAAACCTTGTAAAAAAAGCCATTGTCACGACAGTATTGGTGTCAACTTTTACTGTACACACGGTTTCTGCCAAGAATGGAACAGAGGATCGTTCGGCGTTTGAAACGGTTTATCATGTATACATGAACAACGAGTATGTAGGAGTTGTATCAAACCGTGATAAATTAGACGCATACGTATCAGATTCTGTTAAGAGCGCGTCAGAAGAGTTCGGGCTAGATGTTACCTTTGACGGCGAATTAACCTATGTTTCTGAAATGGTGTTCAATCCTCGCGTGGAAGATGAACTCGTGATGGATCAAATGAAAGAATCCTTTGTAATGGAAACAGAAGCAGCAGCCATTGTATTAGATAACAAAGAACCTGTGTATGTCCAAGACTTAGAAAAAGCGGAAGACGTTTTACGTCAAGTAAAATTACAGTATGTAACAGAAGAAGAATTGGCAGCTTTTGAAGCACAATCTACTTCTACTGAAGCTTTACCCGATTTAGCGGAAGGTGAAACTAGAATTGCGAATATTTCTTTCAAGCAATCTAGTGAAATAAAACTTGATACAGTGAACCCAGACAAAGTAATGAACGTAGAAGAAGCAGTAAAGCTATTGTTAAAGGGAACACTTGAAGAAAAGAAATATACCGTTCAAGAAGGAGATGTGCTAGGAAGCATTGCTTCAAAGCATGATCTATCCACTGAACAGCTTTTATCATTAAATAAAGGAATGACAGATGAGACAGTACTGCAAATTGGCGATGAACTCAATGTCACATTCCTTCAACCATATATTCAAGTAGTCGTAGAATATGAAACAAAGAAAAAAGAAACCATTGCGTATGAAAATGAAGTAGTGGAAGACGATACCATGTGGAAAGGCGACACAGCGGAGGTACAAGAAGGTGCTGACGGTGAGCGCGTTGCAACCTATAGCATGACGAAAGTAAACGGTGTGGAATCGTCTAAGGAAATGGTAAAAGAAGAAATCATTAAAGAAGTTCAAAACCATATCGTCAAAAAAGGAACAAAAGTCGTTCCATCTAGAGGAACAGGTAACTTTGCATGGCCAGCAACAGGTGGACATGTTACGAGTCACATGGGCGCACGTTGGGGTTCTTTCCATAAAGGAATGGATATTGCCGGTACAAGTGGTAAAGCGATTAAAGCAGCAGATAACGGAACCGTTGTGTTCGCTGGTTGGGATAGCGGTGGCTACGGAAATAAAGTGATCATCGATCACAATAATGGATTTAGAACGTTGTATGCTCACTTAAGCTCGATTGACGTTTCTGTGGGGCAAACTGTGTCACAAGGAATGAAGCTTGGAAATATTGGTGCAACAGGTAACTCTACAGGAGTTCATTTACATCTAGAAGTAACGAAAAATGGTTCTCTTGTGAACCCAGCAGATTATTTTTAATACAAAAGCCTCGAAAGCGTAAGCTAGAGGCTTTTTTCTATACTATAGTCGATTGGGCCTGTGAGACATTCGACATTATTTCCCGAGAAATGATGAACCGTACAATATAATGAAGATATTTGGTTAAAAGGTGAAATCCTACGGGTAGTTATGATAAATTAATAGAAATAGGAAACAAAGTTAGCGACCTAATAAGGCGTATCGATAAAGGGGAGATTCCAATGGATAAGAAGATTCTAGTAGTAGATGATGAAAAGCCAATCGCAGATATTCTCCAGTTTAACTTAAAGAAAGAAGGTTATACCGTGTACTGCGCGTACGACGGAGAAGAAGCGATCAAAATGGCAGAAGAGGTTCAGCCAGATATGATTTTACTAGATATCATGCTTCCGAAGCGTGATGGAATGGAAGTATGCCGAGAGCTTCGTAAGAAATACGAAATGCCGATCATTATGCTAACAGCAAAAGACTCAGAGATTGACAAGGTGTTAGGTCTTGAACTGGGTGCAGACGACTATGTGACCAAGCCGTTTAGTACGCGTGAGCTAGTAGCGCGTGTCAAAGCCAATTTACGTCGTCATCAAAATGTTCAGATTCCATTAGAGGATGATCAAAAAGGAAATGAAATCGTTATTGGTTCCCTTGTGATTCATCCAGATGCGTACGTTGTGTCCAAACGAGAAGAAACGATTGAACTGACTCACCGTGAGTTTGAACTTCTTCACTATTTAGGGAAGCATATTGGCCAGGTCATGACGCGCGAACACTTACTTCAAACCGTATGGGGCTACGATTATTACGGTGACGTCCGAACGGTCGACGTAACGGTTCGACGCTTGCGTGAGAAGATTGAAGACAATCCAAGTCATCCAATGTGGATCGTCACACGAAGAGGGGTAGGCTACTACTTACGTAATCCAGAACAGGAGTAATGTTATGAAGAAAGTGGGATTTTTTAAATCCATCCATCTTAAGTTTGTGCTGATCTATGTGCTACTCATCTTCTTAGCGATGCAAATTATCGGCGTATACTTTGTTCAACAGCTAGAAGAAGAGCTTGTGAGTAACTTTGAATCATCGCTTACATCACGAGTAGATCTTGTGCAGTACTCTCTTCAAGAGGAATTTCTGAAAGAGCGTACCGAAGAAATGCCAACACTTGAGCAAGATGTGAACAGCATTATTAATGACCTTGCGAATATGGCAGATATTCGTGAGGTGCAAGTAGTAGATAGTAGTCGAATAGTGGTGGGAACGTCTGCTGGCAACCAAGGGTTAATTGGCCAGAAGACCACCAATGATTCGGTTAAAAAGGCGTTCCTTATTAAGAAAGGTCTACCAGAGATTTATGTAGACCAAGGGGAACGTCTTTGGGTGTATACCGTTCCTATTTTAGATGACGCCGATGAGGTGTTAGGAGCAGTATATGTTATTGCCGAAGTGGAAACCGTCTACAAGCAGATGGGGAACATTAATGAAATATTTGCAACGGGGACGTTTATCGCGCTTATTTTAACCGCTATTCTTGGCGTGTTCCTGGCGCGTACCATAACTCGACCAATTTCTGATATGAGTAAACAAGCAGAAGCCATGGCAAAAGGAAATTTCTCTCGAAAGGTTAAAGTGTATGGCTACGATGAAATTGGTGAGCTAGCGATGAACTTTAACAACTTAACGAAGCGTCTACAAGAAGCCCAGGCCACCACAGAGGGTGAACGACGTAAGCTTTCCTCTGTTCTTTCCTATATGACAGACGGTGTGATTGCAACGGACCGGAAAGGAAAGGTCATTCTTATTAATGATCCAGCAGCAAAGCAATTAAAAGTCGAGAGAGACCAAGTGCTATCCAATAGCATCGTCACTCTGTTAGGCTTAGAGGACGAGTATACATTTGATGAGCTATTAAATGAGCAGGAGTCTGTTATTTTAGACTACAGCTCAAAGGATCAGCCGTATATTTTACGTGCGAACTTTTCGGTTATTCAAAAAGAAACGGGTCATGTGAACGGGTTAATTACCGTATTACATGATATTACGGAGCAGGAAAAGATTGATATGGATCGCCGCGAGTTTGTAGCGAATGTATCCCATGAGCTACGAACGCCGCTGACAACGATGCGCAGTTATCTTGAAGCGTTAGCAGAAGGTGCCATGGATGACCCGACGATTGCCCCGCAATTTTTAAAAGTAACCCAGGATGAAACGGAGCGCATGATCCGACTCGTGAACGATCTTTTACAATTATCGAAAATGGATAGCCGGGATTATTATTTTAATAAAGAATGGATTCCATTTATTCGATTCTTTGACGGTATCATTGATCGCTTTGAAATGAGTAAGGCGCAGCATGTTACGTTTAAGCGTGAGCTACCGGATGAGCAAATTCTCGTTGAAATTGACCCAGATAAGCTGACGCAGGTAATCGATAATATTATTTCCAATGCCTTGAAATATTCTCCTGACGGTGGAACCGTGACCTTTGGTGTCGACATACAAGAAGAATTTATTGTTATCAGCATCAAGGACCAAGGGATGGGAATTCCAAAAGATAATCTAGATAAAATATTTGAACGTTTCTACCGTGTAGACAAAGCAAGATCAAGACAAATGGGTGGAACGGGACTAGGTCTCGCCATTGCCAAAGAAATGATCTACACACACGGAGGAGATATTTGGGCCGATAGTAAAGAAGGAGAAGGAACGACCATTTTCTTTACCCTTCCGTATGAAAGTACACAAGAGGATGAGTGGGAATGAAATACGAAACCGTAAAATCCATAATTCTAACCGTGCTAGTCTTTTTAAGTGCCTCGTTAACATTTGCGCTTTGGACCTATCAGCCAAGACTCTCGTCGCTCAATGACACCTATATCGACATTTCCATCGCAGAACAAAAAGAGATTTCAGATATTATTCGCCCTTATAAAATTGTGTATCATGATGAAGATGTTTCTCGTGGAACAGTTGAACAGCGAGATATAGACCTCCACTTAGAAGAATTTAAGAATTGGTCATTTTTCGATGTCAATGAGGTGTATCCGCGAATGGATAAAACCAATTTTTATGACCTCATTCACGGAGCCGGGATGGTCGAGATTGAGTTTCCAAATCTTGTTCCCCTTACAACGTATACGAATGTGTTAAACTTTAGTGATGAAGAGGAAATGGATTACTTTGACTTTGATCGGATGGTCATTGACACGAACCTGGAGGATTCCGCAGAATACATGACAGTGTATTTCGTGAATTATCAACAAGGCGATGTCGTGGAGAGTCACGTGAACCGCTCCTTCTATGAAGCGTTTGCTGATGTGTTTATTAAAGGAAGACGAGCGTATGATGACTATACGGCTATAGAGCTGAATGAAGGAAGAAAGATTTTTATCCCAGAGAATGGTGTGAAGATGAGAGAGCTTACGTATCTTGTGAGCTTTGGTAAAAATTCGTCATCAGAACAGTCCTATGTGGAATTGTTTAAAAAGGCGTTATTCTCTGATCCAAACGGTGTAAGACCCGATACCATTCAATCAGGGAAGGAATATTCCGACGGTACCAGTAAGATGGAGGTAAACGAAACCACCAATATGATTCAATACGTGGATCCTCAGGAAGAAGGGTACTTAGTGACCACACGACCTGAGCTCATTCAAAAGAGCCTACAATTTGTGAATGAGCATGATGGCTGGACCGACGATTATCGCTATGTGGATTGGAATCAAGAGCAGCAGAAAATCACCTATCGGTTATTCCAAAATGGGTATCCGGTGTTCAATGATAACCGGATGACGCTTATGACCCAAAAGTGGAGCAACAATCAAATCTATATTTACGAACGACCGTATTATAATATTACCGATAATATACCACCACCTAAAGAGCAAGAAACCCTTCCGGCCGGACAAGACGTCTTCGAAGTGGTGAAGAAGCATCCGCAGTTCAAGGAAGAAAACGTAAAGAATATTGTTCAAGGCTACGAGCTGAATAAGGTAGCACCGAACACGTTTGCGTTTGAGCCTAGCTGGCATTATCAGTACGGAGAAACATGGTATAAGGTAGACTTTGACAAGCTAGGAGGGGCTACGATTGGATTGGAGTAAAACTAAAAGCATTTTTATCGTCGTCTTCTTCATCCTAAACCTCTTCCTGCTAACGCTCATGATCAACAAGCTGAATGCCAATAACTTAACCAATTTACCGAATGATACAGTAGAAGACCTACTAAGCGCCGAGAGTATTACCTATACAAAGCAAGAAAATGAAGTGATTGAAGCCTATTTACTAAGTGCTCAATCGAAGCAGTTCACCCAAGAAGAAGTGAGACTATTAAAAGGGCAGACCGTGGAAATTAAAAATGGCAGCATCTTAACCTCTGAGCTAGAGGAGCCGATTCCGTTAAATGAAAAAAATACGGTCGATGACTTTTTTGACATATTGGAGCGGGTAGGGGTCCTTTACTATGAGAAGTATGACTATGTGACCATTGATAACGCTGAAGGCGTGGTCACCTTTTATCAAACGTATAAAGACATGCCTATCTACCGGAACAAAAGCATTTACGCACAGCTGCTGTTCTACTTTAACGAGGACCGTGAGCTCTATGCGTATGAGCAAACCCTATTAGAAGATATTGAAGAGTTTAATGATAAAAAAGAGCTCCTTGGATACGGACAAGCTGTATCCACTGTCGTGAACCAGCGTCTTCTTCAGCCAAACAGCGATGTCAAAATTGACCTAGGCTATCACACCTCGGTTCAATTAGAATCCAATTTCCACGTGCTCACGCCGACGTATCGATTAATTGTCGAGCACAACGGCCAGGAAAAGGACATGGTGTATTACGTAAATGCCTACGAAGGAAAGATCTTAGATATTAGCACCAACGATGAAGTATTGGAGTGAAAGGAATGACCATGAAGTTTAGCGTTCTTGCGAGCGGGAGTACGGGAAATGCCGTCTACGTAGAAACAGGCGACCAGGCCTTTCTCGTAGACGCAGGCCTCTCCGGGAAAGCCATGAACGAACTATTTACTAAAATTGACCGAGACATAGCCAAACTGTCAGGAATTCTTGTCACTCACGAACACAGTGATCATATTAAAGGGATTGGCGTACTGGCGAGAAAGTATAATTTGCCCATCTACGCCAACGAAAAAACATGGCATGCGATGAGTAAGAACATTGGAGAAATCGCAACCGACCAAAAGTTCACATTTGATATGGAAACTGTCAAAACCTTTGGCTCTCTGGATATCGAATCCTTCGGCGTCAGCCATGACGCCGCGGAGCCGATGTTTTACGTGTTCCATCAAGGTGATAAAAAGCTGGCAGTCATCACAGATACAGGCTACGTAAGCGACCGCATGAAGGGCACGATTCGAAATGCCGACGCCTATGTGTTTGAAAGCAACCATGACGTCGGAATGCTCCAAATGGGCCGCTACCCGTGGAGCACGAAGCGCCGTATTTTATCTGACGTGGGCCACGTCTCCAATGATGATGCGGCCCTTGCGATGAGTGATGTGATTGGCGACCGAACGAAGCGAATCTATCTTGCTCACCTTTCGTTAGACAACAATCTAAAGGAACTAGCGAGAATGAGTGTACAGCAAACCCTCGAGCTATGCGACCAGCCAGTGGGCCATCAATTTGAGCTGTACGACACCGACCCGAAGAACCCAACTGTGCTAACAGCCGTTTAAGAATAGGAAGTAGTGGAAAGAGTAAAGGTGAAGAGACCTTTGCTCTTTTTTTGGTGGAAGAAATGTATCTTAGTGAGTGTTAAGAATAGGGTGGGTTGATTTCTGTGAATGGAACTCGTTGAAATAAACAATTTTAAGGAAGGACTTAACGAAGGAAGTTCAAGCTTACTAGTAAAAATAACGCATGATTTCGAATTTAGTCCACATTCCTTCATAATCTTGTCATAATTTCCGATTATAATTTTAGTATAAAGAGAAAATAAACTTAGTGAACATATAGAAAGGATGGTTGTCATGGGATATTACGATGAACATGTACAAAGCCGCGAGGAGAAAGCGGTGAAGAAGCGCGGAGTAGGTGGCTACTTTCTAGCAAGCTTTGTAGGAATTATATTAGGTGCTCTATTAGTGATTGTCGCCGTACCAGCTCTATTAGATTACAACGTCCTTCCACCAGATTCGGCTCAAAATGAATCAGAGGCAGAACAAAATGTGACCGGTAACGCAGAAAATGTCTCCTTAGATGTGACCACCACCGTCACGGATGCCGTTGAAAAGGCAGGAGACACGGTCGTTGGAATCTCGAACATCCAGTCCTCTAGCTTCTGGACAGCAGAAGCCATGGAAGCCGGAACAGGCTCAGGCGTTATTTATAAAATTGAAAACGGTACAGCCTTTGTGGTCACCAACTATCACGTGGTCCAAGGAGCCGACGAGCTTGAAGTAACACTAGCAGATGGAACAAAGAAGCCAGCAGAAATTCTAGGCGGAGACGTTTGGACAGACTTAGCGGTCATTAGTATTGATAGCGAAGGCATTGAAGATGTAGCGGAATTTGGAGACTCTTCTGCTCTGAAGCAAGGTGAGCCCGTTATTGCCATCGGGAACCCACTGGGTCTTCAATTCTCTGGATCTGTCACACAAGGTATTGTTTCAGGAATTGAACGTACGATTCCAGTGGATATTGACAGCGACGGGATGGCCGACTGGAACGCAGATGTTCTTCAAACCGATGCAGCCATCAACCCAGGAAACAGCGGTGGAGCCCTGGTGAACATTTCAGGTCAGCTTATTGGCATCAACTCCATGAAAATCGCTCAATCGGAAGTAGAAGGAATTGGACTGGCGATTCCGATCAACTCAGCCATTCCAATTATTGATGACCTAGAAACCCACGGGGAAGTAAAACGTCCAACGATGGGTGTGAATCTATTAAACGTAAGCGAAGTATCCTCCTACCACCAACAAGAAACATTAAAGCTACCAGAAGAAGTGAAAACGGGTGTTGTCATTAATGAAGTGGTACCAAATTCACCGGCAGCCATTGGTGGATTAGAAGAGCTTGATGTGATTGTAGAAATGGACGGCGAGAAGATTGACGACATTATTCAGCTTCGCCAGTTCTTGTATACAAAGAAGACGGTTGGAGATGGCTTAGAGTTAACCATCTATCGCAACGGCCAGCAGGAGAAGGTAACAATTACGTTAACAGATGAAGGCATGCTGTAATGAACCCAGGAACACACAGAGAACGATATGCCATGACTCATAATCGTTGGATGAGCCTTCTGAAGGTACGCTCAAGTAGGATCTCACAAGTACTGCAGGATAAATCTCGAATCCCTACAAAACAAATCATCAGGAAAGTATAAACATCGTCTCATGTTAAATACTAGTATCAGTTATTCACATGTGGATAACTCCGAAACGCTCCTTTCCCCCTCAAAGGAGCGTTTTATTTTTTCTCTTAGGGGAACGTAAAATAGGATAGAGAGACGCAGAGTAACTTCCAGTAACAACCAGATACGATTAGTTGCATACGCAACCATATCCGTGGTAGGGTAGATGTAGAAAAAAATAGTTGCGATAACAACTAATGAGGAAGTGCAATCATGGAACCTATTTCAAAATGGATTTCGACCCTACACCGGTACGGAAATATCTACAAAGAACGAAGCTTTCAGGCATGGGGACTGGGCAGCGGCCAGCTCCTGTACCTGTTTCATCTATATAAGCAAGACGGCGTTACCCAAGAATCCTTATCCCAGCAGGTGTGCATCGACAAAGCGACCACCGCCCGGGCCATCGGCAAGCTAGAGCAGCTAGGCTTTGTCAGCCGACATCAGTGTAGGAAGGATCGCAGACAAAACCTTGTCTACTTAACGGATAAAGCCCACGAATTGAAACCCGTCATCATTGAAAAAATGACACTTTGGAACGAAGTGTTAACGTCAGGCTTAAGTGAAGAAGAAAAGCTTCTTTTGGTGAAGCTTTTAGATAAAATGAGCAGCAATGCCACTCATCATATAAAAGGGGAGGAACGTCAACACCATGAAACAGACCAAGCATAGCGAACGCCTTGGAACCGACAGTATCCCTCGTCTTATGACCAATCTTTCTGTCCCTGCCTTTGTCGGCATGTTCGTCATGGCTTTATACAATGTCGTCGATACGATCTTTATCGCAAGAGGGGTCGGAACACTCGGTGTCGCTGGCCTATCCATCGTCTTCCCCATTCAAATGATTCTCGGTGCCTTCGCAGCCGCGATCGGAATCGGAGGAAGTACCATCATCTCGAGACGTCTTGGGGAAAAACGCGAGGAGGAAGCCAACAACGTCTTTGGTCACGTCACCTGGCTAGTCACCTTCTTTAGCTTAATCATGCTCGTACTCGCGCTCTTATTCCTAGAGCCGATTCTACGAATGTTCGGTGCCACAGATGCCATAATGCCGTATGCATCGGACTATTTAAGCATTATCCTGTTCGGAACCATCTTCCACACGTTTGCGATGAGTAACAACAACGTTGTCAGAGCAGAAGGAAATGCCACCATGGCGATGAAAACGATGCTGGTGGCGAGCTTACTCAACATCGCCCTCGACCCCGTGTTCATCTTTGGATTCGATATGGGGATGCAGGGAGCCGCACTCGCAACGGTCATCTCCCAAGCCAGTGCCGCCGTGTGGATTTTTATGTATTTCAGAAGCGGGAAAAGTACTCTCCAGTTCACCTGGATTGGCCTCATCCCAGAGCTTCGAGTCGTAAAAGAGATTGCAGCCATCGGTTCTGGAACCTTCGTCAGACAAGTGTCATCGAGCTCCATGGTCATCGTCGTCAACCTAGCCCTCGTCCAGTACGGAGGAGAACTAGAAGTGGCTGTCTTTGGTATCATTATTCGACTCTTAATGTTCACCGTGATGCCCATGTTCGGGATCGTCCAAGGCATGCAGCCCATCGTTGGGTACAACTACGGTGCGAACCTGATGGAACGTGTTCGGAAAACAGTCACCCTGTCCATCACAACGGCAACGCTTATTGCCCTAACCATCTGGATGGTCATCCAAGCCTTCCCAGGATTCTTTATGGGCATCTTTACAGAAGACAGTGAAGTCATCCGAATTGGGGTGAATGCGCTAGGGATTATCTTCCTTGTGACACCACTAGTCGGATTCCAAATGATATCAGGAGGACTCTACCAAGCACTTGGGAAAGCCAAAATATCCTTTGTCCTGTCCATGGCAAGACAATTGTTATTCTTGATTCCCATGGTACTCATCCTCCCAACCATATTTGGATTACAAGGTGTCTGGATGGCCTTTCCAGTCTCAGATACTCTGGCATTCATCCTGTCCTTAGCCATATTCTTACGAGACCGAAAGAAAATCTTCACTTCAAGGAGTGCTGTGAGAAATCCAGCCGTTTCATAAGAATGAATGTAAGCAGAGCTTAGCACTCTGCTTATTTTTTTGCGTGTAAAAGGGAAACCATTCCCGGTTCGGATGAGTCTCGTGGTAAAATAGCTTGTGGATAAACAAAAGGATCAATGGAAAACTACAGTAAAAGACAATGGAGGAGGCCCCAACGATGATATATTGCTGTGACGAGCACGTAGAACTAGCATTAGACGTAGCGGTAGACGAGCAAGAAGAAAAGGACGTCGCTCAACCGCCGTCTTTAAATAAAGTGGATAACTCACAGAATTTGTCCACAACCTGTGAATATTGTCCAAAAAACGCAACATATATTGTGGCGAACTAATATTCTGCCACTAAATGTGGATAGCAACTGTTGATATGTGGATAACTTCTGTGTATAACTTGTTTGTAAAGTGAGGACGAGCTGTGAATATTTCAATTATAACGGTTGGCAAACTAAAAGAAAAATACCTAAAACAAGGAATCGACGAATACCTCAAACGACTTTCCGCCTACGCCAAAGTCGACATCATCGAAGTCCCTGACGAAAAAGCACCAGAGCAGCTATCAGAAACGGATATGCTCATTGTGAAAAACAAGGAAGGCGAACGAATCCTCAACAAAATTGGACAGGACGTTCACGTCATTGCCCTGGCGATCGAAGGGAACATGCAAACATCAGAAGAGCTTGCAGCCAACCTTGACCGGTTAGCCACGTACGGAAAAAGCAAAGTGGCGTTTGTCATTGGGGGATCCCTTGGACTTTCAGACGATGTCATGAAGAGAGCAAATGAGAAGCTGTCATTTTCGAAGATGACGTTTCCGCATCAGTTGATGAGATTGGTGTTGGTAGAGCAGGTGTATCGGGCGTTTCGGATTAATCGGGGAGAACCGTACCATAAGTAACAAATAATATATAAATAGGGCAGAGAAATGCTTTTTAGTTTCGTTATTAGACGAAACAAAACCGCTACTCGGCTCAGATCCAGAGGCTGGTAATGAACAATTAGTGTCGGAGTAAAATGATATTCTTTACCTAGTATGAAAGAAGATATACTACTTCCTAGAGTGATAGCATAAAGGATTTAACTCTATTACTCGACTCGAAATAAACAATAACACTCCAAATAAACCTCGCACATCACACCCGTGCGAGGTTTTCCCTTACTATTAAAGAGCTTTATGCAGAAACGGACACTTACCCAGTATCGGTTCGATATCATCTCCAATGAAAAATTGCTTCCATTCATTGTGGGTAGGATCTCCGAAGTGAGAGATATCGGGATGGGTAGGGAGGTTATCCCATTTTTCTACTCGTTCTCTTACTTTTTCACGTGACATGATGCCACCTTTTTGGGTACCTTCAAGTCCTTCAAAGATTTTTCGTGGTTGGAAACCAAGGATAAGGCTGTTTCCTAGATCACGTGTTTTTCGTTGTTTGTATGCAGGCGCATTTCCGAACACAAAGATGGGTTCTCCGCCAAAATGGAAGTCCCATAAGTAGTGGTCTGGATCTTTAGGTTTGTCTTCTGGCCATTTTTGTTTATCGTTCTCGTGTAAGTTTTGGAGGATGTCCCAAAATCGTTTACGGTAATGTTCAAGGTTATCCTTTTCTTCTTCAGGTTCTACAAAGACGAAAAGACCATGACGAATGTATGTAGGTTCTTTAAATAGAGTTAAAAATTCCTCAACAGCCTTAGGTAGGTTCGACCAATCATCTTGTGTGATATACGCGTAACGAAGTTCACCCTTCATCTCCGCCTTCATTCCAAAATAGCAGGGGAAAGTTTTATCCGTTACGATTTGATGAAAGGTGGTATACTCACGAATTACCCAATCAGGAACAACAGCTTGGTTAATCATATCTTCCTTCGTTAACAATGTTTTGTTTGTTACCTTCATGATCGTTCTCCTTTTTATTGGCTTTTCTCACTAGTTACCCAAAGGTGTGTGACTTCAAACAAATGGAAATCCCATTAAAAGAAAAGGACTTACAAAAAGTAAATTATAGAAGGTGATGAGCATTTTACCTATTCAACAATGATATACTAAAGAAAAAATGGTATTGGAGATTATATGTTAACTTTTGAAAAGAAACTAGAAATCATTGAAACGTTCCCTGAACTTGAAAGAAAAGATGTCTCATTAAAACGAGTGAATTTTCACTATAATGATAGCTCATATGACCATAAAAACGTTGTGTACCACTTACATCCTAATGGAAATGGTTTTGTGTATGCTGGGAAAATGACGGGATATGAAACAAACGATAAAGGCATGGTCAATATTCGTGAGTTCACTGAGGAAGAATTACGTGAGATTATAAAACATTCTATTCTGTCACTTACTGCTAAAGATAGTGAGATTTTAGAAGAGATAACGGAAGAAGTATGGATAAATGATAATACGATCACCCTTACGATTCTAGAAGAAGACGATCTTTGGAATGTTTATTCAGAAGATGGTGGGCTGGATGGTACGTTTAATACGTATAAGGAAGCGACAAACTATCTTGAGACTGAAGGGTTTTCTCGAATTTAACGAGATAGGATTTTTCCAACTTCAGTTGTATCAAAAGGAAATATAGGATAAGCGCTGCATTGTTGCAGTGCTTTTATTTATTTGAATGAAAAAATATGACTTTTGTAGTGTAAAATAAGAGTAGAAAATCAAAAAGAATTTTGGAGGAAATAAAATGTTTTTAACAGCGTTTATAGTGGGAGCAATCCTTTATATGGTTTACGGAGGAATTTATTATTCTATCTTACTAAAAAATAAAAAGAACCCCCCAATTGCGTATGTTGTCTCTGTTCTTATTGCGTTTGCTAGTTCTTTTCTAGTAGGAACAATCGTACAAGCAACTGGAGTGGATAGTATGTTAAATGGGGCACTCATTGGCATGGCAATCGGGTTTCTCATCAGCATCGTGTATGTGAAAAACATGATGTTCGGGTTAATAGAGAAAAGGGTCTGCTATATGGCGATCGGCGACCATTTTGTGATTTTTACTATTCTTGGTGCAGTTCATGGTTTTTTTGCTTAATGAGACTGTAATCGTTTGAATCATATTTTCTTCATTGTAATGATATTCGAAGAAGCCTCAAAGGACTCAGAAAATGATCTGGGTCCTTAAAATTTATTAACTATCTCTTTTAAAAGGAATGACCAATATGAACTGGATCGAAAATGGCACAACTATAGAACTCTATCTACCTCCAGAATTTAATTTTGATGAGTGTTTAGTGTTCTGATCAGAGCAGGAAGTCATGCACCAAATAAAGGATGGGTATCTATTCAAACTAATAAAAGTGGACGGAGACTTGATTTTACTAAGAATAGGAAGTAAAACAATACATTCTATTGAGGTTGCATTGTCTATGAGTAACCCACCTGAGATCATTCTTGAAGCAGTAAAATCGTATATTTGGGAATTGTTTGATTGTGATCGAGAGTTGGGAGATTTTTATGAAGTAGCTAGTAACGACGATATTTTAAAAGAAGTCGTTGCTAAATATTATGGTTTGAGGATGATTTGCATTCCAGATCTATTTGAAGCGTTAACATGGGCAATTATGGGACAACAAATCAATTTAACCTTTGCCTATACGTTAAAGAAGCGGTTCGTGGAACAATTTGGAGAAAATCTCACGATTGAGGGGGAAACGTACTGGTTGTTTCCTGACTTTACAAAAATTGCGCACTTACATGTGGATGATTTACGAAAACTTCAACTTACTAGCAGGAAGGCAGAGTATATTATTGGTGTGGCAAAGCTCATGGCTCGTGGGGAATTGTCAAAAGAAAGCTTGCTTCAAAAACAAGATTATCAACAGGTTAAAAAATCATTAATGAGTATTAGAGGGGTAGGAGCATGGACAGCGGATTATGTGATGATGAAATGCTTGCAGTTTCCAGATGCCTTCCCAATAGCGGATGTTGGTCTTCATCAAGCATTAAAGAACCAGTTAGGGATGGAGCGAAAACCAACAATAGATGAAATAATGGAGAGGTCAAAGAACTGGGAAGGTTGGCAAGCATATGCGACTTTTTATTTATGGAGATCACTGTATAAGAAAACCATCTAATTGGAGTTATCGAAGTACCAATTAGAACAGGATAAAAAAGAAATGAGATGGATAGAAATATGAACCAAAATGAAGTATCAAAGCTTTAAAGGTTTTACGCGAGAAAAGTATGAAGAAAATCTATTAACTAAGACAGTATTGGAAGAAGGACACAATTTGCCATCGTAAGAAAATTCAATCAACGATTAATTGGTTATGTTTATATGTTGAAGGAAGAACTTCATTGCTGAATTGGCTATACAATTAATCTTGCCTATAAGAGACAGGGATATTCTTTTAAGATTGTAAATGGGATGATCATATGGATAAACAACAAGGAGGTTTTAAGATTAAGGCAGGCGTTGATCCGAAAAATATTCCTTCGATTAGGTTTATAGAGGAGAAAGGGTTTGTAAGGTAAAGAGGAAGATGATGAATGTATTTATACACTAGATAAAGTTTAAAACTAAAGTACAAATAGTATTAATCCACTAGTTGTGCCTTTTTGCGTTCAATATTTCCGATTGACCCTGTTAGAACTGTCCAAGTGTTTTAGAATGAGAGTGAATGCTCATGAGTGTTTTATTGGAAAAGTACATTAGAGAGAACCCTCTTTCTAAAAGAATTATTTTTCTGAATATTATAGATTCCCTATTTCTGAGCATGATATATATTAATCAGCATCCATTATTATTTAGTGTTCATCAAAGAGTAATTAATCTAATAAAACGTTAAGTTGTGAATTCGATTTGAAGCACGATAGAAGAGTGGTAACGTATCGGATGATACGTTACCACTCTAGTTATGTACTAAACTATGATGGAATAATAAATTATAGATTTCTAAATTATAGATTTCTAAATATTTTAGCTAAACCAAATAGAAACTAACTCTAAACCCATTTAATAATGCGCCAAACCCACTTCCAAACTTGTTTCCACTTAAACATAAGGACAACCTCCTTTTTCGAAATTTCATATTATAAACAAAAAGTTAAATAAATAAATAAATAAATGACAGAACTCTTAACCAAACCAAATAGAAACTAACTCTAAAACCCATTTAATAATGCGCCAAACCCACTTCCAAACTTGTTTCCACTTAAACACTAGTTATTCACCTCCTTCATTGGGGATTAATTCACTAGGATAAAAATATTAATCATTGCCCAAATAAATACTAGTACAAAATTGCCCTTATATGGAAAATAAACCCTAATTGAATCTATTAAAACTTAACACTGAATGAACTAAATGTCTTGTAAATTTACAAAAAATTAATAAAAAACGGTAAAATAATACTATTTTATATTTTATTTTACATTTATTTCTTAGTTCAAATTTCTTAAAAATAGTATATTATGTTATTTAATGGAATATTTAAGTTATAATGTAAGGAGTTTTGTAACATATATTATAGATTGGGAGGATTAGATACTAGTATGGAGGAGAAAAGCCATTTACCGAAATCGGTTATTAATATATGGAGAATTTATGGAGTTATAGAGTTAGTTATATTCGGATTGATCTTAATTGTTTTATTTATTTCTAGTCTGATCTGGAGTTGGCCACTTTGGGTTTGCGGCATACTTCTAGTTATCTTTGTCCTATATTCTCCTTTACGTCTTATGTTATTTCCTAAAATAAGGTGGGAGCACTTTTTTTATGAAATTAAGGGTGATGAGATTGATATACAAGATGGCATATTCATAATTAAACGAACATTAGTGCCCATTGTAAAAATACAGAAAGTGTATATTTCACAAGGTCCTTTATTAAAAAAAATAACTTAGCTAATGTAACTATATATACAGCTGCAAGTGAAGAAACGATTCCGGCACTTCCGTATACTAAGGCTCAAAATATTCGAAACCATATAGGGAAACTAGTAAAGGTTTCTGATGAAGATGAATAATTATAAGCGTCTACATGTCGTTTCAATTTTGTCTGAATTCTTTAAGGTAATTAAAAGAATTATGTTCCCTGCAATAATTGCATATTTCATTGGCAATAGTACTGAACAAGTATGGATATCATCAGGATATAAAGAATTAATAGTAGTAATATCTTTGACTGTTGCTATTTTATATGGTCTATACAGGTGGGTTACATTTAAGTACAAAGTTGATAAAGACAAAATACATATAAAAAATGGTTTTTTATAAAGAAGGAAACTTATATCTCAAGAGAAAAAGTAAAGAGTATTGATATATATCGAGCTTTAATTCCAAGGTTGTTTGGATTAGTGCAACTTAGAATGAAAATAGAAGGAGTCGAAGATAATAACCCTGAAATTAAATTAATTGCTATATCTAAAAAAGAAGCTTTAAACATAAAAGATTCTATATTCATAAAATATTTAGTAGCAGATCAGGAAGAAATTCATTTATCAAACATTTTAAGATTATCGAAAAGTAGCTTATTAATATCTGCATTAACCTCGAATAATTTATTACCAACATTTGTTGCAATAGTAGTTGTTTATTATAATTTTGATTTACAATTAAAACCAAAAGATTGGTATTCCAACTTTTAACGAATTACAAAATGCCAATATGCTTCTCATTATTTTTTGGTTGGTCTTAATTCTATTTCTGGCATGGATTCTTTCAATTATCAGGACAATCATAAAATTTGGATCATTTGAACTTCATGCGGACAAGGGGAGCGTTTATATTAGAAAAGGATTTTTCGAAAAAAAGGAAATGATAGTTTCTATAAATGATATTAAGGCAATTAGAATTGAAGAAAATATATTTAGACAAATGTTTGGGTATGCTTGTATTTATATAGAATGCAGTAGCGGTGAAACGGATAATCGAAGTGTATCTACTATATTTCATCCATTTTTACGATTAAAAGATATCGAAGGGTTGTTAAAGTCCTTTTCATTACCTTACCCAGCATTAATACCAACATACAATTTACCAAATAATTCTAGAATTCGATATATTTTTCGTGCACTACTAGTAGGGCTTGTTCTTGTAACTTGTCTTATGACAATACTGAATATACCTATAATCATATATGTCCCTATTCTTATTGTGTGTTCATATTTGGGAAACTTACAGTATAAAGAAACTTCTTATGGATTTTCAGAAAGTAATTTCTTACTAAAACGTAGACTTATAAATAAGAATACTATGATTATTAAAAGAAAGCATATTGAATCTATTCATTTCTATCAATCCTTTTTTCAGCGTAAGAAAAATTTGAAGAACTTGAAATTAACTATATTATCTAATGTTTCTAAGAAGCGATATGGTTTAAAAGATTTCTCAGATTTTCATGGACCAGAGATCCATCAATGGTATAGAAATAAAAACAATAAATATAGAGAATAAAAGGAGGTTATAATTTGGATCATTATTTGTATAAATCTTATGCGAAGAACAGTTGGAAGAGATATCTTTTATCTATATTTATTATTGTTTTCTTTACCTCAATTGGAAGTATCCTTTATGTCTTATTAAACTTATTTTTTGGCAATGAATCTTCCTATTTAGATGAAATAACTGGTGAGTTTATAGGTTTGGATCCTACAATGGATTTTCTGTTCTCACATATCATTTATATTGGGATGTTAATAGGAATTTGGTTGTCTATAAGGTTAATTCACAAAAGATCAATTATTTCTTTAGTGACATCTAATTCAAGCATTAATTGGAGACAAATATGGTGGGGATTTAGTTGGTATTTTGTATTATTCGCAGGATTTAAATTTGTAGATTTTATTATTTTCCCACACCATTATTCTATGAATTTAATCAGAGTATCCGACTTTCTATTGTTATTTCTTTATTGTATTAATATTTGTTCCTGTTCAGACAACTGTTGAGGAGCTGCTTTTTAGAGGATTTCTTTTACAATTTTTCGCAAAAAAAATATCCAATCCTATTTTTTTATCAATTCTCATGGCGATCATCTTCGGTGTTTTGCACTTTTCAAATCCAGAAATGGATCGGTCAGTTGTTTGGGTAGGGCTTAACTATGTATTTTCGGGATTTATGCTAACTCTCATTGCGATTAAGATGGGCCAATCAGAATTATCAGTAGGAATGCATGCCGCCAATAATATGTTTTTATCATGGTTTATAACTGATGCAGGTTCTGTAAATGGGGATATTCCATCTCTTTTTGAAGTAAATAACATAAATCCATTTTTTTCTCTGATATGGAGCATTTGTGTTTTTACTTATTTTTACATAATGTCACTTAGAAAGTTTAAAGGAAATAGAAAAAAAAACCCAATCGTTCTATGCCGGATCTATCAGTTGATTATATTCAGTTCCAACTATAGTTTATGTGTAAGGATAAATATTTTTACTTATTTATTATCACTATTTATTATTGTGATATTTACTAGATTTTTTATCGGGGAGTGAACAGAATGTTAGGTGAAGAAGTATTAATTGTGAAAAATCTAAATAAAAGTTTAAAGGGAAAACAAATTATTCATGACCTTTCGTTTACGGTTCAAAAGGGGCAAATCTATGGGTTCCTGGGTCCTAACGGATCAGGTAAAACTACTACCATTCGGATGATGACAGGAATGATTAAACCAACATCAGGATCTATTAAAATTATGGGTTGTGATATTCAAGAAGATTTTCATAAAGCGATGCAAAATCTTAGTGCAATTGTAGAGCATCCAGCATTATTCGATTATATGTCTGGATGGCAAAATTTGATTCAGACTATACGGATGTTAGATAAAAAAGTAAATATAGATCATATAAAAGAGTGTATAAAAACTGTGGAATTAACAGATCGAATTCATGATAAAGTGAAAGATTATTCATTAGGAATGAAACAAAGATTAGCTATTGCGCAGTCACTGATTTCTTCTCCAAAATTATTAATATTAGATGAACCTACAAATGGAATGGATCCTTCAGGAATTAAAGATATACGCTCTCTTATTAAGAAATTATCTAAAGAGCATAAAATTACAATTTTCATTTCCTCTCACTTGTTAGTAGAAATTGAAAATTTATGTGATCACGTCTTGATTATTAACAAAGGTAAACAAATTGCATCAGGATCTGTTCAAGAATTGGTGAAAGAAAGCTCTTCAGAATTTACTATTATTGTTGACTCGGTTGATATTGATGAAGCTATTCATGTCCTTCAAGAACAAGGTATTAAAGTACATAAAGAAAATGACAAACTATTGGTTCAATGTTTGAAAGAGGAGATTCCACACTTGGTGAACCTGTTATATAAAAAAGATATTTATGTATATATACTAAATCAAAAAGAAAATTCTTTAGAAGATTATTTTCTTTCTGTAACCCGGGAGGTCATTTAATGGTAAGTGGAGCGATTAAAAACGAATTAGAAAAACTGTATTATAAAAGACGTATACATGTAGTTATTGGAATTGTTCTTGTTTTTGCAGTTTTAATGATGGTGATAAATTACGTTGATAAAAATGAGAAAATTGAAGATTGGAAAACACCAATTGAATCACAAGTGACGGAAATAAATCGTTACTTAGACACTCAATTAGACAAGAAATCCAAAGAATATAAAGATATGGTCAATCAAAGAGAAAAGTTAGAATATCACTTAACACATAATATTAATCCTGAAGTTGATGGAGCAGTAGGAGCAGCTATTTCTGGTGTAACAGGAATGTTTATAAAAATTATTCTTCCTATACTAATCGTTATCATTACAGCTGATATTTTATCTGGGGAAGCATCAAACGGAACATTAAAATCGTTGCTTGTAAGCCCAATGGGGAGAAAAAGACTTTTATTTTCCAAATGGATTGCAGCGACATTAATCTCTATTGGGGTTATGCTGCTCTCTGATTTTTTAACATATCTAACAGCAATTCCTTTTAGTGGATTAGGAAATTGGAATGACTTAGTTGTTGTAGGACAAGAAGATTTTAGTGGCATTCAAGTTTGGAAATATATGATCCAGGGCTTACTCCTGAATACACTAATGATTGTAACATTAACTAGTGTGTTCCTTCTGGTATCAGTTTTATTTCAGTCAATCGCAATATCAATAAGTCTGTCTATATGTATTGTAGTTTTTGGAGGAATTCTCGCTAGTCTTCAGAACAAAATTGATCAGCTTAAGTACTTTTTTATGCTCAATCTAGATCTTGGTGCTCATCTTACAGGGCAATTCGATCTTCAGAATACATCCCTCACTATATCTTCAGTAGTAATGTTGGTAACATTAATTGTTGCTCTTGGATTATCATTTTCTATCTTCACAAAGAAAGATCTGCTTGTTTAAGAGGATAAAAAGATCAGATATTATGACAAAAGCCAGACTCCATATAATATTTGGGTTTGGTCTTTTTAATATTAATAAATCACTCATTCATAACAGAATTTTTAAAAAAATAATGAACTTAAAGCCTAATAAAAGAATAGGGCTTATTCGAAAGCACAATAGAAATCTTTTCAACCAAATCTTTTAATATCTGAAAATACATGTATAAGAAATATTAAAGTAAGTAATAATTTCTTTTACATATTATACGGTGAACCGTACCATAAGTAAATGAGGTTTTTCTGTTTCTAATTTTATTATAGAAGACCTAGAATCGTAGGGACGGTTCTCATGATTCTAAAGTTTGAATATTCTTAAAATAGAATCGCTAAAACCGTCCCCTTGATTCTGATTCCGAAATTATAACCTTTCTAACTGGGATTGTTACCTCTGATCTGTTAAAATAGTGCAAAGGCTATTCTGATTATTAGAAAGGAGTGTTTTTTGGCAAGTGAAGTGTACGTATTTTCCTATGTCTGTGCTTTTAAAGAGGATTGGACGAATAGATGCATTGATGAAAGAATGTCAAAATTATATGATATACGGAAAATTTATCATGCCCTATATATGATAAAAACAACAAAGGATGTAGAGTTGTTAGAAAAATATTTAGTGGAGTGTTTTGACAATAAAGATGCTTATTTTTTAGTAGACATAACGGATAAACCTAATTGGTATAAAAATATTGACTCAGCAGACATCACAATTTGGTTAGATGATATATAGTTATAAAATCCCTTCATGGGTAATGTGAAGGGATTTTATAATATTTCATTTAAATTAGGCAAGGATGGTGAAACCGTGGGACTATTTGAAAAACTATATACCCTATTTATTATATTTTCCGTATTAATTGGCCTAGTGATAGGTCAAGTCAGTGGAATGGAAAATTATGCAGATAAGTTTATACTACCTTTATTGATTATTATGTTGTATCTTACTTTTTTACAAATCCCTTTAAAGGATATTAAAAGGTCATTTTCAAATCGTATATTTACACTTACTAGTATAGGAATGAACTTTGTACTAACACCATTATTGGCTTGGTTTCTTGCTACTATTTTCTTGGTCGATAACCCTGCATTATGGCTAGGATTTATTATGCTAATGGTTACTCCTTGTACTGATTGGTATATTATTTATACAGGAATTGCTAAAGGGAATACAGCATTATCTACAAGTATTTTACCTTTAAACTTAATTCTACAACTCCTTTTATTACCTCTATATCTTTATTTATTCTCAGGCACAGTGGGTGTTGTTGATTTTCAAATTGTAGTTGAAAGTATTTTCCTTGTACTAATCATACCTTTTATTTTAGCCTTTATAACAAGACATTACCTTTTAAAGAATAATAAAGATAACTTCATAGAAAAAGTAAGTTCATTACCCGTAATCTTTTTATGCATGGCAATAGTAGCCATGTTTGCTTCACAGGGAGGCTTATTACTGAATAATTTAGATTTATTGGTTACATTAATTCTACCGATTCTTGTTTTCTTTTTAATCAATTTTATTATAGGACGTTTAATTGGAAAAGGGTTAAAATTTAATAAGGAAAATATAGCTAGTTTAAACCTAACTACGTTGGCTAGAAATTCACCAGTGGCATTAGCGATTGCTATGACGGCGTTCCCACACGAGCCATTAATTGCTTTAGTGTTAGTTATTGGTCCTTTGATTGAGTTACCTATGTTGGCTTTAATATCTTATGTAATAGTTGTAATTGATAAACGTACTTAGGAATCATGGGGACGGTTCCAGTGATGATATTTAAAGAATATTCAGCAAATTGAATTAGAAGAACCGTCCCCATGAATCTTGGGAGTTTTCTAATTTTTTGTATTAGTTGTTGTTGAAGTTGCACCTTTTACTCACATCATTTCGTCTAATTTTTCAATTTCTTCCCTTACAATCTTCTCAACTGCTGGTATATCTGCAGGAGCGAAATTTAATAGTGATAGATCATTCCGTTTCACCCATTTTTTATCAGCATTTTCCGTAGCCGTGGGTTGTCCATCTACTAGTGTTGATTTATATGTCTCAAGTCGTACAATGACATTTTCATATTCGTACAAGGTATCCTCTACTTTAGCCCCTACTTGTATTGTACAAGTAAATTCCTCTTGAATTTCACGTTTTAACGCTTTTTCAGGGGTTTCGCCACTTTCAATTTTACCACCGGGAAATTCCCAATAATTTGCTAAAGTCATTTGTGGACCTCTTAATGCACAAAAAATTTCATTCTTCTCATTTTCAATAATTGCACCAACGACATGAACGTTTTTTTCATAATAAAACCCCTTTCATCTATTTGTAACTATATGTTTAGCATATTTAATCAAAGTAGTTAAGTAAAGAAGTATAAGTAAGAGTGTTAAGTGATGTAGAGATAAGGAAAATAATTAAAATGGATAGATGCCAACTCTACGATAAAAAAGTTCATAAATATTTGTACATTAACTACAAATTAAGAAAGATATTTTTTATCACTAACATCCGTTTAAATAATATCTTCTAAAAAAGGAAAATTGTTGAATTTTAGTGAGGGTGAAGTTATATTAGGTATATAGACGGAGGAGAATTCAATGATACCAACTAACTTAAGTGAACTAGATAGAATTAGAGAAGAATGTAAATCTATGGTGAATAAAAGAGCTTCTGCTTCTGCCGCAGCCGCAGTAGTTCCTATTCCAGGTGCTGATGTTGGAGCAGACGTGATGATTATGATGGAGCTTCTACCAGCAATAAATAAAAGATTTGGTTTAGCTCCTGAGCAAATTGACCAGTTAGATTCAGCAGTTAAAGGGAGAATAGCCGTCATAATATCTTCTATTGGAAGTGAGTTAGTGGGAAAATATATCACTAAACAGACAGTTGCGTTGTTACTAAAGAAAGTGGGTGCACGTGTCGCGGTTAAACAGGTCACCAAATATGTTCCGTTTATCGGACAAGCTGTTTCTGCAGGTATTAGCTTTGGTGCGATGAAATATCTTGGAAACTCACACATTGATGAGTGCTATGAGGTATGTAAAAGAATTATTGAAATGAAAAAAAATAGAATCTGCATAAGAATCACTACTGACCTCTTTAGCCCTCTTGCTAAAGAGGTTTTGTCATTATATTTTTGTGATTTTTACTAAATATATGTATACATGCAGAACAGTTTAATCCCCAAACCAAACGATGCAAGAAAAAACATACTTTTTTGTGCTATTTTTTTCAAACGATCCCTTTTCCTGTCGTGCTCCTCCGAAGATACTAGTTTGTTCCATTCGCTTAGTTATCTATCATGATGAAGATGCTGGTAATGAAAACATACTATGAAACACTTGAACTTTACTTTGAGTAAAGAGGGACTCGCCATACATCTCTAGAATTCTATAGGAGAATACCGTGACTCTGTTGAACTTCTTCCTTCTTAAAATGCCTCTTTAGTAAGGAGGGGAACTGTATCAACATCTCAAGATATTATCTAGGAGAGGTATTACCAATTCCCCCCGAAAGAGGAAAAAACACTAGAATAGGAGAGAGCGGACCGATTTATTTCCCATAGGACGAAGTCCGCAACTTCATGCTTCTGAGGCAGTCAAACATTTTGCGGAACAGTGCTTAGTCAAATATCTGTAAAAAAACACAATTAGAGATTTTCCTACTAGTTGTGTTTTTTAAGCGCAAAACTTCCGATTTAACCCTAAAAGAACTATCCCCTTGCTTCCCCATCTTTCCACTTCACTCTCTAAATCGATATGCTCTTCAATATTTTATGTAATTTTCTTCAATATTATAGTACTTTTAATAGATAGATAATAAAGATCGAACGTATATTTTTATTTTAGGAGCGATATATATGGCGATTAATTATAGACAATGTATCAGCTGTGGTTCAAAAAATAGTGTTCCTA
>NZ_ABFU01000068.3 GCF_000171615.1 Bacillus coahuilensis m4-4 | reverse complement strand
GGGAAGCAATCCTTTTAAAAACTAACCCCAAGAAATCGAAGCCCAANAACCCTTGAATATTTATGAAAAAATAACTTTCTCGACAAGCTGAGCCATTGAAAATGGYTCTTTCTCTCTCATTTAATGTATCTTTTTAATTGAATCTTTGTAATTGAAGTATTCTTTCCGTGCCTTGCTCTCTTAACCGCTTATTCTCTTCTTCAATAGCCTTTGTTTCTTGTAACCCCTTCACAATGGTGTTCCATGATTCTTCAATGGTTTCGATTTGAATACTAGGGCGGCCAGCTAATCTCGCGATTTCCGTACTTTGATTAGAAATATTCTGAGCATTTTTTAGTAGCATTTCATTTGTGCGACGGTCTAGCTCAGATAACGATTCTGCCACAAGCTTTTGTCTTTTGGCAGAAACTGCTTGGATTATACCATTCTTAAAAATAGGAATCGTTGTAATAAAGGCAGAATTTATTTTTCCTATCAGCTTTGTGTTGCCTCTTTGTAAAAGGCGAATTTGCGGGGCTGTTTGAAGCGCAACCATTCTAGCCATTTCAAGGTCATAAACACGTTCTTCTAAAGTTTGCAAACCATTCATCACCGTATTTAATTGTAGCTGTGCCATTTGATCACCTGCAGAGGCTCTTTTTTCTAACTCGGCTGCATCCGTCTTTATCTCTTCAAGCTTTAAACTAGCCGCTACAATATATTTCTCTAAGTCCATATAATATTGAACATTATGCTCATACATCTCATCTAATGTTAAGGTTGATCGAGTCATTTCATCCTTGTATTTAGATATTTCAATATGAATCTTTTCAATTTCTTTTCCTAATGTCTGATACTTACCAAAGATTTTTTCAATCATTTTTTCGTCTTTTTTTGAATAGCTTCCCAAAAACACCTTTACTTTCTTCAAAATCCTTTTTATCAAACTTGTCCATTAATTGTCCAAGCTGCTTTAACATCGTTCCTGAATCTGTCATACTAGATGATTTCATCGTAGAGAGAATTCTGTCTGAAAATTGACTAACTTTAACAGCAGGTTCTTTCCCAAATTCTAAGAGCTCCATTTGATTTCTTACATCTACTTGCTTAGATAGTTCCTGCACCTCAGGGTCTCTCTTTAGTTCTTCCCGAATATCCTTTGCATTTACTTCAGTAATTTCTTTATCTTTTATTACAGATACGTTCGGATCCATTGTAACCTCTCCCTATTTTTTAATGGATTGTATAAATTTCTTGAATACAGACGGCTCTTTATACTCTAGGTTAAATACCATCTCTTCTAACCAATGCGTGTCAAAAGCCTTTGATGAAATATATTGTTCAATGCAGTTATGACCTGGGGGATTGTATAGAATAATATCCAGACCAATTTCGTTTACTAATAATAACAGGGCAGCATCAGAACGAGATAGCTTACCATTAATCTCTGTATTATATAGGACTAGCTTCGGGACTTCTTGTGAAAAGTCAAAGGTTTGAATACGATTCACTATGTTTTCTGGAAGCTGAATAAATTGAGCAAACAAATATAAAGCTACGTCATTATTACTCTCTCCTGATAAAGGTAGTAATTTGTCTCCTTCACATGTCCGTTTGATACCATGAGCAATTGCTCTTTGTGTTCCACTGGGCAAATGACGGTATTGCCACCAGCTACTATTCATCATTTTATCCGGTGAAAGCTTTCCATCCTTATCTAACGCATGTTCATAATGGAATTTCTGGTTCACTTTACTTTCAACCGTGTAAGGAAAATACTTAATGAAATAAGAGGATTTCATTTCTACTAAACTTTGCAATCTGCCCCAATATTCTTTCGTATTGGTAGAAACACCCATTATTTTAGCAAACACATTTGGAATGGTAACGTCCATAGAAGACGCTTTAAAGTTTGGACGAATGTAGGCAACTTCCTTTGAAAGTAAGAATAATTCATCATACGTTGTCTTAAGTGTGGTGTTCATTGGAATATGATCTCTAAATTGCCAAGGCTTATAAAGCATGGATTCTTCATTATACAAAACTGTTTCCATTTCTTTCGAAGCACCATAAGCAACGGTACCACTTCGTTCAGGTTTTTCTTTTGGAAATGGTTCAATCTCATGTGTGGTAGGTAATGTTAAAACGTTCCCCCACTGTTTGTCTCCTGCTATACCTGTTAAATCGTCCTTTCCTAGAGGGTGGTAATGAACGATATCGCAGCCTAATTGCTTACACAAATATAGGAAATAGAGATGACTTTTGTTCAAGTCTCCATACCAGACTATTTTAGGCATCTCCTTGTTTTTGATGGATTTTTCAAACCAAGGGTAAAAGTGATTCCACATCCATTTAATTAAATCCAAGAAGACTCTCCTAAAATCTCCATGCTCAAGACCGCTTCTATGGTCTTCTTCAAACTGTTTTAACGTTTGAATAAAACTTAACCGTACATGTCGGTGATAACCAGGACTCTCAAAGTCTGGTAGTAGTCGTTCTCCGTCTAAAAAGGCTACTAGTCGATTAACACTTAAACTTTTTTCCTGTTGTTGAACCATATAAATTTTTTGAACACCTTGAAAATGCTCAGGAGAAATGGACTTGTCTAACCGTTCACTAAGTATATGAACATTTTCGTTTAAAGAAAGTTCATATAGAGACGTAAGATAATCCGTTTCATCAAACGGAGTTCCCATTACCCTAAGTAATACTTGCGGAATAGTAAATAGCGTTTCTTCAACCTTTCCTCCTCTGTCTTTGAAGGCAGGGAGAAAAGGCTCTTTCCAATTAGGATCGTTGACCTGATGGAGCTGAATATGCACTTCCGAATGATTCATCTCATCACATCCTTCTGACTAAAACTAATCGTTTACTTTTTAATTTATGTCGACTAACTTCTTTTCTAATGTAACATGAACTTCATCTAAAATCTGCTCAGCTACTATAATTCCTTCTTCTTTTGAAATCTTTAAGCTTGAATCATATTGACAAACCTCTCCGTGTTTAGGTGCTATCGAATGAGTTCCTTGGCGAAGCATATCATAATCCAACAAAGAATCACCAGCAGTAAAGACTGTCTCTACCCCTAAGATATTGGCAACATATTCTACTGCATTCCACTTACTAATGACTCTTGGAACAAGATATAACTTTCTCCCTTGCAACGACAGCTGCCATCCCCATTTTTTTGCATGCATTTCTATCTCTTGCTTTGAAATAGTGTCTAGTAAATCCCTTTCAATGATGCAATATAGAAACCGATTTTCTGCACGATTCACTTTCTTTAGCCATGGTGCATTTAATTGAAGAATATAGTGTTCAACCATTTCAATAGAAGCGCACTCCATTAATTGCTCTTCTATCATTTTAGTCCAATCTTTCATTTCTAGACCCTTGTACAGAATTTTAGCTCCGTTTGTCGTTATACTGTAAGTGGGTTCAATTTCTTTTTGGAATAATGAAATACGTCTAAATTGTTCTTCCGTACGCGTAGTGACAGGTACAAATAAAGCTTTTGAATGAAAATCCTTCAAACGTTCAATCGCTTTCTCTGTCATATACGAAATATCCTTCCCATTTAACGATTCAATGAGTCGAACAGAAGCACTTGATGGATAAAGCTCTAGCATTCTCTTTGAATAGATTAACGTACGGTCTAAATCACTCGCAAATAGTATCATATTCCCTCATTCTCCACCTTCTTAATAATTCCACAACTGGAATAAATCATAGTTGGATACAACTCAACAGGAACTCCTTTTTCTTTTGCTAAAAGATAGATATGAGTTAAGTTAGGGTCTTCTAAAGATTTAACGAGAATCTTCCATGGCACTCTCCTTAATAGAACCCTAGTGGTCTCACCAACTCCTGGTTTAATAAAGTTCAGCGAGTTAATGCGCATTTCTTCTCGAATCTTATCTACTGAAGTCCACCCTCTAAAGTCAGCTGCTTCTTCTCTACTATTATTCTCAAGAGCCTGATTAATCTCGTATTGAATCGTAGGAAATTCTGCGCAAATTGTGTCTACAAACATATTGGAGACATCTTTTTTTTCTTAAATCACGGTAATATTTAGCTCCGTGATAATCATCCTTGCCTATCCAAGTATCATTAAGAACGGTTCGACTTACTAAACCTGACACAGTAGAGTTTAAACAAGCACTCGGAATTAGAAAATCTTCTCTAGTACCATAAAGAGTAGAGCAATATCCAGGATCCGCCAAAACAGCTAACTCTGAAGAATAATTGGTTCCTTCTTTCCTATTAAACCGATCAATAGAGGTTGAAAGCTCTTTCGTAATGGCACCTTTTCCTGTCCATCCGTCGACAAAGACAATATCTTTCGTAGGATATCGATTTTGTATAGTTCGAAGAGCATTTTCATCGATTCCTCGCCCCCGTATAATGGATATCGTATAATGGGGTACATCAACATGTAATACGTTATTCAAATATCGTTTAATGCAAATACCAACAGGTGTTCCTGCTCGAGCAAGTGACACAAGAACAATAGTATGACCTCTTTTCTTTAGAATTTGTTCAGCTACAACTCCAACTGCTATCGCAACTTTTCTCTTTGACGTATTTAGAGCTTTATAAAATAATTCCATATATTCTTCTGAAGGTTCATATTCAATTGGAAGCATTTCAGAATAGTGAATACCTTTTTGTATAGACTCTTCCCGTTCTTCCGTACTTTTTTCTATAGGAATGGAAGATAAATCTTTTAATAAAAAAATAACAATCTGATTGAGAGTAACTGCCAAATCTACTCATCTAACTCACTCCTTTTACGAAACATACACCACATGAATATGGTGAATCCCCTTGTTGTTTAGGTAGGATAAAAGTTGTTGTAACGACTCCTGCTCCGTTCTGCGCTCAAAGAATAAAAAGGCCTCTTCATAAAAGTTTTGAGGAATATTATACACGTGATGAATCACATCAGGATCTTCAGGGTTTTGAAAAGTAAACCTCTCTTTTATACTGTAGTCCTCTCTCCTTTCAGCATAAATCGGTGATCTAGTCGTAGAGTGATAATAGATATGGTCTCCTAGTAAGGTAGCGATTTTCATAGGAATGTACATAAATTCACCAGTACCTAAGCATAAAGCGTTCCCATTTGACCGATAAGGCTTTATTTGTTCAGCAGCTGTTTTTATAGACAAATGATTTTTTTCATCTAGACCAAATCTACCAGTCTCTTGGATAAATGGAGGTTGATAGCGAGTAAAGTGGCTAGTAATATCAATTTCTTTATATGGAATAGCCTGCTCTTTCGTTTCAATGAGTTCATTAAAGTCTTCGAGAGAACTCCCTTGATAAGAAAATTCACCTGTAATAAGCGAAACACATTGAATAACTATTCCTAATTCTTTTCCAACTCTTGAAAGCTATAGAGATTCTCTTGTGTACGCCAATCTAAAATACTTAGGACAATATACTGCTTTCTTGGAAATCTTTCCTGAAGACTGCGAATGATATTAAGAGTTGTTTTCCCAGAAGTCATCTCATCATCTACAAGAATAATAGGTTGGTCCTTTCGTTGGAAAAGTTTCTCATCTCCGTAACATATCTGGTCAACCGCATGAGAATGTTCTTCTTGAAAGGTAATAGTTGGTGTAAGGCCAGGGATTGTCTCCCTAGTCGTGTGGATAAAATTCGCATTTGAAAATGCATCAAACACACCATGACCTAGCGCCGTCGCTGTTTCAGCAAAACCAATGATTAAACCACCGTTTGGTAGGTGAACTTTTTCCCGTCTTCTAAGATCGATTGCATATGATGTCTATTACTTGAACGAAATGCTTGCACAATTTTATGTCCTTCAGCGTTCCCCTCATCAATCCAATCGTTTAAAGTCGCAAGTTGATAGACTAGAAGTTTTGACATTAATAAAGGAATTTCAGGTGAAACGGCTAGATGCTTACCAAGAATGTTGCTAACAAATAAAAAGGCTCGCTTTTTGTTCATTCTAGCAGCCATCTGAAAGAGCTCTTCAACTTCTAAATGAAAAGGGTTCTTTTTTATTGAAATGAAAACGCGCAATTGATCAAAAAGCTGAAATTGGTGAGAGTTCGCTGAGTAAGTCGATATAGCTGTGTTTTTCATGATACACCCCATAAACCTTAGATTTCATTAACGTTTTTTCTGCCCAACGTTGATGTGGTTTTATTTCATTCATTTTATTACGATATGAACTGGATATAACACCAAACTCATTATGATCCAAGATACTGCAGGCATCTAAGTATTCTTCCATAGAAACAACCTGTAAGCTCTGCACGATAGAAATATGAGAAGGGTGAATGACTGTCTTTCCATTAATTCCATTTGTGATATCTAATAATGTCTCTTTAATTAACCCATCAATATGAGAACTGATCAAATGGGTGCGAAATTTCTTTCCCTCTTCACCTAGGTCATGAAATGGTGATTCTCGTAGCTGTGGTTTTAAAATTCGGTCGCTAGTACCGAAATACTCCCATACTGGACCCGATATCACGAAATGTCTTCCTACTATATTGATGATGTCTGCGATCACTTCTCTTATGATGCTTACATCATAAATAGTAGAATGCACGTTCCTTCTTATTCCAAATAAACCACAAAAATCAGTTGCCCCAATTCGAACATTTAATATTCTATCTTTATATTGTTCTAGTAAGTCACGGATAAACAACAAACTTTGCATTCTCGTTTCTTTATACAAAACATCGGGGGTTTCAATAATTGGCATCCCATATAAGACCGACTCGTATTGTTCGTTTAATTTAGCAAGTGTGTGACAATACTCTTCTGCCACGCTACCCGAAAATTTTGGAAAGGCAAAACCTGCTAACCATTTAAGGCTATCCTCTAGCTCTTCACATAGAATAGTCATTTGTCTAGGATTTCTTACTCGAATAAAAATTAACGGAATTTCACTTTCAGTGATTTCATTGCGTTTTAAAGCACCGGCTAGCTTATTCATATGAAGGACAATATTGTCTTCCCCCAATTTCACTTCACTATCTTTTATACTATCTTCCAGACAATAAATAACGGTACTTAATTCTTTGTACTTTTTGGTTAGAATGACACTTGATAGATCAGATCGAGTGGATGGCATATACAAGGCTGCTCCAACTGCATAGGCCATTTGCTCTTTCGGAGAGTGTTTCGTCACGGCGAGGGGTTCTTGAAAAAAAATACCACTTCGTTGCAACTCAGTTAAATAATTAAAATGCTTCAATGATGGCACTTCCTTTAAATGTAGGTACGTGATATGTAAAATGAAGGCTGATCCACTAGTAAAGGATCAGCCGTATTCTTGATATAATAACTTAGCCTACTTGTAGACCAAAGTCTGTTGCGATTTTCGCTAGGCCACCTTGATAACCGCTACCAATAGCTGAGAATTTCCATTCTCCGCCATGACGATATAATTCACCCACAACAATTGCTGTTTCAATTGAGAAATCTTCCCCTAAGTCATAACGAATTAATTCCTCATTAGACTGTTCATTGACTACTCGAACAAAAGCGTTGGAAACTTGACCAAAATTTTGATTGCGATTTTCACCATCATGGATGGTTATAACAAATGCAATCTTTTGAATAGTAGAAGGTACATTGGATAAATCTACGATCACTTGCTCATCGTCACCATCACCCGCACCCGTTAAATTATCACCTGTATGTACGACACTTCCATTTCCACCTTCTCGTTGATTGTAGAAGATGAAGTCTTTATCTGATGCGCATTTTCCACTTGCATCTAATAGAAACACACTTGCGTCTAAATCAAAATCATTTCCTCCATCATACTTGTTCGTATCCCATCCTAATCCAACTAGAACTTTTGTAAGTCCTGGATTGGTTTTTGTTAAATCTACTTTTTGCCCTTTTGCTAAACTAATTGCCATGTTCATCTTCCTTTCCTATTTCATTCTTTTTTATTTGATGCTATTGATAACGTGCTACAATCTGCTGAAGTCCTGGATCAGTTGTTCCATTACCTACGGCTCCAAACTTCCACTCACTGCCGTGACGATAAATTTCAGCAACCACTAAACTTGTTTTCCCACTGTAATTATCGGTTAGGTTGAATTTTACGAGCTCTTCGTTGTTTGCTGCATTGACTACTCGAATGAAAGCATTTTGAATCATGCCAAAGTCTTGATTACGTCTAACACAATCATAAATGTTGACAACAAACACTAGCTTGTTGACAGAGGCAGGTATTCTTGGCAAATCAATCATAATTTGTTCGTCATCTCCCGCTCCGTCTCCTGTTAAGTTGTCACCAGAATGAACTACACTTCCATCTTTACTCTTAAGATTACCGAAATAAATCAGATTACTTTTACTAACAAATTTGTCATCTTCAAGCATTAAGACACTGGCATCACAATCTACGTTAGGAGTACTTCCACCCATTAAACTACCAAAGAAACCCGATTTCTTTTGAGTTACAGGATCCCATCCTAAACCAACTAAAATTTTCGTTAATCCAGCATTTCCTTTTTGTTAAATCAATTCTTTGACCTTTTTGTAAAGAAATAGCCAACATCTTCACTCCCTTTTCTATCCTTATGATAACAATGCTTTCATTTTTTCTCTAGTAAGATATACGATTGTACTATGAAAAAGTTTCACATTACTTTCAACTCTCAGATTGAGTAAATTTATAATGCAATATCCTTTTCTAGGTGACTAAATTTCAGCCCGTAGATAGGAGTAGGCACATATATATCTTCTTCTAATAGTAGTTTTAGGGCTAAATAAGGATAATTGATTCCACTATAACAGCTACTATGTAACCCTCCACTCATTCTAGGATTAATCTCAAGTAGATATGGCTCGTCCCCTTTATATTTTACTTGAATGTTATAGATATAGGGTAACTGAAACTCTTGTTGAAATTCTTTTGCTAATTCTAATAGCTTAGGGTTTGAAAGTAACTCTCTAATTCGCCCATCCCCTTTTTTCCGAGGAACTGCTACATATAATGTCGAGGAATCTCCTAGGCAATCAATGCTATACTCAGGTCCATCTAAGTATTCAATGACCATAAGGGGTTCAAATTCTTTATTTTGTTTTAATATTTCGATTGCATGCTGATATGGAATGCGGTGATTAATCCCTTTGGTCAATAATTCTTCTACGGTTGGAATGTTTTTACTGATCACTCGAAAACCACTAGCGCCTTCTCCTATGATAGGCTTAAAGCATAAAGAAAGGCCTTTGCTTGATAATTCTTCATAAGCATGTTGAAATTCTTCAACCGTTCGGACGATACGATATTCTGGTATTTTTATTAAACCTTTCTCAATGAGCGATGATTGTTCAAAAGCTTTATACGTCTTTTCTTTGTTATCAAACACATCCATTAATTCATGATCAGGACATACTAACACTTTTACTCCCAGTTCATGAAAACGCGATAACGACTTAGAGATCAAAACATTTTCTTTTCGAGGGATAAACACATCAATTTGATTACGTTCACAAAATGATAGACAATACTCAATATATTCTGCACCATGAAGATGAGGTTCTACTTCACTTACATCGCAGAATTTCAAGTAAACTGCATCAGGGTTGGGATGTGAACCATAAATAGTCAATTCACGCTTGTCCGGGTTATCTCTTAAAAGCTCTATATAATGTGATACGGTTGAAAACCATCGATTAAACCAAATATTCATCGCGACACTTCTCCTTACTTCGACTAATACTACAATTTCTACTATAATTTATTTCCATATAAAAACAAAATATTATTATCTAAATAGTAGTATTTTTCTAACACATTAATCTAATTGAATTTACATAAACTTTGGAACAAATCCAATGTTCCTACGTCCATACTTTGACTATAATAGAGGTAGAGCTGATGATTGATAGAAGGAGATGCCACATGGATACAATGACTACATTGCAAAATAAAGTACAGGATTTAGAACAGGAAATTCAATTCTATCAAGATCTAGTAAGGGAACTACCCATTTCATTTCATTATGAACACCCTAAGCTTGGAAAAAAAGCAGTAAAGTGTAAAACAATTGAGATTTCGAATATTGAACCAAGCAATAAACCGACGGTGTTAACGATGGATTGGAAATTAGAGGAAGAAATCCAATACGTTGAAACGTTTTACAACCCATTTTAGACATGGTCCCTCATCATATTATGTTTATTAATCGTAACGGACTCATCACTCTTATGAACACACAAGTTGCTCAAGACTATCAAATCAATCGAAATGATTATATTGGAAAACATGCTAGGGAATTATTAAAAATTAAAGACGAAAGCATCATAGTGCTCGAAACATTAAAAACAGGTGAACCCATTGTGAATAAAGAAGTATTTGATAAGAATTATGGCATAATGAACACCCATGTGATTAGAAGTGCTGAAGGAGAAATACAAAGAGTAATTGGAATTTTTCACTTTTTAAATGTGATTAAATCCGCTGAAAAACAGGCATTAGCCGGCCGTATCGCAGCTGGTATAGCACATGAAATTAGAAACCCACTCACAACGGTTAGAGGGTTTCTCCAATTACTTCAACCCAGAATGGATGAAGAAATATCGGAATTGTTCAGCTCACTTCTTATCCCTGAAATCGATCGAGCAAACACCATAATTAAAGATTTCCTTCAAATCGCAAAGCCTTCTGATAGTTCATTAGAAACAATTGAAATTAGTGAATTTATAAAGAACTATTTAGGGAATTTTCTGCATTCAGAAGCACTATTACATAACTTTGATTTAGAATTTGTCATTGACCCCCTTGCAGAAGGCAAACTTTTTGTAGGAGACAAGGAAAAACTATTTTCAGTTTTCTTGAATTTATTCCAAAATAGTAAGCAAGCAATGACAAAAGGAAAACTTTCTATTCAAATTTTGGCTAGTTATGCAAATAATTGTCTCCAAATTTTTTTTATGGACAATGGTCCAGGTATACCAAAAGAGATTGTCACTCATGTTTTCGATCCATTCTTTACAACAAAGGATGAAGGAACTGGATTGGGCCTTTCCATTTCTCGGAAAATTATTGAAAATCACGGTGGATCACTAACGATATCATCTATTGAAGATGGTACACAATTTATGATAGAACTTCCTACCGTAATAAAAAAAAGACTGACGTTTGTCAGCTTTTTTGTTACTTCTGTTTGACAGATAAGATATATTCTTCAATCACCTTTGCTATTCCGTCATTCATATTTGTATCTGTAACCAGATCTGCACGTTCTTTAATGTCTTCAGGTGCATTTCCCATCGCAACACCTAGACCTGCAAATTCAATCATCGCTAAATCATTGTAGCTATCACCAAAAGCCATAACCTCTCGTTGCTCGATTCCAAGCTTTTGAATGAGTGTATGTAAGCTTGTCCCTTTCGTTACATCCGCTTCAGTAAACTCCAAAAAGTATGGCTTTGAACGCATAACGCTAAGTTCACCATGTAGACGCTCTTGAAGTTTTTTTTCAATCACTTTTAGCTCTTCTGGATTTGTCATCATGAGTAACTTCACTACAGGTTCATTCACACTTGAGACAAAGCTCTTCACTTCGCGAATATTCATTCCTGTTAACTCGCCCTCAATGTCTGTAAATTCATTCATACTTTCAGTAATGATTTCGTCCCCCATGTAGGTATGAATATGAATCCCTTCCTCTTTACTGATATGATACAATTTTTCCACAGTTTCAACAGATAACGTACTGCTGAATAGTTCTTCCTCTGATTCACAGTGAATAATCTTCCCTCCGTTAAAAGATAAAATGTAGCTGCCATACTGATGAAGAAGAAGTTCTTTTGCAATTGATCTCATACCATAAGTAGGACGTCCTGATGCCAATACCACTTTTACTCCCAAATCCTGCGCTTTCATTAATGCTTCTTTTGTTCGTTCCGAAATGGTGTGGTCATCTCGTAATAGTGTATCGTCTAAATCTAATACAATCATTTTGTACATTGAATCATGCCTTCCTTTCTTTTCTCTACCGCTATTTTACTATAACTTTTAATATGTGTAGCAGATATTAACTATTTCCTTTTCCTTACAAGCCACATAAACCATTTAAACAAGTACATATTAGTCATGTATCATATCTTAAAGGAGGATTCCAATCATGCACAATCAAATCAATCAGCAGCCCCAACAAAACATGTCTCCCACTAGCATTCCACAGCGAGGCGGACATGAATTATTCGATTCTCATGAAATCATTGCGACATACATTAATATTCTGGATCAATATTTACTATTTGATCAACATATACAAGATCCAGTCCTGAAAGACATATCAAAAAGGCAACAAACTTTTATCACTGACCTGTATAACATTACGGTACAAGCATTTAAAACCGGACAAAACCACAGCATGAAACAAAAACGTATATGATGAAACAGGACAACGGAGCGACATACGGGATTCAACCATCTCAACCTAAAAAACCAAATTCATCCGTTACAGAAACTAAAGATGCAGGCCTTTCTGCTTATATGCTCGGATTAATTAAATCGACAGCTGGTCTTTTAAGTGTATCTGCTTTAGAAATGACAAATCCTGTATTACGAAGAGTAGTAGCAGATAGCGTCTCTGACTTCATTGAAATGGGCTACGAAATTTTCTTATATCAAAACCAAAACCAATATTACCAAGTACCAACTCTTAGTCCACAGGATGCGGCAACTATGCTAAACAGCTATACAACCGTACCAGTTCCAGTTATGCCACCAAACCAAAATAATCAACAAGTACACTAAAGAACGCAGGTGGTTTCTGAATAACCCTCTTAGATAGCCGAAGCAAAACAAGAAAAAACCCTTTGGAGTCAAAGGTTTTTCTTGTTATTCTGCAGGTGCTGCTTCAGGAGTTTCAACTGCTTCTTCTGATTTATCTAAATAATTTTTAATATCATGCTTTCCTTTAAGCTCTTCAATCCAGACTGGATATTCCTGCTGTTGCTTTTGCTGCTTTATTGTTTCACGAACTTCTTCTTTTACATCTTCAAGTGTTGCTTCTTTTGCTTCTTGCTTCTCTTCTACTTTAATAATATGGTAACCAAAATCTGTTTGAACTGGACCTGTAATGCTACCTACTTCAGCACCAAAGGCTGCTTCTTCAAACTCAGGTACCATCTGACCTTTACCGAAGAATCCAAGGTCGCCTCCTTGGCTAGCATTAGACGTATCTGTTGAATATTCTGCAGCAAGCTCTGCAAAATCTCCACCTTCATCCAATTTTTGTTTCACTTCGTTAGCTGTTTCTTCATCTTCTACCAGAATGTGGCTAGCTTTTACTTGTTCTTGTTGGTCGAAAGATGCTTTATTTGCATCGAAATATTCTTGGATCTCTTCATCTGTCACTTCAATACGGTCTTCCATCAACTTATTGGAATAGATGAATAATGTTATATCATCTTTCACTTCATCTAAAGACATACCGCTTGCTTCAATTTGATTAGTAAATGCTTCTTCTCCACCATACATGCCGTATAGTGTTTCTAATTCTTCATTTATTTCTTCATCAGATGCTTCAACGCCTTGGTCCTTAGCTTCTTTCATAATAAGTACCTCAGAAATCATCGCGTTAAGAGTGGCACCTTGATCTTGTTCTACTAAACGATCATATAACTCTTCTTTAGAAATCTTTTCACCGTCTACTTCTGCAACTGTTTCTCCACCTTTAGAGAAAGACATAGCGATGACTACTGCTAAAGCAATCACAGCAAGGATACCAACAGTAATCCCCACCCACTTTGCTGTTATTTTTTTTCTCAGGAGTGCTTACATTATTTTGTTCCACTGATAAATCCCCCTAGGTTGTTTTATTTTTCATTTTCCTATCATATCGTAAAAATATGAACAAACTATGAAGAAGAATGAAAAAAGATTGATTTACATATTCCTATCACATTATACATGTTTCCATATGGTTTTTAATAGGGTTATGTAAAATTTTACACTAAAATCACTATCATTATGATACTCATAGGGATCAAATATACTATCCCTCACTCTAATGAAGCTAGAGAATAGAGTAAACGTAAAAAAGACCGAATGTCTAATTTCGGCTTTTTTCTTCTACCTCAATATAGATTGAGCCATGCGAATATACGTATGACGTTTTCCTCTTATTGCAACAGAATAGTGATAAATATTCTCTGGGATGGCGATCCCTGTAAAACCAGCATCCCCTATATGATGAAGATCTGCCCCGCACATTTTGTTATAGAGAGCTAACATCCTTATCGTTTCTTCGGATGCTCCTTCTTGACTTGTGCCGATTGTTAGCATTGAAAGAATATGTTGGTGATGAATAAAGTCGACAAGAGCCTTAACATCATCTACTGTATAACCAGGTACCGTACCTGGTGCAGGCAGAAGAATAACATCGGCTCCAGCAACTATATATTCTTCTATCTCTTTTTGAGATTGCTTTCCTTCATAGACCCCTGCCCCGTGCATCTTTCCTGCGAAAATTAATGCATCTTTCCCTACTATTTTTCTTGTTAACTGAATACCCTCTACTAGACTATTATGCGTTACACCTGACTTTGGATTACCGGTTAAACAAAAAAATACAAACCCGAGTTCTAAAGCTTTTTTTATTGATTGAACGGTACAAATTCTACCACTAGGCACTTCTGTCAATGTTTCCATTCCATCTGCATTTTTATCTACCGGCTCTAAATTGATACCAATAGGCCTTCCTACCATTTCCTTTAGCTGAAGTAGATGAGACCCTTGTGTATTTTCCATTCCATTCACTACTGGGTTATTTACATCAAAGAGATTACACAGTACTAGATCCGCCCCAAAGCTACAAGCTAATTCCGCATTCGTAACATCGGAATATACAGGCGCTGTACTTAGGATCACTTCAGAAACAATGACCCGCCCTTCTGATGCGTGTATACTACCTTTTAATTCTTGCCCTGACATTTTTCTGAAATCTGATGCTCTGCAGTCTAGTAGCCTTTTCATCCCTTTCCCCCCTACCACTATCTTTGCTTTTTCATCTCTTCTCCTAAAAACTCTACATTGGTTCCGACCACCACTTGTACTTGAGTCGAGCTTAATTTCACAAGCCCTTTTGCTCCTAGTAATTTGAGTTGAGATTCCTTAATTCGATCAGCATCGCCGACTTCAAGTCGCAAGCGAGTCACACAATAATCAATACTCTTCACGTTTTCCTTCCCGCCAAGTGCTTCAAAATAATGAATAGCTTTTCTCTCCATCCCTTGATCACTTTCGGTAGATTCATCAAACTCTCCCTCAATGAGTTCTTCTCGTCCAGGGGTTTGTAAATCGAATTTGATAATAAGGAAATAAAAGATGACAAAATATAAACCAGCAAAAACAATTCCTTGAACAGCAAGCAGTAAAGGATATTGCGCTATATTAAAGTTTAAGAAATAATCAATCGCCCCAGCAGAAAAGCCAAAACCATGATGAACGTCTAACAAGTAAGAAACAGACATGGACACCCCTGTTAACAAGGCATGAACAACGTATAAAAGCGGTGAAAGAAACATAAACAAAAATTCAATGGGCTCCGTAATACCTGTTAAGAAAGACGTAAAAGCCGCACCAAGAAGCATCCCTGTTACCGCTTTTCTTCTTTCCTTTTTTGCGGCCGCAATCATTGCGAAGCAAGCCGCTGGCAGACCGAACATCATGATTGGAAAGAATCCCGCCATAAAGATACCCGCATTTGGATCTCCAGCAAAAAAGCGGTTAAGGTCACCAGTAGCACCTCCGTACTCACCGAACACAAACCATACTAAACTATTCAAAATGTGATGGAGACCAATTGGAATCAATAATCGATTGAGTGTACCAAAAACTCCTACACCTAATGCGCCCGCCTCAACAATCCATTCACCAATACTGTTGATTCCTTCTTGAATGGGTGGCCAAGCATAACCAAAAACAGCGGCTGCAAGAAGCATAACCAATGCAGTAATAATAGGAACAAATCGCCTACCTCCAAAAAACCCTAGCCACTCAGGAAGTTTAATCGTATGGAATTTGTTATACAATAACCCTCCTATCACCCCAGAAAGAATTCCTCCTAAAACAGCCATGTTATTTGTTTCGTCAATTGCTGCTGTACCATATGTTAGAACAAAATAACCCACGGCACCTGCTAATGCTGCGGAACCGTTATGGTCCTTAGCGATTCCTACCGCCACTCCTATCGCAAACAATAGAGCTAAATTTCCAAATACTGCATCGCCTGCAGCAGCCATAAATGGAATATCTAACAGATCCTCTTGCCCTAATCTTAATAGCAAAGCAGCAGCTGGCAGTACAGCTACAGGAAGCATTAACGCCTTCCCAATTCTCTGTAAAAAGCTAAGCATAGAACATCCCCCCTTTTTTTCCAGTAGCCTTTAATTAACTATATGATTTCTACCTATCTATACATGCTAGATTGAAGAAGAATTCTTTTTTGTAGAGTACAATAAATATCTATAAGGGTATACCACAGCTCGGAGGTAGATTTTATTCTATAACAATTAACTTTTCTGTTGATTCAATGAATGCAAGCTAGTATTCGATTAATGTGAATTCATCAATACCAGTCTCAGTAATCAATAGAGATGTTGATTCAGGATCAAACCAAAATGTATTTAAAAACTTGGAAAATTAATATATATAATAAAACCCCTAAAGAGATTCACGGTCTCTTTAGGGGTTTTGATTAATACTATTTATTTTGTCTTTTATTTTTTAATAACTAGTTGAACGACATAAGAGGTTCCGTGATGTAGAAGCCCTTCATATCGTTCAGTTTCACCTACAAAAAAGTGTAACATTCTAAATTGCTTTGCCCATTTAAGGAGTTCGTTACTATCGTATAGCCAATTCACATCTTTCGGTCCGCCTGTTTTATATGCAAGCTGCTTGTCTTCATAAACCTCTAGTAAGAAAATACCACCTGCCTTGATGGAATTCATAATTTTGTTCAACACATTATATTGGCGATTCTTAGGGAAATGACCATATACCATTAGAGCACCATCATACGCTTCACACAACAATTCATCTTCTAGTAAATCAACAAGCTTTGTGTCAACAGTAAGGTTATGGAGCTTACCAAGTGCGATTGTTTTATCTAACCCAGACCGTGCATAATCATAGGCTGTGACCTTATGACCCAAAGAAGCGATATGTACAGCATTTCGTCCTTCACCTTCAGCATAGGCAGCTAAGGATGAATTTTGTTTAAATCTATAGCATTCATTTTTAATGAACTCGTTCGCTTCAGTTCCATAGACGTAATCCTTTTGCTTAAAACGTTGATTCCAACTATTCAAAATTACTTCCTCCTTTACGCACATTTATTTAATTTGAGTAAATCATAAATAATTCGAACAAAAAAATAAAAGAACTTTCTGGTACCAGAAAGTTCTTCCCTATGGAGCATAGCGGGATCGAACCGCTGACCTTTTGGCTGCCAGCCAAACGCTCTCCCAGCTGAGCTAATGCCCCGTGTATAGATTGGATAATTAATATTTTAATAACTCCCTTTTCTATTGTCAATTTAATTTTATGAAAATGTAACCTTACATTCTCTTCTTACGTCTACTTCATGAAAACAAAAAAAAGAAGGGGGCAATGAACATGAAAGGCATATGGTGGTGGACCCTTGGGCTTGTAATGATTAGCGTATGTATTCTAGGCGCTCTATATTTAGTTGTAAAGCCAGCAACCATTATTGAATCAAACAGAAACCCTATTGCGATAACGACTGGTGAACCTACCGTTGTGCTGAACGATAAGGTTTGGACTATCCGATTCTCTAAGGAGATTGATTCTTCTACTATTACAAATGAAACCATTCACGTTCAAGATAAAAACGGAGACACTGTAGACGTTACACTTGAAATTGCTGAGGATCGAAAATCAGTTCAAGTCCTTCCTCCAACCACGGGATATGATACTACATTATCTCCTTATGAATTAAATGTATCTACTATTATTGAAGGAAGCAATGGCTGGAATACACGTAATTCTCCTACACTATCATTCGTGACAGTTCCAACACTGCCTCTGATTGAAAGCGATCAGGAATTAAAGAAATATTTTACAAGCATCACGAAACAAATGAAGGAAGAAAAGCGAAGTCTGTGGGGAGAGGAAACTCTTGAAACTGCTGAAAGTAATGAGCAATCAGCAGATAGTTCCGCCTTGAAGCAATCTTCGAATGACTACTCAGAAACCAATACTCAAGTGTCTGGTGTAGATGAAAGCGATCATGTCAAAACAGACGGGAACTATCTTTATCGTGTCCAAGAAAACCAAGTGGTCATTTTTGATATTCGGGATCGTGAAAATTTACGTATAGTCAGTGAAATACAAGAAGATCCAAACTTCCAGCCCGGAGAACTCTACTTAAACGGCGATCAATTGATTGTGACTGGATACAAGTGGGATGAAGAAAATACTGTAAAGGCAAGAGATGAAATCTATCATTATTTTCCTTGGCACTCCTACTCAAGTATAAAAATATATGATATAAAAGATCGAAACAAACCGACTCTACTTCGAGATATAGCGTTAGAAGGACATCAACTCTCTTCTCGAAAAGTAGATTCTACTCTCTATATTGTCTCCTCCTACTATCCTGACTTATATTACTATGAAGAAAATATGAATGTAGAATTACGTCCATTATTTTCTGATTCTAAAATAGGCAGCGAACCACAGCCAGTTCAATTTGATAGCATCCGATACGTTCCAGAAAGTCAGCAACCTAATTTTATTACGATTATGGCGATCGATTTAATCAATATGGATACACCTGTTGCCACACACAGCTATTTAGGTGGTGGAGAACAGCTTTATATGTCTAAAGAAAACCTTTATGTAGCCGTTTCTAACTATCAAAATATAAGAGAACCATCTAGCTGGTCTACTATTGATTCAGAAATTTACAAGTTTCACATTGATGGAACAGATGTTACCTATACCAGCATGACACATGTGGATGGAACGATCTTAAATCAATTCTCAATGGACGAATACAAGGGAAACTTTCGTGTTGTAACGACAACAGGTTTTGCTTGGGATGAAACCTCCCCTTCTGCCAATCATCTTTATATTTTTGATCAAAACCTCCAGCCACTAAGTTCCATTGAAGATTTAGCAAAGGGTGAGCGTATATATTCAGCAAGATTTATGGGAGATAAAGCTTACATGGTCACCTTCCGAGAAACGGATCCCCTATTTGTTATGGACACGAGCGATCCCATGAATCCTAAAGTACTTGGAGAATTAAAGATTCCCGGCTTTAGTAATTATCTTCATCCATATGATGAGAATCACCTGATTGGATTTGGCTATGATACTACATTGGAAACAATAGAAGGAAGTAAGGAACCCATTGTGAGGCAAGGCGGGATGAAAATATCCTTATTTGATATAACCGATTTTTCAAATCCTATTGAAAAAGACACTCTAGTGATTGGTGGGCGAGGAACGTATTCAGAGCTTCAATACAATCATAAAGCTTTAATGCACCACCCGTCTCATGACTTATTTGCATTTCCTATTTCTATATACGAACCGGTAAAAGGCTCTCAATATGAGGATCAGCTAGAGTTTCAAGGTGGACTGGTCTATACCATCACTCCAAAAGAGGGAATACAAAAAGAGGCAGAAATTATTCACGTGGAAGGCGAGCTCTTTCAATATGGAGAGTGGGAAACTGAAATGCAACGCTTCCTCTATGTTGGGGATACCCTCCTCGCTCTCTCCAATAATAAGCTGAGCACTCATGATATAAACACCTATTCCATCCTTGATGAATTGGAATTTTAAGCTTCAGAAGGCAGCTGTTTAGCTGCCTTTTTTGTTTAGATACAAGGATTCTCGACCATACTGTTCTTAAGAATTGAAAAGGACGGATCATCATGTTTGAACACGTGTATCATTATTTCCTTCGCTGGCCGCTAGTTTTGCGGATATTAATCATTGCTGTGTGTGCTATCTGCATTTCAGGAATAACGATAACATTAGTGGAACCCGAAACATTTCCAACGATAGGAGATGGCTTATGGTGGGCGATTATTACTGCTTCAACGGTAGGATATGGAGATTATTTCCCTATTACTTGGAGCGGACGAATCATTGCCGTGTTATTGATATTGATGGGAGCTGGTTTTTTGTCTACATACTTTGTTTCACTGGCAGCTTCTGCGGTCAAAACTCAAAATGCACACCTCGAAGGAAGAAGACATTTTCACGGAAAGAAACATGTCATCATTATTGGATGGAACGAGCGTGCAAAAGAACTAATTGATCATTTATCTTCCCTAGATAAATCCACCATCATCATGCTCGTAGATGCAACACTAGAACGAAACCCTTACAATGATCATCATATACATTTTGTCAGAGGGGTTCCTTACATTGACGAGACCCTTCGGAAAGCCAATATTCGTGAGGCTGATATTGCGGTCATTACTTCTGATCAAAATAAGAATGAAATTCACGCCGATATGAGTTCAGTCTTAACTCTTTTATCCATAAAAGGTCTTAACCCCAATTTGTATTGTGTAGTAGAAATTTTAACAGAGCAGCAAGTAGTTAATGCTAAACGCGCTGGAGCAGATGAGGTGGTTCAAACGAACAAACAAACGAGTTATGTACTGTTAAACAGTATAATCTCCCATGGAATGAGTGGCGCTATTTTAACCATGCTCGACAATTTAAAAGGCAGTAAAATTCGCTTAATGGAAGCTAAGCCTGAATGGTATGGCTACACCTTTCAACAGCTTAACGCTGAATTACTTGAAAAGCATATTTTGTTGTTTGGAATTAAAAAAGGGGAAGATACCTTTGTCAATCCCCCGCTACATAAAAGAATCTGTGAAAACGATGAGCTGCTAATTCTAGAAGATTAATGACGAGCACTCTATCTTATTCACGGTCCAATAGATTCTCAATTTCTTTTATATGCTGTTTGCCTATTTCAATGTACTCTTCAGGAAAGGTAGCATCTTTATCCTGTGGCTCTTGAAACTGGTTAAAACTTGCCGAAATATTCCCAATCATCGCATGGTCATCTAATCCAACTTGATACTTATGTGATAACAAAAAAGGTGTACCAAATTGAACCGTACAACCAGGAGAATCCAGCTGTCCATCTACCGATTTAAATGGAAGACGTATAAATTGATATCCGACTTTATCATCCATTTTATAATCAAAATACCCATGATCATAGTCCCAATTGCTCCCAATACTAAAGCCGAGGGGCTTTAATTTTTGTTCTAATTCGTAAAGTGTATACGCCTTACCCTCTAGTTTCGATTCAATTTCAATCATGTACGTTCAGCTCCTTTTTTGTAGTATGTCCGTTGAATTTGGAAAACATGAGGGAAAGTAGTAGAGTTGTGGTGATTTTGGTTTTAGTGTTAGGGTGCTGTTGGTTGTTTGGAATTTCCGTCTGTGGGGGCGATATTTGTCTGTTTTACGACTAGATCCCGCGCCTTTGCGTTTTTCTCAGGTCCAAAACGAATTCCCGAGCTCGTTTTACCTCTACCTGCCCTTCGACGACCTCTCCTCGTCTAAATCTTCTCTCCCTACCAACCTTCACCCAAAGCGCTCCTCTCCACTCCTCCCAAAAAATACAAAAAACAAAGCAGCATACCCACGGGGCATGCTGCTTACAGAATACTAATTATTTTAGTCGCTTTTCAAGCTCTGCTTTTTTCTCTTCGAAGCCTGGTTTACCAAGTAGGGCAAACATGTTCACTTTGTATGCTTCTACACCTGGTTGATCAAATGGGTTAACCCCAAGAAGATAGCCGCTCATCGCACATGCTTTCTCGAAGAAGTAGACAAGGTACCCAAATGTGTAGGCATCCATGCGTGGGATTTCTACGATTAGGTTAGGTACGCCGCCGTCCGTGTGAGCAAGTAACGTTCCTTCAAATGCTTTGTTGTTGACGAAGTGCACTGTTTCACCTGCAAGGTAGTTAAGTCCATCAAGGTCGCTAGCTGCTTCTTCGATTGTCAGCTCATGACGTGATTCTGACACTTTTACAACCGTTTCAAAGATGTCTCGACGGCCTTCTTGTACGTATTGACCTAGAGAATGAAGGTCCGTTGAGAAGTTAGCGGATGATGGATAGATTCCTTTTTGATCTTTCCCTTCACTTTCGCCGAATAATTGTTTCCACCACTCTGCGAAATATTGTAGGCCCGGCTCATAGTTAATAAGCATTTCGATTGTTTTACCTTTATTGTATAAAAGGTTACGAACGGCTGCATATTGGTATGCTTCGTTTTCTGAAAGCTCTGAGCTGCTGTATTCCTCACGAGCATACGCAGCACCTTTCATCATGTCTTCAATATTCACACCACTCACGGCAATTGGTAATAATCCTACTGCTGTTAGGACTGAATAACGTCCTCCGATATCATCGGGTACAACGAAAGTTTCGAAGCCTTCTTCTGTTGCTAATGTTTTTAGTGCACCTTTTGCTTTATCTGTTGTTGCATAAATACGTTTGCAAGCTTCTTCCACTCCATATTTTTCCTCAAGAAGCTTACGGAAGATACGGAATGCAATCGCTGGCTCTGTCGTTGTACCTGATTTAGAGATCACATTGATAGAGAAATCTTTTCCATCAAGTAAGTCCATCAAATCTTTCATGTACGTAGAGCTAATGTTGTTTCCTACAAAAAGTACTTGAGGTGTTTTACGCTTTTCACCAGGCAATGCATTGTAGAAAGAGTGGTTTAGCATTTCAATGGCCGCACGGGCTCCAAGGTATGAACCACCAATGCCGATAACTAATAATACATCGCTATCTTCTTTAATCTTTGAAGAAGATGCTAGAATACGGTCAAATTCTTCTTTGTCATAATTAATAGGAAGGTCGATCCATCCCAAAAAGTCGTTTCCTTGCCCAGTACCTTCATGTAAAGAATGATGGGCAACTTTTACCAAATCATTTAAGTATGTAATTTCATGTTCTCCAAAGAACGACAACGCTTTTGAATAATCAAAACGAATATGTGTCATGGGTTTCCCTCCAATACGTTTTCACTCTTTCACTTTATCGAATAGGGACAAGATAATCAAGCGAGTACCTCAGAGGTAAGCGATTACATTGTGAAATATTTCTTACTTTTACTATTCCCCATAAAAAAGAAAGCCAAAATATATTTGGCTTTCCCTATCTCACTTAAAGACTTGCTTTTAATATTTCTACAACGTCTTCTTTACCTAGCTTATTGAAGTTGCCAAATTCACCGTACACAATTGTTTTTTCTGCCATTTCTTCAATACGGCTATCGTCAATATCATAATGGGCTAGGCGATTTGGTGCACCTAATGATGTCCAGAATGCGCTAAGCTTGTCGATTCCTTCTAAGGCTACTTCTTTTTCTGTTTTACCATCTGGATCCACTCCAAACACACGAGTTGCAAGCTGAGCAAAGCGAGATGTGTTCACATCTACGTTATGACGCATCCAGTTAGGGAAAAGAATCGCAAGACCACCTGCGTGAGGAATATCATAAACAGCTGAAACAGCGTGCTCAATGTTATGAGTAGCCCAATCTCCGCGGTAACCCATTTGCAGCATACCATTTAACGCAATGGTACCAGAGTAAAGAATGGTTTCACGTAGCTCATAATTTTCAAGATCGTTAATTAGTATAGGAGCTGCTTCCATAACCGTTTGTAGGACACTTTCACACATTCTATCTTGAAGAGGTGTGTTGGATACATTATGGAAATATTGCTCTAACACGTGACTCATCATATCGACCATTCCATAAATCGTTTGATCTTGTGGAACAGTGAACGTATTGACTGGATCTAAAATGGAGAATTTAGGGAATGAAAATGGGCTTCCCCATCCATATTTCTCGTTGGTTTCCCAGTTGGTAATCACACTACCAGCATTCATTTCAGAACCGGTTGCTGCTAATGTTAATACTGTTCCAAATGGAAGTGCACCAGTTGCAGTCGCTTTACGGGTTATAACATCCCAAATATCTCCGTTAAGTTTCGCTCCAACCGCAATGGCTTTTGTACAGTCGATGACACTTCCGCCACCAACAGCTAGGATAAATTCGATTCCTTCGGTTTTACAAATGTCAATTCCTTTATGTACAGTTGTTAGACGCGGGTTTGGTTCTACTCCCGATAATTCAAATACCTCTGCACCGATTTCTTTTAATTCAAGCATCACTTTATCATATAATCCATTACGTTTAATGCTTCCACCACCATACACAACTAACACTTTGTTACCATATTGAGGGATTTCATTCTGTAACTGTTCTAATTGGTCTTTCCCAAAAATTAATTTCGTTGGATTGTAAAACGTGAATTGTTCCATTTTTCATCCTCCTTTATTTACCCTTACATTATGTTTGATAGGAATAGTATTTGCAAAGGAAGTGCCTTCATGAATATTTTTTTAAACAAACCACATACTATAGTAGACCCAAGTAAAAGGAGGAATGACCATGAGTGCTATTCAACGTATTGCACTAGTGTTAACCATTGTTGGGGCAATTAACTGGGGCCTAATTGGATTTTTCCAATTTGACCTAGTAGCAAGTTTGTTTGGTGGTCAGGATGGACCGTTAGCTAGAATTATTTACGGTTTAGTGGGGATAGCTGGTCTTATTAATTTAGGTCTCCTATTTAAGCCATCAGAAGAAATCGTTCGTGAACCCGAAACGGAAGTATGATAAATAATAAGGAGGGTGTCCCAAAAGTATAATCTTTTGGGAACACCCTCTTCTTTTTTCAACAAATGATCATCATTAAATAAGCCCAGTTGATTTCCGCGAAAGGTACTCCATTCTCCAGGGCGGAGGTGAGCCTCCTCATAAAATGCTGCGCATTTTATTCGTGCGGTGAAAACTCGAGGAAGCCTATTCAGAGTCCTCGGGTAAGCCCTGTGGGGTCTCACCTTTTCCGCTATTTCCCTCTGGAGTCTCGCACCTGTAGCGAGAATCAACCTAATCAAAATGAACCGATGTGAAAATTCTAAAATAATAATAAAAAAGAGGTGCCTCAAAAAAATCGTCTCTTAACGACCTTTTGAGTCACCCTCTACTTGTTAACCTAAAAGTTTTTTTATTATTTTAAATCCATTTC
>NZ_ABFU01000069.1 GCF_000171615.1 Bacillus coahuilensis m4-4 | reverse complement strand
TCTGAAGACTTTTAACTGTCTTCCTTTTCTACAAACCTAGTTTGTAATCGTATTCTTTTGCTTTGTCTGGTTTGGAATTTTGGTATTCTGTTTTGATATATGGTTTAAATGACGGTTGTACACCTTTAACGTATGGAAGTGAAGAAATTTTATCATATATACTATCATACTGAGTAGAGTCACAGTAGATTACAACGTATTTTAACTTTTTTGAAACATATTGAACATTTCCGTATCGCCTTAAGGTCTTAGCGTGCTTTAAATTATATAACCATACAATTATGCCCTGTCGTTCTTTTAACATAGTAATTCCCCTAACACGCACTTTTTCATTAGTCTAGCATAGTGTTATAGGAATCTGCAACTTGAATATTAAAATGGAGGATTAGAAATAATGAATATTCAAACTGTTTGGTCTGATTTCTTATCAAGATTTAACCAATCCTCTAATGCTTTACGATGTGAAAGAAAAGTACTTGCTGGTGCATCGTTTTTATATATTCGAAAGTATGACTTAAAACCAACGATTGAAAATGATATCAAAATCCATAGCATGAAAAGTATGGAAAATTACAGGTTGCATAGTGAAACCATTTTTGTAAGAGAAACTGATATACATTATGTATTTAGACATCGATTCTTTGTCCCACAAGAAAAAATGTTTTGTTGCGGAAATCTGTGTGAGGACTGCATACGATTTAGGTCATAAAAAAAAGATAGGACCTTTAAGATCCTATCTCATTATGAATTACGCTGAACAACTACATCCCCCGCCAGACCCACAACCACCGCTGCAGGAAGACCCTTGAAAGAATGGGTTGCCTGTTGGAACTTTAATATGTTCAGAAACTGAACGTCCTACAATTAGGCTTACTTCGTCTAGCAATGATTGCAAATCATTCTCTGCTCTTCTAAACTCAGCAACTCGATCATCCATATCCATTGCTCGTTTAACCTCACGTATAGAAGTCATAACTCGCTTATAATCTGGATGATACCTTCCAAATCGTTGAACTTCTTCGTAATGCTCCTTTAATTCCGTGAACTCTCGAATTTTTTTCTGAGACACAGAGGAATTTCTTAATTTATAGTAACATCTCCTATAATTTTCTGCCTCTTCAGATTCTAAAATCATCTGAGAAAGTTGCTCTGAAAACTCAAGGATTTCTATTCTTTCTAATGTAGCAAGCAACGTTTGCCACCTCCATACCCATTATATTACCATGAATGAGTGGAGAATGCGACTCAGGTTATTCTGTAATCCAAACGAAGAATTGTTTTTCAAGTCCAAGAGTTTCGTTTTCGTCACTAAGAACCTCAAGTTTAATATGGTGGTTTCCTTCTGGTAGATCCTTAATGACAAAAGCTGCCGTTCGAAATTCTCCAATTCTTTTATCATTCACATAGGCAATAACTTTTGCCTTCGGTAAATCTTTGTATCCAGAGAACGTTACAGAAGGTATTTGGCATTCAATGAAAACATTTTGCTTTTGAACAATGTGCCTTATGTTCATTTCTGATGAAGATGATTGGGTGGCTCCAAAAATAGACATTGTAGTGACGTTCTCCGGCTCAGGTGGTTGTTTTCCGCAGGCACACAATAATAACAAGATAAAGAGAACATTTCTTCGTTTCATTCTAATCACATCTCCTTTCCTTTAACTTGTTCGAAAATGAAAAGGATTATGAAAGATTTTTATTCTCATAGAAAAACGCATGGATCTGTTTATCCACGCGTTCCTTAATCTGAAGTATTCATAGCTTGAAACATATTGACCATCATGGATGCCATTTGTACTCCGTTTGTAAACTTTTCTACTTGATGAGGTATCGTTTTTTGATGGTAATTCAGTGCAGCAATTTTAAATTGGTCAAAGCTTTTAGGGTTTCTGCTTAATTTCCTATACCAATACGGCTGTTCGTGTAGAAATCTGTGCCAATCCTGTTCTGATTGAATTTGTGTCATGATTTCATTTCTCATAAGTCACCTCCTCAATCTTGTCTAAATGAAAAGGGATGATTCGGTTTTTCTTCTGTACTTTTTGAGGCAGCTTTTGAGGTACTAGTGTCCCCTTGTAAGGATGAAAGAACTCCTTGAACTGCACCAATTGCTTGACTTAGATTCGCAAGGTGGGACTGCATTTGATTGGCATCCATATTTTGAATCACCTTTGTTAATTGATTCATAATTCCAGAAGATGTCTCTTCTTCTTTAGATTCAGAATTAGTTTGAGATGAAGTTTCTACATTTGTAAGGTTTCCCTTTTGGTATTTTTGCCAAGTAGGATCTTCATCCCCAAGGATATACCATTCCTCGAACAAATCCTGCCATGTTGAATTCCCTTGTTTTACCTCTTTAATCAATCCTGGATGTGACCTAACAAATTTCTTAAAATTGACAACTTGAGGATGTACATTCTCTTTAGGCATAGTTAATCCCCCATTCCTCATACTCTTGTATTAAAATATGATGGAAAGGGGGATTTGTTGAATGAGGTTATCTGAATTTCACAAAGTTTTGGGTATAATATTTTTGATGGACACCCACTCCAAGGTGAGTAAACTCTTCATCCAAAAGGGCCTCTCTGTGTCCAGGCGAATTCAACCAGCCCATTACGGAATCTGCTCCGTCTGTATATTGGGCAGCAATATTTTCTCCTGCTGATAAATACAATATAGCTGCTTTATCTAGTCGATCTCCTAACGTACCGTAAGTAGGTGATTCATGAGAAAAATAACTTTCCTTAAACATATCCGTGCTATGACCTCTAGCAACCTCTGCCACCTCTTCAATTCCAAGATAAGGCGTGGCTTTATCATAAACCCTTTCGAATAATATTCGTCATATCAATGATTTGATTTTCATTTCCTTCTTCAATTAGCTCCCATTCCGAGCTTGAAGGTTTAATATCGTAAATTTTCTCACCTGTATAGACCACTTGATAGGGGTGCTGTAAAATAAGAATTTCACTATCTAGGTAGCGAATTCCCATTAGAGTTCCTGTAAAACGGTCTAAATACAATTGTGCATAAGTATCATCGTTAATTTTTACGAGTGCCTTTTGATTCATATCTTGTTCTGAGAGCTCAAATTTATAATTTCCATTATTATTCACAACTGTAATTTCAGATTGCAATGGAGTAATAGCATAAATATCTTGCAGATTTTGGCCTAACGTATATGGTTTAACATTGATTCCTTTACCAATGGCAAAAAGAGTCACAATCTTATCGTCTTTTACACCCGCTTGAAAATAAGATTCATTTGAGATAGGGTATATCCACCAAGTATATCCATATGAAGAAAGGTCTTTCCGAATGGGTTCACCAAATTGTTCTAACAGTTTTTCCTTTGGTTCCCCAATTAACTTCGTTACACCCTCTTCAATAATTTCAGGTACAAGTTGTTCTTCTGATTCTAAAGACTGGAGGGTACCTTCTTCGTTCATTATTTTTTCGGAATTCTTATCTTGGTAAGACGAGTACATAGAAAATAACATAATTCCAGCGACTACAAATAATATGCGCAAAATCGTCTTCAATTTCTCCCACCCTTCCAACATTATAACGTAAGTTTATTATATCAATTTCACAGCTTTAGTGATAGATTATGCTTGTTTCTATTATTTAAGAAGATAGAAAATAAAAAATAGAGGGTGACTCAAAAGGGCGTTAAAAGACGATTTTTTTGTGGCACCTTTTTTTTATTATTATTTTAGAATTTTCGCATCGGTTCATTTTGATTAGGTTGATTCTCGCTGCAGGTGCGAGACTCCCGAGGGAAATAGCGGAAAAGGTGAGACCCCACAGGGCTTGCCCGAGGACTCTGAATAGGCTTCCTCGAGTTTTCACCGCACGAATAAAATGCGCAGCATTTTATGAGGAGGCTCACCTCCGCCCCGGAGAATGGAGTACCTTCCGCGGAAATCAAACGGGCTAATTTAATGATGATCATTTGTTGAAAAAAGAAGAGGATGTTCCTTTTGGGACACCCTCATCTCAAGTTTACCATATTTCTATTGAAACATGGCGATATTCATTTAATAGTGTACCTTATAATCGAATTCCGTTTAATGGGCTTGTTCTGATATTTCTTCTAGAGTTTCATCTATTTGATTGTTCGAATCTTTTGTAGCTAAGTCACCCAGGGACACCATACCTATTAAATGTTCACCATTCACGACAGGTAGCCGTCTAATTTGATGTTCCTTCATTATCTCTAATGCCTTATCCGTAGTACAATCAGCTGTGACTGTTATGATATTTGTTGACATCAAATCTTGAATCCGAGAGGAATTTGGTTTCTTTTCTGCTATCCCTTTAATGACAATGTCACGGTCTGTTATCATGCCAACCAATTTACTTCCATCTACTATCGGAACACTTCCAATGTTGTGTTCTTTCATCAACACCGCAGCCTCATATACATTATCAAGAAGGGTGCAAGCTTCTACTTCTCTTGTCATTAAGTCTTCAATTTTCACCTATACCACCATCCTTTACCTTGTTATTGTCTGTATACGATCAACTATTTATTCTTCGCTTTAAACGAACGAATCATTGCAACAAAGTAAAATTTAGACTATTATAGTAATGAATATAGATGCATCTACATAGATTGTGTATGCTTTTTCATATAGGAGGGAATACAATTGAAATTTGAAAACACTGGAATTGAAAACGTAACAGCTGATTTAGAACGATTAGAAGATGTAATGAAAACACATGGCTTAATTAAAGCAGGTCAATGGGACTATGAACGTGTCACATTTGATCGCAAATTTATTATTAAAGAAGGCACTTTCTATTTACGTATACAAGGACTAGCGGTAGAAGGTGATATTGGAGCAGATCATGCTTCCATTAAATTAATGACTCCACTTTTAGGTAAGCATTATTATCCACACGGTGTAGAATATGGGGATGGAGAACATTTCCCAGCACACTTAGTTGATACATGTGAAAAGATCATTAAACAAGTAATGGAAGAAGTTCAACATTTTGCCCATTAAAGAAAAAAGCTTAACGTCCATACGTTAGGCTTTTTATTTTACACAGAAAAGACTTCACTTGTTTTTTCCTTAAAAGAAAGTTATAATACAACTATACAGACAAAATAAGAGAGGGATTCCATTGCCTAAGTTTTTCAATCGCAAAGTGTTAACAATCATTGTTACGGTCGTAATCATCACGTTACTTTCGTTGTATATACTCCCTATATCTATACCACTAATTTCAGCATTCATTACTGCCTTATTCTTAGATCCAGCTGTAAGAGTATTAAGAAAAAGATTTAATATTAAAAGGAAGCTCTCTGTTCTTATCGTTTTTGTTCTCTTCCTCTTGTTTTCAGGACTATCCCTATACTTCATTACAACGAAAGTCATTGGAGAAGCCATTCAATTTGCAGAAGAGATTCCCACGTATATTAATCAAATATCAGATAAATGGGAGATATATGAAAAGGACCTTCTTTCTGCTTCAGAAGATCTACCTAATGAAGTAGTTGAACAAATTCAAGACGAAGTTGGAAATTTCTTCAACTCTGTAAAATCTGGTTTAACAAATGATTATGTGAATCTCAACAAAATAAGCAGTTTTATCGGAGGAATTCCAAACTACTTAGTCAATATACTCGTTTATTTGATTGCACTCTTTTTATTTATGATTGATTTACCGAAAATACGCACAACAATCTACAAACACCTAACTGAAAAGACGGCTGACAAAGTAAACTTTATGACATCTAGACTTTCTTACGTTGTACTTGGATTCCTAAAAGCACAATTCTTAGTAAGTGTTATCATATTTATCGCTACACTGTTAGGATTATTATGGATTGCACCTGAAGCGGCTCTTGTGATGAGTGTAGTGATATGGATTGTTGATTTTATACCCTTAATTGGGTCTATTGTCATTATGGCACCTTGGTTTACTTACCATTTTATAACAGGGAACATTGGACTCGGAACAGAGCTTGCCATTTTAGCTACCGTACTACTCATTATAAGAAGAACGGTGGAACCTAAGGTGATGGGTAGACATATTGGTTTATCTCCACTCGCAACATTAATTGCCATGTATTTGGGTTTAAAATTATTTGGATTACTCGGTTTCTTTATAGGTCCCTTCATTTTAATCTTATTTAATTCAGCAAAAGAAGCAGGGATTATTAAATGGAATTTCAAATTATAAAAAAACGAAAGCTCGGTACAT
>NZ_ABFU01000070.1 GCF_000171615.1 Bacillus coahuilensis m4-4 | reverse complement strand
TGTGTTTAAAGCTGAGTTTTGTAATCCCGCAAGTGGAAACGAAAAGGGACGGATTGAAGGAACTGTAGGATACATAAGGAGAAATGCCCTGGTTCCTTATCCAGAGGTTCAAACCATAGAAGAATTAAACCAATACCTTACGGACTGGTGTGTCAAGGAAGCAAGCAGGACTCACGTCCCGAATAAATCTGAGACTGTGCTTGAAATGTGGGAGAAAGAAAAGAGGTATTTATCACCTCTTCCTCCAATTCGTTTCGAAGCGTGTAAACTTTTATCATGTAAAGTAAATAAAACATCGCTCATAACTGTTGATACCAATCGTTACTCTGTACCTTGTCGATTCGCTGGCCAAGAAGTTTGGGCAAAAATTTTTGTCGATCGAGTAATCGTAGTGGCTCAAAACCAAGTGATCGCAGAACACGTGCGCTCATATGAAAGAAATCAAATGATTACGGTTCTTGATCATTATCTTGAGATATTACTTAAGAAACCAAGGGCCATTAGAGATGCGCATGCATTCCAGACTACTGAAGTACCTGATGTATTCAAGCGTTTCCACCTTAAAATGCGTGAACAAGAAGGTGCCGCTGGTGATCGGAAATTTATCCGACTACTCCTTCTTCACCGTGATATTGGAATGGAGAAGTTAACAATTGCCTTTTTAGAAGCAGAAAAAACGCAAGTTTTCCGATACGAGGTTGTACATGAAATAATTCAAAAGCTCACCAATCAAGATATATCATTCCAGCCTCTCCCGACGGATCAAACGCCTATTAGCCTCCTAGATTATAAAGTTAGTAAGTCTAATATTGAACAATATGGAAAACTTACAGGAGTAAATAACAAATGACAACAGAACTTTTATTAGACCACCTTACTAAAAAACTTCGGGTTCCCATGATTGCTGCACAGTATCGTTCACTCGCTAGAGAAGCTGAAGAGCGTAATTTCACCTATGAAGAGTACCTATTGGCTTTATTAGAAAGTGAATCTGAGTCTAGAGAAGAAAATCAAAGACAAAGAAGACTAAAGCAAGCAGCTTTCCCTGTCCACAAAACATTAGATAGTTATGATTTTAGTTTGATGCCCAGTTTGAATAAGAACCGGTTTCTTACGTTATCCAAGGGGGATTTTGTGGAGAAAAGGGAAAACATCATTTTTTTAGGAAACAGTGGGACCGGAAAGTCTCATCTCGCAACGGGAATAGGCATTGAGATGATTAAAAATGGCTATAAGGTAAAGTTTATCTCAGCAGCTGAGCTAGTAGAAGAACTCTTATTAGCCAATGAAGAACACAAGCTTGGAGCCGTGGAGAAACGGTGGCTCAAAATTGATTTAATCATCGTAGATGAACTTGGATATGTACCATTTACCAAGATAGGAGCTGAGTTACTGTTCCAATTTTTTGCCGGACGATATGAAAGGGCGAGCGTAATGATCACTACTAATCTAGAATTCACAGAATGGACTTCCATCTTCGGAGACGAAAAGATGACAGCAGCTCTGCTTGATCGACTTACCCATAAGGCCCATATTCTCCTACTCAACGGAGAATCGTACCGGTTTAGACAATCTATGAAACAAAAAGATGAAAGTAATAAGTAAGAGTGCGGTGCGAGGGATTTAGGGGGGGGTTGCCCCTTCGGGGCCCCCCCCTAAACTCCCCAT
>NZ_ABFU01000071.1 GCF_000171615.1 Bacillus coahuilensis m4-4 | reverse complement strand
CGCTTGCCTTGAGTCGATACTCGTTTATTACCCGACAACGTTTAACTTTTTACACTTCCGTTACGGAAATTACAATTTATGTAACGCTTTTTTAACGAATAGCGAGTATTATACGACCGTCTCTAGTTAAAATACAACCCAAAGATCATTTGCCCTTTGCAATAAAACAACATTCTCTCACTTTGCCCATTGTTTATCGCCACGAGCTTTGTCATTTTCGTTTAGTTTGTTAGTTATGTAATGTCATAACTACCTCTGCCATTTAAAATGTCATCTCGCCTAATCCTCGTTCTAGTCAGCCATTCCAAGTATTAACATGATGCTCCATGATGGTACAACCATCATGAGTTATAAATTTCAGAGGAAAAAATTCAATTATGGTGTCCCCTTCATAAATTCTTTATTTTTTGTTCAATTTCAACTTATATCAGTTTTTCCTCCTTTATCACCACGAGCTTTGTCATTCTCGTGTGCAAATATAAATCGAGTAGTAAGTGTGGTTGTTTTATTTAAATGTCACTGCAACCAATCTTCTGTATCAATTTAACCATCATGAGCTTTTGATTCAAAATAGAATATTTTATATCTTCTGTTCAAAAAACCTTGAAAGGCTATAAAGCCAATCAAGGTTTCTATCCTAAATTTTATTCCACTTATCGCTTCCCATTATCCTATCGATAATATGTTCTGCTTCCCAAACAGCAGCAACTTCTATTCCCTTACACTCCTGTTCAGTCGATTTACGTTCTTGACCTTTATGGTAAATAGAATATTTCCCAGTGATGGAGTCTTTCATGTAATATGGGGGTGGCCATTCTTCCTCTTCATTTTTAAATGGTCGATTATCTACAATTGGCCATTTCCCAGATTTCAAAACATCATCATACACCCCAACAATAAATTGGTATTCTTCCTGTTGTGGTAAATCATCTACATCTACCCCGATATGCTTATAAATTCCGATAGACGCATCCCTATATCTTCTTCCAAATGCATACTTACTGTTTGGTAAAGGGATTGCAAAAATGTCACCTAATTTCACCTTTTTTCCTATACTCATACTTACCACTCCTTGTCGGCTGCATCCAGATACCTTTTCTTATTAGGATTAATATCTGATATTCCATTAATTTTATTACCAGAAGTACCACCTTTTGATTTAGCCCCACCATTTAGGTCAATAAGTTGCTGTTCTCTTCCACGAATAGCATCTTTATTTGTTGAAGATTTGTCAAGTCTTGCAGGTCCAAACCCTTCATTATTCATATGGTGGTTAGCATCTCTCTTTGCGATATTTTCTAAAGGAGTTCCTGTACCACTTGTCCTACCAGTATATACTTCTCCGGTAATTGGTTTAGTTTTTGTATATGTTTGATAGG
>NZ_ABFU01000072.1 GCF_000171615.1 Bacillus coahuilensis m4-4 | reverse complement strand
CCACAACTGTTGTAATTCCCAATTTGCGCATCTTCCCATTTCTTTGGGATTTCCATTCTTAAGCCAGCTTGTGTTTGTTATTTTCTTGTTCTGATGCGCCTGCGCAGTTCATCCTTGTTCTCTTTCAGATATTGTTTCAGTTCATCGACTGTTACTCCATCAACTCCACTCGCGCCTTTATTTTTATATACACGCAAGTAGGCTTCATTCATATTTTGATTACTCAAAATCTGTTCTAGAAGTTCCACACTCGTTTCTCCTTCCCTCTCACGTAATAAGTGATAACTCCCTTTTGGTTTTCCTCTGAGGTACGCTCATACTTTCCCCATTAACACATTCTGAGTAGGTCACTTACGCATTCGTGGCGTTGAAACACTATAAATTGTTTAGCCCTTCATGAATTACTTCATTACTATGGCTTCTGCTGACTTCTTGCGACAAACCTTTTTCGACTGTACCTACGTACATCCGCAAGACCTCCCAGGGTAAGACAACTATCCTTCCTCTTTTACTTGCCTGATTTACCCTACAAAGTTACGCACATCTTTTGGACTTTGACTTGTTATGGAGCCTTATCCCTTTGTAGAGCCTTAGTATCAGGTTTCTGTTCGTCAAGCCAAGATTTTATTCCACGCTTCCTCCAGCCCTTACCTCACGATAAGTACCTTGCGCTTCCTTAGTGGTTGGTCGATGTGTACCCCCACAGTGGACTTTCACCACCTAGATAGTTGCCATGCCTGGCACACATAGAAAAACAGAAACGCAGCAATGCGTTTCTGTTTCTTTATTCTTCATCTTCTAAAAGGTGATAAGAGGCTTTTAGCATTTCATATTGACTATCTACTACGTTTTTTTCCTTCTTTTTGTTGAACAAAGGAATAATTTCCTTCTGAGTCTTGCTCTCTTGCTTTTACATTATCATCTAATTGTAACTGTAAGAGGTCGTAAAGCCTTTTCTTTAATTTGCCTTCATATATTGGAAACAATATTTCAACACGTTTAACCATGTTCCGTGTCATCATGTCAGCAGATGATAAATACATTTTTCCTTCACCGTTATGATGGAAATAATAGACTCGGCTGTGCTCAAGGAAACGTCCTACAATACTTATTACCCTAATATTTTCACTTACGCCTTTAATTCCGGGACGCAAACAACAAATTCCTCGAATAATCAATTCAATTTTTACTCCTGCACTAGATGCTTCATACATTTTCATGATTAGTTCTTTGTCTGTTAAGCTATTCATTTTGGCAATGATCCGACCATTACCATGTCGTTTGTGAAGGTCAATCTCTTGGTCAATCAACTCGATAAACTCTTCTCGAATGTCAAATGGCGCCACAACTAAATGATGAAAATTTGGCTTTTCACAATATCCACTTAAGTAATTAAAGAAATTTGTTGCATCAATTCCAAATTTCTTTTTAGACGTGATAAGCCCCATATCTGTGTAGATTTTTGCCGTTTGATCGTTATAATTTCCTGTCCCAAGGTGTACAAACCGTTCAATATTACCATTTCTTCTTCTAACAACGAGAGTGATTTTACTGTGTGTTTTTAAATAAGTCATTCCGTAAATCACATGACAACCCGCTTTTTCTAGCTCTTTTGCCCACTGTACGTTATTTTCTTCATCGAATCGCGCCTTAAGTTCTACTAGAACAGTTACTTGCTTCCCTTTCTCCGCTGCTCGCTTTAGCGCCTCAATAACAGGTGAATCTCCACTTACTCTATACAGGGTTTGTTTAATCGCAAGTACATCTGGATCATCTGCCGCCTCTGAAACAAAATCAACAACCGGCTCAAAAGACTCGTACGGATGATGGAACAATATATCTTCATGTAATACCTTTTCAAATAAATCTTCCTGTGAAGAAACGTCTTCAGGTGGTTGTGGAATGAATGCTTGATAGGCGAGATGCTCCTTATAAGGTGTAATAGCTTTAATAAAACCGAAAAGAAAGGTTAAATCAAGTGGCCCATCAATTTCATACACATCATCTTTATGAATTTCTAATTCTTCAAGCAAATAGTCTAATACTGGTTGCTCAATGGAGCTAACTTCTAATCGAACGGCAGCTCCCCACTTACGTTTTTTAAGCTCCTTCTCTATTTCTAATAGTAAATCTCTTGCCCCTTCCTCTAAAATCGTCATATCAGCATTACGAGTAATGCGGAAAGGACTTGAGGATATTACTTTAAAGCCATTAAACATTTTATCAATATAATGCATGATAATATCTTCTAGAAGAATGATATGGAATTCTCCTTGATTTGATGGGAGCATGATAAATCGGTCAAGTACGGAAGGAACTTGGACTAAGGCTACTTTGTTCTCTTCGTCAATTCCAAGATAATCATCTTCAAGGATAACTACTAAATTTAAACTTTTATTTAACAGCATTGGAAATGGACGATAGGCATCTACCGCCATAGGAGTTAAAACAGGAAAAACTTGTTGATCAAAATAGTCTTCTGTGAACCTTAGTTGATCTTCTGAGAGGGCGTTCATCTTAACTAGATGAATTCCTTCAGTTCTAAGTTCAGGCATAATTTCTTCATTAAATGTTTTATATTGACGATCAATAAGTTTGTGATTTTTCTTTGAAATGGCTGAAAGCTGTTGTTTAGGTGTCATTCCTGCTTTGTTTTCAGGTCGATTAAAATTAGCCTTTACCTGATCCTTTAAACCAGCTACACGCACCATGAAAAATTCGTCTAAATTATTACTGAAAATAGATAAAAATTTAATTCGCTCCATCAATGGCATAGATTTTGCCATGGCCTCTTCTAGTACACGTTCATTAAATGCAAGCCAACTTAATTCACGGTTATTATAGTTTTCAGGTTGAGAAAACTTTTCTAGTTCTAAAGATGTGTTTGGTTGGTACATTCTGACACCCTCTTTCAAAATAAATTCATTTACTATCCAAATATAATTTTAAACTTAATTCCGTAAAACTTCTAATACTATTTCTCGTTTTAACGCTTTTTCTAAATGCTTCTTTTGTTTTTCAAATTGATATTGTTCGGCTAATATATCGTCCTCACAAATGATACACACTACAATGTTGCCCTGTTTTTCCGTAATACTAACATCATGAACCACATTGCGTTTTGTTGCGTTTAAACTATAGGCCATTTTTAGAAGGGGACCAAATTCCTTTAACAGTTTCACTTCATCCTTTGAAAACCAATGAAGAAAAGGCTCCATGTATTGCTTCAAACTAGATTTATTTTTAAAAGAAGCTAAAAGAGCAATCGCTACCCGTTCTTTGTGAGGAATTCCATTTATGTTTTTGTTCGCCAAAATATAAAATGTGTGCTGAGAGCTAGAATCGTGAATCTAATATATTGCCCCATAGATAAAATAAAAACGCAGCTTGCTCTAATACTCTTAAGGATTCTTCATTTAAGCTCCATAAGCCCAATTGGCCAAAGCCTTCCCATAATTTTCTGATTAAGAAAAGCATTTGTTCATTATGAGAATAGTTCACATTGTATTCGAAACCTAATTGTCTTAAGCTCCGTTCTACTATTTCTTGATTAGAAAATACCTTCTTCCCTTCCGTTTGCTCTAAGATTAACCCATCGCGTAATCCATTTCGACTAAAGATAAAGGAAGGGGCATCTGTATAAAGAATCAATTGATAAAATACTTCCAATGCAGGCAAAATAATATCTGCTCTATCTTTAGATAACCCTTCAATTTTCTCTAATTCCACATAATCCAAAGGAAGCAATACGTCTCTCATCCGTGAAATGGACTCAGGGCTCATCACATACTGATGCACTCCAGCAATAGGGTAACTATTTTGACTTTGATCTATTTGAGCAACGTTTCTTGCACTCCCCCCAATAGCGATAATTGGAGCATTTTTCTCCTTTAACCAGGGTAATGTTAGGAACTGCTCTATAATAAATTGGACTAACACTTCACGTTCCTCTAACTGTAGTGAATCACCTTGAATAAACTGTTCTTTTAAAGAAACAACTCCAAAAGGAAAACTATGAGAGTGTTTAATTTGTTTATCTTCAAAGTAAGTAATTTCCGTACTTCCTCCACCTATATCAATACTAAATCCTGTACTAACAGAAGTCGTATTAACAGCAGCAAAATATCCATAATAAGCTTCCTCTTCTTCTGAAAGAATTGAAATTGAAAGATTCGTTTCTTTATAAACCCTGCTGATAATGTCTGATTGGTTTAATGCCTGACGAATGGTAGCAGTCGCAACAGACCGTATTTCATTAACATGATGAAAATCTACTACTTTATTAAAGCTATGTAGAATGGAAAGTAAAACCTGAATTCCTTCTTCTGATAGTATTCCTTCTTCTGTTAAGTAGCTTCGTAAACGTGCAACAGCCTTAACGTTTTCTAATTCCTTTACTGTCCCAATTGCTGTTGACTCGTAAATAACAAGACGAATTGTATTTGATCCTATATCAATGATTGCTGTTTTTTCTTTCATGTAACATCATCCTATTTGTAAAAGTAAAAGCATACTGCTTTAGTATCATTATAATATAAGTAGCGATCATCTAAAATTATTTCTGTCAAAACTTTTATTCAAAGAAAATAATGGTATAATATATATAAACTTGAATAGCTATAAATGCAGAAAGGAACGATTAACCGAATGAATGATAAGCAATCTGATAGTAATAAACGAACAAGTAACAGAGGTTATTCTGTTCATTCCCTCTCACAAGCAATCTTCACTGTCAACAGACACGCTAAAACTGCACCCAATCCTAAGTATTTATATCTATTAAAAGAAAAAAGCCCTCCTTAAAATGATTCAAGAAGGTAAAGCGAAAAAAATAGGCCTTCATTTTTCTAGAAATCCTAGATTTAGTCAGCAACAATCCGATGTAATTGTACAATCTGGAGAATATACGTTTCATATTCCACCTAATAAAGAAGACTTCCAAACCTTACCTCACTTAGGTAAACTATCGGATCAGGTTAGAAACCCTAAAAGTAAGATGAGCTTAAAAGAAGCGAAAGACACCTTACAACGCTACACAGGTTTAAAAGAATTAAAGGATCCATACAACACGAATAGAACGTATCAAAAACCCGTTTTTAAACCACTTGGTGATTCATATTAAATAAAACCTCCACAGGGAGGTTTTATTTAATGTGTTGATCAATTAATTGGACTAACTTCTCAATTTCAGGCTTGCTCACTTGTGCTTCCGCTCCAACTTTCTCACCCTTATGCTTCAGATCATCCGTTATTAAAGAGGAAAAAATAATAACTGGTAAAGTAGAAAGTTCTTTTCTTCTTTAATTCTTCTTGTTAAATGATGTCCATCCATTTGAGGCATTTCAATATCAGTTATTACTATCTGCACATCCTCTTTTAGAGTACCTGCTTCACGAAGAGATAGTAAATAGTTTAATGCTAATTCACCATTTTCAAAGCTATCGATATTCTCATATCCTGCTTCAGTTAGTGTTTCATGTAATAATTTACGCAACAGTGGAGAGTCTTCTGCTATGACTTATTTTTTTATTGGAACGCTCTCTCTTTCCTAATTTTCTTACTTGATCTACGTGAATACCCGATTCAGGATTAATTTCAACCATAATACTTTCAAAATCTAAAATGAGTATCATATTTTCTGCTTGCTTCACTACACCAATAACACGAGTATGATCATCATGAACCATAGTAGAAGGCTTTTCAATATCCTGCCAAGAAATTCGATGAATTTGAGAAACGTTGTCTACATGGAAAACAACCTTCTGGCGATTAAATTCCGTCACGATGTACTTACCTGTTGATTTAGTAAGGTTGGAAGGATATCCTAGTACTTTCTCCATGCTAACAACAGGTAACACTTCACCTCTAAGTTGGATAATCCCCTCTACAAAAGAATGGGAATGAGGAATGGTCGTAATCGGTAAAGGTTGAATAATTTCTTTCACTTTAATGACATTGATTCCATATTTATTTTGACCCACTTCAAATTCAACTAATTCCAGTTCATTTGTACCAGATTCAAGTAAGATACCCTTTTCCATTATTCGACCTCTTTCACGCTTTTTCTTTTACTATAGCACGAAAACGACAAAATGGATGGATTATTTTGTAGGAATTTTGTAGGAAAATGTGGAATAGAGTTTATTACACTTATTTGATTGCGAATGAAATAGAGGATTTTATTCATTTCAAGCAGAATGTACTTATTATCAATGAGTAAAAGGAGTGTAATGGGATGATTCATCAACTTGGCCAAATTATGGTTTATGTCAACAATCAAGATCGAGCTTTATCATTTTGGACAGAGATATTAGAATTTGTTATTGTCGAAGAGATTAACTTAGAAGGCATGAGGTGGATTGAGGTTGCTCCATCCTTAGATTCTGAAACCAGCATTATTTTGCATGATAAAGAAAAGATTTCAAGTATGCAGCCCGAATTAAATGTTGGAACCCCGTCCCTCATGTTCTTTACAAACGATTTAGATGAGCTTTATTCAAAGCTAAAGAACATGCAGATTACTGTTGGAGATATTGTGACAGTACCAAGCGGAAAGGTATTTAATTTCGCGGATTATGAAGATAACTATTTTGCTGTTATGCAAAAAGCGAAAGAATAAAAAACAAAATGAGGGTTTCCCAAAAGTATA
>NZ_ABFU01000073.1 GCF_000171615.1 Bacillus coahuilensis m4-4 | reverse complement strand
AGGACGAATTAAATTCGTCCTTTCCTTAACTTACCCATTTGGATATGTTGCTTTAATATGATTAACAGTTGCTGTTATCCATTCTTTTAACACGTCTTCGTCTATATCAGCAAGTTTATTCACATACACACAGGCCTTTCCTGTTGTGTGCTTACCAAATCGGCTGGATAATTCCGTACGCGTTTCTTCACTTGTAGCAAAATATAGACTAATTTTCGCTTTTCGGGGGGAAAATCCAACGATTGGGGCATCTCCTTCATGTCCTGAGTCATAACGGTAATGATAGGAACCAAATCCGATAATACTTGGTCCCCACATTTTTGCTGAATAACCAGTCGTTTCTGTGAAAATGTCCAGTAGCTTATAGGCATCTTCTCGTTTTTTAGGACTTTCTACCGATTCAATAAATTCCACTACATCCCGATCGTTTTCCTTTGTTTTCAGTTCGTACATTCCCATCCTCCTCTTAATTAAGAGCCAGACTCTTCTCTATAGTCACAATACTCTATAATACTACCTTCAGTATCAGCTGGGTTTAAATAAATTAACCTTCTCCCGTGCTTATTAATCCTTCTTGTTTCAGGGAGTACGCGTATCCCTAATTGATTGAGTTCTGCTATCGCCTCATCTAAGTCTCGTACTCTGTAGGCCACATGATGAACTCCTTTTCCTTTTTGCTTAATAAAGCGAGCAATAGGCGAAGTTGTATTATTGGTTGGAGCAAGTAACTCAAACCGTTCACCCTGTATATCAATCACCGCAATTTCACTCTCTACCCCAGGAGCTTCACTACGATACTGATCTAGTAATGTACCTCCCAGAACGGTTGTATAAAATGCGATACTCCCCTGCAAATCTCTAACAGCAATACCGATGTGATCAAGATGTTTATCCATATTATGTGTGAAGTCCTTTCCACGTCGTTTAATATACGTATGAATCTAACAAGTCTACCATATCATACATTTCGTATTCTTCCGCAAGCTCAATTGGGGTATATTGTCCTTCTCCACTATACGTTGGATCGGCTCCATTTTCTAATAAGTATTGAATGATTTCCTCACTAGCCCAGTATTCTACCGCAGACATTAAAGGCGTGTATCCATAGTCATCACTATCATTGATTCCAATTCCTGCGCTTAATAGAACATCAACCGTATCAACTGTACCATATTGGAACGCATAGTCTAAAAGAGAATTACCATAATCATTTGTTGTCTCAGGGGCTGCAAATTGTAAATACTCTTCTAAAAACATACGCTTATCTTCATCTATTATGGCTTCGTGCATCAATGTTTCCCCCGAATCCAAAATAAAGGCAGGATCTTGTCCTTCTTCTAACAATCTTCTAGTTTCATCTAGGTCATCATAATAAAAGGCTTCTTCCAACTCTGTTGGATCTTCGCTTAGGGCGTATTCATAGGAAAAATCCATTTCAGTTCCTAATCCTGCCGCCATCCATTCCTCATCTACTACTTTACCAATAAAATAAAACATAGCTGTGAGCGCAATAATGGATGCAATATATAAGGCCATGGCTAGAGCTAGACCTAATAAAATTTTCCCCATTGGCGCTTTAAATCTACGTGGTAAAGTACCCTTCATAAACGCTTCTACTGCATCAATTCGCTTTGGAAGTGCTGGATGTGTGGAAAGCTTCTCACTAAACCAAGCAAAAAAACTTTTTTCTTGTTCCAGCTGTTCAATGTACGCTTCACGATCCACATTTACATACAACTCTTTACCTATCGCAAGAATGGTTAAAGCATTCGCTGCTGCTTCACTGTTTTGAATATACGTGGCAGCCATTCGGTCACATGTATACTCACACCCTCTTGAATAGGCTTCCCCTAATAACGGAAAAAAGTTAGCCGGTAATAATAAGACGCTTTTAAGCATATGATTTCTTTTTATATGAGCTAATTCATGAGCCAAAACAAATGTTAGTTCATCTTCGTTATCATGTTTGATCAGTTCAAATATATCAGAATACAAAACAACCATATGGCGACCAAACAATCTGGTTGCGAACGCATTCAATATCCCTGATGACTCAACAACATACACATCTGGTACTCTCTTTAATCCCATTTGCCCACTAAGCTCTTCTACTCGTTTATAAAAGTCCGGGAACTGCTTTTGAGTAATTTTCACTCCATTACTTCGGATATTTCCAATAAAAATCCCCTGAACAAAAAAAGAACTAACTAGGATAAACGCTAGAATAATAATCCCCACTACAGACAATGCCAAAAATAAATAGGCCATAACACTAACAATAATAGCAATGATAAAATAAGTCTCTTCCTTTTGATGAACCAAATTCTTCTGATTCATACCTTCACTCCCTTTCTCTCTCTCTAAAAATAGTTTAAAGGAATGATAGGAAAATACTAGAGATTTTTTGTAAATTTGTAAAATAATTTCTTAGAGAAAGCGGAGCCGACTGGGTAGGGGCGTACAGGGTGGAGGGCTTATCCCCAGAAATAAAGGAAACACGGAGAGCGTCAGCGATCCGATGTTGA
>NZ_ABFU01000074.1 GCF_000171615.1 Bacillus coahuilensis m4-4 | reverse complement strand
TTCCCTATCCTAACAGAGGGGCTTCCCTCCCCCAATCTCAATTATATTCACTACTTTAAAGGAATCTTTATCAACTACCAATAACGATCATTTATTGAATGATTTTGATTTCATTTAAAGGCCAATAAACAACATTTGCCTTTCCAACAATTTCATCTACAGAAATGAAACCGATATTGCGACTGTCTAGACTATTACGCCGGTTGTCTCCTAATACAAAATAATGTCCATCTGGCACTACTTTACTAAGGGTGGAGGGCATTGTTTTTATATTAAATTCATCAGTAAGTACGTCACCTTTTACAAGAGCTTTCTTTTGACTATCTAAATAAATCTCATTGTACTTTTCACCATTTATATATAATTGGTCATCTATGTATTCTACATAATCACCTGGAAGTCCTATAATACGTTTAATATATTTGGACCCTCCTTTAGACTTGAATATTAATATATCAAAACGTTCTAGATCATTTAGTTTATGTCCAATTTTATCTGCTATGATTCTATCTCCATCATGCAGTGTTGACATCATCGAGTCGCCCATAACTACAACAGGAGTAAATATAAATTGACGTAATAATAAAATAAAAAAACTATTAATATTAAGGATAAAGCGCCTCTTTTTTGTAATCTTTCTTTATATTCATTCAGCATCTTCTTATTCATTAACACAATCCCCTTATTAAAGATCTAGAAGTTATTCAATTTCAACTGGATGACAATCAACATACTTTTCCATCAACTATATTGATAATCCCATCACATTGTCTTGCAACATTGTTGTCATGTGTAACAATTAAAATCGTTTTATTCTGTTCTTCGTGAATCCTTTTAAAAATATCTAAAACATTCTGACCCGTGCGTTGATCTAACGCACCTGTAGGTTCATCAGCTAAAATTATATCAGGATTATTAATTAATGCTCTAGCTATTGCCACACGTTGTCGTTGTCCGCCGGAAAGATTATATGCATATTCAGATGATTTGTCTTTCATACCAAGCATGTCAAGCATTTCTAGCACTCTTTGTTTTTTGTTCCTTTTGTTATTACTATATAGAATAGGGATTTCTACATTCTTAATAACGCTGTATTCTTCTATAAGTGCAAAATCTTGTAGAACAAAACCAAAGTGTCGGTTTCGTATTGTAGATAACTTTCTAGGATTAAGAGAGTGTATTTCTTTCTTTTGCAACTTATATGTACCCGTGCTTGGTACATCTAGACAACCAAGGATATTCATTAATGTTGATTTCCCTGATCCTGACGGCCCCATAATTGCTAACATACTACCTTCTTCTATTTTCAGGTTAATATTTTCAAGAGCGATTACTTCATTTGATTTTGACTTATTAAATATTTTGAAATATTACTTAGCTCAATCATTTATTCTTTTCTCCTTAATATGTCACTTATCTGTAAATTAAAAAGTTTCACAAAGCTAGGAATACATGTTATTAAACAAACCATTAATACAAACCCAGAAACAGCTAATAGAATTGAGGATTGGCTGGTCACTATAAAAGAACAAATAAAGGAAAGAATCCAAACAATAAATATTTGAAAAAATATCCTTAAGGAAATATCTGTCCTATTTCCACCACAAAAAATATGAATACTAAATTCTCTTAAGTTTTTTCTAACAAATTCTAATGTGTTAATAATAACTAATGAGATAGCAAAAATAATTATCCATATTGATATATATAGAAATACACCTACAGATTTTTGAGTGTCCATCTCCATATATTTTGAAACACCTTTAACACTATTAAATTTATAATTAAAAATTTCGGAGTTTTCTGTGATTTTTCTTAAATTATATATATCACTATTATTCTTAGTTATGATTGTTGCATTTTCTAGGTAGGTTTCATATGAGTAATTTCCATTTACATGCAAATCATCAAAAGTTGTAACGTCCATTGGTATTAATATCATATCATTTACATCTATAACGCCTTCACCAGATGAAATATCAACATAACTTTGTCCATCTTCTAAAAAACCAATAACCTTATATTTTAAGTTATCAGAATTCACAAACTCATCATTAATATTCATAAACTTTTGATAAGAGTGACCAAGTACAACCGGTATACTTTCATTAATTGAATATTCCCAGTTTGAATACAAAAAAATTACCTTTTGATAAAGATAAGTCAAATACATCAATAAAATTATGTGTTATAGCTAGGGTTTTATAAGCCTCAACCTTATTTGGTCCAAATTGTATTTCCGTAGAAAGAGAATTTCTTGGGATATTTTCTATTTCTATAAAATCTTTAACAACAGAAAAGATTATATAATTTTCACTTTCATTGACATAAGAAAATAAATCATTCATTATACTCTCTTCATAATCACCACCTACAACCATTTCTTTCTCTGCAAGTGATACATAATAAACATCGGAAATATCAAATGTATTAGACAGATAGTTAAATGCCTCTTCCTTTTTGTACATTAATGAAAAACATTCAGTAAGTAACAATGTGACAATAGTTATCTGAGTAAAAAACAAAATATAATAAAGCTTGTTTCTCCATATATCTTCTAGTGCATATTTTAATTGAGTTAACATGATCCTACCTCATTATCCGGATTAATTGTTTCTTCTGTTTTATAAACAACATCGGGAATGTGTAAAATATATCCATAATAAAAAATAGAATTATTCCTACAATGACTGATTCAAAACGAAACACAGTATTATATGGTAATATATGCAAAATGTTGGTGATTAAAAAAGTTATTGAACTTCCCAACATGATACCTAATAATCGAATGCCTAACATATTACCGTAAACTTTTAATAGTAAACCTGTTTCTCCAGCTCCTGATAATCTCCTAACAAACATCTCCCTCTTATACTTTTCTACCCATGAAAGTATTATAGTAAATCCTGATACAAAGAGCAGCGCACTTGTACCAAGAAATATAATAAGCGCATAACTTTGGTTTAATAAACTATGTAACCAGTTTATTTTGATCTCTTCATATGAAAATTCAATAGTAGCATTCTTTTTTTTGAATTGTAGTTAATAAACCATGTATTATAGATTCACTTTTTTCTCCAGCGTCTAAATAATACTCTCCCGTTATTGCTCCATCTGGACTTTCTGCTAAAAACGTCTTAAGATTAGCTATTATATTTGTATAGTTATCAATGTAACCAGCTACTTCATATTCTCTACCATTAAAATAAAAATAATTTTTTCCGTTTCTAACAATTTGATCATCTTTGTTCCAAACATTAATATAAGCTGCTCCTTGTTCTACGCTATATATAGAAGTTTTTTCATTAGAAAAACTTAATCTACTTGCTTCTTGCGGAATGTTTTTATAAATGGTAAAATTTTCGGTCTGTTTAGTTAACCATGATAGTAGGTCTTGATTTGAGAAATTTGTTTCCACCTCTAGATCTTTAGGGTGAATATAAATCCTATATGTATCTTTATTAATACTATTTGTAATCTGTTCTTCTACAGATAAAGTCATTGATATTCCACCAGATACTGTTCCAAATACAATAAATGTAAAAAAAGAGGGAGCCAAGATTTTTTCATTATTCTAAACATAATATTCACTTTCCTTCGCTTCTTTGGCATAATTGAAAATAACTCTGCCTTCAAAGACAGAATAGATAATTATACCTTGATAAAGTAGATAGTCTTACAATTCAATTCTTTAGCTGACTATAAACTAACTTTATTATAGTTTACTCACTTTAGGGGGCGTCGAATAATGTTATATCTCAATAATAAGGGAGTCGTGGGGACGG
>NZ_ABFU01000075.1 GCF_000171615.1 Bacillus coahuilensis m4-4 | reverse complement strand
CGAACAAATACCCGAGCTGGTTCCGGAATCGGCGACCGTTGTCGGCAACCCCTACACTGGCGCGTCCCTTGTCTATGCATTGGCGGACCGAACAACACCGTCTCCACACGTGGGTCAGGGCTTGAACCACCAAGAACAGGTGCTCATCAATGAACTTGATGAGATGCTGACGAATCCCGCCGTTTGTTCCGTCGTAGAAGAACTTGGCGACGTGTACGTCCTCGACTTCGGTGCTGAAGAGATACATGGCGGTGACCACCCGTTCGCCGGCACCGACGAGATTTCGCCTGCCACAGGTTTCAACCTGGTGGCACGGAAAGGCGATGCATCCCTCTGGGAAGTCGTCGGCTGCAACTCCGAGGGTGGCTAGGGCTCATTATGTTGCGTGGCCGCCGTCGACAAGGTCCGCATAAACCCCCAGCAGGGTATCCACTCCACGTGGGGCGTCATGAACAGCGGCGATGTACTCCCTACCCTTTTGGATTGCCGACGCCGCCTGAGGGTCCGCCAGCGCCATCGCTGCTCCCGCCGCTATC
>NZ_ABFU01000076.1 GCF_000171615.1 Bacillus coahuilensis m4-4 | reverse complement strand
CGTCCAGCTCGTCTCGCTGTCCGCCACCGTGTCCAACGCGGAGGAGTTCGGCGCCTGGCTGGACACCGTGCGCGGCTCCACCTCCGTGGTGGTCTCCGAGCACCGGCCGGTGCCGCTGTGGCAGTACGTCATGGCCGGGAGCCAGCTCTACGACCTGTTCGCCACCGAGGTCGCC
>NZ_ABFU01000077.1 GCF_000171615.1 Bacillus coahuilensis m4-4 | reverse complement strand
TGGTGCATGCCACGACGCTGTTCACCAACGCGCTGATCGAGCGCAAGGGAGCGAAGACAGGGCTGCTCACCACTGAAGGCTTTCGCGACGTGCTGGAGATCGGCCGCGAGCGCAAGTACGAGCTCTACGACCTGTTCATCGAGATGCCCAAGCCGCTGGTGGCGCGGCCGTG
>NZ_ABFU01000078.1 GCF_000171615.1 Bacillus coahuilensis m4-4 | reverse complement strand
TTTAGGCGGCCCGAGATTCGCCCTTGCCGCATAATATTAGCCAAATTCACATATTCTTTTGTACTGAACGATTTCTTCTGGGCACCGTTAGATGTCAGAACACCACGCCATTGAGCCTCCACTTCAGTACACGCAAGTATAAGCAAGTTTCTTATATCGTGACCAAAAGTGC
>NZ_ABFU01000079.1 GCF_000171615.1 Bacillus coahuilensis m4-4 | reverse complement strand
AGCGCGCCCCCCAAGAAGAAGAAAAAAGGGAGAAGAGCCCCCGCGCTAGGGTAAGCGCCCCCCCAAGAAGAAGAAAAAAGGGAGAAGGGCCCCGCGCTAGGGTAAGCGCGCCTCCCAAGAAGAAGAAAAAAGGGAGAAGAGCCCCGCGTTAGGGTAAGCGCGCCCCTCAAGAAGAAGAAAAAAGGGAGAAGGGCCCCGCGTTAGGGTAAGCGCCCCTCCCAGGAAGAAGAAAAAAGGGAAAGGAGCCCCCCGCTGGGTAAACCGCCCCTCCCAGGAGGAGGAAAAAAGGAAAAAGAGCCCCCCCCTGGGTACACCCCCCCTCCCAGGAGGAGAAAAAAGAGAGAAGAGCCCCGCGCTAGGGTAAGCGCGCCTCCCAAGAAGAAGAAAAAAGAGAGAAGAGACACGCGCTTGCGTCAGCGCGCCCCCCAAGAAGAAGAAAAAAGAGAGAAGAGCCCCGCGCTAGGGTAAGCGCGCCTCCCAAGAAGGAGAAAAAAGAGAGAAGAGCCCCGCGCTAGGGTAAGCGCGCCCCCCAAGAAGAAGAAAAAAGGGAGAAGGGACACGCGTTAGGGTAAGCGCGCCTCCCAAGAAGAAGAAAAAAGGGAGAAGAGACACGCGCTAGGGTAAGCGCGCCCCCCAAGAAGGAGAAAAAAGAGAGAAG
>NZ_ABFU01000080.1 GCF_000171615.1 Bacillus coahuilensis m4-4 | reverse complement strand
TCGGCCTACGAGAAGGGCAACAAATCCGAACGCAACGAGCTCCGCGCTTCCATCCGTGACGATGAGCGCACCCTCGACGACCTCCGCACGCAGATCAAGACGTGGGAGAAGCGGGCACGCAATGCAGAGAATAGAACCATTATCAAGTAAAAATCAATCATGGATACAAAGAAGCCAACCCCCATTCCGCCGTCGGAACTGATCATCAACAGCGACGGCAGCATCTTCCACCTGCACCTGAAGCCGGAGCAATTGGCTGACCGCATCGTGTTGGTGGGCGACCCCGACCGCGTGACGATGATCGGGCGGTACCTCACCGATGTGGAGTGCGATGTGCTGAACCGCGAGTTTCACAGCATCACCGGCCACTACGCTGGCAAACGCCTCACCATCGTCTCCCACGGCATCGGTGGCGACAACATCGACATCGTCATTAACGAGCTCGATGCACTGGCCAACATCGACTTCTCCACACGCCTGCCCCGCCCCGATCTGCGCTCGCTGACGATGGTACGCATCGGCACCAGCGGTGGCCTGCAACCCTGGTCGCCCATTGGGACGTATGTAGCTGCCGAGCGCGCTGTAGGCTTCGACGGCGTGCCCTACTTCTACGCTGACACGGAGCGCATCCGCGACCTCCGGCTCGAGGCCGCCCTCCGCGAACAACTCGATTGGCGCATCGACGGCCTCCGTCCCTACGCCGTCCCTGCTGATGCGGAACTGACTGACCGCATCACAGGGAATGACATCGTGCGCGGCATCACCATCGCCACATGCAGCTTCTATGGCGCGCAGGGTCGCTCGCTCCGCATCCCTCTGGCCGATCCCGACCTGAACCGTAAGATCGAGGCCTTCGAACATGAGGGGCGCCAGATCGGCAACTTCGAAATGGAGAGCGCCGCCCTGGCTGCCTTGGCTGCCTTGCTCGGGCACCGCGCATTGACCGTCTGCTGCATCATCGCCGGCCGCGTAGCCAAAAACATGAATGTAGACTACAAGGCGAGCATCGTTGGGCTGATCGAAAAGGTGCTGGAGCGGATATAGGTGGTTAGGAGTAGTTAGAGGGTAGTCAGAAGTAGTTAGAAGCATACCCATAACCCCATGCGGACGGACTATGGGTAGGGGCGAAAAATCTTTCGCCCCTACGATTCTTGAGGGGTAATTCATTCCTGCGTAACCCGAATGATCACAGCGATTATAGAAAGGGGCTCCGATGGATTGTATTCCATCTATTCGGAGCAAGAAATCGAG
>NZ_ABFU01000081.1 GCF_000171615.1 Bacillus coahuilensis m4-4 | reverse complement strand
TGCTCGACGAGCTGGCCCGCCTGGCGCGGCGCCAGCGCATCGGCTGGCAGCCCGAACTCGCGACGCCCTATGTCAACACCATCGCCGCCGAGGACCA
>NZ_ABFU01000082.1 GCF_000171615.1 Bacillus coahuilensis m4-4 | reverse complement strand
CGTCGCCCGGATGGGCGCGCACATCACCTATCTCTCCGAGCCGGCCCTGCACCGGAAGTTCGGCCGCCGCTTCCAGGGCGGCTCGGCGCCGACCTTCTCGTTCAACGCCGACTTCCAGATCGAGAGCTACCTGCGCCACCAGGGCCTGAGCTTCGTCGAGCGGTTCGACGCCAACGCCTACCTCTACCTGACCCGGGCGATGGACTATTTCGACCTCGCCGAGGACCATGGCGGCGTGCTGGCCAACGCGTTTCGCGGCACGAAGACGCGCTTCTGCGTGATCTCCTTCACGTCGGACTGGCTGTTTCCGACCCGCGATTCCCGGGCGATCGTGCACGCCCTCAACGCCGCGGCGGCGCCGGTGGCCTTCGTGGAGGTCGAGAGCGACAAGGGCCACGACGCCTTCCTGCTCGACGAGCCGGCGATGTTCTCCGCCGCCCGCGGCTTCATCGACGCTGCCGCGCGGGCTCGCGGGCTGTGACGCGCA
>NZ_ABFU01000083.1 GCF_000171615.1 Bacillus coahuilensis m4-4 | reverse complement strand
CCAAGCGGCAGCTCCGGCGGCAACAGCGCGTTCCGTCTCGCCTCGGTATGGGAAAAGTTTGCGGTGCCAGAGGAAGGCCTAGCCTGGTTCGGAGCGAACCCGGGGCCGGTGCTGTTGGTCGATGACCTGGCGGACAGCCGCTGGAGTATCACTGTCGCCGGAAGGGCGCTCCGGCAGGCGGGTGCTCAGGAGGTGCTTCCCTTCGTGCTCGCACTCAAGGCCTGACGCGGCCGGTGGAGGCACCCGCCCCCGCACCGGTTGAACCAAAAGAAAGGCGCCCTGGGAGTTGATTTCTCAATTCGCAGGGCGCCTGATCCAAACGCGGAGACGGGGGGATTTGAACCCCCGGTGGGCTTTAGACCCACACTTCATTAGCAGTGAAGCCCATTCGGCCGCTCTGGCACGTCTCCAGCAGCTATTACTAGCCACCCAAGACTACCCAGAACCTCCGGGCAAGAGCAAAATCAGTCGAGCTACAGCTCGCCGGTCAAGGCCTTCCACACGAACTCGTAGGACATGGCATGCATGCGCGCGGCCTGGCGGTTATCCGATGCGCCCGCATGTCCACCTTCAAGGGCCTCGTGGAACCACACGTTCTCCACACCGAGTGACTTCATCCGTGCA
>NZ_ABFU01000084.1 GCF_000171615.1 Bacillus coahuilensis m4-4 | reverse complement strand
CGAGCCATCATTGCCGACGAGAGCCGCCGTCTTGCAGTCGCCGATCATCCCGTAGCTTTCGATCGGCGTGATCATGTCTTCGCGTGCTTCATTCGGCGATCTGTCCCAACGCCGCTGATCATTGTACGGTTCCGACATGACCGCCAAGCTCTATGCCATGACATGCGGCCGCCTCGTCGGCCGGCTCAAGGACATG
>NZ_ABFU01000085.1 GCF_000171615.1 Bacillus coahuilensis m4-4 | reverse complement strand
CTACTTCGGCGGTGCCGGTCTTGCCGGCTACCTGTACGCCGGGGACGGCGGCATTCCGCGCCGTCCCGTTCTCAACCACGTTGACCATCCACTCGGTGATTTGGTCCGCGTTCTCAGCGCTGAGCGATTCCCGATAAACCTCAGGCTCCGGTTCGTTGATGACGGAAAGATCCGGAGCGCGGACGGCCTTCACCAGATTCGGCTTCATGAGAACGCCGTCGTTCGCGATCGCTGCACTGACCATTGCCATCTGTAGCGGCGTGACCGCCA
>NZ_ABFU01000086.1 GCF_000171615.1 Bacillus coahuilensis m4-4 | reverse complement strand
CGTCAGCACGTCGAGCAGGCGGAAGCCGACCTCGATCGACTGGATGCCGGAACGGACCTTCTCGCCGTGCTCGCCGGAAGCGGCGTCGTCGGTGTCGGAGTCGGCGAGATCGTCGTCGGGAAGCGGGCTGGCGGGCATGGGCGGCAGGTGCGCGAAAAGGCGGCAGGAATCGGGGAGAAAACAGCGCGCACAATCGCAGCGCGCCGCAGGGATTCACCATCGTAAAATAGATTCCCTCCATCGTCACTACAACGGCAGAGTCCCCCTTATGAAACTTGCTTCGCTGAAGGACGGCACGCGCGACGGCCAGCTGATCGTCGTGTCGCGCGACCTGCACACCGCGGCGATCGCCGATGCGATCGCGCCGACGCTGCAGCGCGTCCTCGACGAC
>NZ_ABFU01000087.1 GCF_000171615.1 Bacillus coahuilensis m4-4 | reverse complement strand
GTAAGCGCGCCTCGCAAGAAGAGGAAAAATGAGAGAAGTGCCGCGCGCTAGCGTAAGCGCGCCTCCCAAGAAGTAGAAGAAGAGAAGAAGAGCCCCGCCCTAGCGTAAGCGCGCCCCCCAAGAAGTAGAAAAAAGGGAGAAGGGACACGCGCTAGGGTAAGCGCGCCTCCCAAGAAGAAGAAAAAAGGGAGAAGAGACACGCGCTAGGGTAAGCGCGCCCCTCAAGAAGGAGAAAAAAGAGAGAAGGGACACGCGCTAGGGTAAGCGCGCCTCCCAAGAAGAAGAAAAAAGAAAGAAGAGCCCCGCGCTTGCGTCAGCGCGCCTCCCAAGAAGAAGAAAAAAGGGAGAAGAGACACGCGCTTGCGACAGCGCGCCTCCCAAGAAGGAGAAAAAAGGGAGAAGAGACACGCGCTAGGGTAAGCGCGCCCCCCAAGAAGAAGAAAAAAGAGAGAAGAGCCCCGCGCTAGGGTAAGCGCGCCTCCCAAGAAGGAGAAAAAAGGGAGAAGAGCCCCGCGCTAGGGTAAGCGCGCCCCCCAAGAAGAAGAAAAAAGGGAGAAGGGACACGCGCTAGGGTAAGCGCGCCTCCCAAGAAGAAGAAAAAAGGGAGAAGAGACACGCGCTAGGGTA
>NZ_ABFU01000088.1 GCF_000171615.1 Bacillus coahuilensis m4-4 | reverse complement strand
ACGTCGTTCTACGGTGAAGCCAAAGACATTCAAACATTTGTTAAAGAATTGAATTTAATCTTGCATACATTAAGTGAAAAGATTCAAGAGACCAATACTTTCTCTGATAGCATTAAGCAGATCTCAGAACAAACAAATCTTTTAGCTCTTAATGCTAGTATGGAGGCAGCACGTGCCGGTGAAGCAGGTAAAGGCTTCTCTGTTGTAGCAGAAGAAATTCGTAAGCTTGCTGAAGTAACCAATTCGACTGCTGAGAGCATTACTCGTAACCTAAAAGAAGTAAACGAAGAGAACCGTTTAACTCTAGGTAAAATGCAGGCGAGTGACGAAAGTATGGAACGTATGCTAGTTTCGGTTAATGAAGTGGTTTCCTATTTCGATCAATTAAAGGCAAGAGTTAATCGAATTGGTCAAGAGTTTCATGCAACGGATGATGTTACGCGCTCTGTTCTACGTAACTCTCAAGAAGTGGAAAAATCAACGTCAGAACTAGCTGCGATTATTGAAGAGGCAAGTGCGGCACTTGAGGAAATGAGTGCAACGGTCGAAACCTTGACAGATGACAATGTGGTTATTGGTAATGTGATGAACCATACAGCTGAAGAAGCGAAGAAGTTAATGGAATCAACAAAATAATCTAAGAAACGGCAGACTCAGTTAATCGGGTCTGTTTTTTTATAGATAAAGAAACCGTTTTCACCTTCCTCTTTCTTCTAGCAAGCTATGGCAGTATAATAGAAGGAGAATATATAGACCATGCAAAGGGAAAACGAGGGGGAAATCGTTCATGAATATGGAATTGTTGGTGAAAAGTATGTACGAGCTTGTGGTGGAGACGTCTACGAATCTACCAAGGGATGTGAGGCGATCCATAAAATTGGCGAAAGAGCGCGAAAACGCAGGCACTCGTTCGGCAATGAGCTTAGACACGATTTCAACGAATATTAAAATGGCAGACGACCAAGTGTCGCCTATTTGTCAGGATACAGGATTGCCGACGTTTAAGATTAAAACGCCAATTGGTGTCAATCAATTACAATTAAAAGAAGCGATCTTTGAAGCGATTCAGCTTGCAACAAAGAACGGGAAGCTTCGTCCAAACTCGGTGGATTCATTAACGGGGGCCAATAGCGGTGACAACTTAGGTGCAGGTACACCTGTCATTAAGTTCGAGCAATGGGAGAAAGACTATATTGACGCTCGCCTGATTTTAAAGGGTGGAGGGTGTGAAAATAAAAATATCCAATACAGCTTACCTTGTGAACTAGAAGGCTTAGGTCGTGCGGGACGTGATTTAGACGGTATCCGTAAATGTATTATGCATTCCGTCTATCAAGCTCAAGGTCAAGGATGTTCAGCCGGATTTATTGGTGTAGGAATTGGCGGAGACCGCTCCTCAGGATACGATTTAGCGAAGGAGCAACTGTTCCGTTCAGCAGACGATGTAAACCCACATGAAGACCTACGAAAGCTAGAAGAATACGTAATGAATAACGCGAACGAGCTAGGGATTGGAACCATGGGCTTTGGAGGAGAGACCACCCTTTTAGGCTGTAAAATTGGTGTCATGAACCGCATCCCAGCGAGCTTTTTCGTATCTGTTGCATACAACTGCTGGGCTTTCAGAAGGTTAGGGGTAAAAATGGATCCGGAATCAGGTAGAATCACAGACTGGATGTACCAAGAAGGAGACAAACCGGACCTAACGAGTGTAGCAGCAGCGGAAACAGCGGCAACCATTGAAGAAGAGGCTACAACGATTGTTGAACTAGAAGCGCCTATTACAGAAGAAAAGATTCGTTCCTTAAAAGTGGGAGATGTTGTGAGAATTAACGGCATGATGTACACCGGACGTGATGCGATCCACAAACATTTATCAGACCACGAGGCTCCAATTGATCTTGACGGTCAAATTATTTATCACTGTGGCCCAGTCATGTTAAAGGACGAAGCCGGCGTATGGCATGTAAAAGCGGCTGGCCCAACCACAAGTATTCGTGAGGAACCCTATCAAGGAGATATCATGAAGAAATTTGGCATTCGAGCTGTTATTGGTAAAGGCGGCATGGGGGCTAAAACTCTCAAAGCACTAGAAGAACACGGCGGAGTATATTTGAATGCAATCGGCGGAGCGGCTCAATACTACGCTGACTGTATCAAAGAAGTTAAAGGTGTGGATCTGATGGAATTCGGAATTCCCTGAAGCATGTGGCACTTAGAAGTTGAAGGGTTCACAGCAGTAGTGACAATGGGATCTCACGGTCACTCTCTGCATGAGAGTGTAGAGAAGACGTCACTTGAAAAGTTGAGTCAGTTTAAAGAGAGAGTATTTTTATAGGTGAATCAATAAAGAAGGACATTCCATACACTTGGG
>NZ_ABFU01000089.1 GCF_000171615.1 Bacillus coahuilensis m4-4 | reverse complement strand
CCGGCCGCTCGCTCTTCACGGCGTAGAGGATCGGGCCGATCAGCGGCACATCCATCAGCTCGTCCAGGGTGAACAGGCCGGCGGTGACGCCGTCGTCGACGTCGTGATTGTTGTAGGCGATGTCATCGGCCAGGGCCGCGACCTGGGCCTCGGCCGAGGCCCAGGTGTCCAGACCCAGGCCATAGTCGTTGTCGTACCGCTGGATCGCCTTCCACGACGGCTTGCCCAGCTTGTTGGTCACCGGACCGTTGTGCTTGATGATCCCCTCCAGCGTTTCCCAGGTCAGGTTCAGGCCCAGGAAATCGGGATAGCGGTGCTCCAATTCGGTCACGACCCGGAAGGTCTGGACGTTGTGGTCGAAGCCGCCGTAGTCGCGCATCTGGATCTCGAGCTCGTCCTCGCCGGCGTGACCGAAGGGCGGATGGCCCAGGTCATGGCCCAGCGCGATGGTCTCGGCCAGATCGCTGTCGAGGCCGAGCGCCGTCGCCAGCGAGCGCGCCACCTGCGCCACTTCCAGCGAGTGCGTCAGGCGGGTGCGGAAATTGTCGCCCTCGTGCGCCACGAAGACCTGGGTCTTCTCCTTCAGGCGACGGAAGGCCGACGTGTGGATGATCCGGTCACGATCGCGGGCGAACGGGGTCCGGGTGCGGCTCTCATCCTCCTGGAACCGACGGC
>NZ_ABFU01000090.1 GCF_000171615.1 Bacillus coahuilensis m4-4 | reverse complement strand
CGGCCGCCGATCTGACCGCCCCAGCGCGGCCCGTGCCATGCACGGGTACCGTTCCACTGGCCCCGGTTCCACTGGCCCCGATCCGACGGGCCATGCCGGCCGCCGTTCCACGTTGTCGCACCCGGCGCCGTCTGCGCCACGGCGGGTGCGCCGGCAGCAAGCGAGAGTGAGGCGACGGCGGCGATCGGCAGCAGGCGCATGGGCGCAATCCTTCCCCTGAAGCAACCCGGCCGCAACGCGCCCGTGGTGAACGGGTTGCTTACCATCGTGACGCCACCGCAACCAGAGCCGCGCGCCGCGCGCGATCTGTCCCGTTTTGGGGCGAGGCTGTGGTCAGTCGCTCAACCGCGCAGTCGCGGGGCGAGCAGCGCCATCATCGCCTCGCACCCCGCCGCGTCGGTCGCATCGAACCGTGCGGGCAGGGGACTGTCGAGATCGAGGACGCCGATCAGCCGATCGCCGTCGAGGATCGGCACGACCAGTTCCGACCGGCTCGCCGCGTCGCACGCGATATGCCCCGGAAAGGCGTGGACGTCCTCCACCAGCTGAGTGCGCCGCTCGGCCGCGGCGGTGCCGCATA
>NZ_ABFU01000091.1 GCF_000171615.1 Bacillus coahuilensis m4-4 | reverse complement strand
TTTTTTTTTTTTTTTTTCAGTTACGTCAATGTTTATTGAATGAGTAAGAAAAGAATGTAATCTATAAGTGGAGAGGATCAAGAAACTGAAAAAGAAGTAAGGGAAGCATGAGAGTGCGAGGTGAATATCTGAGGAACTAGTTCACTCCTCCGCCATGATATCACCCGGAGGTCCAAATTCTTTCACTTCAAATTCTACTACATTAACTTCAATATCACTTTTTTCTCAATATTTTTCTCTCTAAGTGTTCTTTCTCGTGCCGAATTCCTGCAGCCCGCCTTAAACGGGAGTTCTAGAAGCAAGCGCC
>NZ_ABFU01000092.1 GCF_000171615.1 Bacillus coahuilensis m4-4 | reverse complement strand
GCGGCGCGAATTCGCCTTCGGGCCCCTGGCTCAGCCGCCACGCTGACTGCCTTGAACCAGCCTCCAGCCGCAGCCTTGACCCACTCGCTCGAACTGCCTACCTGGACGAACCGACCCGGGGACGGCATGTCATAGATCGGGTAGACGCCCCCATTGGGAGTTATGCACTCGATCTCGAACCGGTAGCCGATGCCCCGCCAGGTTC
>NZ_ABFU01000093.1 GCF_000171615.1 Bacillus coahuilensis m4-4 | reverse complement strand
GCGTGGTCGCGGCCGAGGTACCATGCGCCCTCCGGCTCTAGGTCTGTGCCGAATCTCGCGGCGTCGCCTGCGCCTGCTCCGGGCGCATCGATGGACGATTCACAATTGCACCGCAGACCATCTCCAGACGAAGCAAAGAAGATGCGCCGCCGTAGTGTCCATACGATACAGTCCACTGATTCCTTCCGGCCTCTCTTGAAGCCTGAAAATGCTCCTCGTCCTGGGCTAGCAGTCGTCACTAAGAACAGTGACAGGGGTGAAAAATCCCCTCAACCTGCCCGGGCGGCCGCTCGA
>NZ_ABFU01000094.1 GCF_000171615.1 Bacillus coahuilensis m4-4 | reverse complement strand
GCGAATGAATTAGCGGCGCGAATCGCCCTTCGCACGTCGACTGGCGCATGCAGGTCTTCATGGAGGTGCCAGAAACCGGTTCCGACGATCGATTCGTTCGTTCCCTCGGTCGGATGCAGCCG
>NZ_ABFU01000095.1 GCF_000171615.1 Bacillus coahuilensis m4-4 | reverse complement strand
AGGCACCGGGCGGGTCGCGAGCGAAATGCCCCCCACCCGGTAGCGGCAGGCGTCGACGACCAACACCT
>NZ_ABFU01000096.1 GCF_000171615.1 Bacillus coahuilensis m4-4 | reverse complement strand
AGGCCTGCGCAATTACTTCCTTGCGCATCCGATGCAATCTGCGCCGCAGGGTGCAACGGCACAAACTGCCAGTACGGTGACGACGCCAGATCGCACGCTGCCAAACTAAGGACGATTGATGCCAATTCAGGTCTTACCGCCACAACTGGCGAACCAGATTGCCGCAGGTGAGGTGGTCGAGCGACCTGCGTCGGTAGTCAAAGAACTAGTGGAAAACAGCCTCGATGCAGGTGCGACGCGTATCGATATTGATATCGAACGCGGTGGGGCGAAACTTATCCGCATTCGTGATAACGGCTGCGGTATCAAAAAAGATGAGCTGGCGCTGGCGCTGGCTCGTCATGCCACCAGTAAAATCGCCTCTCTGGACGATCTCGAAGCCATTATCAGCCTGGGCTTTCGCGGTGAGGCGCTGGCGAGTATCAGTTCGGTTTCCCGCCTGACGCTCACTTCACGCACCGCAGAACAGCAGGAAGCCTGGCAGGCCT
>NZ_ABFU01000097.1 GCF_000171615.1 Bacillus coahuilensis m4-4 | reverse complement strand
AGGCGACGATGGAGTACACGCGCTTCATCATCTTTGCCGGTGCCTATCGAAATGATGCCGAGACCACCACCGAGGTCGAGCGCATGGTGCGCCGGTACCCTGGACGCGTCGTGCGCGCCGCGGTCACACATGACGGCCCCACCTGCAAGGCCGACTGCCCCT
>NZ_ABFU01000099.1 GCF_000171615.1 Bacillus coahuilensis m4-4 | reverse complement strand
AGGTCGGGCACGGCGGCCGTGGTCAGCGCGAACTGCAGGTCGTCGACGAGGACGACATTGGGGCGGCCATCCAGGATGGGGCCGACGGCGGTGCCGATCTCGATGAAGAGGGACGTCGTGCCGGCCGGAATGGCGCCGGCCCT
>NZ_ABFU01000100.1 GCF_000171615.1 Bacillus coahuilensis m4-4 | reverse complement strand
AGGATCTTCGGGCGTGATCGCGCCCGGGCGCAGCAGGACCGGACCCATGCCCTGGTCCAGGCGGGAGAGATCGACGATGGTTGATTCGATACCAACGTCCACGCCGTCGCCTTCGAGCACGAACACGGTATCGCCGAACTCCT
>NZ_ABFU01000101.1 GCF_000171615.1 Bacillus coahuilensis m4-4 | reverse complement strand
AGGCCGCTACTGCTGTCGCCGGATGCTGACGCCGAGTACGCCGCCGTCATCGAGATCGACCTGGCTGACATCCACGAGCCGATCGTGGCCTGCCCGAACGATCCGGACGACGTGAAGACGCTGTCCGACGTGGCCGGCGCGACCATCGACGAAGTGTTCATTGGTTCGTGCATGACCAACATCGGTCACTTCCGCGCCGCGTCGAAGCTGCTGGAAGGCAAGCGTGACATTCCGGTCAAGCTGTGGGTGGCCCCGCCGACCAAGATGGACCAGAAGCAACTGACCGAAGAAGGCCACTATGGCGTGTTCGGCACGGCCGGTGCCCGCACCGAAATGCCGGGCTGCTCGCTGTGCATGGGTAACCAGGCACAGGTGCGCGAAGGTGCGACGGTCATGTCGACGTCGACCCGCAACTTCCCGAACCGTCTGGGCAAGAACACGAACGTGTATCTGGGTTCGGCGGAACTGGCGGCAATCTGCTCGCGTCTGGGCAAGATTCCGACCAAGGAAGAGTACATGGCCGACATGGGTGTGCTCAACGCGAACGGCGACAAGATCTACCAGTACATGAACTTCGACCAGATCCAGGATTTCAAGGAAGTGGCCGACACTGTTCAGATGTGATGGGACGGGGAGCATGGCGGGCCGCGCCCGCCATGGCGACACCCGGAGCGCCGGAGGCCACCCT
>NZ_ABFU01000102.1 GCF_000171615.1 Bacillus coahuilensis m4-4 | reverse complement strand
AGGCCACCGTGGACCCGACCTTCGGCCTTCCGGCCATGTGGATCAGCGCCGATGTGCGCGACCCCT
>NZ_ABFU01000103.1 GCF_000171615.1 Bacillus coahuilensis m4-4 | reverse complement strand
AGGCCTACACGTTCACTGCAATCTATTGGATTTGAAGGGTTTTCATGCCGGATAAGGCGTTCACGCCGCATCCGGCATGAACAAAGCCTACGTTGTCTACAATATGAAAATGACGCCTTTTACAGCGCCATTTGAAACTGATGACAAACGCAACATTGCCTGATGCGCTACGCTTATCAGGCCT
>NZ_ABFU01000104.1 GCF_000171615.1 Bacillus coahuilensis m4-4 | reverse complement strand
AGGCCATGAATCCACGCAGGAGATTGCCGGTCGCAAGCGACCCTTCTCCGATCAGGAACATGTGCGCCTGGCGCTGGCTGCCCT
>NZ_ABFU01000105.1 GCF_000171615.1 Bacillus coahuilensis m4-4 | reverse complement strand
AGGTCACGGCCGCACACGTGCTGCGTCTGGACCAGTGGCTCGCCGATTACAACGCCGATCTGCCGCGCCTGGCCGAATTCATTTTGCCCGGCGGCAGCCGTGCGGCGGCGCAGGCGCATGTCTGCCGCCT
>NZ_ABFU01000106.1 GCF_000171615.1 Bacillus coahuilensis m4-4 | reverse complement strand
ATTTCCCCACGCTCATGCTGATGAACGCCTCCCCCATATGAAACTCTTCTTAAGCGATGCCAGCGGAATACGCGTTAAATCGCTCCAGGCTCCCAGCACACGGTTAAAGTCGATATCGACAATCACATTACCTAAATCAAAGATATAGAGCATTTTTGCCTCCTTTCGCGCCACAAGAAATTAACTGTAGCGGGAAAGGATGGGTTTGGCTATGTGGCAAGGTATGAAGCCAGGTTAACGGTCACAAAAATCTACGCGTCTTCCTGGGGAAGAATGATTTCAATTTGGCTGTCTTGTAAGCGTGATTTTAGCGCAGCGGGCGGCAGCTCGTCGGTAAAGAGCGCAGTGACCTGTGCCACGTTACCAATTTCAACCGCCGCCGAAGCATGATACTTAGTGTGATCGGCGACCAGCAGAATATTTCTCGCGTGCGCCATCATCGTTTTCACCACGTTAGCTTCGTTTACATCAAACTCCATCAACGCGCCATCGCTCTCAATCGCCCCAACGCTTGTTACCAGATAATCAGCACGAAAATCAGCCACAAAGGACGCCGCTGAAGGGCCAATGATCCCGCTATTATGAGAGCGCAACGTACCGCCGGGCACCATCACTTCAAAGCGCGGGTTGTGGTAAAGAATATGCGCCACACGCAGGCTGTTGGTGATTATCCGCAAATGATTATGGTTAAGTAACGCCCGGGCAACATGCTCAACAGTCGTACCAATGGTGATAAATATTGTTGAACCATCAGGAATATAGTCTGCCACCGCTTCGGCAATCGCTTTTTTTTCCTCGGTTTGCGAAACCTCACGCTGCTCGAACGCCGTATTAACGACGCTGGAAGCCCGACCCGCGCCACCGTGATGGCGCGTAATCAGGCCT
>NZ_ABFU01000107.1 GCF_000171615.1 Bacillus coahuilensis m4-4 | reverse complement strand
AGGCCTTATTTGTATTGTTTCAAAAAATTACTAAAATGCAGTTTCGTTACGCAATTTTCTATAGATTACTGATAGTCATCAGCAAGTCCGCTACTAAATAACGTTTCTGCATTTTCAGCGGTAGCAACAGCATCCTGCACATCCTGCCGTTTCAAATCTAACACTCGTAATTTACCCTTTACTTCGGCGACAGATTCGATTCGCCTGTAAGCATCAGAATGATGTTCGGCATATAGCGCAAGTCCTTCCAGTTTGGGCAAAGCATCAGCCAGATGTAAGCTATGTGGATCTACCAGGTCCACAACCATTTTGCCATCCTGTTCGGCAAAGAACAGGAAATCGGGACGAACAATCTTGTACTGTTCAGCTTCAACATAAGCGATTCCCAGTGACGACTGCCCTGTGTACTGTGGATTACGATACCAGAAAGCAAATCCTTCACGTTTGGTTTCGATCTCAAAAACCTTGGTTTCCCAATGGTTCAACAGAGCCGGATAGTTCCCGCTTTCGTCACACAACAAATGGTGTTTCCAGACTGGAAGGTCAGCTTCCTTTTCACCTTCACGCACCCTGGTCATTTCAAACTTGTTCGCCGGCCTGACCAGATCCACATCCTGCGGTTCGGTACTCATTTGGACGATTTGACGATAGGCCT
>NZ_ABFU01000108.1 GCF_000171615.1 Bacillus coahuilensis m4-4 | reverse complement strand
AGGTGCTCTTGATGATGCTTTCAACCTGCGCGGGGCTCAGCGGGCTCGGCGCGACCGCCTGCATCAGCGCAACCACGCCGGCCACGTGCGGCGCCGCCATCGAGGTGCCGTTGTAGGACGCATAGGTGGCGCTGCCCGGGGTGGTGGTGCCGGTGTTGAGGGTGGACAGGATGCTCTGGCCCGGGGCCGAGATGTCGATGCCGGCGCCGTAGTTGGAGAAGCTGGCACGCGCACCGGCCGAGGTGGTGGCCGCCACCGCGATCACGTTCGGGCAGTTGGCCGGCACCGACGAGGACACGTTGGTGTTGCTGTTGCCGGCGGCCACCACCACGGTGGTACCGCGGCCAACCGCACCATTGATCGCATTCTGGTAGGTGGTCGAGCAGCTGCCGCCGCCGCCCAGCGAGAGGTTGATGACCTCGGCCGGATTGGCGTTGGCCGGCACGCCACTGACAGTGCCGCCGGAGGCCCACACGATCGCATCGGCGATGTCGGAGGTGTAGCCGCCGCACTTGCCGAGCACGCGTACCGGCACGACCTTGGCGTTGAACGCGGTGCCGGCCACGCCCGGTGCTGTTGTTGGTCACCGCCGCCACCGTGCCGGCGACGTGGGTGCCGTGCCAGCTGGAGTTGGAGGCCGGAATGCCCGAGCCGCACTCGTTGGCGCCGTACCAGTCGCCTTCGTCATTCGGATTGCTGTCGCGGCCACCGCCATCGCGCGCCATCGCGGCGTCGCTGATGAAGTCGTAGCCGGGCAGGATGTTGGCATTCAGATCCGGATGATTGGTGATGCCGGTGTCGATCACCGCCACCACCACACCGGTGCCAGTGGACTTGTCCCAGGCCGGCTGGATGTTGATGCCGGCATTGGAAGTGCCAAAGCCCCACTGCTCACTGAAGCGGGTGTCGTTCGGGGTCAGCGTGGCGCGCATGATCTGGTCGACTTCGACGTACTCCACGTTCGGGTCGGCGGCCAGCTTGCGCATCAGCAGCTCGGATTCGGCCTGGTCGAGCGGACGATCGGTCCTGACCACGGTCGGGCCGACGGCCAGCTTGCGCACTTCCTGCAGGCCCAGCGCGCGGCCCTGGCTGCTGGCGAGGCCGGCGGCAGCCGTCTTCAGCGAGGAAGCCAGTGCGGTGGTATTGGCCACCGGCGCACTGCCGTCACGGTACTTCACGATGAAGCGCTGGTCCT
>NZ_ABFU01000109.1 GCF_000171615.1 Bacillus coahuilensis m4-4 | reverse complement strand
AGGCCTACAAATGGGCACAATTCATTGCAGTTACGCTCTAATGTAGGCCGGGCAAGCGCAGCGCCCCCGGCAAAATTTCAGGCGTTTATGAGTATTTAACGGATGATGCTCCCCACGGAACATTTCTTATGGGCCAACGGCATTTCTTACTGTAGTGCTCCCAAAACTGCTTGTCGTAACGATAACACGCTTCAAGTTCAGCATCCGTTAACTTTCTGCGATAGCAGCAGATATGCCAGTAAAGAAATCCCATTTGACTATTTTTTTGATAATCTTCTTCGCTTTCGAACAACTCGTGCGCCTTTCGAGAAGCAAGCATTATATAATGCCAGGCCAGTTCTTCTTCAATTGTCCCGTTTTGAAAAGCTGTGCTTGATATCGAGATCATCCATGATAATTCCGCCGCCCATATTAGCTTCGCCGAGGATTTACCGGAGCTATGATTAGCGCAATCAGAGATATAGTCTGAGGGAAAAACAGCAAATTTATTCAACAAGGCGATAACCTGCTCTGGGGCTTCCTCCATGTTTGCTTTAAAGGTATTGGCTCCATGGTCGCCAGAAAGAAAATGCTCCATTAAGGCACAATAACTTTCGCTATCTTCGATACCCCATTGATCCTCTAAAGACTCGCGTCTTTTACTTATGATATCGATCGAGTCAAAAGGAAGCACATGATATTGGAAGGTATCTTTGCCAGGTTCAGGCTTTCGCGGCCAGAACTCCAGCGTTTCAGACCATTGCTTATGATAGAATCGATAAGGTGCGATCAATTGTAGCGCCTGTAACTTCTCGATACTGAGCGGCTCAATACCTTTAGCCTGATAATAATGCAGTTGTTCTTTTTTTGCTTTAAAACCGGCCCGAACAATAAGCCCCATCATAATTAATAGATAAAGAAAAGAGCATCCCGCGGTAATCAGGCCT
>NZ_ABFU01000110.1 GCF_000171615.1 Bacillus coahuilensis m4-4 | reverse complement strand
AGGGGCCCTCGCGTGGATGACGCTTTCGTTCCGGCGTGACGTGGTGGGGCCGTTCGTCAACGCCACGCGGCCCT
>NZ_ABFU01000111.1 GCF_000171615.1 Bacillus coahuilensis m4-4 | reverse complement strand
AATGGCGATGAATACGGTTTTTCTTCATTTATCAGAAGAGGCAATTAAACGGCTGAACAAGCTTCGGGGCTGGCGTAAGGTTTCACGATCTGCAATTTTACGCGAAGCGGTAGAGCAATATCTGGAACGTCAGCAATTCCCGGTGCGTAAAGCAAAGGGAGGCAGGCAAAAGGGGGAGGTAGTTGGTGTTGATGATCAGTGTAAGGAGCATAAGGAATGACAAAAATTTTTCATTCTTGAATATAAAAAACAGATGCCCTTATTCTGGTATTAATACAAGGCTGTTTTACTTGAACTTATAATAACTGCAACTGTTACATCATATCTGGAAAACGCCTCGCAAAAATAAAAAATGATGCGTAAATGAGCTTTCTTTAAAGATTCGGCAAGGGTACTTTTCTCTCCATAGATTCAAAAATGATATTGGCGAGATATTTATGAACTCTCTGGCAGGTATAGATATGGGCAGAATTTTACTCGATTTATCGAATGAGGTGATTAAGCAACTTGATGATCTCGAGGTGCAGCGTAATCTTCCTCGTGCGGACCTATTAAGGGAAGCGGTAGATCAATACCTGATAAATCAATCGCAAACAGCAAGAACCAGTGTTCCTGGCATCTGGCAAGGGTGTGAGGAAGATGGTGTCGAATATCAGCGTAAGCTGCGCGAGGAATGGTAATGGGAAAAAATGATGTCAATCAGATTGCTGACAACGTGCGCGTTGTTCATGCCGGATGCGGCGTGAACGCCTTATCCGGCCTACAAAGTCGTATAAATTCAATGTATTGCAGTTTATTGGTAGGCCT
>NZ_ABFU01000112.1 GCF_000171615.1 Bacillus coahuilensis m4-4 | reverse complement strand
AGGCCTACATCGTGTATTGAAATTGAATGGATTTGCAATGAACTGTAGGCCGGATAAGGCGTTTACGCTGCATCCGGCAAGAGCAACAAACGCAAGTACAGCAACCTGTCATTAAACTGGGAAGTTTAATCTTTGCCCGTTGCATAACCTTTAATTATTCATATGCATTGCTGTTGTTACTTTTTATATAGCTAACACCAATAATTAACCTTTCTTTTCTGTTTATATAGAGTGAGTACGGCTATTTATGTTATTTTAACAACTATTACTACCAAGCCCATTTATCTGGCTTATAAATTAAAATTAATTATTTAATTGAGAAATGGTTAGGGAGAACCTACATGGCCATAAGCATCAAGGGTGTTAATACCGGTGTTATTCGCAAGAGTAATAATTTCATTGCACTGGCGCTGAAAATTAAAGAACCTCGCAATAAAGAATCGTTGTTCTTTATGTCTGTCATGGAACTGCGCGACCTGCTGATTGCGCTGGAAAGTCGTCTGCATCAAAAGCATAAACTGGATGCTGCTGCACACCTTCAGTATGAGCAAGCTCGCGATAAAGTCATTAAGAAAATGGCAGAAAACATCCCAGAAATTCTGGTTGATGAGCTTAAAAATGCCGATATTAATCGTCGGGTTAACACGCTGGAACTTACCGATAATCAAGGCGAAAATCTTACCTTCGTATTAACGCTACATGACGGTAGCAAATGTGAGTTAGTCGTCAATGAGTTGCAGATTGAAATGCTGGCGCGAGCAATCATTCATGCAATTAATAATGCGGAAATGCGTGAACTGGCATTACGTATTACCTCACTGTTAGATTTCCTGCCGTTATACGACGTTGACTGCCAGGACAATGGCAATCTGGAATATGACACCTATTCCCAACCGGAATGGAAACATAACTTGTTCGACCATTATCTGGCGGTGCTTTACCGCTTTAAAGATGAAAGTGGCAAAGAACAATTTAGCGGCGCAGTGGTGAAAACGCGTGAAGCAACGCCGGGTAAAGAAATAGAAGCGATCACTCGCCGAATGCTTGATTTCAGCCCACGACTGAAAAAACTCGCGGGTGTGCCATGTCAGGTCTATGTTCGCACCGTAGCGGCGAATAACGCCCAACCGCTAACCCAGGATCAATGCTTACGCGCGCTGCATCACTTACGTGTTCAATCCACCAGCAAAACTGCACCACAGGCGAAATAATCTCATCTTTGCTAATGCGAGGCTGGAGCCATCCAGCCTGAAATGACTGATAACGTGATCGTTGGTCATGCCGGATGCGGCGTAAACGCCTTATCCGGCCTACAAATTCTCAAGCATTCAATCAGTTGCAATGCCTTATGTAGGCCT
>NZ_ABFU01000113.1 GCF_000171615.1 Bacillus coahuilensis m4-4 | reverse complement strand
AGGGATGATGCGCTCCACCGAGAAACGCGATTCGAGGTTCAGGTAGTCCAGCTTGTATTCGGTCACGACGCGATGCGCCTGCACTTCCGGACGCAGGCCCATGGCCT
>NZ_ABFU01000114.1 GCF_000171615.1 Bacillus coahuilensis m4-4 | reverse complement strand
AGGGCGTGAAGTCTACGGCCAGATCAATGCTGCGATGGCGACGATCACGGGTGTGCCGGCGTCCACTGCATCGGTGAATACGCTGTACAACTCACTGCAACAGTCGTTGCCGACGACCAATGAGCTCTCGGCATTCGTCCT
>NZ_ABFU01000115.1 GCF_000171615.1 Bacillus coahuilensis m4-4 | reverse complement strand
CGAACTGCAATCGCGCGGGTTGAAGGTGGCAATGGTGGGTGATGGCGTGAACGACGCCCCTGCGCTCGCTCGCGCGGAAGTCGGCATCGCGATCGGTGCCGGCACCGACGTCGCAATGGAGTCTGCCGGTGTTGTGCTTGCGGGGAATGATCCGCGGTCGGTGCTGGCAATGATCGACCTGTCCAGGGCCAGCTACCGGAAGATGATCCAGAACCTGGTTTGGGCCACCGGATACAACGTTCTCGCGGTGCCGCTCGCGGCAGGCGTGCTGGCGTTCGCGGGAATCGTTCTCTCGCCCGCAGCGGGTGCCGTGCTGATGAGTGTCTCGACGGTGGTGGTAGCCCTCAACGCCCAGTTGCTGCGCCGGATCGACCTCAGCCCGGAACGGATTCAATGACGGTGTACGGGCCTGCGGTGACGCGCCCGCGTAGCGGAACGGCCAGAGGTGTGCTGGCCGTTCCGCGTGCCGTCCTGGGATTCATCGGCCTGACGGCCGTGCTCATTGGGCTGCTGGCGATGCACGTCTGGGCCGGTGGGCATGGCCCGACGGCGGTGCACGGCTTGCACGCACCACCCGTCTATGTGTCGGCACCGGAGCAACCGCCCAAGGCGCTGGAGCAACCGCCCATGGCGCTTGAGCAACCGCCAACGGCGGCGGAGGTGCCCAGCGATCATGCCGGTCATGACGGTACCGGCCCGACGCACAGCAAGACTCCCCACGACAACACCGCCGAGATGGGCCTGTGCGTTCTCGGGTTCATGGTCGTCGCCCTGCTGTTGTTCCTGCTTCCCGCCGGGAGCGTGATACCTGGGAGCTTCCTGCTTCGGGGGGTGCCGCTGATCCCTCTCCTGCCCTCAACTGAGCCCCCTGAATTCTGCAGATATCCATCATCACGCGCCGGCGAGCAGATTAGAGGCCCATTCGCC
>NZ_ABFU01000116.1 GCF_000171615.1 Bacillus coahuilensis m4-4 | reverse complement strand
AGGCGACCACCGGTGCGCCATTCCGCGAAATACTGCAGACGCGCCGCTACGACGGTGGCGCGGTCGGATATTGGAAGCTAAATGACGCAGTGGCGCCT
>NZ_ABFU01000117.1 GCF_000171615.1 Bacillus coahuilensis m4-4 | reverse complement strand
AGGTCGGAATCGTATGGCCGCAGCACCTCGCGCGTGATCGGCCGCAAGGCCGTCATGCTGGGCATCTACCTGGCGCTGATCGGCGCGACTGCGCTGTTGTTCAACAAGGTGCCGGGCGGCTTCGTGCCGATCCT
>NZ_ABFU01000118.1 GCF_000171615.1 Bacillus coahuilensis m4-4 | reverse complement strand
AGGCCTATGCATACCGGATGAATACCCGCATGAATCCCGTTGCCGAACGCTTCTGGCGTGAACTGCGCGAGCTGGAGATTGTGCTTAGCTGACATTCTCCAGCGTCGCACTGCGCCAACCGCCATTATCCCAGACCAGATCAAACGTTAGCGGTTCATCGTCGTGGTACAGCATTATCTCAAGGCTGATCGCCAGAGTGTGGCAGTACGCTTCTTTCAAATTAACCTGCAACGCCGCAATCCGTGGCTCATGAAATAACAGTGCAGAACGCAGCTGACGGCAATACCAGCTCTGGAGATGTTTGTCGCTCGGGTTATGCACTTGCCACTCGGGCATGCCTGAAACAAGTAATGACGGTAATGCCGAATGAGGAGAATTAAAAAGAGTGAGGAGATCGCTGCATACCGATTTACGCAGCGATGACGTTTTATTGCCTGAAATTTCAGGTAAAACAGCCTGAAGTGATTGTCGCATCATTTTGCGCACTCCTGACGTTTAGCAACATATGCGGCTTGCCCTGAACACCGGGCACCACTGTATTGATGCTCATTTCCCATAGCCATTCCCTTTTGTTCATTACATCCATGTCAGTCTGAGACAGGCCT
>NZ_ABFU01000119.1 GCF_000171615.1 Bacillus coahuilensis m4-4 | reverse complement strand
TTGACGCCGCGATCCTGCAGCGCTTGTGACGGCAGCAAGGGACTCTTCGCGGACGCGGTTTTCAAGTCGCAGCGCACCGATAACCCGACCGTCCCGAAGCACGTGCAGCACAGACGCGCCGCGGGCAATCCACTCCTGCACCGCAGGGCTGATCTCGGCCGGCGAGGCCACCCCGAGGTCCCTGAGAAGGTTCGGACCGCCAACAGCCACCTCGGAACCCTCAACGATTGCGCGCACACCACGCCCGGTCATCGAGGAGAAACCTGTCCCCCGGTAACCGAAAGCCGCAGCTTCCGGGCGTTGGGTTGCCGCCTGGACGATTGCCCGCGCGACCGGGTGCTCGCTGTCAGATTCAGCGGCTGCAGCGATTGCGAGGACTTCTGCCTCGCCGAAGTCACCGGCAGCAGCAACAGCAGTGACGGCAGGATGTCCTTCGGTAAGGGTGCCGGTCTTGTCGAAGAGCACCACATCGACGGTCCTCATCCGCTCGAGCGCCATCCGGTCCTTGATGAGGACCCCGCCCTTGGCGGCCCGTTCCGTCGAGATGGCGATCACCAGCGGGATCGCCCACCCCAAGGCATGGGGGCAGGCAATCACCAACACCGTTACGGTCCGGATCACAGCATCATTCGGACTTCCCAGCAGCAGCCACGCCGCGAACGTCAGTACACCCGCCACGAGGGCGAAGTAGAACAGCAGTGCCGCTGCCCGATCGGCAAGGGCCTGCGCCCTGGACGAGGACGCCTGCGCCTCCGCGACGACCCGCTGAATGCCCGCCAGCGTGGTGTCCGAGCCCACCGCTGTGACCGACACCCGCACCGCGTTGTCCGTCGCCACCT
>NZ_ABFU01000120.1 GCF_000171615.1 Bacillus coahuilensis m4-4 | reverse complement strand
AGGCGCATCTTGCGAACTTCGTCTTTGAAGCCTTTGGCCCCGCCGGTCTTGTTCGCCTTCATGAGCGCCCT
>NZ_ABFU01000121.1 GCF_000171615.1 Bacillus coahuilensis m4-4 | reverse complement strand
TGTTTCCAGGTAATGACTCCAACTTATTGATAGTGTTTTATGTTCAGATAATGCCCGATGACTTTGTCATGCAGCTCCACCGATTTTGAGAACGACAGCGACTTCCGTCCCAGCCGTGCCAGGTGCTGCCTCAGATTCAGGTTATGCCGCTCAATTCGCTGCGTATATCGCTTGCTGATTACGTGCAGCTTTCCCTTCAGGCGGGATTCATACAGCGGCCAGCCATCCGTCATCCATATCACCACGTCAAAGGGTGACAGCAGGCTCATAAGACGCCCCAGCGTCGCCATAGTGCGTTCACCGAATACGTGCGCAACAACCGTCTTCCGGAGACTGTCATACGCGTAAAACAGCCAGCGCTGGCGCGATTTAGCCCCGACGTATCCCCACTGTTCGTCCATTTCCGCGCAGACGATGACGTCACTGCCCGGCTGTATGCGCGAGGTTACCGACTGCGGCCTGAGTTTTTTAAATGACGTAAAATCGTGTTGAGGCCAACGCCCATAATGCGGGCTGTTGCCCGGCATCCAACGCCATTCATGGCCATATCAATGATTTTCTGGTGCGTACCGGGTTGAGAAGCGGTGTAAGTGAACTGCAGTTGCCATGTTTTACGGCAGTGAGAGCAGAGATAGCGCTGATGTCCGGCGGTGCTTTTGCCGTTACGCACCACCCCGTCAGTAGCTGAACAGGAGGGACAGCTGATAGAAACAGAAGCCACTGGAGCACCTCAAAAACACCATCATACCCTAAATCAGTAAGTTGGCAGCATCACCGAATTTTCAGCCCGGATGTTTCACGTACCTATGTCGAATATCTGGCCGATAAGGTTGCGGATCGAGAAGAGGATGCAGAGGAATATCTGGAAGCAATCATGGAGGCTCGTGTTACCGTTGCTGGCATGGGGCTGGTGATGGAGGTGCAGGATTACTTCGATGGCGAGGCCGATAGACTGGCGAAGGCGTGGCTGGCCGAGTACACACCGCAAATCAAGTCGTTGAAAGATGAGCGTAAAGAGGC
>NZ_ABFU01000122.1 GCF_000171615.1 Bacillus coahuilensis m4-4 | reverse complement strand
AGGTTCGCGCCATCGACGCGAATCTGCGGCCCCCCCCCTGCCTGGCGCGACACGGGCACGAGGTTCATCGGAGGAGAGCCGATGAAGCCAGCCACGAACGTACTGGCCGGGCGCGAGTACACCTCCAGCGGCGTGCCGATCTGTTCGACCCGCCCCGCATTGAGCACCATCATGCGATCGGCCAGCGTCATGGCTTCAACCTGATCGTGCGTGACATACAGGCTCGTCGTGCGCAGGCGCCGATGCAACTCTTTCAACTCGAGTCGCATCTGCACCCGCAGCTTGGCATCGAGGTTGGACAGCGGTTCGTCAAACAGGAACACGGCAGGCTCCCGCACGATCGCGCGACCCATGGCCACGCGCTGGCGCTGTCCACCGGACAACTGGCGCGGCTTGCGATCCAGCAGCTTGCCAAGTTCGAGAATGCCCT
>NZ_ABFU01000123.1 GCF_000171615.1 Bacillus coahuilensis m4-4 | reverse complement strand
AGGGTTTCGTGGCCGTGGGCGAGATCGGACTCGATTTCTTCATTCCGGATCCCAACGTCGAGCGACAGAACGCTGTGTATCAGGCGCAGTTGCGCATCGCGCGCGAGTTCGATCTGCCCCT
>NZ_ABFU01000124.1 GCF_000171615.1 Bacillus coahuilensis m4-4 | reverse complement strand
AGGCCTTGCGCCGACGACCCAGTTCGATGTGTTGATCCACATTCTTTCTCTGCGTCACGACGTAAACTTCTCTGTCGCCCAGGCGGCGATGGAAGCCTTTGGTGACTGCATTGAAGTGAAAGAAGAGATCCACGGCTTCCGTTGGGTTGAAGAGCGTGACCTGAGCGGCTTTGTTGACGGTACGGAAAACCCGGCGGGTGAAGAGACGCGTCGCGAAGTGGCGGTTATCAAAGACGGCGTGGATGCGGGCGGCAGCTATGTGTTTGTCCAGCGTTGGGAACACAACCTGAAGCAGCTCAACCGGATGAGCGTTCACGATCAGGAGATGGTGATCGGGCGCACCAAAGAGGCCAACGAAGAGATCGACGGCGACGAACGTCCGGAAACCTCTCACCTCACCCGCGTTGATCTGAAAGAAGATGGCAAAGGGCTGAAGATTGTTCGCCAGAGCCTGCCGTACGGCACTGCCAGTGGCACTCACGGTCTGTACTTCTGCGCCTACTGCGCGCGTCTGCATAACATTGAGCAGCAACTGCTGAGCATGTTTGGCGATACCGATGGTAAGCGTGATGCGATGTTGCGTTTCACCAAACCGGTAACCGGCGGCTATTATTTCGCACCGTCGCTGGACAAGTTGATGGCGCTGTAAGCGTTTCTGATTCATTGATTAAAGGCCAGGCAGTAACATTACTGACTGGCCTCAGATTGTTGACCAAGTGCGCGTTGTACACGCCGGATGCGGCGTGAACGCCTTATCCGGCCTACGAAATCGTGCTAATTCAATATATTGTGGGCTCCACGTAGGC
>NZ_ABFU01000125.1 GCF_000171615.1 Bacillus coahuilensis m4-4 | reverse complement strand
AGCGAATAACACTCAGCGACCGGCAGAATAAATAATTTATCGACCTGATTAAGAGCCCGTATGCAGGCGGGGGGACGCTGGCGTAAATATTCCCGCAAAGCCACAATGCCCGGCTGGCGTAACGGCGCGCTCAACATTTGCCAGGCATCAGGCGACAGCGGCACAACGCTGCTTAAGCGGTTGCGGGTAGCTAACAGCAGCTCGCCATCGGCACTGCGTTTTGCTGCTTGTGAAACAATTTGCCCGCCCGCCAGTGCGCCAGCCTGAAAACTAAACAGCCGACGCGTAGCTGCCGGTGAGTTTTCCTGTTCACTTCGCGGCCAACTGCGCGAAAGGTGCAAAATACTGCCGGTGTCGGGATCGGTAAACCAGATGCGTAAACCATAATGCTCAATATCCTGCCAGCAACGCATACCTAAAGACACCAGCCGCAGATGATCAAGCTTTGCTTCTCCGGCAATGCCAGAGCCAACGACCGTGCGCCACGGCACAGGAGGAACTTCACCAATACTGTCGCGCCGGGCCATCTCTTGTGCGCAATTTAATCGACTGTTTAATGCCGCAAGCTGATGTAAGCATTCTCCGGCATTATAGTGGCTGGCGCGGGCGTGGAAGGCATCAACGCTGGCGCGCAGTTGCCGTAGCGATTCACTCACCCAGCGCCAGTTGCAGGTCTCTGCCGCCTGCAATGCGCGGTTGAATGCTGCCTCGTAATGGATGAGCGGCTGGCTGATGCCGCCAAGCCATAATGTCTGGCTTAATTGCTGAACATATTGACGACACGCGTTGCCTTCTTCGCTGGCAAACGGATCGTCAGATGATGTGACGTGTTCGCTGCGCATCTGCCAGATTAAATGGTTAAATTCTGCTTGCTGCGCTTTGGCCTCGACGAAGGCCT
>NZ_ABFU01000126.1 GCF_000171615.1 Bacillus coahuilensis m4-4 | reverse complement strand
AGGGGAACTACTCCGTCTCCACCGACGTGCTCGGCTATCTGGTCGGCAAGATCAGCGGCATGCCGTTCGAGACCTTCCTGAAGGAACGGATATTCGATCCGCTGGGCATGGTCGATACGGCCTTCTACGTGCCGGAAGACAAGGCATCCCT
>NZ_ABFU01000127.1 GCF_000171615.1 Bacillus coahuilensis m4-4 | reverse complement strand
AGGACTCCTGGTGCCGCGCGCAACGCGGTGGATTGCGCTTTGTGGGATCTGGAAGCGCAGCTTCAGGGCACGGCGTGCGAGGCACCTGTGGGCGCGGCACCCT
>NZ_ABFU01000128.1 GCF_000171615.1 Bacillus coahuilensis m4-4 | reverse complement strand
TTCCCTCGTTGTGCATCGTTCTGGTTTCTCTCTTGCTGCTGCGGTGACAAGGAGAATCGAAGAAATCAGCGCCAATCTGAACGGCACTGAAATTGCCATTACCTATGTCTACAAAGGTGACAAGGTGCTTAAGCAATCTTTCTGAAACCAAAATTCAATTTGCCTCCATTGGTGCAACCACCAAAGAAGATGCTGCCAAGACACTTGAGCCGTTAAGCGCCAAATACAAAAACATCGCGGGTGTTGAAGAAAAATTAACCTATACCGATACCTACGCGCAGGAAAACGTGACTATCGATATGGAAAAAGTGGATTTTAAAGCCCTGCAGGGTATTTCAGGAATCAACGTTTCTGCTGAAGATGCCAAAAAAGGTATCACTATGGCGCAAATGGAACTGGTGATGAAAGCCGCTGGTTTTAAAGAAGTGAAATAATCGGTTGGCGGTCATGCTCTAAACATGACCGCCAATTTTTTAGCCTTTTTTCACATGCTGGCGCGCTGCCAGTCCACGCAGAAAATAACGTAAAAATTGATCGCCGCATTCGCGGAAGTTTTTATGATCCGGTGCGCGCATCATCGCTGTAATTTCCGGCATCGAAACGCGGAACTGCTGTTCGGTGAGGATAGCCAGAATGTCATCGGTTTTCAGCGAAAACGCGATGCGTAATTTTTTCAGCACGATGTTGTTATTAATGCGACGTTCCGGCTCCAGTGCCGGAGCAGACTCATCCTTGCCGCGTTTTTCATAAATCAGGCCATTGAGGAATGACGACAAAACAATGTCCGGACAACGCTGAAAACCCTCTTCGTCTTCTTTACGTAGCCAGACGGCGATCTGTTCCGCGGTGGCTTCGACATTACCCAGCGCCAGAATACGCACCAGGTCATTATTATTGGCTTTCAAAATGTAGCGCACGCTGCGCAGAATATCGTTACTTAGCATGAGGCCT
>NZ_ABFU01000129.1 GCF_000171615.1 Bacillus coahuilensis m4-4 | reverse complement strand
GGCCTGATAAGACGCACAGCGTCGCATCAGGCAACGGCTGCCGGATGCGGCGTAAACGCCTTATCCGACCTACGGTTATGTTCCGTTTGTAGGCCT
>NZ_ABFU01000130.1 GCF_000171615.1 Bacillus coahuilensis m4-4 | reverse complement strand
TGATCCGGGGTGGGAGACAGTGTCAGGTGGGCAGTTTGACTGGGCGTTCGCCTCCTAAAAGGTAACGGAGGCGCCCAAAGGTTTCCCTCAGAATGGTTGGAAATCATTCGTAGAGTGTAAAGGCACAAGGGAGCTTGACTGCGAGACCTACAAGTCGAGCAGGGACGAAAGTCGGGCTTAGTGATCCGGTGGTTCCGCATGGAAGGGCCATCGCTCAACGGATAAAAGCTACCCCGGGGATAACAGGCTTATCTCCCCCAAGAGTCCACATCGACGGGGAGGTTTGGCACCTCGATGTCGGCTCATCGCATCCTGGGGCTGTAGTCGGTCCCAAGGGTTGGGCTGTTCGCCCATTAAAGCGGTACGCGAGCTGGGTTCAGAACGTCGTGAGACAGTTCGGTCCCTATCCGTCGTGGGCGTAAGAAATTTGAGAGGAGCTGTCCTTAGTACGAGAGGACCGGGATGGACGCACCGCTGGTGTACCAGTTGTCTTGCCAAAGGCATCGCTGGGTAGCTATGTGCGGAAGGGATAAGTGCTGAAAGCATCTAAGCATGAAGCCCCCCTCAAGATGAGATTTCTCTTTCTTTGAAGTAAGACCCCTGAAAGATGATCAGGTTGATAGGTTCGAGGTGGAAGTATGGTGACATATGGAGCTGACGAATACTAATCGGTCGAGGACTTAACCAAAATAATCTAACACACGATATTCAACGTATCTTCATGAACTTTATCTAGTTTTGAGAGTACAAAATATTTTAAAAAATCTTGAAATCTTTCAAGATTTGAGTATAATAGAATTTGTCTCTAATAAAAGTCTGGTGGCAACAGCGAAGAGGTCACACCCGTTCCCATACCGAACACGGAAGTTAAGCTCTTCAGCGCCGATGGTAGTTGGGGGATTCCCCCTGTGAGAGTAGGACGTCGCCAGGCATATAATACGGAGGATTAGCTCAGCTGGGAGAGCACCTGCCTTACAAGCAGGGGGTCGGCGGTTCGATCCCGTCATCCTCCACCATTTTATCTAACTAAGATAACTGTAGTATTTACTTTACAAAATTGCCGGTGTAGCTCAATTGGTAGAGCACGGTGAATAAGCCTCGGAGCTTTTCATCAGCGTACAAATCGAGCTGCTGCTTGAATAATCTCTCTGAGATTTGGGCGACGGTTTATAAGACAACTACAGTATATTATCTAACAAAATTGCCGGTGTAGCTCAATTGGTAGAGCAACTGACTTGTAATCAGTAGGTTGGGGGTTCAAGTCCTCTCGCCGGCACCACTTTAAATGTACAAGTTTAGAGCCATTAGCTCAGTTGGTAGAGCACGAAAGAGTGACCTTCATAGAGAAGCTTCTAGCGTACAGCTTGAGCTGCTTCTTGAATCATCTACCTGAAAGCTGGACGTCAGTTCTTAGACTAGTCATTACTATTCTTTACACTTCATTGGAGCCATTAGCTCAGTTGGTAGAGCATCTGACTTTTAATCAGAGGGTCGCAGGTTCGAATCCTGCATGGCTCACCATTTGATATTGCGGGTGTGGCGGAATTGGCAGACGCACCAGACTTAGGATCTGGCGCCGCAAGGCGTGGGGGTTCGACTCCCTTCACCCGCACCATTAAATTTCATACTCTGCGGAAGTAGTTCAGTGGTAGAACACCACCTTGCCAAGGTGGGGGTCGCGGGTTCGAATCCCGTCTTCCGCTCCAATGGTGTGCCGGGGTGGCGGAACTGGCAGACGCACAGGACTTAAAATCCTGCGGTAGGTGACTACCGTACCGGTTCGATTCCGGTCCTCGGCACCATTATTAGCGCCCGTAGCTCAATTGGATAGAGCGTCTGACTACGGATCAGAAGGTTATGGGTTCGACTCCTGTCGGGCGCGCCATTTTATATGCTCTGCTGAAGTAATAACTTTACGTTTTACGGGGAGTAGCTCAGCTTGGTAGAGCACTTGGTTTGGGACCAAGGGGTCGCAGGTTCAAATCCTGTCTTCCCGATTACTTTTTTAATGGGGCCTTAGCTCAGCTGGGAGAGCGCCTGCTTTGCACGCAGGAGGTCAGCGGTTCGATCCCGCTAGGCTCCACCAATTTTAATAAGATAGTTATGGCGGTGTAGCTCAGCTGGCTAGAGCGTACGGTTCATACCCGTGAGGTCGGGGGTTCGATCCCCTCCGCCGCTACCATAATTACCTGAGTTCTTGGACCTTTAGCTCAGTTGGTTAGAGCAGACGGCTCATAACCGTCCGGTCGTAGGTTCGAGTCCTACAAGGTCCACCATATGATACGGAGGAATACCCAAGTCCGGCTGAAGGGATCGGTCTTGAAAACCGACAGGCGGGTTACACCGCGCGGGGGTTCGAATCCCTCTTCCTCCGCCATTTTTTATAGATGGTAGTATCATATATCAAGTTTTATGATGATTATTCTACAGAAAATCATGGGAATACCTAGTAATAGTTTTTATTGTCGCGGGGTGGAGCAACGAGCATATGCTTCTTGAATCCACATCGAGTTGTACCGATCGAGCTGCATCTTGAATAGCTTTCTGAGATCGGGACAGTTTTCTAAAGAATAAGATCATGAAAATACCTAGTAATAGTTTTTATTGTCGCGGGGTGGAGCAACGAGCATATGCTTCTTGAATCCACATCGAGTTGTACCGATCGAGCTGCATCTTGAATAGCTTTCTGAGATCGGGACAGTTTTCTAAAGAATAAGATCATGAAAATACCTAGTAATAGTTTTTATTGTCGCGGGGTGGAGCAGTTCGGTAGCTCGTCGGGCTCATAACCCGAAGGTCGCAGGTTCAAATCCTGCCCCCGCAATAATCCATCTGGTCCCGTGGTGTAGCGGTTAACATGCCTGCCTGTCACGCAGGAGATCGCGGGTTCGATTCCCGTCGGGACCGCCATTTACTATTTATCTTTATTATTAGGCTCAGTAGCTCAGTTGGTAGAGCAATGGACTGAAAATCCATGTGTCGGCGGTTCGATTCCGTCCTGAGCCACCATTTTTTAACTTATGGCGGTTGTGGCGAAGTGGTTAACGCACCTGATTGTGGTTCAGGCATTCGTGGGTTCGATTCCCATCAGTCGCCCCATATTTTTTGCGGGTGTAGTTTAATGGTAAAACCTCAGCCTTCCAAGCTGATGTCGTGGGTTCGATTCCCATCACCCGCTCCATGGGCCTATAGCTCAGCTGGTTAGAGCGCACGCCTGATAAGCGTGAGGTCGGTGGTTCGAGTCCACTTAGGCCCACCATAGAAATGTTCCGCAGTAGCTCAGTGGTAGAGCTATCGGCTGTTAACCGATCGGTCGCAGGTTCGAGTCCTGCCTGCGGAGCCATTTTATTTTATTTGGGGAAGTACTCAAGTGGCTGAAGAGGCGCCCCTGCTAAGGGTGTAGGTCGGGTAACCGGCGCGAGGGTTCAAATCCCTCCTTCTCCGCCAGATTGGCCCGTTGGTCAAGCGGTTAAGACACCGCCCTTTCACGGCGGTAACACGGGTTCGAATCCCGTACGGGTCATAAAACTATCCATTCTGGATAGTTTTTTTTTCGTCTTCAAATTTGATTAACTCTCCTACTAATCCTCATTCTATCCTTTTCATATAGCTAACTCACTAGTAACGAAATTCGCATTCATCACTTCTTATTCTTTTCTTTGTCATATGATATATTACAATATTTTTTTTTAGAATATGCCAGGATAGAATATATTCCTCCAATTCTTATAAATCATATATTTTGAGAATTAAGAAAATTACACAACAATAAAAACGCATCTATTAACGTTATTCATCATTAATACTAAGTGGCATTATCATTATATAAATATTAATAATTGCTCCTTCTTTTTTAAAGACTAAAAAAGTTATGTTTTTTTCATCATCAATATACATCAGAATTCGACATTCCCAGCCTCTTCTCTTTTTCTTCACTATGTTTTATCAAACCCCTCTAATCAGAGGTTGTAAACGGTAACACTTTTGTTGTTATGTAGGATAAATCCCAATTCTTATAATCCTGTAGATTTATGAAACTGTTTTGTTTTTCATAAAGTCGAGAAATGTCATATAAAAAATAAAGGGAATGATCAAAATGAAAAGAAAGAAGTTAGTAAGGACAACAGTATAAGCAGGTGAAGACATGAAAAATATTTATCCAAGTAACTTTGATATTCACTTATTTCATGAAGGGAAACTTTATGAAGCCTACCGAACATTTGGTGCTCATATTCACGAAATCAACGAGTATATTATCACTACGTTTTGTGTATGGGCCCCAAATGCTAAGGAAGTGAAGGTAATCGGCTCTTTTAACGACTGGGATGGGCAGAGTTATGAAATGGAGAGATTAAACGACGGAGGCATATGGTTTCTATCAGTGCCAAGATCCCTAGATGGAGAAATGTACAAATATGAAATAGTATCTCTTTCTGGAGAGAGATTGGTTAAGACAGATCCCTTTGCAACCTATACAGAAAGAAGACCGAACACGTCAGGTATCATTCGTAGAGAGCGCCCATTTTTATGGAATGATGATGAATGGTTGCATTCATGTCAAATGCAGAAAGTCTATGATAAGCCTTTATTCATTTATGAGGTTCATTTTGGAACATGGAAAATAAAAGGGAAAGAAGTATTTTATACATACAAAGAATTAGGTGATACGTTAGTTCCTTATTTAGTAAAGCATGGTTTTACTCATGTAGAATTAATGCCACTTACAGAGCATCCATTTGATAGATCCTGGGGCTATCAAGGTACAGGGTATTATGCTCCTACCAGTAGGTACGGAACACCTGAGGAATTAAAGTACTTTGTGAATCAATGTCATGTTCAAAATATTGGTGTCATTCTGGATTGGGTTCCTGGTCACTTTTGTAAAGATGCTCATGGATTATCCCGTTTTGATGGCAGCTTTTTATATGAATATGAAACAGAGGGAGACCGTGAAAATTATACATGGGGGACAGCAAACTTTAATCTCCACCGAAATGAAGTAAAAAGCTTTTTAATTTCGAATGCAAGGTATTGGATAGAAGAGTTTCATTTAGATGGATTTAGGATTGATGCTGTTGCCAACATTCTGTACTGGCCCAATAGAGGAGAGTTAGTTGCCAATAACGGAGGAATTGAGTTTTTACGAGAGCTCAATAAGGCTGTTTTTGAATATAAACCAAATGCCTTGATGATGGCAGAGGATTCTACAGATTGGCCACTAGTAACAGCTCCCACTCATTATGGAGGCCTTGGTTTTAATTATAAATGGAATATGGGATGGATGAATGATTTCTTAAAGTATATGGAAACACCATATGAAGAAAGAAAAAATGTGCATCATCTATTAACTTTTTCATTACTATATGCCTTTTCTGAAAATTACGTTCTCCCTCTTTCTCATGATGAAGTAGTACATGGGAAAAAGAGTTTACTAGATAAAATGCCAGGAGATTATTGGCAGAAAGTTTGCTCAACTTAGATTACTAATGGGATACTTAGTTGCTCATCCAGGAAAAAAATTACTATTTATGGGTTCTGAGTTAGCCCCCTTCTCAGAATGGAAGGATTTAGAGCAGTTAGATTGGCACTTATTACATTATGACCAACATCTTTCATTTAACCATTATTTTATTGATCTGATGCATCTGTACAAAGATAGCAGTTCCTTATATGAAATGGATCATCATTCTGATGGGTTTCAATGGATTGATGTTAATAACCATCACCAAAGTATTATTTCATTTATAAGAAAAGGTACAAATAAAGAAGACTACTTGATTGCTGTGTTTAACTTCACCCCTATACCTTATCATCATTACAGAGTGGGTGTCGAAGAAGCAGAATACTATGAAGAAATTATGAATAGTGATAGGGAAGTATACGGAGGATCTAACCAAATAAATCCCGTACCCTTAGTCGTGAGAAATGAAGGGTTCCATGGTCTATCTCATAGTATTGAATTAACAATACCACCTTACGGATTTGTGTATTTACAACCAGTATTTAATTGAAAGGGGATTAATCTATATGAGTAATGTGAGTTGTGTTGCGATGTTATTAGCAGGTGGAAAAGGAAGCCGATTAAGTTCTTTAACAAAAAGTTTAGCAAAACCAGCTGTCCCTTTTGGAGGGAAATATAGAATTATTGACTTTCCTTTAAGTAATTGCACAAATTCTGGGATTGATACGGTTGGAGTACTAACACAATATCAACCATTAGTCTTGAATTCTTATATAGGTATAGGTAGCGCGTGGGATTTAGATCGCAGACATGGAGGTGTAACAGTTCTTCCTCCATATAGTGAATCCTCTCAAGTTAGGTGGTATTCCGGTACAGCGAGTGCAATCTATCAAAATTTTAATTATATCGAGCAATATGAACCAGAACATGTGTTAATTCTTTCTGGTGACCATATTTATAAAATGGACTACCGTGAAATGTTAAATGATCATATTCAAAACAAAGCAGATGTCACCATTTCGGTTATTGAAGTACCGTGGTCTGAAGCTAGTAGATTTGGAATTATGAACACAAACGAGGATTATAGAGTGTTAGAATTTGAAGAAAAGCCTGCTCATCCTAAAAATAATTTGGCATCAATGGGCGTGTATGTGTTTAATTGGAAAGTCTTAAAAGAGTACTTAGAGATGGATGAACGTAATCCAGCCTCTAGCCATGACTTTGGAAAAGATATTATACCTTTGTTGCTTGACGAGGGGAAAAAATTAATGGCTCATTCTTTTAAAGGATATTGGAAAGATGTAGGAACCATTAAGAGCTTATGGGAAGCCAATATGGATCTACTGCAGGAAGATAATGAATTAAATTTATATGATCGCGATTGGAGAATCTATTCCGTCAATCCAAATCAACCTCCTCAATTTATTTCAGATGATGCCATCATTAAGGACTCACTCATTAATGAAGGATGTGTTGTTGAAGGGACCGTAGATCATTCTGTTCTATTTCATGGAGTAACCATAGGGCGAGATGCTATAGTTAAAAACTCAGTTATTATGCCAGGTGCTGTAATTGGTGAGAGGGCTTTTATCGAAAATTGCATCGTTTCCAATGATGTAGTAGTTCCAATTAATGCGTTTGTTCGTCCTATCGAGGATAACGAGGAAATTATTTTAGTGACCGATGACTATTTACGTTCTCGAGAAGAAGTATAATCCATTACATCAACGAAAGGTGGAAGTATTATGTATAAATCCATGTTAGGTATTATTGATGCAACAACATATTATTCATCCATGCAAGATTTATTGCTCCATCGCTCACTTGCAGCAGTACCAGTTGGAGGCAGATATCGTTTTATTGATTTTATTTTATCTAGTATGGTGAATTCAGGCATAGATAGTGTGGCTATTTTTCCAAAATACCAATATCGATCATTAATGGATCATTTAGGTTCAGGTAAGAATTGGGACTTGAACCGTAAAAGAGATGGACTTTTCTTTTTACCTTCTCCAGAGAATGAAGTGACCATTGAAGGAACTGGAAACTTTCATCATTTTGCTCATCATCTAGATTTTTTCTATCGAAGTAAACAAGAATATGCAGTCATTAGTGACTGCGACATTGTATGCAATATGGATTTAAAACCTATATTAGATCGTCATATTGAGAACAATGTAGATATCACAGAAGTAACAAAAAAAGGAGAATCATTAAATATATTCATCATCTCGACCTCTTTACTCATTGAGTTGATTGAAACTAGACTTCAAACAGGTTATTCATCCATTAATGAAGTAGTCCTAGATCTTCATCATGATTACGCACTTGCTCAATATGAATATTCCAATTACGCATATAAAGTTTCGAGTATTAGAGAGTATATGGATGTAAATATGAGTTTGTTAGATCCTAGTATATGGAAGCAACTATTTCTACCACAATCTCCAATATTTACGAAAGTAAAAGATGAACCGCCTACTCATTATGGAAAAGATACCATTGTTAAAAATTCAATGGTCGCAAATGGATGCACCATTAAAGGGAACATAGAAAGTAGCGTGATTTTTCGATCTGTGAGAGTGGGAGAGAACTCAACGATTAAGAATTGCATTATTATGCAAAAGGTTCAAATTGGTGAAAACTGTGTATTAGAGCATGTAATTTTAGATAAAGATGTAAAGGTAGAGGATAATGTTAAATTAATTGGAACGCAAGATAACCCGATTGTAATCAGAAAAGGGGTCATTCAAGGAGAGTTGATGAATTCGTGAAAGTATTATTCGTTGTATCAGAAAGTGTACCATTTGCAAAATCAGGAGGTTTAGGAGACGTCGCAGGGGCATTGCCAAAGGAAATTATTAAGTTAGGTACAGATATTCGCGTCATGATGCCTAAATACGGAATTATTTCTGAGCATGTTCGGTCTCAAATGTCGAAAGTAGTAGAGTATGAAGTTCAAGTAGGCTGGAGAAAGCAATACTGTGGAATTGAAGTATGTAATCATGAGGGTGTCCTCTATTATTTTGTTGATAATATTTATTATTTCAACCGCGATTCCATGTATGGACATTACGATGATGGTGAGCGCTTTGCTTTCTTTACAAGAGCGGTTTTAGAAAGCTTTCCACATTTGGATTTTTATCCTGATTTAGTTCATTGTCATGATTGGCATACGGCTATGGTTCCATTCTTATTACGGACGGAATATATCCATAAACCAAACTATCATTTTATAAAAAGCTTGTTTACAATCCATAACCTTCATTTTCAAGGTATCTTTCCTAAACAAGTGCTTTCCGAATTATTAATGGTGCCCCAGTGGTTTTATACCCACGAACACTTAGAGTTCTACGGAAATATGAATTTCATGAAAGGTGCGCTATTAGCCTCAGACTATATTACGACAGTGAGTCCTACGTATCGTAATGAAATCATGCACCCTTACTTTGGTGAAAAATTAGAAGGTGTTTTATCCACTAGAAAGAGCGATATTGTCGGAATCTTAAACGGAATTGATGAGGACGTATACAATCCTGCAATTGATGAGAATATTCACCCTTATTCTCCATCTAAACTGGCAGGTAAAACTGAAAATAAAAGAAAATTACAGGAAGAAATAGGACTTGAAGTCAATTTGGAACGTCCTATTATTTCGATGGTTACTAGGCTAACAAAGCAAAAAGGTTTAGAACTTATCCAACATGTATTAGAAGAGCTTCTTTGGACGGAGGATTTCCAGTTTGTTCTGTTAGGCACAGGTGAATATGAATTTGAGAATTTCTTTAGACATGTTTCTTATAAATATGGGAATCGAGTAAGTGCAACAATAGGATTTGATGAGGCATTTGCTCATCGTATTTATGCTGGTTCTGATATCTTTTTAATGCCTTCAAAGTTTGAGCCTTGTGGATTAGGGCAAATGATTGCTATGAAGTATGGAACAGTTCCAGTAGTTAGAGAGACGGGAGGATTAAACGATACTGTGTTTTCGTATGATGAGTTAACAGGGGATGGAAATGGATTTACCTTCAAGAATTTTAATGCTCATGATATGATGCACACCGTCAAGAGAGCCTTGGCTTATTACCCGCAAAAGGAAGTATGGGATAAGCTAATTTATCGTGGAATGGTGAAAGATTTTAGTTGGGCTCAGTCTGCCTACCGGTATAATCAACTCTATGAAGAGTTAAGATCTAGGAGTGAAACTCATGTTTTCTGATAAAAATGAATTTAAAGAGTCGTTCCTTAAAAGAATCGAGATGAGTCTAGGAAAAGCCTTTCCAGATTCCACGAAACGAGATCAATTTCATATTTTAGGAAACATGATTAGGGAGCATATTAGCACCAACTGGATTCAAACGAATGAACACTATAGATTGAATCAAAAAAAGCAGGTGTATTATTTATCCATAGAGTTCTTGTTAGGCCGTCTTTTAGGTCAAAATTTATTAAATTTAGGTATTTACGATATTGTCCAAGAGGGTCTTCATGACCTTGGTATATCGCTCCATGACTTAGAAGAAGTAGAATCGGATGCTGGTCTAGGAAACGGGGGATTAGGGAGACTAGCTGCATGTTTCATGGATTCATTAGCATCATTAGATCTTCCAGGTCATGGATATGGAATTCGCTACAAGCACGGATTATTTGAGCAACGAATTGTAGATGGGTTTCAGGTCGAGCTTCCAGAGCAGTGGTTACGACACGGCCATGTATGGGAGGTAAGAAAGCCAGATTTAACCGTAGAGGTGCCATTTTGGGGAAGAGTTGAAACGATTAAAGGGAAAGATGGAAAGTTAATCTTTGAGCACAGAGATGCAGAATATGTAAGTGCTGTACCTTATGATCTACCTGTTGTAGGATATCAAAACACAACAGTCAATACACTAAGACTTTGGAGCGCTGAGCCTTCTAGGTACCAACCTAATCGTGACATGATGAGATATAAGAGGGATACAGAAGCAATATCAGAATTTTTGTACCCAGATGATACGCATGATGAAGGGAAAATTTTACGTCTAAAGCAACAATATTTCTTAGTTTCAGCAAGTGTTAAAACCATTCTTCGCCAATTTTCTTCGAGACAATCCAATATCGAGGACTTACCAGAACATGTTGCTATTCATATTAACGATACACATCCGGTTTTAGCAATTCCAGAGTTAATGAGAATCCTTTTAGATGAATACGGATTAGACTGGGATAAGGCATGGCGGGTAACGACAAAGACGTTCTGTTATACCAATCATACAACGTTATCAGAAGCGCTGGAAAAATGGTCAGTCCGAATTTTTCAACCGCTACTACCGAGAATTTATGGTATTGTTCATGAAATTAACGAGCGATATTGTCAACAATTGTGGGAAAAGTATCCTGGCGAGTGGGATAGAATAAAGCATATGGCCATTATAAGTTATGATGAAGTGAAAATGGCACATCTTGCTATTGCAGGTAGTTACAGTGTCAATGGTGTAGCTAAACTTCATACTGAAATATTAAAAACAAGAGAAATGAACATGTTCTACAATTTCTCTCCTGAAAAGTTTAATAATAAAACCAATGGAATCACTCACCGTAGATGGTTATTAAAATCAAATCCTGAGTTAACTCAGCTACTAGTTCATACGATAGGCGATTCATTTATTAAAGATCCCGAACAGTTGATGGAACTAGAAAGATATTCAAATGACTCTGTTCTTCAAGAAGACATGAAAAAAGTAAAACAAATAAAAAAAGAGCAATTGGCTGCCAGGATATTGGATCAAAATGGACTATCTGTTGATACAGAATCTATTTTTGATGTGCAAGTAAAGAGACTCCATGCCTATAAAAGACAGTTGCTAAATGTGCTACATATCATGTATTTGTATAATCGTATTAAGGAAGATTCTTCTTTTACTATGCATCCTCAAACATTTATTTTTGGTGCGAAAGCATCTCCAGGATATTACTATGCGAAAAAAATCATCAAATTAATACATTCCGTTGCGAATAAAGTGAATCATGATCCCAAAACAAAAGATTTAATTAAAGTGGTATTTTTAGAGAATTATAGAGTATCTCTAGCTGAAGAAATTATACCAGCTGCAAATGTGAGTGAACAAATATCAACTGCTAGTAAAGAAGCTTCCGGCACTGGGAATATGAAGTTTATGATGAACGGAGCCCTTACTATTGGAACACTAGACGGTGCAAACGTCGAAATGGCTGAAAGAGTTGGCCAAGAAAATATGTTCATTTTTGGTCTTAGATCAGAACAAGTGCTAGATTACTATTCTTATGGTGGGTATGTAGCTAGTGAGTATTATCATCATGACGAACGTATTCGCCAGGTGGTTAATCAGTTGGTTAATGGATTTTTCTCAGATAATGACGAACCATTCGATTTGATCTATGATTCTCTTTTAACAGAAAACGATTATTATTTTGTTTTGCGAGATTTCTCAGCGTATGTAGACGCCCATGAAAAAATTAATGCTACGTATAAGCATCCAAAAGAATGGCTAAGAAAAAGCATACTAAATATTGCGCACTCTGGTTATTTCTCAAGTGACAGAACTATAGCAGAATATGCTAAAGATATTTGGGGAATTGAGCAATATTCATTGATTAGGAAATAAGGTTAAAAGAAAAGGGAATCCGAATTAAACGGATTCCCTTTTCCTTTAAACATTACTCTTTATCATCATCAACATAAGAATCTCGGTAGTGATAGGGTACATCACCGAAAGGTGCTTCTGTCCCTTGATCGTCTAATTGTTTTTCGTATTCTTCATGCTTTCTTGACGGCATAACTTTTCGATCTTTCCCCTCAATATCAGTAGCTGTAAAAGTTTCGTAGTTCTCCGTGAAGCCTTCACGGTCGAAATCTCCATCTTGGTACAGATGTTCATAGCTATTGTAATCTCCATTGAAATCAGAAGGTGTTTCAGACGTTCCGAATCTACCGACTTCTTGGAAGCTATCTTGATAATCTCTTGTTTCATCCTGTCTTCTTTTCGTATACGTATTGTCATGGGGAGGTTCTAATACTTCTTCTTCCACAGGTCGGTATTCATTCATGCTTTGATCAGGTGTATGGTCAACACAATAAAGAGTGTAAGGAACAATCTCTAAGCGTTCATACGG
>NZ_ABFU01000131.1 GCF_000171615.1 Bacillus coahuilensis m4-4 | reverse complement strand
CGCCGTACTCAGGCCATTATAAAGAGTGAGTAGAGTTTNAGNTANAGGGTTGTTACTTTAAATGAGGGGGGTTTANAGAAGAGTTNANTTAANGTANTGTTTTGTAANTGAGTATAGAATGTNATAAAACCCCAAGAGGGAAGTGTGTTGGTTTGGGATAATCTGGTTTGGGTTGGGGATATTGAGGGAATNGATTTTTCTTTCTGTTCTTCCAGGTACTTAGATGTTTCAGTTCCCTGGGTCTGCCTTCATTACCCTATGTATTCAGGTAAAGATACTGTTCCATTACGAACAGTGGGTTCCCCCATTCGGAAATCTCCGGATCAAAGCTTACTTACAGCTCCCCGAAGCATATCGGTGTTAGTCCCGTCCTTCGTCGGCTCCTAGTGCCAAGGCATCCACCGTGCGCCCTTATTAACTTAACCTAAAAACTCAATTCGAAGTGAGCGATCACTTCTTTAAAAAATCGGTTAAAATCCATCAGTGACGATACTCGGTTTGCCAAATGGCAAATATTATATCTTCATGTGTTGCTTTATCTAGTTTTCAAAGTACAAGTGGTGGAGCCTAGCGGGATCGAACCGCTGACCTCCTGCGTGCAAAGCAGGCGCTCTCCCAGCTGAGCTAAGGCCCCATTTTTTTAAGTTGTAAAAATGAAAATGGTGGGCCTAAGTGGACTCGAACCACCGACCTCACGCTTATCAGGCGTGCGCTCTAACCAGCTGAGCTATAGGCCCATTCTTACTTCGCTATAAAGTTGAAGGATTGAACCTTCAAAACTGAAAAGACAACAACGCAACGTACTTGCGCACGACGCGCTGACTTCTACGTTACCACAGGACGTGGCGAACTTAGTAGAAGTTCATTTTTGTCATACATCGTAGATGTATGAATATTCCTTAGAAAGGAGGTGATCCAGCCGCACCTTCCGATACGGCTACCTTGTTACGACTTCACCCCAATCATCTGTCCCACCTTAGGCGGCTGGCTCCAAAAGGTTACCCCACCGACTTCGGGTGTTACAAACTCTCGTGGTGTGACGGGCGGTGTGTACAAGACCCGGGAACGTATTCACCGCGGCATGCTGATCCGCGATTACTAGCGATTCCAGCTTCATGTAGGCGAGTTGCAGCCTACAATCCGAACTGAGAACGGTTTTATGGGATTGGCTTCACCTCGCGGCTTCGCTGCCCTTTGTACCGTCCATTGTAGCACGTGTGTAGCCCAGGTCATAAGGGGCATGATGATTTGACGTCATCCCCACCTTCCTCCGGTTTGTCACCGGCAGTCATCTTAGAGTGCCCAACTTAATGATGGCAACTAAGATCAAGGGTTGCGCTCGTTGCGGGACTTAACCCAACATCTCACGACACGAGCTGACGACAACCATGCACCACCTGTCACTCTGTCCCCCGAAGGGGAACGCCCTATCTCTAGGGTTGTCAGAGGATGTCAAGACCTGGTAAGGTTCTTCGCGGTGGCTTCCAAATAAAACACCATGCCCCACCCCTTG
>NZ_ABFU01000132.1 GCF_000171615.1 Bacillus coahuilensis m4-4 | reverse complement strand
TTTTGGCACAGCTTGTTCCAGGATAGTTAGGAGCCATAGAAAACGGGAGCGCCAGCTTTGGTGGAAGGCGCTGGTGGGATACTCCCCGGGCCGTGTTGGCATTCTAACCCACACCCCGTGATCCGGGTGGGAGACAGTTTCAGGTGGGCAGTTTGACTGGGGCGGTCGCTTCCTAAAAGGTAACGGAGCGGCCAAAGGTTCCCTCAGAATGGTTGGAAATCATTCGTAGAGTGTAAAAGCACAAGGGAGCCTGACTGCGAGACCTACAAGTCGAGCAGGGACGAAAGTCGGGCTTAGTGATCCGGTGGTTCCGCATGGAAGGGCCATCGCTCAACGGATAAAAGCTACCCCGGGGATAACAGGCTTATCTCCCCCAAGAGTCCACATCGACGGGGAGGTTTGGCACCTCGATGTCGGCTCATCGCATCCTGGGGCTGTAGTCGGTCCCAAGGGTTGGGCTGTTCGCCCATTAAAGCGGTACGCGAGCTGGGTTCAGAACGTCGTGAGACAGTTCGGTCCCTATCCGTCGTGGGCGTAAGAAATTTGAGAGGAGCTGTCCTTAGTACGAGAGGACCGGGATGGACGCACCGCTGGTGTACCAGTTGTCTTGCCAAAGGCATCGCTGGGTAGCTATGTGCGGAAGGGATAAGTGCTGAAAGCATCTAAGCATGAAGCCCCCCTCAAGATGAGATTTCTCTTTCTTTGAAGTAAGACCCCTGAAAGATGATCAGGTTGATAGGTTCGAGGTGGAAGTATGGTGACATATGGAGCTGACGAATACTAATCGGTCGAGGACTTAACCAAATAATCTAACACACGATATTCAACGTATCTTCATGAACTTTATCTAGTTTTGAGAGTACAACGTACTGTCAAACTGAATATGTATGGTGGCAATAGCGAAGAGGTCACACCCGTTCCCATACCGAACACGGAAGTTAAGCTCTTCAGCGCCGATGGTAGTTGGGGGCTTCCCCCTGTGAGAGTAGGACGTCGCCGTGCATATTTCTTTTATCTATTCTTTATTATCGCGGGGTGGAGCAACGAGCATAAGCTTCTTGAATCCACATCGAGTTGTACCGATCGAGCTGCATCTTGAATAAGCTTTCTGAGATCGGGACAGTTATCTAGAGAATATGATCATGAGAATATTATATCAAGCAATAGTTATTATTATCGCAGGGTGGAGCACGTACGAATACGCTACGGAGCATTACATCAGCGCACTGACTGAGCTGCTACTTGAGTAATCATACTGAAGTCAGGGCGGTCTATATAATGAAAAAGATCATGAGAATACCTAGTAATAGTTTTTATTGTCGCGGGGTGGAGCAGTTCGGTAGCTCGTCGGGCTCATAACCCGAAGGTCGCAGGTTCAAATCCTGCCCCCGCAATAATCCATCTGGTCCCGTGGTGTAGCGGTTAACATGCCTGCCTGTCACGCAGGAGATCGCGGGTTCGATTCCCGTCGGGACCGCCATTTTTAAATTTTGATGTTTAAACTATTATGCATTACACTACATATAGAATACTTCACCTTAGGATAGAGTTCCTAAGGTTTTTTTATCTAGATTTTATGATTTCTTATCAATATACCATAGTTACTAATTTAGATTGGAGATACGAAGATGTCCTACTCAATCGTTTCACAGAGTGAACATGATACTACAACATTTGCGAAAAGGCTTGGTGAACGTGTATTTAAAGGAGCTGTGATCACCCTTGAAGGAGACCTTGGGGCTGGTAAAACAACGTTTACAAAAGGATTCGCCAAAGGGCTTGGGATAACACGAACGGTTAATAGCCCAACTTTTACGATTATTAAGGAGTATCACGGAAGACTGCCTCTTTATCATATGGATGTGTACCGGGTCGAAGATGGGTTTGAAGATCTTGGATTTGATGAATACTTTGAAGGTGAAGGTGTTACTGTTGTCGAATGGGCAAGTTTGATTGAAGAACAACTGCCCCGTGAGAGATTAGAGTTAAGGATCTTTCATGAAGGAGATCAAGAGAGACGTATTGAGCTTACTCCAATTGGGACACAGTATGAAAAACTTTGTAAGGAGCTACTTGAATGAATATACTTGCCATAGATACGTCTAACTTTGCATTAGGAGTTAGTCTTTTAACAGAAGAAAAGGTTGCGGGAGAGTATATCTCGAATATGAAGATTAACCATTCTTTACGCGCGATGCCTGCTGTTGAACAGCTATTAAAGGATTGTCAGGTTAGCCCAAAAGAATTGGATAAAATTGTAGTGGCGATTGGTCCTGGGTCGTATACGGGTGTGCGGATTGGGGTAACTCTTGCAAAGACGCTTGCTTGGTCTTTAAATATCCCGGTTGTGGGTGTTTCAAGCTTAGCAGTTTTAGCTGCGAATGGACGTTATTTCCAAGGGTACGTGTCACCGTTATTCGATGCAAGAAGAGGACAAATTTACACTGGGTTGTATGGGTTTCAAGATGGTGAGCTCCATGCAGTAATGGAGGATTGTAATATCCTTGCAGAAGAGTGGGCCAAGCATTTAAAAAGCCTAGGGAAACCCGTTTTATTTGTTGGTGGAGATACGGTAATTCACCGTGAAGTGTTAGAAAGAGAATTGGGGGAGCTAGCTTATATTGCCACACTATCCGAGTCTAATCCTCGCCCATCTGAATTAGGATATATCGGCTTAACCCGTGAACCTACTCCAGTTCATGAATTTGTTCCAAATTATATTAGATTAGCAGAGGCGGAAGCGAAATGGCTCGAAGCAGAGAAATCGAAGGGGTAGAGGTACACATAGCTGATCAAGAAATCATGTGCCGGGAGATGCAGCTTGCTGATTTAGATGAAGTCCTTGTTGTAGAAAACGATGCATTTACTCTTCCTTGGAAAAGGTCGGCATTTGAAAATGAGTTGGAGCATAATTCGTTTGCTCGCTATCGTGTGTTGGTGGAAAAAGAACAAATTATTGGCTACTGTGGTATGTGGTTAGTGGTGGATGAGGCACATATTACCAATATTGCGATACTATCAAGGTATCGTGGTCGTAAGCTTGGGGATTGGCTGTTATCTATAATGATGAAGGTGGCTAGAGATCACGGAGCGACGAAGATGACATTAGAGGTACGGGTAAGCAATGAGCCAGCTCTTGGATTGTATAAAAAATTAGGCTTCGTTGAAGGTGGCATTCGGAAGGGATATTATTCCGATAACCAAGAAGACGCTATAGTAATGTGGGTGAATTTATGAGTGAAAAAGGACGTTTCATACTAGGAATTGAGACAAGCTGTGATGAAACGGCAGCAGCCATTGTAAAAGATGGGACAACCATTGTGTCAAATGTAGTGGCATCACAAATCGAAAGTCACAAACGATTTGGTGGGGTAGTGCCCGAGATTGCGTCAAGACATCATGTGGAAGAGATCACACTAGTGGTAGAGGAAGCGTTACGTCAAGCAGAGGTCACGATGGAAGAGATTGATGCTATTGCGGTGACAGAAGGTCCAGGGCTTGTTGGAGCCTTACTCATAGGAGTAAATGCAGCGAAGGCCATAGCATTTGCACATGGAAAGCCTTTAGTAGGGGTTCATCATATTGCAGGGCATATATACGCTAA
>NZ_ABFU01000133.1 GCF_000171615.1 Bacillus coahuilensis m4-4 | reverse complement strand
CCATTGGTTTTCCTCCAAATTTTTACGCCTTTTACCGCTACCCTTGGAATTCCACTTTCTTTTTTGCCATTCAATTTCCCCAGTTTCAAATGCCCTCCACGGGTGAGCCGTGGGCTTTCACATCAGACTTAAGAAACCACCTGCGCGCGCTTTACGCCCAATAATTCCGGACAACGCTTGCCACCTACGTATTACCGCGGCTGCTGGCACGTAGTTAGCCGTGGCTTTCTGGTTAGGTACCGTCAAGGTGCCGCCTTATTCAAACGGCACTTGTTCTTCCCTAACAACAGAGTTTTACGATCCGAAAACCTTCTTCACTCACGCGGCGTTGCTCCGTCAGACTTTCGTCCATTGCGGAAGATTCCCTACTGCTGCCTCCCGTAGGAGTCTGGGCCGTGTCTCAGTCCCAGTGTGGCCGATCACCCTCTCAGGTCGGCTACGCATCGTTGCCTTGGTGAGCCGTTACCTCACCAACTAGCTAATGCGCCGCGGGTCCATCTGTAAGTGATAGCTAAAAGCCACCTTTCAATTTTCGGTCATGCAACCAAAAATATTATCCGGTATTAGCTTCGGTTTCCCGAAGTTATCCCAGTCTTACAGGCAGGTTACCCACGTGTTACTCACCCGTCCGCCGCTAGGCCCGAAGGCCTCGCTCGACTTGCATGTATTAGGCACGCCGCCAGCGTTCGTCCTGAGCCAGGATCAAACTCTCCATAAAAAGTTTGAGCAAGCTCACTTTGCACATGATGTCGATGTTGCTACAGGACGTAGCAAACTTAATCGACGTTCATTTTTATACCGAAGTATAAATAAGTTTTGTACCTCATGGGTACTAATTTTAACGTTGACGTGTTGTCTTTTCAGTTTTCAAAGTTCAATCAAGCATTAATTGGAGCGGGTGATGGGAATCGAACCCACGACATCAGCTTGGAAGGCTGAGGTTTTACCATTAAACTACACCCGCTTATTAAGTTAAAAATCATGGTCGGGAAGACAGGATTCGAACCTGCGACCCCTTGGTCCCAAACCAAGTGCTCTACCAAGCTGAGCTACTCCCCGATAATATGGCGCGCCCGACAGGAGTCGAACCCATAACCTTCTGATCCGTAGTCAGACGCTCTATCCAATTGAGCTACGGGCGCATATGATGTTTTTTGGTGCGGCCGAGAAGAGTCGAACTTCCACGGGGTTACCCCCACTAGGCCCTCAACCTAGCGCGTCTGCCATTCCGCCACGACCGCATCTTCTAAATACTTATCGCTATTCAATGAACAAACTCGCTTACCAAAAACTAGAATGGTGCGGGTGAAGGGAGTCGAACCCCCACGCCTTGCGGCGCCAGATCCTAAGTCTGGTGCGTCTGCCAATTCCGCCACACCCGCATATGATTAATTTAATAAGAATGGTGAGCCATGCAGGATTCGAACCTGCGACCCTCTGATTAAAAGTCAGATGCTCTACCAACTGAGCTAATGGCTCCAATTATTTGTTAAATATCTGTGACTCAAAACTTAGAACAGACGTCCAGCTTTCAGGCTGACTCAAGCTGTACGCTAGATGATTTTTCACGGAAGTTTTTACTTTCTTGCTCTACCAACTAAGCTAACGGCTCAAAAAAATGGCTGGGCTAGCTGGATTCGAACCAACGCATGTCGCAGTCAAAGTGCGATGCCTTACCGCTTGGCTATAGCCCATCGTTTTTGCTGTTTCGTAACAGCGACAAGGAATATCTTATCAAGTTTCACCTTTTAAGTCAACAACTTTTTAAAAGTTTTTTTAAAAAGCTTTAATGGCGGTCCCGACGGGAATCGAACCCGCGATCTCCTGCGTGACAGGCAGGCATGTTAACCGCTACACCACGGGACCACATAATAGTAGAAAAATAAGAAAGGGAGATGAGATATCTCACTCCCGAAAAGATGACCCGTACGGGATTCGAACCCGTGTTACCGCCGTGAAAGGGCGGTGTCTTAACCGCTTGACCAACGGGCCATGGTAAACAATAACGACTATGTTAAGATTGTAAATTTTCCGTGACAACGAAGATTATAATATCATACGACTTTTCTATTAGGCAAGGCTTTTTTCAAAATTTGTCGAAAAAAATAAACTAGAGAGTATTTTCTTACGAAACGAATTCCTCTCTAGTAGTCTATTACTTTCTATTCTCTTTCATTCCCGTATTTNACAGTGAGCTTGTGCGCCTATGATTTGGAAGCCTACACTTGTATACAGTGACAGGGCGCGTTCGTTTTTCGCTTCCACTTCTAGGTACACGCTACTCCCGCTTTCTGACCCAAGCTTCACCGCTTGAATAAGAGCATTCCGTCCTATGCCCTTTCCTTGATACGCTGGTAATACGGCAAACCCGTATATCCAGGCATCGCCTTCCAATTCTGAGAATCGAAGCTTTCCTACACCCACACCGTTTTGTTCTACGATATAAAAATCTTGAAAGATCTTCCTCTTTGATCCGCTGATTATACAAAACTGCATCGTCTTCTGAAAATCCAAAAGCATTGTACATCTAATTGAATTTCAAGGGTCAAATCCGTTTCACTTGCTGGTCGTAGAGATACGGAAGGGTCACTTAGTTGAAGCTCGGATCCTTCCTCCCATTTCATTTGATATTCGGTCATTTCATATTGATGTGGGATGTTGGTTGCAAAGGCCTCACCGNTTGAAGAATTCAAAGGGTAGTNAGGGAGGTTTTTCTATCCCCTTTGGNTTGGNNTAGCTGTTGCTTTTGGACTAGTTGGGTGATNGTCCTTTTCGGGGGNACTCGGGGGAACATGGCAACAAGTTCTTTTACTTCCGATCCCTNAGTCCTAGG
>NZ_ABFU01000134.1 GCF_000171615.1 Bacillus coahuilensis m4-4 | reverse complement strand
TCCCGCAACGGAGCCCACCCCTTGTTTTTAGTTGCATCATTAAAGTGGGCACTTCTAAGATGACTGCCGGTGCAAACCGGAAGAAGGTGGGGATGACGTCAAAATCATCATGCCCTTTATGACCTGGGCTACACACGTGCTACAATGGACGGTACAAAGGGCAGCGAAGCCGCGAAGGTGAAGCCAATCCCATAAAACCGGTTCTCAGTTCGGATTGTAGGCTGCAACTCGCCTACATGAAGCTGGAATCGCTAGTAATCGCGGATCAGCATGCCGCGGTGAATACGTTCCCGGGTCTTGTACACACCGCCCGTCACACCACGAGAGTTTGTAACACCCGAAGTCGGTGGGGTAACCTTTTGGAGCCAGCCGCCTAAGGTGGGACAGATGATTGGGGTGAAGTCGTAACAAGGTAGCCGTATCGGAAGGTGCGGCTGGATCACCTCCTTTCTAAGGAATATTCATACATCTACGATGTATGACAAAAATGAACTTCTACTAAGTTCGCCACGTCCTGTGGTAACGTAGAAGTCAGCGCGTCGTGCGCAAGTACGTTGCGTTGTTGTCTTTTCAGTTTTGAAGGTTCAATCCTTCAACTTTATAGCGAAGTAAGAATGGGCCTATAGCTCAGCTGGTTAGAGCGCACGCCTGATAAGCGTGAGGTCGGTGGTTCGAGTCCACTTAGGCCCACCATTTTCATTTTTACAACTTAAAAAATGGGGCCTTAGCTCAGCTGGGAGAGCGCCTGCTTTGCACGCAGGAGGTCAGCGGTTCGATCCCGCTAGGCTCCACCACTTGTACTTTGAAAACTAGATAAAGCAACACATGAAGATATAATATTTGCCATTTGGCAAACCGAGTATCGTCACTGATGGATTTTAACCGATTTTTTAAAGAAGTGATCGCTCACTTCGAATTGAGTTTTTTAGGTTAAGTTAATAAGGGCGCACGGTGGATGCCTTGGCACTAGGAGCCGACGAAGGACGGGACTAACACCGATATGCTTCGGGGAGCTGTAAGTAAGCTTTGATCCGGAGATTTCCGAATGGGGGAACCCACTGTTCGTAATGGAACAGTATCTTTACCTGAATACATAGGGTAATGAAGGCAGACCCAGGGAACTGAAACATCTAAGTACCTGGAGGAAGAGAAAGAAAAATCGATTCCCTGAGTAGCGGCGAGCGAAACGGGATTAGCCCAAACCAAGAGGCTTGCCTCTTGGGGTTGTAGGACATTCTATACGGAGTTACAAAAGAGTAGGGTAAGTGAAGTGGTCTGGAAAGGCCCGTCAAAGAAGGTAACAACCCTGTAGCTGAAACTCTACTCACTCTTGAATGTATCCTGAGTACGGCGGAACACGTGAAATTCCGTCGGAATCCGGGAGGACCATCTCCCAAGGCTAAATACTCCCTAGTGACCGATAGTGAACCAGTACCGTGAGGGAAAGGTGAAAAGCACCCCGGGAGGGGAGTGAAATAGAACCTGAAACCGTGTGCCTACAAGTAGTTAGAGCCCGTTAATGGGTGATAGCGTGCCTTTTGTAGAATGAACCGGCGAGTTACGATTTCATGCGAGGTTAAGTTTTAGAAGACGGAGCCGCAGCGAAAGCGAGTCTGAATAGGGCGAATGAGTATGAGGTCGTAGACCCGAAACCAGGTGATCTACCCATGTCCAGGGTGAAGTTCAGGTAACACTGAATGGAGGCCCGAACCCACGCACGTTGAAAAGTGCGGGGATGAGGTGTGGGTAGCGGAGAAATTCCAATCGAACCTGGAGATAGCTGGTTCTCTCCGAAATAGCTTTAGGGCTAGCCTCATGAGTGAGAGTATTGGAGGTAGAGCACTGTTTGGACTAGGGGCCCATCCCGGGTTACCGAATTCAGACAAACTCCGAATGCCAAATACTTATGGATTNNANTCANACTNCNANTNATAANATCCTTATTCAAAANNNAAACANCCCACACCACCACCTAATTCTCCAGAGTATACGTTAAGTGGAAAAGGATGTGGAGTTGCTTTGACAGGCAGGATGTTGGCTTA
>NZ_ABFU01000136.1 GCF_000171615.1 Bacillus coahuilensis m4-4 | reverse complement strand
ATTGCCAGTCTCTAGTATTTACAAGCACCAAAATAAAAAAAGAGCCTTCACCTAAGTGAAGACTTCTTTTTAGCGATGAGCCATGCAGGATTCGAACCTGCGACCCTCTGATTAAAAGTCAGATGCTCTACCAACTGAGCTAATGGCTCCAACTATTTATTAAAAATCTGTTACTCTTCTCTTAGAACAGACGTCCAGCTTTCAGAATGAAGGTTCAAGCAGCAGCTCAAGCTGTACGCTAGATGCTTTTTCGTAGAAGCTTTTTCTTTCGTGCTCTACCAACTGAGCTAATGGCTCCAATTATTTATTAAGAATTTGTTTCTCTACTCTTAGAACAGACGTCCAGCTTTCAGAATGATAATTCAAGTAGCAGCTCAAGCTGTACGCTAGATGCTTTTTCGTAGAAGCTTTTTCTTTCGTGCTCTACCAACTGAGCTAATGGCTCCAACTATTTATTAAAAATCTGTTACTCTTCTCTTAGAACAGACGTCCAGCTTTCAGAATGGTGGTTCAAAAAATGGCTGGGCTAGCTGGATTCGAACCAACGCATGTCGCAGTCAAAGTGCGATGCCTTACCGCTTGGCTATAGCCCATTAAAGAAAATAAAAAGGACGATACATAGTATGTCCACTTTGGTTATTCAATATGTAAAAGTGGTGGAGGGGGACGGATTCGAACCGCCGAACCCTGAGGGAGCGGATTTACAGTCCGCCGCGTTTAGCCACTTCGCTACCCCTCCATCCTTAGTGGTGCCGGCGAGAGGACTTGAACCCCCAACCTACTGATTACAAGTCAGTTGCTCTACCAATTGAGCTACACCGGCATTTAGGTAAGATAAATTATTAAGAACTCTTTTTAACTCGTCGCCCAAATCTCAGAAAGATCATTCAAGTAGCATCTCGATTTGTGCGCTGATGATAAGCTACGAAGCCTATTCAACGTGCTCTACCAATTGAGCTACACCGGCATTTAGGTGAAAAGAATATAATTAAAATGTTAAAATGGTGGAGGATGACGGGATCGAACCGCCGACCCCCTGCTTGTAAGGCAGGTGCTCTCCCAGCTGAGCTAATCCTCCGTATGTATGGTGACCCGTACGGGATTCGAACCCGTGTTACCGCCGTGAAAGGGCGGTGTCTTAACCGCTTGACCAACGGGCCAGTCTTAAGATGTTTATGTAAGCTTCCAACCGGGCTCGAACCGGTGACCTCTTCCTTACCATGGAAGTGCTCTACCTGCTGAGCTATGGAAGCATGGCTCCGCAGGCAGGACTCGAACCTGCGACCGATCGGTTAACAGCCGATAGCTCTACCACTGAGCTACTGCGGAACAATATAACAGCCTGGCGACGTCCTACTCTCACAGGGGGAAGCCCCCAACTACCATCGGCGCTGAAGAGCTTAACTTCCGTGTTCGGTATGGGAACGGGTGTGACCTCTTCGCTGTTGCCACCAGACAAATTATTTTATCGAGACAAATATTATTATAATCAATTCTTGAAAGATTTCAAGGATTTTTTTAAGAATTTTGTACTCTCAAAACTAGATAAAGTTCATGAAGATACGTTGAATATCGTGTGTTAGATTATTTTGGTTAAGTCCTCGACCGATTAGTATTCGTCAGCTCCATATGTCACCATACTTCCACCTCGAACCTATCAACCTGATCATCTTTCAGGGGTCTTACTTCAAAGAAAGAGAAATCTCATCTTGAGGGGGGCTTCATGCTTAGATGCTTTCAGCACTTATCCCTTCCGCACATAGCTACCCAGCGATGCCTTTGGCAAGACAACTGGTACACCAGCGGTGCGTCCATCCCGGTCCTCTCGTACTAAGGACAGCTCCTCTTCAATTTCTTACGCCCACGACGGATAGGGACCGAATTGTCTCACGACGTTCTGGACCCAAGCTCGCGTACCTGGTTTTGGGGCGAACAGCCCAACCCTTGGGACCGGATACAGCCCAAGGTGCGATGAGCCGACATGGAGTTGCAAACCTCCCC
>NZ_ABFU01000137.1 GCF_000171615.1 Bacillus coahuilensis m4-4 | reverse complement strand
AGTTCGGTCCCTANCCATTCGTGGCCGAAAAAATTTGAGAAGTANCTGTCCTTAATAGAGAGAGGACCGGGAGGGAACACCAGCTGGTGTACCATGTTTTTTTCCAAAGGCATCTCTGGGTAGCTATGTGCGGAAGGTGATTAATTCTGNAAGCATCTAAGCATGAGCCCCCCTCAAGATGAGATTTTCCTTTCTTGTAAGTNAGACCCCTGAAAGATGATCAGGTTTATAGGTTCGAGGTGGAAGTATGNTGACATATTGACCTGACGAATACTAATCGGTCGAGGACTTAACCAACATAATCTAACACACGATATTCAACGTATCTTCATGAACTTTATCTAGTTTTGTAAGTGCAAAAAAATATTATAAAACTCTTGAATAATTTCAAGAATTGAGTATAATAGAATTTGTCTCTTATCAATAATAGTTTGGTGGCATTAGCGAAGAGGTCACACCCGTTCCCATACCGAACACGGAAGTTAAGCTCTTCAGCGCCGATGGTAGTTGGGGGCTTCCCCCTGTGAGAGTAGGACGTCGCCAATCTGTTAGTATTCCGCAGTAGCTCAGTGGTAGAGCTATCGGCTGTTAACCGATCGGTCGCAGGTTCGATTCCTGCCTGCGGAGCCATTAGGAGAGCTGTCCGAGAGGTCGAAGGAGCACGATTGGAAATCGTGTAGACGGTTAACGCTGTCTCAAGGGTTCGAATCCCTTGCTCTCCGCCATCACACACTTACTGGCCCGTTGGTCAAGCGGTTAAGACACCGCCCTTTCACGGCGGTAACACGGGTTCAGAATCCCGTACGGGTCACCATATATAATCTGGTAGGTATATCTCAGCTGGGTGCGCACGTGCACTTACAAGCAGGGGTACGACGCTTCGATCCCGTCATCC
>NZ_ABFU01000138.1 GCF_000171615.1 Bacillus coahuilensis m4-4 | reverse complement strand
TATATAGGAGGTACCATATGACCGTAGATGTGAAAGTGGATCAAAATGTGTTATTGAAACAACTGACAACAGAACTGAAATTAAATTTCAAGCAAGTGAAGAGTGTTATTGACTTGCTAGAAGAGGGAAATACGGTTCCGTTCATTGCCAGATACCGTAAAGAAATGACGGGATCGCTCGACGAGGTCCAAATAAAATCCATTATGGAACGATGGAACTACTTACAAAACTTAGAATCACGAAAAGAAGAAATCCTTCGTTTAATAGATGAACAAGGAAAACTGACCGAAGAACTGACACAGTCTATTAAGCAAGCAGCAAAGCTTCAGTTTCTTGAAGATTTATATAGACCCTACAAGCAAAAGAGAAGAACGAAAGCTACAGTTGCTAAGGAAAAGGGTTTAGAGCCATTCGCGCAGTGGATGTTAACATACGAAGCTTCATCTGTAGAAGAACAAGCAAAAAAATACATAAATGAAGAACTTGGAGTAGAATCAACAGAACAAGCGATCGAAGGTGCAAAAGATATTATAGCGGAACAACTCTCGGACGAACCTGAAAGCAGACAATGGATTCGTAAAGAAACAACGACAAAAGGGAAAATTGTTACGTCAGTGAAAAAGCAAGAACTTGACGAAAAGGGTGTATTCGAGATGTACTATGAATACGAAGAGCCTGTCTCAAAAATAGTTCCTCACCGTGTTCTTGCGATGAATCGTGGAGAAAAAGAGGACGTCCTAAAGGTTTCTGTTGTACCGCCAGTTGATACGATCCTTGCTTATTTAGAAAAGAAAACCATCACCAAAGCCGGTTCACCGTCAGAAGCTTATGTAAAGGAAGCGATTGAAGATGGATATAAACGGTTAATTCAGCCGTCTATAGAGCGAGAGATTCGAAGTGAACTGACAGACGTGGCGGAGAACCAAGCAATTCATATTTTCTCTGAAAACCTGCAAAATCTATTATTGCAACCACCGTTAAAAGGGAAAATGGTGCTAGGTGTGGACCCGGCCTACCGAACAGGCTGTAAGCTTGCTGTTGTGAATGAGACGGGGAAGATGCTTTATATTGACGTGATTTATCCTCATCCTCCTAAAAATAAGCTTGAAGAAAGTAAAGCTAAGGTGAAGGATGTATTAAACCGCTTCAAAATTGAGATTGTTGCAATTGGAAATGGAACAGCTTCTAGAGAAACGGAGCAGTTTATTGCGGATATTATTCAAGAGGGATATAAAGAAATCTCGTATATTATTGTAAATGAAGCAGGTGCAAGTGTGTATTCGGCATCGGAAATTGCTCGTGAAGAGTTTCCAGATTTACAAGTAGAAGAAAGAAGTGCAGTCTCAATTGCAAGAAGACTACAAGACCCCCTATCTGAATTAGTGAAAATTGATCCTAAATCTGTCGGAGTTGGGCAATATCAGCATGATGTGTCACAGAAGAAACTAAACGAAAGCCTTGGATTCGTCGTTGAAACAGCCGTAAACAGGGTAGGGGTGAATGTAAACACTGCGTCGTCTAGCCTCCTGCAATACGTTTCGGGCCTTTCAAAAACAGTGGCACAAAATATTGTCAAAAAGCGAGAAGAGGTAGGAAAGTTTCATTCCAGATCTGAATTAAAGAATATTCCAAGATTAGGCGCTAAAACATATGAGCAATGTATAGGATTTCTTCGAATTATAGATGGGGAAGAACCACTAGATAAAACACCGATTCATCCAGAAAGTTATAAAGAGGTGAATCAACTTATAAAGAGTCTAGGAATCACTAAAGATAACCTTGGTTCTAAAGAAGTGATGGACAGACTTTCAACCATTGATGTAAGGCAAGTAGCAGAAGATTTAGGGATTGGCGAGGTAACGCTAAAGGATATTATGGATGCGTTAATGAAACCAGGAAGAGATCCGCGTGATGAGCTATCCAAGCCATTATTGAAAAAAGGAGTACTGAAGCTCGAGGACTTAGCAGTAGGAATGGAGCTCCAAGGGACCGTTCGTAACGTGGTGGACTTTGGTGCATTTGTTGATATTGGTGTGAAACAAGATGGCCTTGTCCACATTTCTAAGTTGAAAAAAGGGTTTGTCAAACATCCACTTGATGTTGTGAGTGTTGGACAAGTAGTCACCGTATGGGTCGACAGCGTAGATGTTCAAAAAGGAAGGGTTGCATTAACGATGCTCTCTCCTCATAAAGAAGACTAATCACTTGGGGGCTGTTTTCATTTTAGGAGAACAGCCCATTTTTACATTTTTATTGTATATCCCATCAAATCCCCTGTTTCTTTCTATAAAAATTCCAACATTGGTTTAGAAGTTTTATTTGGTAACGGTCTTTATCATAATAGGCTTTCCTTAATTGGTTTTGTAACCAGTTCGGCATGATGTAACCTCCTTTAGAAGGTATTGGCTATTAATACTATATGATATAATGGGTTGTCACGTTCGGATAGGAGGATAATATATGACAAACAGAGAATTACAGAGCCTAGTCGAAGAACTATCAGTCACCTACTTTCGAAAACCATTCCTTCACCAGGCTTACTTTAATCCTCGCTTACGCACGACGGGAGGTAGGTATCTATTATCCTCTCACCATATTGAAATTAATAAGAAGTACTTAGAAGAATTAGGAATAGAGGAGTTAATTGGGATCATCAAGCATGAGTTATGTCATTATCATCTTCATTTAGAAGGAAGAGGGTACAAACATGGGGACCAAGATTTTAAAAGGCTAAGTCATAAAGTCCGTGCACCAAGACATTGCTCTACACTGCCATCTGTCACACATAAGCGTAAAACTACCTATTATGAATATAAATGCTCTCACTGTGATCAAGCCTACTACAGAAAGCGGAGGGTAGATACAAGACGATTCGTATGTGGAAGGTGTAAAGGAAAGCTACTCCTTGCCCAATCTATAAAAAGTAATTGACTTCTTCTAGGATTCTTTTTATAATATACATTGTCGATATGACGAAATATCTTTTCATTAATCCGCAGTAGCTCAGTGGTAGAGCTATCGGCTGTTAACCGATCGGTCGCAGGTTCGAGTCCTGCCTGCGGAGCCATTTTTATTTGGGGAAGTACTCAAGTGGCTGAAGAGGCGCCCCTGCTAAGGGTGTAGGTCGGGTAACCGGCGCGAGGGTTCAAATCCCTCCTTCTCCGCCAGATACGATCTTTTTAACAAGGCCCGTTGGTCAAGCGGTTAAGACACCGCCCTTTCACGGCGGTAACACGGGTTCGAATCCCGTACGGGTCATCGGCATAAAAAAGAGAGAATGAAGGTACAAGCTGCCTGGAATTCTCTCTTTTTTTTGTGTGTTTTTTGGTATTGTACTTTTGTGAAGTAAAGGTTAGCTCGGTTGGGACTGCTTTTTAAACGAAATTTTGTGGCTTGGATTTTTTTGCGTGCAGGTTTGTCGTGGGTGGGACTGTCTTCTTGTTCTCTTTTCCTCTCATCTGGTGCGCCTATCTCCAAATCCCGTGCGACTCTTACTTTCTTGTGCGGCTAAACCCTCTTCTCGTGCGGGTTTACTCCAATCTCGTGCGGTCCCCTTCTCTTCTGGTGCGCCTATTTCCCATTCCCGTGCGACTCTTACTTTCTTGTGCGGCTAAACCTCATCCTCGTGCGGGTTTACTCTAATCTAGTGCGGTTCCCTTCTCATTTGGTGCGCCTTTCTCCCATTCTCGTGCGACTCTTACTTTCTTGTGCGGCTAAACCTCATCCTCATGCGGGTTTACTCTAATCTCGTGCGGCTCCCCCAAGCCTCCCCCTACTCTGCACACCTAAAATCCAGCACAAAAAAAACCAAGACACAATGATCTTGGCTGAAGTGGCTTATATCGCATGTAAGCCTGTATATAGAATGGACAGCAAGTTACCCTCTTTTAGCTCCTTTTCCGCCTCTTCTAGATTCTGTGTTCTTTTTAAGAGAGGAAAGGCGGTCTTCACTATCTTTAAGAAAGCGAGCCATTTTTTGTTCGAATGTTTCTCCTCTTGGTGCCGCGCGGTCTTGCTTGTGGTTTGAATTGCCTCGTGGACGTCCGCCACCTGATGGACGGTCATGACGTGGTCTTTCTGGTCTGTCCGGTCTTTCTGGCTTGTCAACTGCTTTACGTATAGATAGGCCGATCTTTCCATCACTTTCTACATTAAGGACTTTAACTGTCACTTCGTCTCCTACTTTTAAGTGATCGTTAATATCCTTTACGTAGTTATCTGCTACTTCACTAATGTGAACTAGACCGGTTTTACCTTCTGGCAACTCCACGAACGCACCAAAATTTGTATACCTGTCACTCCT